>JAPPNF010000137.1 GCA_028818755.1 Deltaproteobacteria bacterium | reverse complement strand
TCAAGGGCAAAGGGGTCAGCTTCATGGAGAACCGCTGGGAGTGGCACGGCAAGGCTCCCAGCCGAGAGGAAGGCGAACAGGCCATCGCCGAGATCGTAAACGGCGGATAGGGACTACCGCCCCGCACGGGGCAACCTCGGGTAGGGGCGACCCGCGGTCGCCCTGGCCGGCGCCGGCAACCCGCCCTTGGGCGACCGCGGGTCGCCCCTACAGATGTTCGCAGCAAGGAAGAGCACATGAGCGCAACCGCAACACGCGTAACCTTCGGCGAGACCGTCACCCGGCTGGCCGACGACAATCCGGACATCGTCGTCCTCGACGCCGACCTCCGGAAGTCCACCATGACCGACGAGTTCTCGCGCAAGCATCCCGAGCGTTTCTTCGACGTCGGCATCGCCGAGGGCAACATGGTGGGCGTCGGCGCCGGCATGGCCCTGGCCGGCAAGATCCCGTTCATCTGCAGCTTCGCCTGCTTCGTGGTGGGCCGCTTCGAGCAGATCCGCATGGCCGTGGCGTACAACCGCGCCAACGTCAAGATCGTCGGCACCCATGCCGGCATCGGCATCGGCGAGGACGGCTACAGCCAGATGGCCACCGAGGACGTCGGGCTCATGCGCACCCTGCCCAACATGGCCGTGGTGCAACCCGCGGACGCCATCGAGACCCGCGGCGCGGTGGAGTACATCACGCAACACGAAGGCCCGGTGTTCCTCAGGCTCACCCGCCAGAAGGTGGCCGACGTCAACGGCGAGGGCTACGAGTTCCGTTTCGGCAAGGCCGTGGTGTTGCGGGAAGGCGCGGACGTGTCACTGGTGGGAACCGGCGCGGTGATGGAGAACGTTCTCAAGGCCGCCGACCTGCTGGCCGAACAAGGCATCAACGCCCAGGTGGTCAACATCCACACCATCAAGCCCATCGACACCGGGTTCATCGAATCCGTGGCGTCAAGCCACGGCAGGATCGTCACCGTGGAGGACCACGGCATCGCCGGCGGCCTCGGCAGCGCCGTGGCCGAAGCCGTAGCCGAGCTCGGCCGCGGCCGCGTCCGGCGCGTCGGCGTCACCGAGTTCGCCGAATCCGGCGACACCGAGGGACTCTACGGGAAGTACGGACTGTCCGCCGAGCACATCAGCGCGGCGGCGGTGGAGTTGATGGCGTAGCGGTTGCGCGGAGCGGTTCCGGCACTTCAACTTCATGCAACTCGAAACCGTCGCGGGCGCCCTTCAGGTATGCACGGGCATCGTCTAGCCCGGCCATCACTTTGTCGAAGGCTGAGGACATCTATTCGGACGTGGCTGAAGGTTCGTTGCGGTCTCCCTCGGCGGACCCCTCTTCACCTTCGCTAGACGGCGCTTCACCACCGACAGCTTCGGCAGAAGCGGTTTCAGCTTCACCATCCGCGGCCTCGGCCGGAACTTCCCCGGCCTCCGGTTGATCCTCCGACATCACCTTCACCTTGATGCTCGGCGTCACCTCCGGGCGCAGGCGGATGGGGACCTCGTAGTCGCCGACGTTCTTGATGGGGGCGTCCAGGACGATCCTGCGGCGCTCGACTTCGAAGCCCTGCTCCTTGAGCGCTTTCTCGATGTCCATGGTGGTCACGGAGCCGAAGAGCCTGCCCTCCTCGCCCACCTTGGCGGTGAACTCGAGGGACACTCCCGCGAGCTTGTCGCTGATGCCTTGCGCCTCCTTGGTGAGGCGCTCGCGGCGTTGGGAGATCATGCGCTGCTCGTGCTCCAGGGCCTTGAGGTTCTTGTTGTTGGCCAGCACCACGAGGCCGCGGGGCAGCAGGTAGTTGCGGGCGTAACCGTCCTTGACCTTCACCACGTCGCCCATGTGGCCCAGGTTTTCAATGTCTTCCTTCAGAACGACTTCCATCGAATCTCCTTCAGGTCAGGGCCGCGGTACGGCGCTTGAGGCGACGGAAGTCGCCCCACAGATCGAAGAACCCCAGCCCGATGACCAGCACCGTGAGAACCTGCTCGAAGACGATGAGCAGGTATCCCAGCACGCGAAAAAACATCGGCACCTTCTTGTGATGAAAATAGTACGCGACGATGGCGAGGCCGTGGAAGAAATAGAACACGGTGCATACGAAGACCACGTTCACCGCCAGCGCGCGCAGCACCTCTCCCAGGGGCAGAAATAGCGCCAGGCTGGGGACCAGCAACAGCCACACCATGTGGTCCGGCGACTTCCATTCCTTCAGGTCTCCGGCCTCGAAGAAAAACGAGCGATACTGCGGGAACTGCCACGACAGCAGCCCCAGGTTCACCAGCACCGCGACCCCGATGGCGAAAAAGATCATCGCGGGCAGCATCTGGACGAACAGCGCCGCCATCTGCTCCGCCTGCTCCCGCAGGAACTCGATGGTTTCGCCGGACAGGCCCATGCGCTGGTAGACTTCCAGGGTCGCGAGGATCTGGGCGTGGGCGCCAGCCTTCAGCGTCGTCCACAGGGTCGAGAGCGAGCCCGCGAACGCCGTCGCGGTCACCAGCATGACCGCCACCGTGCAGATGGCGTTGCCGCTCACCATGGTGGCAATGGACCACCCTCGCCCGAAGGAAAAGAACAGCAGGAACGTCACCAGCGCGAAGACCAGGTAGGCCGCCGCCGCTTCCAGGCCGGCCATGGCGAAGACGAACACCACCGCCGCCGCCGGCAGCAGGAGCCCCACTTGCTTCCCCACCCTCACGCCCACGTACAGGGCCGGGAAGATCACCAGTGGAAGCACCACCAGACCGGCGACCGGCACCCTCAGCCCCGCGAAGAAGAGCAGCAGAGTGGCGGCCAAGCCAAGGCCGAACCACTTCAGCGTGTCAAGCGTGTTCATAAGCCGACCCGTCGCGGCCCGCCCGCGGCGGGAAGGTCCCGCAATTTGCCGCGCATTTGCATGTCACAGGCCGTCAGGCGGGGGACGCCGGATCAGAGCTTTACGGTGGTATAGGGGAGTAACGCTACCAGACGGGCCCGCTTGATTGCCTTGGACAAGCGTCGTTGACACCAGCAACAGGTCCCGGTGATGCGGCTCGGAGTGATCTTGCCGCGCTCCGTCATGAACCCGCTCAAGAGCTTGGTATCCTTGTAGTCGAAACGAAGATCCTTGTTGGCGCAGAAGCGGCACACCTTGCGGCGCGACATGCCGCGCCGGCGAGGTGGCGAATCATGATCTTCCGAGCCTCTTCTTCCGCGATATTCTGCCATCTTTCCCTAGCCGTCCCGCTTTTCTGTACGTCCGTTGCGCGTCCCCGAAACCGCTAGGCTTCCGAGCCTTCCTGGACTTCCTTGGGTTCTTCCGCCGGCTCGGGAGCCGGTTCCGGCTCCGATTCCGGCGCAGGTGCCGAGGCCGGTTCTGGCGCTGCGGTCGATTCCGGCGCAGGTGCCGATTCTGTTTCCGGTGCCGCCGCCGACTCCGGTTCCGGAGCGGGCGCGGGTTGATCCGTCCGCGCCAGCGACTGCACGTCCTCGTCCAGAACCACGGTCATGCAGCGCATGACCTCGTCGCTGAGCCGCATCAGCCGCTCGAGCTCCTCGCTGGTCCCGGCCGAAGCCTGGTACTGGACCAGGTTGTAGAAGCCCCTGCCCTGCTTCTCGATGGGGTAGGCGAGATCGCGCATGCCCCATTCCTCGAAATGCGTAACGGTTGCTCCTCGCCCTTCCAGAACTCCCAGGTACCTGTCACAGAGCTCCTTGTTCTTGCCGCTGTGAACCGGGTGGACGATGAAAAGCGTCTCGTAATGGGTTGTTTCTTCAGCCATAATCGTCGGATTTTCTTAACACAGGGGTGGTCCCTTTACAACCTAGCGTCCTGTGTCACACCAGCAGCGGCGCGATGACCAGCGAAACCACGGACATGAGCTTGATCAGGATGTTCATGGACGGGCCGGAGGTGTCCTTGAGCGGGTCGCCGACGGTGTCGCCGACCACGGCCGCCTTGTGCGCCTCGCCGCCCTTCTCCTCGTTCGCGAGGTCGCCCCGCTCGATGTATTTCTTGGCGTTGTCCCAGGCGCCACCGGCGTTGGACATGAGCAGCGCCAGCAGCACTCCCGAGACCAGGGCGCCGGCCAGCGTCCCGCCCAGCGCCACCGGGCCCAGCGCGAAGCCCACCGCCACCGGCACGATCACCGCCACCAGCCCCGGCACCACCATCTCCTTGATGGCCGCCCGGGTGGAGATGTCCACGCAACTGGCCGCGTCGGGCTTGACCCCCTCGCGGCCTTCCAGCAGCCCGGGGATCTCGCGGAACTGCCGGCGGATCTCGTCGATCATCCGCCCGGCGGCCCTGCCCACCGCGGTCATGGTCATGGCGCCGATGAGGTACGGGATCAAGCCGCCGATGAAAAGGCCCACCACGACTTCCGGCGAGGTCACCAGGATCTGCAACGGCTCCCGCCCCATGGCCGCGAGCTGCGTATCCACGGTCCGCGTGTAGGCCGAGAACAGCGCCAGCGCGGTCAGGGCCGCCGAGCCGATGGCGAACCCCTTGCCGATGGCCGCCGTGGTATTGCCCAGCGAATCGAGCCCGTCGGTGATCTTGCGCACCTCGGGGCCAAGGCCGCACATCTCGGAGATGCCGCCGGCGTTGTCGGCGATGGGGCCGTAGGCGTCCACGCTCATGGTGATGCCCACCGTGGCCAGCATGGCCACCGCGGCGATGCCGATGCCGTAGAGTTGGGCCGCGCCGTAGGACACCCAGATGGCGATGGCGATGACCACCACCGGAGCCGCGACGCTCTCCAGGCCCACGGCCAGACCGTGGATGATGTTGGTGGCGTGGCCGGTGCGGCTCGCCTCGGCGATGCGCTCCACCGGCTTGGCGGAGGTGTAGTACTCGGTGATGAGGCCGATGAGGATACCGCCCAGCGAGCCCGCGAGCACCGCCCAGAAGACGCCGATGGTGACGCCGTAGGCGAGGATGAGCACCAGCGCCGCCACCAGGAACAGCACGGTGGTGAGGATCGTGGCCCCCCGCAGCGCCGACTGCGGATCGATCTTCTTGAAGATGTGCATGGAATAGATGCCGATCACCGACGCGATGAGCCCCAGCACGGCCAGGATCAGCGGCAACGCCATCAGGGTGGCACGGGAAGCATCGGCCCCGGAGGAGAACAACCCGGCGAGCCCCGCCGTCGTGATGGTGCTGGCAATGGCGATGGACGCGATCACCGAGCCCACGTAGGACTCGAACAGGTCGGCGCCCATGCCGGCGACGTCGCCGACGTTGTCGCCGACGTTGTCCGCGATCACGCCCGGGTTGCGCGGGTCGTCCTCGGGAATACCCGCCTCGACCTTGCCTACCAGGTCGGAGCCCACGTCCGCGGCCTTGGTGTAGATGCCGCCGCCGACACGAGAGAACAGGGCGATGGAGCTGGCGCCCATGGCAAAGCCGCTGATGTACTTGGCATTGTCCGGGTCGCCGTAGAGGAGGTACAGGATGCCCACGCCCAGGAGTCCGAGACTGGCCACCGACAGGCCCATCACCGAGCCGCCGTTGAAGGCCACGAGCAGCGCTTCCGACTGGCCGCCCTCGGCGGCCGCCTGGGTCGTGCGCACGTTGGCGCGGGTGGCTGCCTTCATGCCGAGGAACCCCGCGATCACCGAACAGATCGCGCCCGCGAAGAACGCCAGCGCGGTGTCGACCCCGAGCTGCCATGCCAGCAGCAGCGCCACCACCACCACGAATATCGATAGAACGATGTACTCGCGCTTGAGGAAGGCCATGGCTCCTTCGTAGATGGAGTCGCTGACCGACTGCATGCCCGCATCCTTGACTCCGACCTTGATGATGCCCCGATACGCCGCGTACGCGATGATAAGCCCCACCGCGCCCAGTATCGGCGCCCAAACCGCCAAACCATCCATAACGCCCCTCCTCTATTGAACTCGATTGAAATCTTCCATCGCCTGCACCGGGCCGTTCAACACGATCGCTTCCACGGCCTCCGCGGCCTTCGACAGCACGTCATCCAACCGGCCCTCTTCCTCGGGCGAGAACCGGCTCAGGACGTAGTCTACCGCATCCGCCCCCGCGGGCGGGCGGCCGATGCCGATGCGCAGCCGCACGAAGTCACGGTCGGCGACGTATTGCAGAATCGATGCCAAACCCCGGTGCCCTCCGGCGGAGCCGCCGCAACGGATGCGCAGCCGACCGAACGGCAGATCCAGGTCGTCGTACGCCACCACGAGATCCGCGCCCCGTGCCTGGTAGCGCTTCATCAGGGCGGCGACCGCCAAGCCGCTGTTGTTCATGTAGGTCTGCGGCTCGGCAAGCACCAGCGGCGGCCACCATTCGGCGACAACCGGATCCCACTGCCTCTCGCCTCGTCCCACCAGGGACTCGCACCTGTCGTCACCGATGCGGATGCCCCTCGCCTCGGCGATGCGGTCCAGCAACATGAACCCGAGATTATGCCGCGTGCGCGCGTATCGCCGGCCCGGGTTGCCTAGGCCCACCACGAGCTTCACGCCGGCTTCCTGTATCCGGACAACAACGGGTAGCAAGACGCGTGGGACATTTCGCTGTCGGCAAGGCGCGACGACGGCCGGCAGCCCCTGACACGCCAGGAGCGGCAACGGCCGTCCGCAACGTGCGCGGAGATCACTCGCCGGTCTGTTCCGCGGGCTCCGCGGCCTGTTCCCCGGCCGCTTCCGCGGTCTCCGCCGCCTCTTCAGCCTCCTCTTCCGGCAGGGTGGAGACCGTGGGCGCGAGCACCGACACCAGGGTCAGATCCGGAGTGTGGTTGACCACGTCGGGCGGCAGCGTGATGTCGCCAGCCTTGAGCGCGTGACCGATCTCCAGTGGAGAGACGTCCACGTCTATCTGCGCCGGGATGTCCATGGGCAGGCACTCGACCTCCAGCTCCCGCACGATGGGCTGCAACACGCCCCCGTGAACGACGCCCTCGGCCCGCCCCGTGAAATGAAGGCCGACCATGACGGTGATCTTCCGCGTCACGTCCACCTCGTAGAAGTCGATGTGGGCGACGGCGTGGGTCACCGGGTGATACTGCACGTTCTTGATGAGGACGAGCCTGCCGTCGAGACTGCCGGCGGCAGACTTGAACCGGAGCACGTGAGAGCCCTCCAGGCTGCCGACACGGCTCCTGAGCTCCCGGCCGTTCACCTGCATGGCGACGCCGTCGGTGCCGCGGCCGTAAACGACTCCCGGAAGGATTCCGTCGCGCCGCAGGCGTCCCGCGTCGCGCTTGTTGCCGACCTGCCTCGTCTCTACCGGAACTTCTACCGTTTCCAAAACCTGAACCTCCTGCGGAAATGCCGCGAATACCGTGAACGCGGCCGATCAGAAAAGCGAGCTGATGGACCTCTCCAGGTGGGTCCTGCGAATAGCCTCTCCGATGAGAGGCGCCACCGACAAGGGCTTTATCTTGTCGCATCGAGCCATCTTGTCGTCCACCGGGATGGTGTCGGTCACCACCATCTCCTCCATCGGCGAGTCGTTGATCCTGTCCAGCGCCTTGCCCGAGAAAATGGCGTGAGTGCAGCAGCCGATGACCTTGTTGGCGCCGGCCCGGATCAACGCTTCGGCCGCCATGGCGATGGTCCCGGCGGTGTCCACCATGTCGTCGATGAGGATGGCGCTCTTCCCTTCCACCTCGCCGATGATGTTCATCTCTTCCACCACGTTGGCGTCGGCGCGGCGCTTGTCGATGACCGCCATCGCCACGTTCAGCTTGGTGGCGAACGCCCGCGCCCGCTGGGCGCCGCCCGCGTCGGGCGACACGACGACGGACCTCTCCCCGGCGAAACGGCCTTCCAGGTAATGGAGCAGCACAGGCGACGCGTAGAGGTTGTCCACCGGGATGTTGAAGAAGCCCTGGATCTGGCCTGAATGAAGGTCCATGGTGAGCATGCGCGAGGCGCCGGCGGTGGTGATGAGATCCGCCACCAGCTTGGCGCTGATGGGCACCCTGGGGGCCACCTTCCGGTCCTGCCGGGCGTAACCGTAGTACGGGATCACCGCGGTCACCCGCTTGGCCGAAGCACGCCGGAACGCGTCCAGCATGATCAGCAGCTCCATCAGGTTGTCGTTGCCCGGCGCGCAGGTCGACTGGATCACGAAGACGTCGCAGCCGCGCACGTTCTCCTTGATCTCCACCCGGATCTCGCCGTCGCTGAACGTCTCCACCAACGCTTCCCCCAACGGGATCTCGAGACCGTGACAAATGTCGCGCGCCAGCGGGGGGTTGGAATTACCCGCGAAGATTCTCATTTCATCGTGCAACGATCCCATGTCATCGACCCGCGTTGTTGTGAGAGACTCGCCGGCGCCGTTGTGCCTTGACGGCGCGCCGGCCTGCCCGAGGAGAGAGCTTGGCTGGGCGGGAAGGATTCGAACCTTCGAATACCGGATCCAAAATCCGGGGCCTTACCACTTGGCGACCGCCCATCCCGTCCCGTCGGCGTCCGCGTGTGCTGTCCGGGAACGGCTAGCCGTCATCCCGGTCCTGGCCCGCATCGCCCGTTGTAACTTCCCTGTATGCCGCGATAATCCTTTCTTCGATCATCCTGCGCGTCTCGCTGTTGAGCGGATGCGCCACGTCCTTGTAGGTGCCATCCCGGCGTTTCTTGCTGGGCATGGAAACGAACAGACCCGAGGTGCCGCGTATGACTTTGAGGTCCCGAACCACGAAGCAGTCGTCCAGGGTGATGGTCACATAAGCCTTGAGCTTATCCTCCTCGACGGGAAAGACCTTGACTTCCGTGACCTCCACAGGGACCTCCTTTCCGTCCAGGGACGGATGGCTTGCCCTTATGTCAGCGAAAAAGCCAGATACGCGCGAACGTCTTTTTCGCCATCGAAGCCCGCGAACGCCTTCTCGGCATCCGCCTCGTCAGCGAATACCCCGAAAACCGCGGAGCCGCTGCCCGACATCAGGCTGCCGATCGCGCCTTCCCGGTCAAGGCGTTCCTTGAGGCGGGCAATGCGCGGATAGCGGCCGACGGTTACGGTTTCGAGGTCGTTGACCATGACCTGAGCCACTTCGTGCGGAGTGTCCAATTTTCCGATCAAGTTATTCTCATTGGACGATTTTGTCAACTTGAACCGGAAGTTGCGGTAGGCCCAGGCGGTGGATACCGGCACGTTGGGGAACAACACCACCATCGCGAGCCTGGGCAGGGGTCCCGCCGGGCTCAGCTCCTCTCCGATCCCCCGCGCCCGCGCCGCCTCACCGCGGATGAAGAACGGCACGTCGGCGCCCACCGACAGCGCGGCCGCCATGAGATCTTCGGTGGACAGACCTGCGCCGAGCAGGTCGTTCAACCCGCGCAGGACGGCTGCGGCATCGGTGCTGCCGCCGCCGAGCCCGGCGCCGATGGGGATGCGTTTCCGGATGGTTATGGCGATCGGATCGTCGCGGCCGGTACGTTCCTGGAAGGCCCGCGCCGCCCGATAGACGGTATTCTCTTCGCCCAGGGGGACGTCGGAGGCATCGGCGTGGATCGTGACCGACCTCGGAGGTCCGTCGACCCGGGAGATCTCGACCTCGTCGCCCAGGCTGATGGGCACCATCAGGGTGTCCAGCAGGTGATAGCCGTCGTCACGCCGGCCCGTGATCCGGAGGTAGAGATTCACCTTGGCGGGCGCGAATAGCTTCATGTCGGAGAATGCCCTGCGCCCTTCGACTTCGCCTGTCCTGAGCCTGTCGAAGGGCTCAGGGCGAACGGCTGAGTAGAGCGTATTTCCGATCGTCCTGAGCCCTTCGTCAAGCTCAGGACAAGCTTCGCGAAGCGAAGTCGAAGGACCGTCAGGGCTTTATCAACGCCTTGGTCGGAAACATCTCGGGCACCTCGCCGCCGACCGCGCGGATGCACTGCTCGGTCTCGTCCAGCGAGAAGGTGTGGCTCACCATCTGTTCCACCGGGAAGCCGGTGGTCTCCATGAGCCGGAGGGTGGCGTCGATGGCATCGTTGTCGCCCGTGTAGGCCCCCTGCACGCAGATCTCGCCCCAGACGAGACGGTCCATGAGCATGGGGGTCAGGGTCTTGTCGCCCGTCAGCCCGCCCAACACGAGCTTGCCCTGGCGCCTGAGACATTCCACCGAGGTGACGATGGCGGCCGGGCTGCCGGAGACGTCGACGACGACGTCGCACATGGCGCCGCCGGTTTCCTCGCGGATCACCTCCGCGACGTTCTCCTCTTCCACGTTGATGGTGCGGTGCGCCCCGAACTTTTCGGCCACCTCCAACCGGCTCTTGTCGCGCCCGATGCCGGCGACGAAGATGCGCGCGGCGCCCGCGTGGCTCGACGCGAAGGTGCAGGCCAGTCCCTGCTGGCCGGGGCCCTGGATGAGCACGTAGTCGCCCATCTTGACGCCGCCGTGCCGTAGCGCCCACTGGAAGCCGTTGGCCATCACCGCTCCGACCAGGGCGGCGGCTTCCGGCGGCAGGTCGTCGCTGATGCGGGTGAGCAGCGCGGTGGGGGTGATGTACAGGTACTCGGCGAAGCCGCCGAATAGGTGCGGCGGATCGGCCGACGACATCCGCGAACCATATGCGGCGCGCTGCTTGCAGAAGCGGTCGCCGCCGCGGCGGCAGTCCGCGCACCGGCCGCATCCGATGGACCCCTTGATGATCACCCGGTCGCCTTCCTTGACGCCGTGGATCTGCGCCGCCCGGGCGCCGAGCTTCTCCACCCGGCCGAGGATCTCGTGGCCGAGGATCATGGGCAGGGGCAGGTTGAGCTTGCCGGTGTAGTACTTGTAGTCCGTGCCGCACACCCCGCCCATCTCCACCTTGAGGAGTCCGCCGTCCGCCGGAATGTCCGGCACCGGGTACTCCCGGACCTCGATCTTCCCGTAGTCCACCAGCGTCGCCGCTCTACAGGTCTCGCTCATAAAGCCTCTCTACGGATCTCAGTCCCTCTCCCTCTGGGAGAGGGTGGCCGAAGGCCGGGTGAGGGCGGCCACGGCATCCCTGCCTTTACGAGCACCCTCACCCCAACCCTCTCCCAGGGGGAGAGGGGGACAATGGCTGTCGCCGCTAGGGCTTGATCAGCGCCTTGGTCGGGAACATCTCCGGGATCTCGCCGCCCACGGCCTGGATGCACTTCTCGGTGTCCTCCAGCGGGAACACGTGGCTGACCATGTCCTGCACCGGGAACTGGGTGGCCTCCATCAGGCGCAGGGTCGCGTCCACCGCGTCGTTGTCGCCGGTGAAGCAGCCCTGGAGCTTGATCTCGCCCCACACGAGCTTGTCCATGTGCATCTCGGTGATGGTCTTGTCGCCGGTGAGGCCGGCCAGCACCATGGTCCCCTGGCGGCGCAGGCAATCGATGGAGGCGAGGATCGCCTTGGGGCTTCCCGACACGTCCACCACCACGTCGCACAGGGCGCCGTCGGTCTCTTCCCGGACGACATCCACCACGTTCTCTTCCTCGACGTTGATGATGCGGTCGGCGCCCCACTTCTTCGCCAGTTCCATGCGGGGCGCGTCCCGGCCGATGCCGGACACGAAGATCTTGGCCGCGCCCGCGTGCTTCGAGGCCCAGGTGCACGCCAGCCCCTGCTGTCCGGGCCCCTGGATCAGCACGAAGTCGCCCATCTTGACGCCGCCGCGCCTGAGCGCCCACTGGAAGCCGTTGGCCATGACCGAGCCGATGAGGGCCGCGGCCTCCGGCGACAGGTCCTCGCTGATCTTGGTCATCAGCACGTCCGGGGCCAGGTAGAGGTAGTCGGCGAAGCCGCCGAACAGGTGCGGCGGGTTGGCCGAAGTGGTGCGGCCGCCGTAGTTGGTGCGGTTCCGGCAGAAGCGCTGCGCGTTGCGCCGGCAGTCGGAGCAGCGGCCGCAGCCGATGGCGCCCTTCATGATCACGCGGTCGCCTTCCTTGACACCGTGGATCTTCTCGGCCTTGGAGCCGAGCTTGTGCACCCGTCCCAGGATCTCGTGGCCCAGGATGATGGGAAGCGGCAGGTTGATGCGGCCGTGATAGTACTTGACGTCCGAGCCGCACACACCGCCCATCTCCACCTTGAGAAGTCCGCCGTCATCCGGGATGTCGGGAATGGGATATTCCCGGATCTCGATCTTGTCGGGGGCAAGCAGGGTTGCCGCTCTGCTGGTTTCTGCCATCTTGTACCTCCTTGGTGAGCCCTTTATTTCCTATCGTTTACGTGACCGCCCCGCCCCACCCCTGGATTCCGGCTTTCGCCGGAATGACGATAGCGGGCGTGGTGCCATGTCCGCAACCACGGAGAGTCTTGACGCAGCCTGCTCCACGGGAAGGACCAATCTGGAGTGGCCAGTTCTTCTTCAGTCGATGTAATCCTCCACACGGATCCGCTCGCGAACCGCGTCGGGCACGGCCAGCCGCTTGGGGAAATCCTTCCGTTTCTTGGTGGCGTCGATCACCATCTTCGCGGTCGTGCCCCCCTGGCCGCTGGACGGGTCGGTCTCCGAGCCCTGGCAACGGGGAATGATGAACGTGTCGGTATCCGCCTGGACACGGTTGGCCACCGCCCACATGACGTCGCGCTCGTTGTAGACGTTCACGTCGCCGTCCACCACGATCACCAGCTTGAGGTAGAGGTCGGTGGCCATGGCCGCCATGACCGCGTTGCGTACCTCGCCGTCGGAGCGCTTGTCCAGGGAGATGTAGCAGTGGAACCGGCAGTTGCCCGAGGGCGGCATGTGCACGGCCCGGGTGCCGGCGGCCACCGCCTTCACCGCCCGGAAGATCGCCGCCTCACGGGGAATGGAACCCATGAGCCGTTGCTCCGAGTGGCCGGTGAAGATGTCCTGGTAGAGCGGCTTTTCCCGAAGCGTGACGCCGGTGATCTCCGACACGTGGTTCCTGCGCACGCCCACGGCATGCCCGGTGAACTCGCCGAAGGGCCCTTCCTCCTCGCGCACGCCGGGAAGGATCCGCCCCTCGAACACCATCTCCGCGTGGGCCGGGACCTCGAGGGGAACGGTCTCGCACCGCACCAGCGGCACCGGCCGCTCCATCATGCCGCCGATGACATCGTACTCGTCCACGTCGAAGGGAGCCAGCGACAGCGCGCCGATGGCGAAGGCCGGATGGACCCCCACGATGAAGGCGATGTCCAGCGGTTCGCCCCTCTCCTCGGCGTTGCGCGCGCAGCGCATGAGGTGCATGCCGGGGGCGAGGTGCATGCGCAGGCGGTTCCGCTCCACCAACATGGCGCGGTTGAAGCTCAGGTTGCGCACCCCGCTCACGGGGTCCCGGGCGACGACGATGCCCGCGGTCACGTAAGGGGCGGTGCTGATGTCGAAGTGGGTCAGCAGCGGGATCTCGCCCAGGTCCACGTCCGCACCCGTGCGCACCACCGCCTTGACCGGGCCATCCTTCACCAGCTCCGGCGCGACGGGGTTGCTCTCCCGCCGCCGGTACTCCTCCACCAGGTCATTGGCGTCCACGCCCAGCGCCATGGCCAGGCGGTGCCGGGTGGCGTGGAGGTTGGTGATGACGGGCATGGAGAAACCCTGTACCTCGTGCACGAACAGGGTGGGATACCGGCCGGACGACTCCAGCTCCATCAGCAGGCCGGTGACGTCGTGTTCGGGCCGCACCGGCTTGCGGATGTGCAGCAGTTCCTCCGGGCCCTCGCCTTCCAGACGGTCCATGAACGACCGCAGGTCCATCATGCGGTTTCTCCGTGCGCTCCCGGTCAGCCCGTACCGAACAGCCGTTCCGCGTTGCCGCCCAGGATCTTGTCCTTGTCGGCCTGATCCAGGCGTATCCTGTCGATGATCTCCAGCGGCCTGGGGTCGCCGATGCCGAAGGGGCAGTCGCTGCCCAGCAGCACGTGGTCGGCGCCGACTTCGGCGATCAGGAACTCCAGCACGTCCGTCTCGAATACGATGGTGTCGTAGTGGAACCAGCGCAACACGTCCCGGCCCATGAGCGCGGTGGCCTTCTGGATGTCCGGCTGGATCTCCCGGCCGCGGGTCATGCGGCCGAACTGGTACGGCAGAAAGCCGCCGCCGTGGCAGAGGATGATCTTGAGGTCCGGGAAACGGTCCAGCACGCCGCTGAAGTACATGCTGGCTACTCCCACCGTGGTGTCGGCCAGGAGGCCCACGATGTGGGTAAGGAAGTACTTGCCCAGCCGCTCGATCCCCAGAGGGTTCAGCGGGTGGATGATCAGGGGCACCTGCATACGCTCGGCGGCCTTCCAGAAGGGGTCCAACCCCGGGTCGTCGAGGTTGGCGCTGCCGATGCTGGGGCCGATCATGGCGCCCATGAGGCCGCACTCCTTGACCGCGTACTCCAGCTCCTCGGCGGCCCGCGCGCCGTCCTGCAACGGCACCGTGGCGGTGCCCCGGAAGAGCCCGTCCCTGTCGCCGTCCGCCAGAGCCTCGCGCATGGAGTCGTTCAGCATGCGGCTCCAATTGACCGCCTGCTCCACCGGCAGCGTGTAGCCCACGATGTCCATCCACGCGGACAGGATCTGCCGGTCCAGGCGGGTCTCCCTGACCGTGTCGATGCGCTTGGGCAGGTCCGTGGCCGGCGCCAGGATGGGCCGGGCCAGCGGCCTCTCCGGCCCGCCCAGCCGCAGACGCGGCCCTTGCGGGGTTTCCTCCCCTACCTCGACGCCGAAGGACGAGCCGTCCTTGCGGAGCCGTTCGATCACGACGGGCGGTACATAGTGCGCGTGACAGTCGATGTTCATGTGGTCGCCTCGGTGATGCGTAACAGGGGCAGGAACGCTCGGGCTCAATCCTTCAGAAAGCTGACCGGCATGGGCATGCTGAGGATGTTCATGCCCTCGGTCTTCTCCACGTGGCGGATGAAGCGGTACTTGTTCTCCACCTCGTCCATGGGATACGGCGGCACCTCGCTGCGGGACGTCTCGACCTTGAGCCCGATGAAGGCGGCGTCCCTGCCTTCGAGCGCTTGGGAGAAGACCGAGCGCAGCTCGTCCGGGCTCGCGGCCCACGATGCCCGGCGAATTCCCGCCGCCCGCGCCATGTCGACGAGGTCCGTCCCGGCGCCGGTAGCGGTGTCGATCTCCCCCGAGGCCTCGTAGACCTCGTTGTCGAGGACCACGTGGGTCAGGTTGGGCGGGTTCTTGCGGGCGATGGTGGGCAGGCTGCAAAGGTTCATCAGCAGCGAGCCGTCCCCGTCGATGGCGACCACCTGCCGGTGCGGCAGCCCCAGGGCGATTCCCAGGGCAATGGACGAAACCAGCCCCATGGTGCGGACCCGGAAGTTCCCGTCCCCCGGCCGGCACGCATACCACTCGACGGTGTTGCCGCCGGCGCCGGTCACCACCAGGGCATCCCCGGCCAGGTCGGCCATGACCTTGAAACATTCGATGCGCTTCATCGATCCGTCCGCGTTCGCGCGTGCGTCATTCACCCGGACGGCGCCGTCCCAGCGCGTCCTTGGTCAGCAGCACGGCCACCGGCCGCTTGTAGTCCTGGGTCAGCACCTGCGTCCGCATGATGAGTGTCCTGGCCTCGTCCGGGTCCCGGAGGATGAAATGGCGGATGCCGAGAGCGTCGAGAACCGGCTGGGTCATGGCGCCGTTGGTGCTGAAGGAACGGTCGCCCACGTCCCCGGCGAAGTAAACGAGGAGCAGCAGCGGCAGGTTGTATTGCAGCAGCGTGGAGACGATGCCGTTGACGCTGTTGAACAACCCGCCGTTCTGCATGATCAGCGCGCACTTCTTGCCGACGAGATAGCCGCCCGTGCAGATGCCGATGCCTTCCTCTTCCCGGCACAGCGGCACGTGGATGATGTCGGGATCCGTCGCCACCCGCTCCAGCAGTGTGTGCAGATTGATGTCGGGCAGGGTCGCGACGAGATCGACGCCAGCCTCCTTCAGCCCTTCCACGATCATTGCGGGTCCGGGATGGTCCGCCACGTAATCCTCCTCCGTGCCAAATCGAAGTCTGAATATCACTTTTTGCACCAGTGGCGTCAACCGTTCCGACGCTCACCGCCCGGTTTCCGGACACCCTCCCGGGCCGAGTTGCGGGGACCCCGGCTATTGGCTACGTTTTCCAATAGGGGGCGCGTGTCGGCGTAGCGCCCGACGCCATGAAGGGAGACCCGCGGACATCGTGAAAATCGGTATCGGACTACCGTTCAAGACTTCCAGGGATAGCTGGCCGGCCATCGAGGCACTGGCGCGCAAGGCGGACGAGGGGCCTTATTCGAGCTTCGCGGTCATCGACCGGCTGGCCTACGACAACTACGAGCCGCTGATCATGCTGGCGGCGCTGGCTTCCGCGACCCGGCGCGTGCGCCTCATGACCGCGGTGCTGGTGGGTCCGCTCCGGAGGGCGGGCGTTCTGGCCAAGCAGACTGCCACCATCGACGCCATCTCCGGCGGACGGTTGAGCCTGGGCATAGCCGTCGGCAGCCGCGAAGACGACGCGCTGGTCGCCCCTTCCGGCTTCCACGACCGCGGGCGCCGCTTCAACCGGCAGCTCGAGCTCATGCGCCGCATCTGGCGTGGAGAGATCGTCAACGACGCGCAACGTCCCGTGGGGCCCGAGGCGGTGCGGTCCGGCGGTCCGGAGCTGCTCATCGGCGGCACCGCGCCGCGGGCGCTGGACCGGGTCGGCAAGTACGCCGACGGCTACGTCATGGGAGGCGGAGCGCTGGACCGGGAGTGGGCCGCGGGCGTTCTGCAACAGGTCAACGAATCGTGGCAACGGCACGGCCGGGACGGCCGTCCACGCATCGTGGCGTCGGTGCTGGCGGCGCTGGGACCGGGAGCGGAGGACGCCCTGCGCGGCGCCTTCGCGGACTACTACGGCAGCGACCCCGCCCGCCTTGAGGCGCGCTTGGCGCGGGCCAACCTGTCCACGCCCGAGGCCATCCGCGACGCCATCGCGCTGCATCGGGATCTGGGCACTGACGAGCTGGTGCTCAAGCCCGCAAGCCTGGCGTCGGACCAGTTCGAGCGCCTGACCGACGTGGTCGCCAACGCCTGAAGGAGCGGTCATGGCAGCAAACGGTCTCGTCCCCGAGGGGCGCGAGGTTTACCTGGACCACGTGGGGCTTTTCGTCCCCGATTTCGACGCTTCGCCGCGCCGGCTCGAGGAGTTGGGGTTCTCGCTGACCCCGTTCGTGGCCCACATGGCCAGCACCGAGCCCGGCGTTGCCCCCACCCCCAGCGGCACCGGCAACCAGTGCGCCATCTTCGGCCAGGGCTATCTCGAGATGCTGGGCCCCACCGTGGACACGCCGTTGTCGCGCCAGCTCCGTGCGCAGCTCGACCGCTACCCGGGGTGGCACCTGATCGCGTTCGCGGCCAACCACCCCGAGGAGAACCACGAGCGCATCGGCCGGGACGGCTTCAAGCCGCTGCCGCTGGTGCGCCTGGCGCGGCCGGTGCCCACGGACACCGGAGAGGAGACCTGTCGCTTCTCGGTCATCCGGGTGCCGCCGGAGGTCATGCCCGAGGGCCGCATCCAGATCGTCACGCACCACACGCCGGAGCTCGTGTGGCAGCCCCGCTACCAGCACCAGCCCAACGGCGTCGCCGCCCTCACCGGGGTGCTGGTGTGCGTGGACGACCCGCGGGAGACGGCCGAGCGCTTCTGCCGCTTCGTCGGAGTGGAGCCGGTGGAGACGGCCGACACCTGGGAAATGGGGCTCCATGAAGGCCGCGTCGTCTTCATCGACGGCCAGCGCTTCGGCGAGCGTTACCCCGACCGGGAGCTGCCTTGCACCCCCTACATCGCCGAGGTGTCCATGCGCACCGGCGACCTGGCCGCCACCCGCCGTTACCTTGACGGGGCCGGCATCCGTTATGAGACCCCGGGCAGCGACGCCGTGCGGGTGCCGGGCGCCGAGGCCCTGGGGGCCGCCTTTCTGTTCCATGAGTCACCGGAAGGAGGCATCCGTTGAGCACGGACAAACGCTACGACTACGACCTGTTCACCATCGGCGCGGGCTCGGGCGGCGTGCGCGCCAGCCGCATGTCGGCCGCCTACGGCGCCCGGGTGGCGGTGGCGGAGGAACGCTATCTGGGCGGCACCTGCGTCAACGTCGGCTGCATTCCCAAGAAGCTGCTGGTCTACGGCTCGCACTTCGCCGGCGACTTCGAGGACGCCGCCGGCTTCGGCTGGACCGTGGGCGAGCGCGCCTTCGACTGGCCTTCGCTGATCCGCAACAAGGACCAGGAGATCGCCCGTCTCAACTCGATCTACCGCGGCCTGCTGGAAAGCCATGGGGTCGACCTGTTCGAGTCCCGCGCCCGGGTGCTGGACCCGCATACCGTGGAGGTCGACGGCCGGAAGGTGACGGCCGCCGACATCCTCGTAGCCACCGGGGGCTGGCCCACGGTACCCAACGTCCCCGGCAGGGAGCACGCCATCACCTCCAACGAGGCGTTCCACCTTTCGGAGATGCCCCGGCGCGTGGTCATCGTCGGCGGCGGTTACATCGCGGTGGAGTTCGCCGGCATCTTCAACGGCCTCGGCGCCGAAGTCATCCAACTGTATCGCGGCCCGCTGTTCATGCGCGGCTTCGATATCGACGTCCGGAACACCCTCGCCGACGAGATGCGCAAGACGGGCATCGACCTGCGCTTCGACGCCGACATCGTCGGCATCGAGCGGAACGGCGGGAGCTTGGCGGCCACGCTGAAGGACGGGCAGACCCTGGAGACCGACGCGGTGATGTTCGCCACCGGCCGGCTGCCCAACACCCGCGGCCTGGGCATCGAGGAGATCGGCGTCGAGCTGGCCCGGAACGGCGCGGTGGTGGTGAACGAGCGCTACCAGACCAGCGTCCCGTCCATCTGGGCCCTCGGCGACGTGACCGACCGGGTCAAGCTCACCCCCGTGGCCATCGCCGAGGCCATGGTTTTCGCCCGGAATCTCTTCAAGGGCGACGTCGAGCCCATGCACTACCGCAACATTCCGTCCGCGGTCTTCAGCCAGCCGCCGGTGGGCACGGTGGGCTACACCGAGGAAGCCGCGCGGGAGAACTGCGGCGAAGTGGACGTCTACCGGGCCGACTTCAGGCCGCTCAAGCACACGCTGTCGGGACGGGACGAGAAGACCATGATGAAGCTCATCGTCGAGCGCGCCGGCGAGCGGGTGGTCGGTTGTCACATGGTGGGGGCGGACGCCGGCGAGATCATCCAGGGAATGGCCGTGGCCGTGAACTGCGGTGCTACCAAGGCCGACTTCGACCGGACCGTCGGGATACATCCCACCGCCGCCGAAGAGTTCGTCACCATGCGCGAGCCCGTGGCCGCGGGCTAGCCGCCGGCCGGGCACCGGCGGGTCGGAACCCGAAACACGGCACGGATACCTTGCGCGGACGGGTTTGAAACCCGCCCCTACACGTTCATGAAGATGCGCAGATTTGGATTGATTGCGGCGGTTTGTCTTGTGCTGGCGCTGTTGAGCGCCTGCGGTGAGAAGGCGGAAGAGGTGACGGGGCCGGACCCGGCCCGAGGGAGGCGGCTTTACCTCGCGACCTGTATCGTGTGTCACAACACGGATCCGAGCAAGCCGGGCTCCCAGGGTCCGCCTGTCAAGGGATCGTCATTGGAGTTGCTGGAGGCCAAGGTCCTGCACAAGCGTTACCCGCCCGACTACAAGCCCCAGCGGACGACCAAGGCCATGCCCAACTACCCGCAACTAAGGAAAAGAATTCCCGATATCGCTGCCTATCTGGCGCAGCCGTAGCCTCCTACGCCATCTCCAGGAGAATCCAGAAGATCGCGGTCAGGATAAAGCCGCTCCACAGTACGTTCGGAATGGACGTCAGGAGCTTCTTGGTGCCTCCGCCGGCATCGCCCACCAATGCGTTCAGCTCGACGATGGCGATGATCACGAGGGTGGCGATCCAGTAAACCGCCACGCCGCCGCCGTACTCGCCGTGCGGATAGTGGCTCGCCGCCCCCATCAGGAACAGCATGGGTATGGAGAACAGGGTGTTGGTACGGGAGGCGAAGCCGGCCCACTGGCCCTTGCTCGCCGCGTCGGGAAGGGCTTCTCCGCCCTCGGCCACCTTGTTGGCGGAGGCGATGACCACCTGTTGATTGGGCCAGATGACCAGCCACACGTTGAGGAACATGATCGTGCCCATGGTGCCGCCGATGGTGATGGCCATGCCGTAGCCGATCACGAAGAAGTCGGCGCCGAACTGCCCCAGCTTGATGAGCCACATGAGAATACCCGCCAGGAACGTGAACATGGCGCCCCAACGGAACCACCAAAGGGCACGCGGCACGAGCTTCTGGATCGCTCCGCTGCGGGTCGAGGCCTCGGTCTCGGCGAAGAACGGCGTCTGCACGAAGTTGAAATAGTAGAGCAAGCCGATCCAGGTGACACCGGCCAACAAATGTACCCAACGCAGTAAGAATTCAACGAGCTCCATCAAGCACCTCCTGTAAGCTGTTTCCCGTAGAGTGGAATTTTCGCATTATATGCCGTAACGGGCCGCGCGGTCAATGAAAACTCCCGTGGCCGCGCCGTTCACTCCTCCGCGATGAGCGCGCTGAACTTCTCGTACAGCTCCCGGAGCCTGGCCTTGTAGTAGTCCACGTTCTCGTCGGGGCGGGACGGGTCCCATTCCGAGACGTTCCGGCAGTTCTCGTTCACCATCACGTTGGCTCCGTCACCCCCGACGTAGTAGGAGATCTGGTCCCCGGACAGGTACCGCCGCTCCAACCGCAGGGCCACCTCGTAGGCGCCGCGGGGATGCTGCTTCCCGCCCTTCACCCGCATCTGGTAGTCCTCCAGCGACTCCCGCAGGGTCTCGGTCCGCTTCAGCCGGGACAGCTCCAGGCGATGGCCGGCGATGTCCTCGCGATAGCGCTCGTAGAGCGCCGGGATCTCGCCCTTGCGGCCGTCGAACAGGAGACCGAGCGCCTCCTGAAGCCACTCGCGCCGATAGCGCTCGAGTCCGCGCGAACTCAGGTCGGCGCCGGCGACGGTGATGTCGCCCTGCTCATCCAGCAGCGCGTAATTCCCGGGCCCGTGGCAAAACATCGCCCGATACCACCGCAGCGGCAGCTCGACCTTCCAGGGCAACGACGAGGACGCCTCGGCCAAAGCCTCCTCCGCACCGGGACAGGCGTCCCGGGGAACGAAGTAGACGCCGCCGGCGTCCACCGTGACGACCCGATGACCCAGCTCGTCGAGCCGCGTCGCCAGCCGGCGGACGAACTCTCCGCCGGCTTCCGTTGCCTGGTCCGCTACACGGGCATCGTTGAAGTGGCCCCCGGCGAAGGCCAGGTAGTCGTGGAACCCCTCCAGCAGCACCTTGCAGCCCGACCGGACCGTGGCGACGAAACGGCCGTCGTCCCCCGCGGGAGCCGCGTCATGAGTCTGCCCGTCGGGTCCGCACAGGGTCCGGAACCCGCGCAGCAGTTCCGGGAAGACTCCCAGTTCGTCGGCGCCCGGGCGGCCGGCACCTGTCAGCATGACGGCCGGGTAGAGCGCCGTGACGTCGCAGCGCACCACCGGACGCGACACCCCACGGACCTTGACCTCCGCGTATTTCCGCGCCGCCGGCTCCGCCGGTACAGCCTCGGGAACGGAATGGCCCTGCGCAAGGTACTCCCGGAGCATGAGGCCGTCGATCTTGGCCGGGTCGTCTACCAGGGCCGTGTCCTGGTAACGGCACGGAAAGATCCGGGCCTGGACGTAGTGGGCCGGCGAGAGCGCCTCGGATATGGCCCGGGTCTCGCGCACGTCGTCGAGAGCGTAGCGGAAAAGGGTGTCCGGGTCGTTGTCGAAGTACCAACTCGCCTCGGCGCCCGGGATGTAGGTCCGTTGCGAGGCGGCCATGCCGAAGTGGCGCGCCACGTCCTTGAGGCCGTTGCGCTTGAGCTCCGGGTTGGCGCGGCTATAGCGCTGCGCGAGAAACCACGTGTCGATGACGTGGCGCCCGTGGATCTCGTAGTTCCGATAGGGGATGACACGCTCTCCGATATGAAACCGCGCCTGGCGGTGCCGGATCACGCTGCCGTCCCTGCCCATGGCCAGCTCGACCCGGTGACGCCGGGCGCGCGCGTCAAGATACGGAAGATCGAAGCGAAAGATGTTGTGACCCTCGATCACGTCCGGGTCGCGGGAGCGTATCTCACCGACCATTTCCGCCAGCATCTCCGCCTCCGCGTATTCCCTGCCGGATATGAGCCGCTCCCAGCCGCTGCTGTCCGACATGGCGATGGCAGTGATGCGGTCACCCTCGCGGAGCGGATTGGGAAACTCGAACCCGGACGTGCGGTAGACTTCCAGGTCGATCTGCATGCGCAGAAGGCGTTGGAAGCCCATGTCGAGGAAGTGCGTCGTCCCCGACCACAGGAAGTACTGCTGCACGACGTCGCGCACGTAGAGGTACGGAACACCCGGGGCCCCCAGGCTCCTGCCGCTCCGGCGCTGCAGCCAGGACGCCGCCGACTCGAGGCTCTGAACGTCGGGAAAGCGGGCCAACCGGCGGAACCTGCCGGTTCCGGAGAGTGGCTCCATCCGGCACTGGCCCCGCCATCCCGCGAGCCTGTCCTCGGAGGTCAGCCACAGGAACGGCTCGAACGGCACGGTCTTCGAGGTCAACGACGACGGCGTCCTGGAGAAGAGCCGGACATGGCGAGTCCCGTCCAGCTCCACACCCACCACCTCCGCCGTCTTGTCGCGGCCGTACAGCACCGGTTCGTATTGGCGGGTCGAGTCGCCCATGATGGATCGGGTCGTAGCGTCCCGTGCCCGTGAGGGGGCAAGATGACGAAGGGTGGACCCAACGGACTTTCTAACAGATCCGGTCCGCGACGGTAACGCGGAGTAGCCGCTAGCGCCCACCGCGCACATCCCGTGTGCCCGGACGCGGACGGGTTTCAACCCCGGCTCTGCTGGTGCTGTCATCGACAGATGTGCTAGAGAAGAACCATGGTCACCGACGCCGTCTCCCATATCCGCCGGCCCCGTCTGCGGCAACCCTTCCTGATCCTGTCCTTCTCGGGTTGGAGCGACGCGGGGTCTTCGGCCACTTCCGCGGTCCGCTACCTGATCGAGCAGCTCCTGGCCTCGGAGCTGGCCAAGATCGACCCGGAAGAGTACTACGACTTCTCGGTACAGCGGCCCCACGTGCGGCTGGTGGACGGACAGCGGGAGATCGAGTGGCCCTCCTACGACTTCCACTACTACAAGACCGGAAGCGATCTGGAACAGGATTTCATCTTCGCTTCGGGGGCCGAGCCGCACCTCCACTGGAAGTCTTTCGCCGGCACGGTCCTGGATCTTGCACGCCAGTGGAAGGTCGCCCGCATCATCACTCTGGGAGCCCTTCTCGACGAGGTGCTCTACACCAAGCCGGTGCCGTTGAACGGGTTCTCGTCGGACCCGGAGTTGATGAAGCAGTTGGACTTTACACCCTCGCGGTACCAGGGACCCACCGGCATCGTCGGGATCCTGGGCGACACCTTCCGCAAGGAGGGCGTGCCGCACGTGAGCCTGTGGGCCGCCCTGCCGCACTACCTGGCGCCTTCCCCGAACCCCCGCGGGACCCTGGCGCTGGTCCTGCGCCTGACCCAGTGGCTCGGGATCCGCATCGACACGGGCCCCCTGGAACGCGCCGCGGGCGAATTCCAGAACAAGGTAAACGACGTCGTCAACAGCGACCCGAACCTGACGGCTCTTGTCCGGGAGCTTCAGAAGCACGAGTTCGAGCAATAGCGGAGGGAAGATCCATGCGGAAATCACCTTGGTTGTTCAGCTTGGTGGCGGGTGTGTTTCTCGTAGCCGGTTCGAGTGTCGTCTCGGCCGCGCAGTTCGACAAGGTCATCGAGACGCGGCAGGATCTGATGAAGGACATCAGCGCCGCCGGCAAGGCCATGCGCTCCGCCGCGGACGCGGCAGGGGTCGCGGCCGGCGCCGACAAGCTGGCGGGATTGCTGGCCAAGATCAACGCCGACAGTTTCCCCAAGGGAAGCTCGGACGGCTCGCGCGCCAAGCCGGAAATCTGGGAACAGTGGGACAAGTTCGCGGCAGCGGCCAAGAACGCCTCGGACGCGGCCCGGTCCATCGCGGCCAAGGCCCGGGCGGGCGAGGACACCGCCGCGCTGGTCAAGGGCTTCGGCAGGAGCGCCTGCGGAAGCTGTCACCGGCCCTTCCGGAAGCCCAAAGAGCGAAGCTGACGTCGCGTCCACATGATTACGCAGCACGTCGGGGAAGCGGCCCTTCCGGACCTCGAGGAGTGGGCCAACGCCATCATCCATTCGGAGGACGACACCGTGAAAGCGGTGGAGTCCTATCATGACGCGGACTCCAACACCTACGTTATCCGCCTGACCCGAGGCGCCCGGGTGCTGCTCTTCCGGCTCTCCGAGGCGCAGGTGCACACCCCCGAACGCGAGCCCGAGTGCGAGAAGACCCTCCGTAACCGGGTGAAGGAGGTGCGTCGCCTGCTGGGACGGACCGGATGAACCGGCCCGGTTTCGCGTCCTCTACAGCCCCGCCGCCATCTCTTTCGCGAAGTAGGTGAGGATCAAGTCGGCGCCGGCGCGCTTGATGGACAGCAGGACCTCCGGCACCACCGTGCTCTCGTCGATCCAGCCGTTCCGGGCGGCGGCCTTGATCATGGCGTACTCGCCGCTCACGTTGTACGCGGCCGTGGGATGGCGGAAGCGCCGCTTGACGCGGGAAATCACGTCCAGATACGCGAGGGCCGGCTTCACCATGACGATGTCGGCGCCTTCGGCGATATCCGCCTCCACCTCGCGCAGCGCCTCGTCGCTGTTGCCCGGATCCATCTGATACGAGCGCCGGTCGCCGAACTGCGGCGTGGATTCCGCGGCCTCGCGGAAAGGACCGTAGAAGCCCGACGCGTACTTGGCCGCATAGGCCATGATGACGACGTTCTCGAAGCCCTCCGCGTCCAGCGCCGCGCGGATGGCTCCGACGCGGCCGTCCATCATGTCGGACGGAGCCACGACATCGGCCCCCGCCCGGGCATGGGACAGAGCCTCCTTCACCAGCAGCTCCAGGGTGTCGTCGTTGTCCACCTCGCCGTCCTCGACGACGCCGCAGTGGCCGTGGTCGGTGTACTCGCACAGGCAGACGTCGGTGATCACCAGCAGGTCCGGTGTCTTGTCCTTGATGGCCTGGATCGCTTCCTGCACCACGCCGTGCTCGTGGTAGGCCTCGGAGCCCATGGCGTCCTTGGTTTCCGGGATGCCGAAAAGGATCACCCCGGGAATGCCCAGGTGCCAGACGGTCTCCGCCTCCCGGGCCGCGCGGTCCACCGACAACTGGGAGACGCCGGGCATGGAGATGACGGGCTGCTCCTGGTCCCGCCCCGGACACACGAACAACGGGTAGATGAAATCACGCGGACTCAGCGCGGTCTCGCGCACAAGATCACGCAGCAGGCCGGTGCGCCGAAGTCTTCGCGGTCGGGTAACGGGAAATGCCATGGGTACCTCCACCGAATGTCAGGCCGAAGGATGCCGCCATCTTACCGCGTCTGTCAGCCGGTTGCACCGGTCTGCCCTCACCGCGACCCTTTCCCGGAGGGAGAGGGAGTCCGCGAAGCATCCTCGAGGGCCTGGATCAAGCCAGCCACGGTGTATTCACGGGCCGTCACGTTCACTTCCAGGCCGCGTTCACGGGCAGCGTCGGCGGTGATGGGGCCGATGCACGCCACCCGGACTCCAGCCGCGGGCTCGGCGCCGGCCTCATCGAGCAGATCCATGAAGGCGTTCACGGTGCTGGGACTCGTGAACGTGACCCAGTCCACCTGCTGCAGGATCTCCGCCAGCCGCCGGGCGCCGTGCCGCACGGGCTCGTTGCGGTAGGCCTCCACCACGGTCACCGAGGCGCCCCACCGCCGCAGCGTTTCCGGGAGCACGTCGCGGGCTCCGGCGACCCGCGCGAGCAGGAAGCGCTTTCCCCTCACCCGGTCCGGCTCCAGCGCCGCCAGGATGCCTTCCGCGCGATACTCCTCGGGAACCAGGCTGACGGCGAGGCCGCGGTCTTCCAGCAGTCGAGCGGTCCGCGGTCCGATGGCGGCGATGTCGAGCCGTCCAAGGTCTTCCAGGCGCCCCAGGGCCTCACAACGCGACAGGAAGTGCCCGACGCCGTTGACGCTGGTGAACACCAGCCAATCCTGCTCCATCAGGCCGCGGATGGCCTCGTCCAGCGTCTCGCTGTTGTCCAACGGCAGGATCTCCACCGTCGGGAACACCACCGGCCGCGCGCCGAGGGCTTCCAGGCCGCGCGCGAAGGCGGCGGCCTGCTCGCGCGGCCGGGTGATCAGGATCCGCTGTCCCGCCAGCGGCGCGCCGCCGGATTTCACCGGCGCCGGCATCAGCGAATCGCTCACGACCGGACCTCCCCCAGCACCGCGCCGGCCCCCTCGTCCAGCAGCCTTTCGGCAAGCTCGACCCCGAGGGAGGCAGCAGCCGCGCACGCGCCCGAGATCTCGCCCCTGAAGAGCCTCTCGCCGGTGGCCTCCGCCACCATCCCCGCGAGCGTGACACCGGCCGGTCCCGCCACCGCGCGCGCTCCCACCGGCACCTGACATCCCCCTTCCAGGCGCCGCAGAAACGCCCGCTCGGCCTCCACCTCCAGGGCCGACGGCTCATGGTTGAGAAACCGCAGCCGCTCCACCTCGTGGCGCCGGGTCTCGAGGCCCAGCGCCCCTTGCGCAACGGCGCTCAACCATGTCTCCGGGGGCAGTGCCTGCGTGGCCTCCCGCTCCCGGCCCAGCCGCTTCATCCCCGCCAGCGCCAGCAGCAACGCGTCCACCTCGCCGCGCTCGAGCTTGGCGAGCCGTGTGTCCACGTTGCCCCGTATGGGCACCACTGCCAGGTCCGGGCGCTGGTTCAGCACCTGCGCCCGCCGGCGGATGCTGCCGGTGCCCACCCTGGCGCCGGCCGGCAACGCGGCGAGGCTCTCGGCGACGTGGCTCACCATGACGTCCCTGGGATCCTCGCGTTGCGGCACCGCGGCGATGGCCAGTCCCTCGGGCAACTCCGTCGGCAGGTCTTTCATGGAGTGAACGGCCACGTCGATGGCCCCTTCCAGCAGCGCCTCCTCGATCTCCTTGATGAACACCCCCTTGGCGCCGATCTTCTCGATGGGAAGGTGCTGGAAGCGGTCGCCGCTGGTGCGGATGGCGACGATCTCGACCGTGGCGCGGGGATCGTGCTCGCGGATACAGTCACGGACCCATTCCGCCTGGACGAGCGCCAGCGGGCTGCGCCTGGTACCGATGCGGATTCTCTCCATGCCGTTACTGCCAGTGTCCTGTCTCACAAATACCGTTGTGAAGATGCGAAGGCATTTTCGTCGTCGGCAAGGCGCGATGACGAGCAGTGGCAGGCACCACGCGAGGAAGAGCAACGCGGCCGACGGCGAAAAGGACCCGCAGATTCATAACGATATTTGTGAGACAGGACACTACGAATCGTCCCGGTCCGGCCCCGGCGCCTTGTCCAGGTCGAACAGCACCCTGACGGTATCGTGGTAGGCCGCATCCTCGTCGGGCCGCTCCTTGAGCCGCGTGAGCGGTCCGTGGAGAATCTTGCTGATCATGGCCGAGGTAAGGTCCTCGATGGCCTTGCGCTCCCGCTCGGAAACGTCCTTGAGGTTGGAGTCCAGCGACTTCCTGAGCTCTCGCTCCCGGATCTCCTCGAATTTCCGCCTCAGCGCGATGATGGTGGGGACCTGGTCGAGGGAGGTGAACCACTGATAGAAGGTCTCCACTTCCCGGTCGACGATAAGCTCTCCCTTGTCCGCCTCGCTTTCCCGCCCGCGCAGGTTCTCCTTCGCCACGTCGGTGAGATCGTCGATGTGGTAGAGGTACACGTTGTCCAGGTCATTGATGTGGGGGTCGAAGTTCCTGGGCACGCCGAGGTCGATGAGGAACATGTTCTCCTGCTTTCTCTCGCGCAGCACCTCGGCCGCGGTCTCGCGCGTGATCAGCGTCTCCTCGGACTCCACCGACCCGATGACGACGTCGGCCAGCTTGAGGTAGCGCGTGTAGTCCTCGAAACGGATGGGGCTCGCCTCGAAGCGGTCCGCCAGCTCCACCGCCTTCTCGAAGGTCCGGTTGGTGATCATCAGGCCGTGCACGCCGGTCTCCACCAGGTGCCGCACCAGCGACTCGCCCATGGCGCCGGAGCCGATGACCATCACGGTCTTTTCCTCCAGCGTGTCGAAGATGCGCCGGGCCAGATCCACCGCCACCGAGCCCACCGATACCGGCCGGTTGGCGATGCCGGTCCCCTGCCGCACGCGCTTCGCCACCGAGAAGGAACGATGGAAGAGCCGGTGCAGGATGCTGCCGACGGTACCGGCCTCCTGCGCGATGGAATAGTACTCCTTCAGCTGCCCGAGGATCTGTGGCTCCCCCACCACCATGGAGTCCAGGCTCGACGCCACCCGGAAGACATGGCGCACCGCGCTCTTGCGGGCGTGATGGTAGAGCTGGTCTTCGGCGGGGTCGATGCGGACCCCGGGCTGGTTCCTGAGGAAGTCCCCGATCTCGGCGAAGCCGGCGCCGCCGTCCCGAGCCACGGCCACCACTTCCACCCGGTTGCAGGTGGACAGGATCACGCCCTCGTCCACCGAAGGCAAGGCGACGAGGTCGTGGAGCGAGCCGTTAAGGCGTGTGGCGGGGAACGCGAGCTGCTCGCGGACCTCCACGGGAGCGGTCCGGTGGTTCAGGCCGACCACCACTATCTGTCGTCCCGCCTCACTCAAAGCGGCCTCCGTGGCGGCTCAGGAACAACGCGTCCCCCCAGAGAAAGTAGCCCAGGACGATCAGGAAACCCGCGATGGTCCATACCGCCGCCTTCCTGCCGCGCCAGCCGGCGGTCAGGCGGCCGTGGAGGAGGATGCCGTAAAGGAGCCACGTCAGGCCGGAGGTGATCTGCCGCGGGTCCCACGACCAGTAGGTGCCCCACTGCGCATGCGCCCACACGCTGCCGGTGAGGATGCCCAGGGTCATGAACGGAAAGCCCCACACCAGGAAGATCTTGTTGAGGCGGTCCAGCGTCTCCAGGGCGGGCACGGCGCGGCTCAGGCCGGTCATGCGCTTGTTCTTGAGCTGGCGCCGGACCAGCAGGTAAACGACGCTCACCGCGAACGCCAGGGCGAAGACCGCGTTGCCCAGCAACGCCAGGGTCACGTGCAGCGGCAGCCAGTAGGTCAGCAAAGCCGGCGGCGTCTCCAGCCCGGGATCCCCCAGGGCGATGGAGCGCAGCGACATCAGGAAGGCCAGCGGCGCGACAAAGCCGCCCAGGATGGGGAGCCGGTACCGGAGCTGCACCGTCAGGTACACGCCCACCATCAGCCACCCGTAGAAGGAGAGCGTGGCATGGGTCTGGGCCAGCGCGGGGAAGCCGGCCTCATGGAAGAGAAGCGTGAACTTGGCCGCGTGGCCTATGAAACCGGCCAGCAGCAGGCCCTGCCCCGCGCGGGAGAAGGATTCCCGCGGGGAGAACAGGTACAGGATGAAGGCGCCCGTCGCCAGAAGGTAGAATCCCGCCGTGGCCTGGAGAAGGCTCTGGTACATATGCTGCGGCCATTATATCGCATCGGCCGCATATGCCCTAGGGTCCTGTCCCACGTAATTCTTTACCGAGATGCGCAGGATTTCTTGTCGTCGGCAAGGCGCGATGACGAGTAGGGGCGACCGTAGGTCGCCCCAGGGCGGGCACCACGCGAGGAAGAGCAACGCAGCCGACGACGAGAAAGACCAGCAGATCGGTGAAGAATTACGTGGGACAGGACCCTAATGTCCTGTTCAGGATCGCGTCCCGGGGATTCGGAGACGCTGGCCGGCGCGGATCCGGTTTCTGTTGCGGATGGCGTTGGCGCGCTGAATGGCGGCCGGCGACACGCCGTAGCGGTCGGCGATGGCGGAAAGCGTCTCGCCCCGCCGCACGAGATGATAGAGCCGCCGCTTCTTCACCACCCGCTTCTTGACCTGGCTCGCGAACGACTTGTCCGGGATCTCGAGCCGCTGGCCTACCTGCAGGCTCCGGACGCTCGCCAGGCCGTTCACGGATTGAATGACGTGCACCGATGTACCGTAGATCTGGGCGATGTCCCAAAGCGTGTCGCCTCGACTGACCACGTGGTACGAGTCGTTCCCCTGACGCGGACGTTCCACCGCGGCCAGTTGCCTCCTGACCGGCGGCGCCGCGCCCGCCTTGACCGACGACTTGTTCGGGATCTCGAGGCGCTGGCCTACGAGCAATCGATGGGCGCTCCTCAAGCCGTTGACGGACTGTATGGCGTGAGTTGAGGTGCCGTAGATCTTTGCAAGCTCGGAGAGCGTATCGCCGCGGCTGACCACGTGGTAGGGGAACGTCGGCATCGGACCCATGTTGGACAATGCGGTGCGGAACCGATGGCTCTCCTTCTTCGGCGCCTTGAGCCGATATCCCTTGGGCAACCACGACGCGCGGCGGCTCAGGGCGGGATTCCACGCGAGCAGCTGGGCGCGGGAGACGCGGCTGTGACGAAGCAGCGCGGACACCGCAACCCGCCGGTGGAGGCTGATCTCATCGAAGTGCACCAGTTGATCGAAGCGGACGTGGGGCAGGTGCCGCTCGACCTCGCGCATGACATGCACCGCCGCCAGAAACTCCGCGTAGAAGTTCTTGGACGCGAACTTGAAAGTACGGCTGCGATAACGCCGGATGATGGTGACGATGTCCCGGGTGCCCACTCTGCGCACCGCCCTCTTCATGCCGGCGCGCCCGTGGTTGTAGGCCGTGACCGCCAACGGCCAGGTCTTGAGCTCCCGGTAGTTCTCCTGCAGCAGGCGGGCCGCCGCCCGGGTTGCCTCCAGGGGATCCCTGCGCTCGTCCACGAGCCGCGTCACGCGCATGTATCGACGTCCGGTGCGGGGCATGAACTGCCACATGCCCACGGCGCCCCGGAACGAGCGCGCATCGTTCCTGAAAGAGGATTCCACCAGCGGCAGGTAGACAAGCTCCAAGGGGAGTTGGCGGGCGGCAAAGATCTTGCGCATGTGCTCCATGTAACGCCCGGACCGCCGCACCCCGGCCGTGAAACGCTCGCTGATACCCCGCTGTACCTTGATCCGGTGCGACGGGATGCCGCGCCGCACGAGTTGTGCGCGCACGGAACGGACCACCCGCCGTGCACGCGCCCGCGAGCCCTCCTTGACCTTCACCACCCGGTGTATCTTCGACATGTCCTTGGGGTCGAAGAACACCAGCTCGTCGGAGTCGTAGTCGAGAAAGATCGCCTTCCAGAATTCGACGGCGGGCTCGAGCCCTTTGGGGATGGCGAACGGGTCCTTTGCCGTCGAAACGGCACCGCGCGCCAACGCTGACGGGGTGTGCGACAGACCGCTGAAAAGGAGAAAAAGAAGACTCGCGAGGACGACGAAGCAGCGTGTCACGCAGAATCCCTTAAAAAGCATCGGCTTAGGGTACCCGGAGTGAACCTGTTTGTCAACTTTGCCGTGTACCTTGCGAAAAAGAGGCCCTACATGGTCACTGCCCATAGCCGCAATGGATGCGAAGAACAGCCTTTGGAGGAGACGGACTCCGCCCCCGGAGAAACTATTCGAACTCGAAGGGTATCTGCGTCGGCCCGTAGCCCTGCCAGTACTCGCAGGTCTCCGGGTCGTAGCGGCCCTGGAGGAAGGTGCCCGGTTTCTCCGCGCGCACGATGATGGCGACGGTGCGATCCTCGCCGCTCTGCTCGGCGTGGATCTGCCACGGGCGCACGAGATCGATCTTGCCCGGTCCCACCTCGGCGTTCTCGGTCTTCCGGACTTCCGCGTAGTCCGGCTTGGAGCCGTCGTCAAGCCGCTCGTAGCGCTCGATGGTCTCGCGACCGTCCAGGACCCCGTACAACGTCCAGTTGTGGGCGTGGTCGTGGATGCTGGTGCGGGTTCCCGGCGCCTTGACGAGCCCGTTGATGACGAATCCGTGGTCCGGGTCCTCGTAGAGGAGGAGGTTCTGGGCCCGCTGAGCGCCCTCGGGCGCGGTCAGCCCGCCCTGATCGCAATCGGGCCACTTCTCGGACTGCGCCTTGACGCTGGGGTCCGCCAGCAGCTCGCTCAGAAGGGACCCCATCTTCTCCCATCGCCTGTCGACATCAGGCTCGTCGGTATGGAGCTGCCGGATGGCCGCGATGAACCGCTTGGCGGTCGAGGTTTCCGTTTCCTGCGTCGGCATGGGACGTGCGCTCATGGTATCTCCTCCCTTTGGTGTGGTGTCTGGTTAATTGACACCACACTAGCTGTAACCGGTGGCCCAATCGGTCGAAAGTATCCGAGGACCGGACGCGGTGTCAACCGGATACGACGCCCTTGACCAGTTGCACCCGGCTGGTGTCGCGCAGCTTGTCGAACCGCTCCTTCTCCACTTCGAAGTAGTGGGGTTGCGCGGAGCTCTTGAGGATATAGTGGTCGCCCTCCTTCGGGGATACGACCGTGTGCGTGATGGTCGATCCAGCCTTCGTCTCGATGACGTACTCGAGGATGGCCCGTCCGGCGTCGAAGCGCGCCTTGCCGTCCTTCGAGAGCACCTCTCTGAAATCGATCCCGGCCACGCGCTCCACGAGCTCCTTCACCGGCCCGGCGTCGGTTTCCTCGTTCTCCCGCAGCCCTTCGACCTGAAACCCGCCGTCCCCGGCCTTCAACGCGTAGACCCCCAGATCGATGCGGGCGATGTCCTCCACCGCCGTCTTCAGGACCTCCGTGTCGTACCACGAGCCCGCGTCCGGCGGAGCGTCGAAGGCGTTGAACTCGATGGCATGGGTGTGCTCGTCGCCGTCGAGACGCGCGTGCACCTTGCGGAATCCCGGCGACGAGCCGAGGAAGACGTCGCCCAGGACCTCCGTCCCCTTGAGGAACCGCACCCGCCGCTCGAAGTCCTCCTCGGTCACCCTCAACTGCCTGGCCGCCACCAGGGTCCTTCCCACCGGCCAGGACCGCTTGGCCTTGAGCAGCTTTTCGGCGAACTCCTCGAACTTCGCCGACGCTACCGGAAAGTCGCCCTTCCCGGAAAGGACCCAGCCGGCGTCCTTGCGCGTCAGACGCAAAGGCGCGTCCCCCTTTCGCTCGATGGTCACGGCGTCGGCGCTCTCCAGGTCCAGGGCCAGCAACGGCTCGTCCGCCTCGACAGCGCCCGGTTCATCTACCTGGAAGTTGACCCAGGCCACCAGACCCGCCTGCAGCACCAGCAACAGCAACAAGAGCTTGACCGATCGGCTCACGCAAACAATCCTTCCATTTCAGGACCCTCACCCAACCCTCTCCCAGAGGGAGAGGGCAATTTGCCCCCCTCTCCCTCTGGGAGAGGGTCGGGGTGAGGGTTCACGCCGCCAACATCGTGTGGTAGCGGTCCCGCAGGCGACGCAGATGATAACGGTGGGCGCCGTAGATCAGCGCCAGGCCCACCAGGACGATGCCGTAGTTCAGGTACTCCCAGAAAGCCTTCTGCTCGCGCGTCATGGGCACCAGCGTCCGGGCGAAGTGGGCGCGGCTCCGAATGGACAGCAGCGCGCGGTCCTCCAGGGCCCAGTCCACCACGTTCTCCAGGAACTGCAGCGAGTTGACGAACCGGTCGTTGTTGGCGGCGCGGGACAACTGAAGCGTCTGGTCGGTGAACGCTTCGTTGGAGCCGACGAGAATGATCCGGGCCGACTCCGGCGACTTCTCGATCATTCCGGCCACCACCGGTTCCTCTTCCTCTCCCGTCTTCTCCGCCGCCTCGCCGCCCCGCGGCGGCGGTTTCTCTTCGCTGTTGTCCCTGGCCAGCAACGGCGAGTCCTTGCCCGCGTAGTAGGAACGGAAGGTGCCCTCCACCACCGCACCCAGCACGTGCCCCCTGGCCTGGCCCTCTTTCTCGAACCCCAGCTTGGGGTGGACCTTGAAGTCGGGATGAACCTTGAGGGAGCTCGACAGCCACGACGCCTCGGAGCTCGTGAGCAACGGCGTGGCGCGGGTGCCTCCGGCTTCGTCGTCCGGAAGCGTCAGCGGCGAAGCCCAGCTCAGGGTCAACTGGGGCAGCCTGGCGGTCATGGGATTGTCCTGATTGAGGCCCTCGCCCCTGATGTCGACGAAGTAGGGGTAGGGCACGAGCTGCAGCTCGCGTACGGTGAAGGCGCCGGCCTTCCGGTTCACGAACACCGGGAAGGGCTCGTTCCGGGGATCGAGCACCAGCGTCTTCCGGACCATGACGCCGTAGTGCTCCAGCAGCGGCTCGAGACCGGAGGTGTACCGGGCGGCGGCCAGACCGGCGGGGGTGCGCGACACGGTATAGGGCGACGTCAGCAAAGCCACCGAGCCGCCCTTCATGAGAAACTGATCCACGGCGAAGCGCTGCTTCGGCGTCAGCTCCTTGGGAGCCGCGAGCAACAGCAGATCGACGTTTTCCGGCACCAGCCCTGACTTGAGGTCCACCTCCGCGATGCGATAGTTCGCCCTCAGCTTCCGCAGCGCGAACCGGAACAGCCGGGGCGGGGGCTGGAAACGCGCTCCCTGCTGCCGCGGCTCCGGCGGCGGGGTGTGGAAACCGACGGTCTTGATGAACCCCGGGGCGAACCGGCGCAACGCCGACTCCACGCTCCGCCTGGCGGACTCCTGGTTCAGCTTCCCGGGCAGAGGCACCTGCACCGTGCTGCCGTTGTTCTTCATGACCATGTAGAAATAGAACCGTTTCGGATCGAAGGGGCCCGCCGCCATGGGGCGGAAACCGTACTGGTCGGCGAGCTGCTTGGCCACCGCGGCGCCCTTGGCCTCGGGATCGATGATCTCGTACCGGAACTTTCCCTCCGACTCCTTGCGGAGCTCCCCCAGAGAGGTCACCAACTGCCGCCTGAAGGGCGCGATGGACTTCGGCAGCTTCTCTTCAGACGAGATGTACCCGCGGAACTCCACCGGTTGATCGATGCCGGCGAACAGCGCGCCGATGTCCTGAAACCCGTACAGCACCTTCTTGATGCCCCGGGCGAGGTCGTACTCGAGGTTCCGCAGGCGGATGTCGGTTCCCGTGCGGCCGCGCTTGATCTCGATCAGGTCCGTGAACCGCAGCACCTCGTGCTTGTCGCCGTACTGGAGCAGCAGGTCGAAGTACGAGTTGACCAGCGAAGTCTGGTAGCGGTCTTCCGTCCGGAACGGGATCGGCCGGATGCCGTAGCGCTGGTTGGCTTCCTCCTCGAGATCGGGCTCCTCCCGGGGATCCACGAACTCGGCGCGCACCCGGCCGCCGCTGATGGACTCGATCTCGCGAATGGTGTCACGGATCCGGGGCACCAGCGGCGCCAGCACCGGGTGGGTGCGGGCGCTGAAGTAACCCCGGATGAGCAGCGGCTCCCGCAACTGGGCGACGAGGTCCCGAGTCGCCTGGGAAATGGTGTAGTCCCTTCCCTCGGTGAGGTCCGCGCGCACGTCGAGTCCGCGGTGGAGCCAGAAGTTGGCCAGGACGAAATTGAGCACCACCAGCGCGGTCACGGCCCGCCACGCGCCGTGGCGCTTCTTCTGCCCCTCCCGGGACCATCGCAGCCGTTCGAGGGAGTAGACGTTCAAGGCGAGAAAGACGCCGACCACGCTGACGTAGTAGTAGATGTCCCGGAGGTCCAGGACGCCCCGGGTAATGGACTCGAAGCGGACGCCGGTGGCCGCCAGCCCCAAGAATTCGGCCCACTGGACGCCCACCAGGAAGCCGAACGTCAGGGACCCCAGCAGGTAAAACACGAAGCCGATGACGGTGGTGAGGATGAGGCTTGCTATCTGGCTCTCGTTCCGGGAGCTGATGTAGAGGCCGACGGAGCAGTAGGCCGCCGCCAGCAGCAGCGATGCCGTGTACGCCCCCACGACCGGGCCCCAGTCGAGGCCGCCCATGAAGGAGACCGTCACCGGGACTCCCAGCGTCAGCAGCAGCGCCACCGCCACCAGGCCCAGACACGCCAGGAACTTGCCGAGCACGAGATGGAGCGTCCTGACCGGCATGGTGAAGAGAAACTCGAGGGTTTCCATGCGCCGTTCTTCGCTCCACATCTTCATGGTCAGGGCCGCGCTCAGAAAGATGAGCAGGATCGGCATCCACTCGAACAACGGCCTCACATCGACGATGTTGCGCGCGAAGAACTGCTCGACCCAGAAGAAGATGAACAGGCAGACGGCCGAGAACGTCCCCAGGAAGATGAACGCCACCGGCGACGAGAAATAGGTGGAGAACTCCTTCTTCGCGATGCTCCAGATGCTACCCGCCATGGCCGCCCCCCTCCCCCACCTCGCGGAACACGCTCTCGAGGGTGCGCGCCTCCTCGCTCATGCGATAGAGATCCCAGCCGCGCTCCACGGCCTCCCTGGCGACGCTGGGCGCCACCTCGTCCATGGGAGCGTCGAGTTCCAGGCCGTAGCTCTCGCCGCGCGGCCCCTCGGCGGGGACGATCCCGGCCACCCCCGGGATCTCCCGGAGCCGTTCGGGCGCGTCGTCCGACGGATTGCCGAGCCCCACCACCAGCCGGTGGGACTGCTGCAGCTCGCTCAGCCGGGCATCCACCGCGATGCGTCCCTGCACCATGATGATTACCCGTTCGCAGACCGCCTCCACCTCCTGCAGGATGTGCGTGGACACAATGATGGTGGCGTTTTCGCTCAGGCCTCTCACCAGCGACCGCATCTGGAAGATCTGCGTGGGGTCGAGGCCGTTGGTGGGCTCGTCGAGGATCAGGATCTCCGGCTCGTGCACGATGGCCTGGGCCACTCCCAGCCGCTGCTTGTAGCCCTTGGAGAGCGTCCCGACCGGGTCCAGCGCCCGGTCCAGCAGCCACGTCCGCTCCAGCGCCCGCCTGAGCACGGCCGCACGGCCGGCGCGCGGGACCCCCCGCAGATCGGCCACGTATTCGAGGTAGCGCACCACCGACATGTCCGGATAGAGCGGCGCGTTCTCGGACAGGTAGCCCAGCTTGCGCTGGATCCCCAGGCGCGCCTCCGAGAGCGGCATGCCGTCGATGACCACCGACCCCTCCGTGGGCTCGATGTAGCCGGTGAGCATCCGCATGATGGTGGTCTTGCCGGCGCCGTTGTGCCCCAGAAGACCGACCACCTCCCCCTTCCCGATGGAAAAGGAGACGTCGTCCACCGCCACCAGATCACCATACTTTCGGGTAAGACCCTCGACCTCGATCAAGCTGCATCCTCCCGGCGGGTACTGTTCGCGGGTTTCGGAGCGAGATTGAAATTTTTAGCAGATCAGGACACGGGGCGCGAATCGGGACTCGACGGGTGTTGATCCGACGGCTGTTTCAATGGTCGATGGTGTACACTTGAAAATGTACATGTATATTTATCAGGTACTTGAGAGGTGACCCTGATGGCCAACATGATCGGAGCGGCGGAGTTCAAGGCAAGTTGTCTCCGTGTCATCAACCAGATGAGCAAGGATGGCGAGCCAGTGACGATTACCAGACGGGGGCGACCGGTAGCGGTGCTGCATCCCATCGAGCCTCCCGATGAACGCCCGTCGATCATTGGGGCGATGCGCGGTTCGGTGCTGGCCTACCACGATCCATTCCGGCCGGCGGCCGATCCCTCCGACTGGTCCGACGCGGAATGATCGTCCTCGACACCCACGCGTCAATTCCGCTGCATCCAGTAACCCGGCTGCCGTCTCAAGTGAGCGATAGCCACAATGATGATCTCATCTGGTGTGAGGTAGTAGACTACTTGGTATGGGAATGCGGTGACCAGGACTCGGCGCGTGTGGCCGTCCTCCGAGATTACCGTTCCGATTTCGGGATGGGCGCTAATGCGGGAAAAGGCTGTGTCGACTGCGTCCAGGAATTGGGCGCCAAGTCCAGGTTGCTTGGTTTCGTACCACTGGACCGCTTCACGCAACTCCTTGGCGGCAGGCGAACTGGTAAGTATCTTCACCGGCCGAGAATCTCGCTCTCGATCCGGCGCTTGACGTCTTCCCAGGGTTCGAGTTCGACGGTTCCAGCCTCGATAGCCTCCACCCGCCGCTCGATTTCCGCGGCCCAAACGGCTTCGGCATCCGGGTCCGCTGGACCGTCCAGACTCTTCAGGAGTTCGACGGCTAGTTCGGCACGCGCGTCAACATCGAGGCGCAAAGCCTCGGCAAGAACGGATTGAGCGGCCTTGGACATATCCCGAATTCTACACCTAAACTGCGGTTTGGCAAGATACCTCACGGAGTGACTTGTCTTGTATACCAGACAAAAGTCTGGTATACGCATCCTCATGACACCCTTCACTCCACCGGGAGAGACCCGGGAAAAGGTTTACCGGTTCGTGCACAGGCGCATCCTGGAGGAGCTGCCGCCGACGGTGCGGGAGGTCCAGGAGGCATTCCGGTTTAAAGCGGTGCAAACCGCCCGGCAGCACCTGGAGCGGCTGGTGGCCGAGGGGCGGCTGGTCAAGGCGCACGGGAAATCCAGAGGTTATCGCCTGCCCCGGGAGCCCGGGACGCTGTTCGTGCCGCTGCTGGGGCGGGTGCAGGCGGGCGGGCTGCGGGCGGCCATCGAGGAATGCGAGGGCTACCTGCCGGTGCAGTCGCGGGGCTCGGAGGAGATGTTCGGGCTTCGGGTCCAGGGGGAGAGCATGACCGGGGCGGGCATCCTTCCGGGCGATATCGTCGTCGTGCGGCAGCAGGCGGAAGCCGCCTCGGGGGACATCGTCGTGGCCCTGGTGGGCGACGAGGCCACCATCAAGAGGCTCCGGCTGCGCCGGAACCGGATCGAGCTGCATCCGGAGAACCCGGCTTTCGCGCCGATCATTCCGAGAGCGGAGGAATGCACCGTCCTGGGCAAGGTGGTGGAGGTGAGGCGTTATCTCGAAGGGTGAAGATGCTCTCATGGACGTTTACGCTGAAAAGAACCTTGACCGGATGCCGGTTCCGGTGGCCGCCCCCGCCGCCCCGCGGCGCCGGCCTGCCCGCGAGGAGCCGAGGGCCTGGAACCTTTCCTTGCTCGCGGGACGCCTTGCGGAGGTCTCGGACTCGGGCGCGGCCCCTGCCCTCACGGCCGCCGCATCCCTGATCCTTCAGGCCCAGCAGCGGGGAGAGCCCGCGGCGTGGGTCTGCTTCGGCAACTCGATCTTCTTCCCGCCGGACCTGGTGGAGTGGGGCATCGACCTCGAAGCCTTGCCGGTGGTCCGGGTTCCCGACGCCCTCGCCGCGTCCCGCGCCGCCGACCAACTGCTGCGCTCCGGGGCCTTCGGCCTGGTGGTGCTGGACCTGAAGGCCGAGGCGCGGATGCACATGGCGGTCCAGAGCCGCCTTGCGGCGCTGGCCCGGAAGCACCACACGGCGCTCCTCTGCCTCACCCGCAAGAAGCGGGGCGCGCCCTCGCTGGGGCCGCTGGTGTCGCTGCACGGCGAGGGCAGCATCACCAGGACCGCTTTCAGCCGCTTCGACTGGGAAATCCGCATGGTCAAGGACAAGCGGGGAGCTCCGGGATGGAGCCACAGGGAGTCGTGCCGTGGAACGGATGGCCTGTGTTGACCTTGCCGCCTTTCCCCTGCAACTGCTGCTCCGGGACCATCCGGACTGGAAGGACCATCCCGCCGCGGTGGTGGACCGGGACAAGGCCCAGGGGACCATCCTCTGGGTGAACTCCCGGGCGCGCGCCACGAGCATCCTTCCGGGCATGCGCTACGGCGCGGGGCTCGCGCTTTCGCGCCATCTCCGGGCGGACGTCATTTCCCGCTCGGCCATCGACAAGGCCGTGGCCGGCCTGGTTCCGCGGCTGCGGCGCTTTGCCGCCGAAGTCGAACCCTCCCGGGATGAGCCCGGGGTGTTCTGGCTCGGGGCCTCGGGCCTTTCCCTCCTCCATCCCCGCCTGGAGGAATGGGCCGGGCTCATCCACGGCGACCTCGCCGGCGCCGGCCTCCACAACACCGTGGCCGTGGGGTTCTCCCGTTTCGGCAGCTATGCAGCGGCCAAGACCTGCGACCGGACCACGGTCTTCCGGACGCCCGAGGAAGAGCGCCACCATGTCCGCGGCGTCCGGCTGGACCGCCTCGACTTCGCTCCCAAGGTCCGCGACCTGCTGGCCCGGCTCGGCATCCACACCCTGGGGGGCTTCCTCGACCTGCCCGCGTCCCAGGTGCGCTCTCGCCTCGGCCGTGAAGCCCACCGGCTCCACCGGCTGGCCGCGGGCGACCTGTGGAGCCCGCTCCACCCGGAGATCCCGTCGGAGCCCACCGTCGCGAGAGTCTTCCTCGACTACCCGGAGAGCGACCACCGGCGGCTGGCGATCCTCATGGAGGACTTGCTGGAGCCGCTGCTCGCTTCACTGGAGCAGCGCTACGAGGTGATGACCGCGCTCCTGCTCCACCTCCGCCTGGACGACAGGTCGGAGAGGGGCGAGACCCTGCGGCCGGCCCGGCCCACCCTGGACCGGACGCAGATCCTGGACCTCCTGCGGCTCCGCCTGGAGGCCATGGAACTGTCGGCCGGTGTGACGGAAATCGTCATGGAACTCCTGGGAACCTCGCCCGACGTCCGGCAGGGGGAGCTTTTCCACGGCGCCTCCACGCGCGACCACGACGCCGCCAACCGCGCCCTGGCGCGGCTGCGGGCCCGCTTCGGCGACGGCGCGCTCCTGCGGGCGCGCCCGCGCGCCGGGCACCTTCCCGAAGCGCGCTTTGCCTGGGAGCCCGTGGAGGCCGTGCCGCCGCCGAGGCCGCGCCGGGTCCGGCTGCGGCCGCTGGTACGGCGTTTCTTCCCCAAACCCGTCCGGCTCCCGCACCAGGCTGTGTCAAGACCACACCCTCTCCCTCCGGGAGAGGGTGGCCGAAGGCCGGGTGAGGGCGCCCCAACGACCCGGAATGGCCCGTTACTGCGGTGTCCCGCGAGCCGCTTGTTCCAGGCACCCTCACCCCGACCCTCTCCCAGAGGGAGAGGGTGTGGTCTTGACACAGCCTGGTGCGCGGGACCGCCTGCGCCCGATACCGAGCCCGTGGTCAGCGACGCCCGCGGTTGCGACACCCGATCCGTGGACATCCGAACCGACGGCGGCTTCCTCTCCCAGGAGAGCGCCGGTCCCTACATCATCTCCGGGGGATGGTGGGGGTCCGGCGCCGGGGTGCACCGGGAGTACCACTTCGTCCGCGACGGCGAGGGCCCCTGGCTGTGGGTCTACTACGACTCCAGGCGACACGGCTGGTTCCTGCACGGGAAGGTGGAGTAAGGACCATGGCCGCCGGCAAGAGGCGTCCCCACGGGCGCCCGTCCCCTCTTCCCTCGTCCGGCGCGCACTCCCGCGTGCCCGTGGCCCGGGTGCCCCGGTCCTACGCGCCCCTCTACTGCAAGAGCCACTACTCGTTCCTGGAGGGGGCGAGCCA
>JAPPNF010000146.1:1626-4147 GCA_028818755.1 Deltaproteobacteria bacterium | reverse complement strand
GCCTTCACCCCCGACTCTCTCTGAAAGTCAACGTGCCCTAGCCGTACCGCTTACGATGGTCTCGTCCGGCTCGACCAGGTCGTCGTTGACGAATCTGAGTACAGGGACGAACGCCGCCGTCGCGGTGCCCGCCTTGACGGGGTCTGCGAGGCGGTAGAAGTCCCCGTCCCGCCCCTCGGTGGCGGTGCCTCCGAAGGTGAAGCGCAGCGAGATGTCCCGGCCCGCGGGCGGCGTGACGGTTATTGCGAGAGACACGTCACCGGAAGCGTGCTCGTTACCCCAGAGGCCCTCTTCTTGGCCGGGCTGGTTGGACGGCAGGCCATCCCACACGAACGAGACGACCGACGCGGCCGGGGCGTCCACGATGCCGTGGGTCAGCGTGTTCCCGCCCCCGGTCAGGGTCACGGTCTCCCGCGACTCCGCCGTGTCGTCCTTGACCACGTCCAGCTCCAGCACCGTCGCCCGCCGTGCGGTGAACCGCGCGCCGTCGAGGACGAGCGACGGTACGCCGCTCGCGAGATTGCGGCACGTGAGGCCCGCCGCCGTGCCGCAGCGCAGCGTGTAGTCCGCGTCCGCGCCCCGCGTCGCGGTGCCGCCGAGGGTGAGCGGGAGGGTGAGCCTCTCGAACGGTTGGAGGGCTCTGCGCAGGTCGAGTGTGAACGGTACGCTCGCGCCCTCGGGAGCGTCATCGGCGAAGCCAACGGCCGTAGCCAGAACCGCACTGGGCAGGTCGTCGTCGACGATGGTGACGGTGGCGGTGTCGGGGCTGCCCCGGTCGACGCCGGCGGGCACGGAGGCGATGCTGACGTGGAAGGTCTCGTTCGACTCGTCGGTGGGGTCCTCGGTGGTCGGGACGGAGAAGGTGTGCGAGCCGGCGCCGGCCGCGAGGGTGACGCTCGCGGGGCCGTGATCGTAGTCGATGTTAAACGCGGTGCCGTGGGTGTAGGTGAGGCCGACCGTGGTGGGCGCGTTGCGCGGAGGGCTCAGGCTCAGCGTGACCTGCGCCGCGTCGCCCTCGCGCGCGTCGTAGCCCGCGCGGGAGAAGCGCACCGCCGGGCCGTCGTTGTCCTCGATGGTCACCTCCACGCTCCGGGGGGCGCCCACGCTGACGCCCGAGGCCGACGCGATGCGGGCGGTGAACGTCTCGGGCGACTCGTTGCGCGAATCGTCCTCGATGAGGAACTGCGCCACCGCGCGGGTCTCGCCGCGCTCGAAGACCACGGTGTCGTCGACGAGGGTGAAGTCCGCGCCGGTGGCGGTCCCCGCGCTCACCGAGACCCGGACGAACGTCGCGCGGTCCCAGCGCGCGAGCGTGAGCCGGAGCGGCACGCTCGCGATGCCCGTCCCCTCGCCGAAGGTCACCGCGCCCGTGCCGAAGCTGACCTTCGTCGGGTCGTCGTCGCGCACCTGCACCCGGGCGGAGGACGGACCGCGCACCTGGTAGCCGGTGCCGCTGCGGACCGTCACCGTCACCGGGCCGCTCGGCTCGTCGGTGTCGTCGTCCACGGTGGGGACCTCGTGGGTGGCCGAGCGCTGGTTGGCCTTGATGGTGACCGTCTGGTAGTTGCCCTCGTTCGCCAGGGCCACGAAGTCCGCGCCCGGCGCGTCGGCGACGCGCAGGTTGACGGTGAGGTCCGACGCGGGCGCGGCGTCGATGGAGACGGTGAACGTCGCGGCACCGCCCTCCGTGACGCGGTTGCCGGGCCTGATGGTCACGGTCGGCTCCACCGCGAAGACCGGGGACAGGGCGTAGAAGGCGTGCTGCTGGGACCAGGACCAGGAGAAGCCCCTGAAGTGCGCGATGGGGTCGTTCGGGTCGAAAGCGCCCCGCGTCGGCCTGACCGTGCCCAGGGGGCCGACCGACCTCGTGCCGTCGTCGTTGGTCCCGGTCCAGGGCCAGTCGGTCTGCGTGCCCGGGTTGCTGGGCTGCCCGTTGCTGTTGCGCCGGTCCGAGCTCGCGTTGGCGTCCCAGCTTCCGTCCCAGAAGTCCCCGTAGTCGTCGGCGACCTTGGCCCCGCCCATCCAGTAGATGGGCACCCCCGTGCCGGTGGCCCCGACATGGTCGCGCGCATGTACCGAATGGGTCGAGCCGACGACCTTGAAGAGACTCGCGTAGGGCCGGATGGCGCTGTGCCCGCTCGCGGCCTGCGTCCGGACGTGGGTGTCGTAGGTGGCGATGTCGGTGCTCGTGGCGTCGCGCCAGTGGTCGGTGATGAACAGCAGCCGGAACTTGCCGCCGGTGGCGATGGCCGACGGCTTGAGCGCCCAGTCCCCGGGCACGGCGTAGGAGCCGTCGGCGTTCGGCGTCGGTGGGGTCTGCGCCGCGGCGGGTCCGGTGGCGAGGAGGACTGCGAGCAGGGGAGCGGCGGCCAGTGCGGCGAGCAGGCCGCGCCACGCGGCCGAAGCACGGGGCGGGCGGGGGAAGCAGCGGGCCGGCGCGAGGCGGAGGCCCCGGCCGGCGGACCGGAACGGCTCAGGCGGAGAGGGGAACCGCCGCCATGCGCCGGACGCACTCATGGCG
>JAPPNF010000146.1:0-1526 GCA_028818755.1 Deltaproteobacteria bacterium | reverse complement strand
GCTCTGCGGCTCTGCGGCTCTGCGGCTCTGCGGCTCTGCGGCTCTGCGGCTCTGCGGCTCTGCCAGAGCCTGGGGGCCCTTTCCGCGCTTGTCAACCCCCGGAGCGGTATTTCGTGCGACGGATCCTCCCGTCCGGCGCTCAAGACCGCCCCGGCGGCGCCATTGCCAGCCATGCATCTGCCCGGCAGCACGCTCATGTCCTCCTCCACCTCGTCGAAGGCAGGATTCAGCCCACTGCAAGCACAAGACCGCACGTTCGCACGTAACCGTACACCAACCCCGGCCGAATGGCAAACGGACGCGGACACTTTTTTCGCGCCTGAAGGGAGGCCGCCTCGACAACGGAAATGCCTCGCGGGGAGAACCTCGAAGACGCCCCCTCTCAGGCCCGGCGGGCACAGGTGTCCGGCCGCCCCGCGCCAGTCTTCGCCGCGGGTGAAGCCGCGCACGTGGCGGAAGCGGTTCCCGATATCCCCGCTGTCGAGTGGTTGCGCACCAAGGCCGTGCTCCTCGGGTCCGGCGGGCGGTCCCGGCGGCGAACTCACCTGGCAGCACGTATGCAGTGTCGAGGCCACGGCCGCAGCCGCCTAGTCCGCTGTCCTTCCGCGCGCCGAGCGTTCCTGAGTTCGGCCACGCGCCACTTGGCCATGAATTCCCCGGGCGTCATCGCGCCCGCCCCTGCCAGGACGTGGACGCGAGCCGGCGGCGTCCACGGATCGCACCGGATCACGTGGCGTCGTTCATCGTTCATCGAACCATGACTCCTCGTCGCCATCATGTTCCCTTCGCCACGCAGTGGCCTCGCGCAGGTTGCAAGCCGAGGCGTCAGTCAATCCTCCGTGGGGAGCGGCAACATGTGCGGACGTCTTCACGCCGACCCGGCGACGACCGGCCGGAACATCGTCCACGGCAGCTGCCTCGACATCGTGCCGTGCGAAGTGTGCAACGCTTCACTCCCTGGTAGTTCGCTTCGCGCCCGGCGCCCTGTTGCCTCACGAGACCGGAAGAAGACGCGGAGCACGCTCATGGATCACGCGCCGGTCGTCTCGCTCAAGCGCCACGGCGGCTTCGTCCTCGCAGCATGACCAGCGAACGTTCACCATCATCATGGATGAACGCCGAGCCGGTTCCGACGGGCTGGCGCCCGGTAATTTTCTCACACCCCACGCATCGGTGATGCCCTGAGCGAGACTTTCCAGGCCCGGCCATACGGGCGATTTCTTCCGTTTTAACGCTGTGTTAGGCCGTCACGGCCATTCACTCCCTGTCCCTGCGCGGGCTGCATCTCCTTCCGTGAACCGCCGCCGTCGTTCCCTTGGAACCGGCGGCATTCGAGGGAACAACTACCCGGAGGGAGCCCCATGCGCATCTTCGCAAATCTCAGTGAAAGGACCGTCAACCGGAAGTTCACCGAGCCCCGGCACCGGAAGCGCCCGCTCATCGTCCTCGATCACACCCTGCCCGCGTTCGGCCTCAGGATCGCAGCCGACGATTCCAGGACCTTCTTCGTCCGCGTGAAGCGAGCC
>JAPPNF010000112.1 GCA_028818755.1 Deltaproteobacteria bacterium | reverse complement strand
GAGTCCGCCATCCGCGTCTCCGACAGCATCGCAGCCGACATCCTGAAGGGATACCAGGGGGGCGGCAGGGACGAAGTCCCGGCCAGGACCGCTACCTGATCCCTGGACCGTCCGGGCTCACGCTTGCCGTAACCGGGACGGAGGTTCTACATAGCTGGAACGGCTGCCGGAGGCCGTCGGATGCGCCAACTCGACCTGTTCCAGGACAGTCCCCGGACGATCGCGCTGAACACGTTGCGCGAAGCCCTCCTGGCGCGCAACGCCCCCGGAGCACGGATCGCGCTCGAACGGCTCCTGAACCTCGACCCCGGCCATGAGAGAGCAGGCGACGCCGGGACACTCATTGCGGTCCTGGAGGCGCCCGCGCCCGAAGGACCCGGCGAGGGAATCGAATGGCTCGACGCCCTGGAGCGGGAATGGCGCCCGGCCGCGGCGCGTTTGTTCGGGACCGGCGATGGCCGGGATTTCCTGGCGCCGGTGTGGCGCTGCATCGGCGGGGCGCTCGGTCCGCGGCCCTTCGATCCCGTCCATCCCGAACGCAACGCGAGCTGGGCCTACCGGCAAGGGCAGGACTGGGAGAACCTGAAACGCTCGGTGCTGGGCGTGCCGGAACACGAAACGACGCCGGTGCTGCTCACGCGGCTGGCGGAAGCGGAATACCGGTTGGGCGACCGTGCACGGGCCATCGAGCACTGGTTCGCACTCTGCTGGCTGGCCCCCGCGGTTATCCAAGGCTTGGTGGACGATCCCGGCTTCCCCGACGCGGACGTTGCCGCGGCATGGAACGCCGCCCAGGATCAGGACGTGGAGCCGGAGCTGTCGCCCGAATGGTTCCCCGCCTGGATGCTGCTTCAGGAGCCCTCGCTGGCCGCGAGGCTCGCGCCCCGCGGCGGGAACGACGGATCGCGCCGGGCCTTCGACGTGGTCCGCGACCTGCTGACCAACCGCGCAAACGAAGCGCGCGGCATCGCGCTGCGCCGTGAGCTCAAAGCGCTTCATCCGGCCTTGTTGACCGGTTACCTCGATCGGTTCGCCGGAAACTGACTCCCCGCTCCCGTACCGCCCGAGCGCGTTGGTCCCTCGGCAACTGGAAGCGGAGGCCAGGAGGCTACAGGGGTTCGGTAGGCGGCGGACAATTTCCCAAGCCGTCAGGGCTCCAAGGATCTTGCGGACGGGCCTCCTGTCCGGGGTTGGCGAGGAACGAGCGCCAGGCGTCCCAGTACCGCTCGATGCTGCCGCGCGCGATGCCGTTGTGGCCCGACCGCCGAACGACGTGAAAGCGCTTGGGCGGATTGGCCAGCGCGAAGAGCCGCCGGCCGTGAGCGATGGGGATGAGTTCGTCGGCGTCGCCGTGAACGATGAACACGGGTATCCTCACCAGGGGAAGGTGGCGGGCGTTGTCGAACTTCTGCCAAACAAGCCAGCTCACGGGAAGCAACGGGAACAGTTCCTTCCCCATGGCCAGCAGAGTCTCGAAGGGCGATTCAAGGATCAGGCCGCGGGCGGCGGCGCCCTCGGAAACGATGCGTACCGCCACCGCGGCCCCCAGGGAACGCCCGTAAACGAATATCCGCTCCGGCGGAATCCACCGGCGGAGCCACGCGTAGGCCGCCCGGGCATCGTCGTACAGTCCCGACTCCCAGGGCTTTCCCCCGCTTCGGCCGAACCCCCTGTAGTCGAACAGGAAGACTCCCGCCCGCAGTTCCCTGTGGATGGCGGCGATATCGTGAGCCCGGTGGGAAAGGTTGCCCGCGTTGCCGTGCGCCCAGAGCAGCACGGGGCGGTCGGGACCGGGAGGTCTCACGTACCAGCCGTGCAGCCGGACGCCGTCGGCGGCCTGGAAACTCACGTCCTCGAACTTCACCCCGTAGTCGGCCGGGGTGACGGTGATCTCGCGGACCGGGTGGTAGAGGTAGTGGTTCTCGAGGTGGCCGGTGTAGCTCAGGGTCGTCACCAGCACCACCGGGAAGGAGTAGAGCAGCACCCGCTGCCATATCGCCCTGCGGAACATCGCGCTTCAAGGCGCCCTGGTACCAATGCCGGAATCCGGACTCTTCACGTAGAACCGCGCAGGCGACGCGCCGGTTCCCGCCTTCCGCCAAGGAACCACCGCTGCCCTTCCTGTCGCCTTGTCCTCCAACGGACCCGACGTGATCGTCCGCCCCGCGTGCTCCAGCGTGGTGCAGTCACATCACTCGCTCGGACGAAACCCCCTCCCCCGGAAGGAAAGAGGAGTCCCAGGACGCGAAGTCCCATGCCGGACGGGCGTCGCCGCTACTTCGGATACTTGCCCGGATCGCTCCGGCCCAGCAGCGCCTGCCCCACCACGTCGACCCACTTGGTCGAGGCCTCGTCCATGATCTTGGCCTTGCCCGACCCCGGATAGTGCGCGCAAAACGGGCTCGCCGGATCCGCCGTGATCCCGTCTCCCGCGGCCACGCGCATCAGCCGGCAGTCAAGCGACTCCCACCAGGCGCCCACGCTGTCGAAGCCGCCCTCACCGTAGATGGACTTGCCCGCGGCGTCCACGAGCTTCTTCGTCTCCGCGTCGAGATCCTTGTACATCTTCTTCGCCGCCGCGGCCTGTGCTTCCGTGGCCTTGTCCCCGTGCAGCGCCGCCACCATCTGCTCCGGGCTCAGCGTGTTCCACCACCGCATATACGCGGCCGAGTCCGCCAAGGCCGCGGGAACGGCTGCCAGCGCTAGGGCCGCGGCCGTTATCAGCGCCACCAGCCACCTTCCACCTGTGCCATGGCTCACCATTGCGCACCTCCTTCCCCGACACGATCGGTCGGTCGTGGATAATCCGCGACCCGGCAGGTTTGCCGGGCCGTCGCAACCATCCCATCATACGCAGGCATGGTGAGAAGTCCCGCCCTTTCGCTCGGGCGCGACCTCTTCGTGGAGCACATCGAAGAGACGTTCCATCGACGTTCCATTCCCAGCCGGTCCGTCATCTTGCGCGCTTGGGCCACATTGATGGTTGCGCCGTCCTTGTAGGATGGGCACAAGCGGGCTGTCAAGTGACACAGACTGCACGTTCGACCCGGTCTCACCCCAGAAAGACATCGACGCTCGCGATATCCCGGTGCAGGCGACTCAAGAGTCCTCTTGCCGTTGCGGCTCCGACATTCGCAACGTCGGCCGCCACCGGGCCCGTACGGCCTCGTGGATTTCGTCGGCCAGTTGCTGCGCCTGTTGCGGATTCAGGACAAGAAGTTTGTCGTCCAGCCACACGTAGTACTCCCGGTCCACCTCCTCCACGATGATCTTGTTGACGCGCATGAGCAGATCCTCCGACAAGATTTTCTCCTCGCGCAACTCGTGCACGACCGTCCACGGCTTCAACTCGTTTATCTGGCGCATGGCACGCCTTTCGGTTTGTATTGCGGAGGCCCGAAGGGGAAAGGAGGCCTGCGGACCGTTACCGGCGGCCTGCGTTCACTCCCAAAAGGGGCTGGGGGAGTGCCGGGCCTCCGCATCCGTCCTCGTACCACCCTTGGCAAAATCCTGCCAACCCCCGGTGCTTTCCCCGGTGCTTTCCAATGAGTCTGCGGGAAGGAGACCGGGCTATATCCGCATGGACACCGTCCACCCGGGCGATCGCGACGGCCTCAAGCGCGTCCAATCACGTGAACCTGCTCATGTGCGAGGTTTGTCTCGACCGCTCGCCATCCACGGGTCCGAGTCGAGTCCGGCCGCTTCCGTCCTCGCCATCCTTGTGACGCAACGGCCGGAGTCAACCTCGGAAACCCACGCAGGGGCTCCCCTGACCTTGAGGTCCGATTCGCTTCGTGCACGGTTCCCCAAGCCCGTCCGGTATGCGTGTCGCGCTCCGGCCGGCATCCGGCGCCGCCGCTTGCTGTCGAGGCCCGACGGCGGAACTACCGATGGGCCGGGGCATGGGGAAGACTTTGCCGGATGTCCGGGATACCCGTCAGAAAGATCGCCTCATGTTGATAACCCAAAAAGGCGCAGAAGATGTACTCGTTCCAATGGTTGGGATCCGGACCGTACTTCATCAGTTCACCGTGCGCGTCATCCGTCCGGGGTGCTTTCCTCTCCTTCATCCGCGCGCGCTCGCGCTCCAGGTAGTCGACAAAGTCGCGTTCGGAATAGTCCCGAATCACGTAGGGCGTGTTGAACACAATA
>JAPPNF010000054.1 GCA_028818755.1 Deltaproteobacteria bacterium | reverse complement strand
GCTGTCGAACACGGCGTCCACCGCCACCCCGGCCAACGCCTCGCGCTCGTGCAGCGGCACGCCCAGCTTGTCGTAGGTGGCCAGCAGCTCCGGGTCCACCTCGTCCAGGCTCTTGGGGCCGTCCTTCTTCGTCTTCGGCGCCGAGTAGTAGATGATGTCCTGGTAGTCGATGGGCGGATAGTGCACGTTGGCCCACTTGGGCTCCGCCTCCGACTTCTCGAGCTTCGTCCAATAGCGGTAGGCCTTGAGCCGCCAGTCCAGCAGCCACTCCGGCTCGCCCTTCTTCGCCGAGATCAGCCGGATCACGTCCTCGCTCAAACCCGGTGGGACGTGCTCCGCCTCAATGTCGGTGACGAAGCCGTACTTGTACTCGCTGCCGACCAGTTCGTTGTTCAGTTCCGTCTTTGCCATATCCTTCATCCGCCCGAAGATGGACCCGAGGGATCCGCCTTCGACCTACAAAATTCAACTGTGTTCAACTGTGCAGCCCGTTCAAGCGCCCCTTGAGGCCTTCACGGTCGGCAAGGCTCCCAATGGAAACCCCGGCCAGGTATTCCACCAACAGCATCTGCGCCCGCTCCCACACGGAAATCTGCGTGCACACCGTGTCATACGGGCAGCAGTGGTGATCCAGGCATTCCATCAGGCTGAGCGGCCTCTCAACGGCTTCGTAGACTTCCTTGACGCTGATGGACTCCGGAGGCCGCGCCAGGCTGAAGCCACCCTTGCGGCCCATGTGGGACTGCACCAGCCCCGCGGCCGCGAGATCCTTCATGATCTTCGACATGTAATGCGTCGGAATGTCCTGCCTCGCGGCGATCTCCTTGCTGCCCACCACCCAACGGTGCGGCTGGGCCGCTAGATACGAAAGCGCGCGCACCGCGTAGTCGACCTTCCTGCCGACGTTCATCAGCGAGCTTCGGTCGGCCGTGGCCCTGACGGAATTCACAGCGGATTCTTGCATGCCATATCCCCTGACGAAATGGGTTCAATAACTTCCAAGGTTATTCCGAGTGACGTAGTGAGTGAAATATAGACCTAAAACGTCTATGTTGTCAAACCCCGCCCCATTCTTGACACCGGGTCCGGCACGCCTGAGTTCAACAAGGCATCGGCCGAACCGGAAACGGCAGGTTGAAGGCCCGGAAATCTCCGTGCTACCAAGGCCGGATGGCCATTCTCAAGGTCGCCCGCCTGGGCAATCCCGTGCTGCGCAGGCCTGCCCGCGAAGTTCCCGCCGAAGTGGTAGGACAAACGGATTTCCAGCGGTTCATCGACGACATGGTGGTCACCATGCGCGAGTACCAGGGAGTGGGCCTCGCCGCGGTACAGGTCCACGAACCCATACAGGTGGCCGTGCTGGAGGTGGCCGACAACGCCCGCTACCCCGGCAAGGAGGCCGTGCCCCTGTCCGTCCTCATCAATCCCGAGATCGAACCTCTGGGTGACGAGACCGAAGACGACTGGGAGGGCTGCCTGAGCATTCCCGACATCCGCGGCCAGGTTCCCCGTTACAAGAGGCTGCGGGTCACCGCGCTGGACCGGGACGGCAACGCGCTGGATTTCGTTGCCGAGGGTTTCCACGCGCGCGTCATCCAGCACGAGGTGGACCACCTGCGCGGCCATGTCTACATGGATCGCATGCCCGACCTCACGACGTTGACCTACCTGACTGAGTTGGCGCGCTACTGGAGGAATCAATAAAGCCCATCCACCGTTGGGCCGTCTTGACGGGATGCCTCATCGGACATCTCTCCACCTACCGACGAACTTTAGCATGTAGGACAGCCCTTAGCTCCGGCCGGGAACGGCAGCACGCGAGAGGGATTGAGCACCCGCAGTTCCCGTGGCTTCCGCGAGGTATGATCCCCAGTTGGCGGCGTTGGAAGTGCGAGTAGTCTGAGGGTTCGAGAGCGACGCGTTGGCTGCCACGTACATCTCTTCAGCACACATGTAGAGTTCGAGAGCTTCGATGACTGCGACCACTTTGGAAGCCGGTACAGCATCCAATTCTGCGCGATCTCTTGTTGCAGGATCGTCCATCGCTCACCTCCGAAAAGCCATCTTCACAAATGGCACTTGCTCCTCTTGACATCTCCGCCCTGACAGGTGAAATTTAACAGGTCGGGTGCCCTTTATGGGCTCGATATGGTTAGCCCAGCCTGACATCACTTTCGGCTCATTCGCCGCTCCCCTTCTCATCAGCCCATGCCTTCCTCGCTGCTACAACCAGCGGTGACTCGTTTGGCCAAACCTTCAGACCGGCAAGGTCGGACCCATCACCTCGCCGATACACGTTCCGCAATGTTCTCTTGAAATAAGGATAGTCGAACTCCTCGTACCTGAAAGCGTGGTAAACATTGTAGGCGAGCAGGTCAGCGAGTTGAACGCCGTTAGAGAGTTCGCTCCGGGTGAAGAAGGGGTACTCGACAATTGAAGGGAAGCTCATGTTCTGGTTGCCAGCCCGCTGGAACAAGGCGTGTTTCATCGCAACGGCACGGTTGAGTTGCGTGCTTGTGTCATCCATTACGATCAACGCTTGGTGCTTCGCGTGATATTCCCTCATGTAGTGCTGTATCCGCTCCAACAGAAGCTCGTAAGCTTTCTTGTGAAGCTGCTCATGATTCATGTATTCGAGAAGATATCGCTTGTCGATCACGGCCGCCATGATGACCGTTTTGCGCTTGACGACCTGCTCATAGTAGGCCTCGGCCAGACGCCGTAGATCCTGAGGATGGAGCCCATCAAGGAAGGGGCTTCGCTTTGCGCGTTCGGCAGGTACTCGAACCCAGTTGGACTTGACCTCGCAATCCGCCAGTTCAAAGCTGCCCTTACCGTCTCGCCTGAGAAAATAGGCGAGTTCAAGCTTCAAACGAGACAGCTCCGAGTCAAAATGGCGCCATTGCCGTTCGAACATCCCAACGGTCAAGAGGACGTAGAGATGATCCTTCGGCTTCGTGCTAGTGCCTACCGAAGGATCGCGCGAACCCGACTCATCGAAATAGAAAAAGTACACAGGTTGTCGCTGGGGTTGGTTCCCTTTTCACCCCTGTTCTTTATACCTGGGTTCAATCCCCCGCCAACGTCCGTATCTGCAGCTCCGAAAGCTGCCGGGCATCCACCGCCGTGGGCGCTTCCGTCAGCATGCACACCGCGCGCTGGCTCTTGGGAAACGCGATGACGTCGCGGATGGCGGGGGAATCGCTCAGGAGCATGGCGAGGCGATCGACGCCGAAGGCGATGCCGCCGTGGGGCGGGGCGCCGAGGTCCAGGGCTTCCAGGAGGAAGCCGAACTGGTCCTCCACGGTGTCGGGGTTCACGTCCAGCAGCGACAGCACCTGCCGCTGCAGCTCCGGGGAATGGATCCGGATGCTGCCGCCGCCGAGTTCCATGCCGTTGAGCACCAGGTCGTATGCGCGGGACTTCACCCGGGCGGGGTCGGATTCCAGCAGCGGCAGGTCTTCCTCCCGCGGGGCGGTGAAGGGGTGGTGCACGGCGCTGAAGCGGCCTTCCGCCTTCCTCCACTCCACCAGCGGGAAGTCGAGGACCCAAGTGAAGGCGTGGATGCCTTCCTGCACGAGTCCGAGCCGCCGGCCCATCTCCAGCCGCAGGTTGGCAAGGCCCTCGTTGACGATGTCGAAGTCGTCGGCGAGCATGAAAAGGACGTCGCCGGGCTGCACCCCGGTGAGGGCGCGGAGCGCGTCCTTCTCGTCCTCGCTCAAGAACTTGGTGAGCGGCGACTGCCAGTCGCTGTCGGTGACCTTGATCCAGGCGAGCCCCTTGGCGCCGTAACGGCCCACGAGTTCGGTGAGGTCGTCCAGCTCCTTACGCGACAGGTCCCCGGCGCCGGGCGCGCGCAGGCCCTTGACGATGCCGCCCGAGGCCAGCGCCCGGGTGAAGATCGCGACCTTGGAGTCGCGGAACGTGTCCGACAGCTCCACCAGCTCCAGGCCGAAGCGCAGGTCCGGCTTGTCCGTGCCGTACCGTCCCATGGCCTCCTCCCAGCTCAGGCGGCAAAACGGCGTCTCCAGCTCCACACCCCGGACCTCCCGGAACACCCGCTGCATCATGCCCTCGACCATGGCGAAGATGTCCTCGGGCTGCACGAAGGACATCTCGATGTCGAGCTGGGTGAACTCGGGCTGCCGGTCCATGCGCAGGTCC
>JAPPNF010000068.1:2581-4174 GCA_028818755.1 Deltaproteobacteria bacterium | reverse complement strand
CAACGACTCCCCATCTGAGACTGCTTGATCCCGCCGCAGTTTTCACACGGTCTGATAGGCCCGCCGCACCTGAAGCTGGTTGCGATCGATGTCGGTATTCGTGCCATCCCCGAAGCTCTGTTCCGGATCGAACAACATTTCCGCGTGGCCGGTGAGCCAGTCGCCGAGCGTTCCGGTGAACCCGAGCTGCGCCGAATGGATCGTTGCTTCCGACACCCTATCTCCGACCTGGTTCTTGGCGGTCGGGTGGCGCATCAGATACCCGAACTTGTCGTTCCGGTTGCTGCCCTGGTAGTTGGCAATCGCCGTCACCGCCCCGTGCACGTGCAAGCTGTCCGGCGCGAGCGTCCCGTCATTCCGGCGTTCGAGAATCAGACGCTGCTTGCGATTGATTCCGGTAGTGGGGTCGAGGACGTCGTAGCCGAATTTCGAATCTGTCCGCACGAATCGAGCGGCGGTCGTCTCCGCGGCAGGATCGGCCCGAGACTGAGAAGGCGGTGCCTGGGGCGGCTTTGTCCGTTTCGCCTTGAGCGCTTCGATCTCCTTGCGCAGTTCGCGGTTTTCCGCTTCCAGCGTGTCGAGCCGCTTGAGAACGCCAGGTGCGGGCACCGGGGCGGGGGCGGCCGCGAGCGTCTGCGCCGGCTTGCGCCCGGCAGACTCCGATGGGGGCCGGGCCGCAGGCACGCTGGCCCCGCCCGCGGCCCTGGCGGGGGCGACGAAGCACTGCGCCCCGCGAGCGGCAATCGCGGCGCACGCGGCGGCGGCTTCGCCGCGGTGGGCGAAGGTCTCAGCGACCATCACCCGGAACAGCCCGTCGCCCTTCGAATCGTCGATGACCAGCACGCCGGTCCGGGGCAGGTCCGCGAGCGTCTGCGCCAGCGCTGCCCTTGCCTTCGCCGAACGGGTCTCGCTCCTGAACGCCCCGAGTTGCACCCGCCAGCCGGTCGGCGGGTGGATGCCGGGTGCGGGCGCGGGCTTGCGCCCGGCAGACTCCCTCTCCGCCGCAGTCACGGTCGGTGAGGGCGCCGCTGCGTTCCGGCTTACATCCGTTAAGCTTGGATTCGCTGTCACGGTTATGTCCTCGGCCGATCCCGGATACACTTGCGCCGGGGGCATGGCGACGAAGACGGCGAGGAGGATCAGGCACGCACCGGGCGCGCCCCGGAGCCCGAAGCGGGGCAGGCGGGCCGCACGGAAAAAGTGGAAGGGGTTCTGATGAACCGCCCGTGCAGGCGGTGAGGATTCAGGCCGGCGATCGGCCCCGCAAGCATCGCCGGGCGCAGTCATGGAGCTTCGGCGCTCAATTCTACACCCGGTGAGACCGCCAGCAAGCGTGGATACACCCGCCGATGGTCATCGCGGTTTGAGATGATTGCCAAGCCGGCAGGCTGCGCGCCTCGTGAAGTGAACCCGAATACACTGGGTTCGACAGGCCCATCATCGTATCTACTCCGTCTCGCACTCTCTCGGGCGCACGGCGACAGTCCCCGTACTCCCCGATTCCGGGGCGGGTGCGCGGCAAGAAACCTCTCGAAAGAGGGCGCGCCCACCGCTCTGTTCGGGGACACACGGGATCATATTCAAAACAAATTC
>JAPPNF010000068.1:0-2481 GCA_028818755.1 Deltaproteobacteria bacterium | reverse complement strand
GTGTGAAACTCGACGTGCCGTCACGGGGAGCGGGCAAGTTTGGTATGATGGGACATGGCACGCATTTCAGGCGATGATCGTTCGCAGCAACCTGCTTCTGCCGGATGCCGTGGACGACTGGGTGGGCGCGGACAATCCGGTTCGTTCCTTGGATGCCTTTGTGGACGGGCTTGACCTTGAGCGGGCTGGTTTCGAGCGGTTACAGGCCAACGGGACGAGGCGGATGGGCTACGACCCGGCGGACCTGCTGAAGCTGTACCTCTACGGGTACCTGGATCGCATCCGTTCGAGTCGGTGCCTGGAGGCCGAGAGCGACCGCAATCTCGAAGTGATCTGGTTGCAGCGCCGACTTCGGCCGGACTTCAAGACGATCGCGGACTTCCGGCGTGACAACCGAGAGGCGTTTCGGCAGGTGTTTCGTGAGTTCGTGCGTCTTTGCCGCGAACTCGACCTCTACGGCCGCGCGTTCAACGCCCCACGACTGGAAGGTAGGCTGGAACACCCTTTCTCCGACATCGGTGCGGTCGTGAGCGGCCCGCTTTCTCATGGCGCAAGGACGAGTTTCGGCGCAGCGGCCCCGACCGGCCTTGATGTCGGCGAAGGCGCGGGAACCTTCCGAAAGCGGACGAATCTCGGTCCAGTCGAGCGCGCCGAGGCACCCTGAGAAGATCGCCGCCGCGGTGTCGCGCAAATCCGCCGCACTGTAGGTATAGGTACCGATGAATGTGATCTCCTGGAGCGTCATGCGGCGGATGTCGAGCCCTCCCGCAGCCGAGCCCAGGCCGATATGCAGGATCGCCCCGCCCGGCCGCACCGCGGCGCACGCCAGTGTGTGCGCGTCGTCTCGAAACCGGCCGCGTCGATGACCAAGCCGACGGCTTCCGGGCCCTCTCCCGGCGCCGGGTCGTAGACACGAAAGTCGACCGCGCGCGCCAGGACGACGCGGCGCGCCGGGTTGGTTTCGCAATGTGGATTTCGGCCGCGTTCCGCGCGTTCAGCAAGAGCGCGGCGCCGAGGCCGATGGCGCCACTGCCGATGACGAGGCAACCTGCTTCGGCCAAGGGCCTATCCATGCATCCCTGCGCCATTCCCACCGCACGCCGGCCGCAGGACAAGGGTTCGGCGAGAACGGCTTTCTCGGTCGGGACTCCATCCGGGATCGGAACGAGGTTGCCGGGAGGAATCGCGAGCAGTTCGGCGAAACCCCCTTGGCGTGGCGGCATGGAGATGATCTGCCGTGTCGCCCAAAGGTTGTCCCGGTCCGAGCAACAGGCCGCGCACTCGCCGCAGGTCACCAGTGGATTGACCGTGACGCGGCGTCCCGCGCCCGGACCCTCCAGCACGGTGCCGGACACTTCGTGGCCGAGGATAAGGGGAGCCGGGCGGCGTTCGTCATGCCCGGCCCATGCGTGCATGTCCGAGCCGCAGACGCCGACATGGCCGACCCGGATCAATGCGTCCTCGCCACGCTCGGGCGCCGGCTCATCGCGGTAATCGAGAGTCTCGGGGCTGGTGTAGACGAGCGCCTTCATTTCGCGGTGTACCCCCCGTCGACGTGGAGGAGCTGACCGGTGACATAGTCGGCCGCATCCGAGCAGAGGAACAGCGCCGAACCCACTAGGTCGGCCAGTGCGCCGTTCCGGCCGATGCAGGTCCGGGCTGCATGGTCGCAGGTGCGTGGTGGCCAGCCACACGGGCGAGTTGTAACCGTGTTCCGCCTGTCCGACGAGGTCCCACGCGACGATATGCGCATCGGCGGTCTCATCCGCGAGGATTTCCTCTATCAACGTTTTCCTACGATGCCGGGTGAGCCGGTTGAAACGAGCCAATGAAAGGCTTGGAGATCCCGCGCAAACTTTCGATTCAACACTGCATCAACACCGATGCCGGGACTCATCACCCGGCGCATCCGTGTCGCTTCACGGCGTGGAATCGCGAACCTCAATGCCTTTGTCGGGAAGACGCACGAGATCCTTCGTGCTCCCACGGTCAGCAAAGCCTTACCGAGGTCGACATCGCCGATGGTGAGCCCGATGGCCCCGCTAGAGCGATGCCTCTCCGAACCCTCTTTGGCAAGAGAACCGGGCTAGTTGCCGCTGGTCAGCGCTACGCTCGAATTGACGGCGCCGCCACTTGGCCGATCCGTACCTGGGATCGCGAAAATCTCGGAGCCGATGGTTGCCGCGGCGAGACCATGGCGGGCTTCCGGCAGGTCTCCGGCCAAATCCCATGAATCGGTTGCTGGATCATGGACCCAGACCGTCGAGAATACCTCTTGCGTCGGGTTCCATCGCTCGCTGCCGAATGCGTAAGGTCACGTCACGGTCCCCCGCGATCAAGCATCGCCGCGCTCGGGTCCCTGTACCGTCATTGTTTGACGTCTCCAGGGTACACTTGATATTTGAAATCGGCATGAGTCGCCCAGCACTGATGACCCTTCTTTTTCTTTCGCTGACGGCGGGCTGTTCGGTCGGGGGGAGG
>JAPPNF010000100.1 GCA_028818755.1 Deltaproteobacteria bacterium | reverse complement strand
AGGCAGCACGCCGAGCGGCAGAGCGAGGAGAGCGAAGCCTTGCGGACGCGGATCGCGCGGCTCGCCGAGCAGGTGACAGGCTTGACCGAGTACTTCGGGACATCTGGCACCGCGAGACCGCGCGGACACGGCTGGTGATACCGCCGTCGACGCGCGGGCCGGAGCGCGATGCCGGACCGAGCCGCTGAGGGCTCCTGAGGCCATGCCGACCGCTAAGGGGATCTCCTTGGCTGGCGGCTCGGCATCATGATTCCGCCCAAGCCGTCAGAGGTCGACGAACTCGGCAAAGCTGTCAGATCCGTCCGCTTGGATCGCATACCGGAATCGGAGTTCATCTCGGTCGTCGCGACGTTTGACATCCTTGATCCCGAGCACGTGAACAGCCGCGTAGAACCCCTCCGTGTTGCGCAGTACCGCGACTTGGCCGAGGGAAGGAGTGCGAGTGCGCGACGTGTAATCCAAGGATTCAGCGCCCTTCACTTGCGAAATCGATTCGCACCCATGCGCCAGCGCAATGCCGTTGATCGACGGAGGATCGTTGTACAGGTGGATGCTGGTGTCGCTCGCCTTCGTCCACATGGTCTCGAACTCAATCGTGCCAGAGCCGATGATGTACCGTCCATCGTGGCCGCTGTAGTCGAATACGACCTCGCCGGTCGGCGATGTCATTCGTGGTGGCGGCACGTGAGAAGCTTTTCCAGCGTACGCCCGGACGCCCAGCTCGTTGGCAATCATCACCGCCAGTTGCTTGGGGGTGTAATCCCGAGCGCTGAGGTAGAGGATATCGGTAGGCAGGCCGGGCACGTCCGATTCGTCGAACCGTACGGGTAGGACGTACTTGCCTTGTTCTTGAATCATGCGGCTGAGAGCCGACCGCCTCTCATGCTTCGGCCAAGCCTTCGAGACGTAAGCTGCGGAAATGAACATCACGACGCGGGCGCTCGCGCGGGCGAAGGCCTCATGGAATGCCTCCACGCCGCTCTGGCCCCAAAGCTCCACCTTCTCGAAGCCATCGTAGAATACGGGAATGGATCGAGCACGAAGGTGCCGCGCGACCTCCTCCACGTAGTCCCGCTCTTCACCAGCAAACGACAACGCCACCTGATACTTCGGTCGGTTCATCGCGCTCTCCCAAGCCGACAAGGTCGTTCACCCTCCGGGCGCGTTCGAGGTCCCGAGCCCGAACGCCCACATTACGAAACATAGCATGGGGCACCAACGGGCGTGCTGCCACTGAGCAACCCGTTCGCTGCCTCGATCCAGATGCCGATCTGATGCGACCGTGCGCCCCTCCGCGGCGATGCACCGCCATGCCCGGACTGCATTCAATACGGCCCCGGTCTTCAACTTTCTCTGAGCACCGCCAGCACCATGCCGTCGACCACGGGACCGAATCGGCCTAGGAAGCGGTCGACGACCGACTCGGTGAGCGCGATGCGACCGAGGGAGCCGTGCGAGCGCGTCGAGGTTCTTCGGGGCATTACTCATCGGATGGCTTCGGTGGCGGACGCGAGGGGTTTGGGCACAGGCACCCCTCTTCGGCGTGATCGCTTGAGTGCCGCAGGACGAGCCGATCGACGCACAGATCGAAGCCGTTCTGGATGCGTTCGAGAAGACTACTTGGGCTGGCCTCGAACCTCACCGCTACGCTCGGGACGGATGCGCTCCACCGAGAGCGCGGCGGCGCTTCCCGTCCAGGTCCTCGGGGCGCGGCTGCGCGATCGAGACTCGCCGGACTCAACATCGCTTGGCCCACGGTTCCGCTCTGGCCCGTGTCGGCGCGTAAGATACAGCGGCCCTACGGTCTGGCGCCGAGTGTCTTCCAGCCCCGCCAGCCGTCCGGATGTACCGAGGCGTACCGTCTCGCTTGGAATTCCCTAATCCGATACGATTCCGTATGATTCCGAGAGTCCCATTCACCCCGGAACGAGCAGATGGCACCCAAGGACAACCCGACAACCGAGCGGGGAACCCGTGGCACGAAGGCCCGAGAGGCATTGGTCGAGGCACCCTCACCAGCGTCCGCCGCGGCTGTTCCGCAGCCGCGAGAGACTGGACGGAGCGACGACTGGACGATGGAGGCCGCCGTGCCGCCCCTCCAGCGCCACTTGCGGCTCCAAGAGTTCCCCGCCGCCAAGGTAGAGTGTCGGGACAACCTAGAGTTCTTGGGGGACTTGGCTGATGGGTCCATCAAGCTGATCGTGACTTCTCCTCCCTACAACCTCGGGAAGGAATACGAGACCCGGGCACCGGTGGAGTCGTATCTGGAAGCCCAGCGCGAGGTCATCGCCGAATGCGTTCGGGTTCTCCATCCCCAAGGCTCAATCTGCTGGCAAGTGGGGAACTACGTCTCCAGCGGTACGATCGTTCCGCTCGATGTGGTGCTGTATCCCATCTTCCAGAAGCGTGGCCTTCAGCTGCGGAACCGTATCGTGTGGCATTTTGGGCACGGCCTCCACTGTACCCGTCGCCTCTCGGGACGATACGAGACGATCAACTGGTGGACGAAGAGCGACGACTACACATGGCACCTAGACCCGATCCGTGTTCCGCCGAAGTATCCCGGCAAGCGGTCCTTCAAGGGTCCGAACGCGGGCAAGCTCTCGTGTAATCCGAAGGGGAAGAATCCGAGCGACGTGTGGGAGATTCCCAACGTCAAGAGCAACCACCCGGAGAAGACCATCCACCCTTGCCAGTTCCCGGTGGAATTGGTGGAGCGGCTAGTGCTGTCCATGACGAACCCCGGCGATGCCGTGCTCGATCCCTACATGGGAGTCGGAAGCACCGTTATCGCAGCCCTGAAGAACGACCGGCCCGGCTATGGTTGCGACATCGTGCCGGAGTACGTGGACATCGCGCGGGAACGCATCGAGCAGCTAGAGGGCGGGACGCTTCGGACTCGTCCGATGGGGAAGCCGGTCTACGATCCAACGCTACCATACGGTGGACACTGAGGATGCAGATCCGGGCCAAGTACTCGCACCTGAACGGATACGAGTATCTGCGGTTTCGTCATCCCGGCCTGTGGGACGAAGTGGTAGACGTCATCGCCTCCGTGGACGCGGAGGCTTGCAAGACCAAGGTCTCGAAAGAGAAGACGATGAAGGGCAGATTGCTCTATTCGCCCGACGACATGAACGCTGAGTTCAAGGAAGGGTTCGGGGCCAGGGGATGGGAACAACGCCGCCACACGTTCTGGGTGACCTCCGACGAGCGCCTGCTGCGCGGAGTCTACGGCCTGGCGGCGGCGGATCAGAGGCAGCGCATCGTCGATGCGGGCCACGAACCGATCATGTCCTACAACCAGACGGACTTCGTAAAGGACCGGGTCGCGGTTGAGGTTCAGTTCGGGAAGTACGCCTTCGTCGCCCACGACCTCTTCGTGAAGCACCTCAGCTTCTACGTGGGAGACATTATCGACGTAGGAATCGAGATACTGCCCATGAAGGAGTTGGAGCGTGAGATGTCTTCCGGCGTACCTTACTACGAGCGCGACTTGCTGAACGTGATTCGACAGGGCCGGGGCGTTCCGGCAGTGCCGCTGGTGTTGATCGGGGTCGCTCCATGATTCGGGAGACGAGTCAACCTGCCGATCCGCCGACCTCCTGCGGGTCCACGAGACACACACCGACGGCTTTCGATCTGTGAATTAGGTTCGCCGTGGATCTTGAGACGTTGGTAGCCGTGCCAGTCGTCAGCGCCGTCGTCGGCGTCCTCGTCTGGTATCTTCAATCCCGTATCGAAGCCGTACGAGCGGAGCGCCGCAGGCTACAAGACGAACGCCGCAAGATCTACATCGCCGTCCTTGAACCCTATATCCGGGTTCTCGCAGGAATCAAGAAGCCGTCCGAGACCTCGAAGGCGATGAACCGCATGTTGTCGTTCGAGTACCGGAAGGTCTTCTACGAACTGAACCTGATGGGCTCTGACGAAGTGATCCGCGCCAACAACACCTTCATGCAACTGGCCTACTCCGCGAGCGAGCGGACAATCACTCCCGAGGAGTGGCTCCAGTGTTGGGGCGGGCTGCTGCTGGCGATCCGCAAGGACCTTGGAGCGAGAAAGACTGGACTCACTGCGGTGGAGATGCTGGAGAGCCAGGTCACAGACGCCAAAGCATACTTGGCTAGGAGCTTGCGCCGCAGAAGCGCAGTGGATGTGACGGGAAGGTGAGAGGGTC
>JAPPNF010000082.1 GCA_028818755.1 Deltaproteobacteria bacterium | reverse complement strand
AACCCCGGCATGCCGCAATTCGCGGCCAGCAAGGTGACGAGCTTCGACATCGGCGGCAAGTACAGGCACGGCACGGGTGCCGGTCCGGTGGACTTGTCCGCGGAATTCAGCCGTTTGGTGGCCGGACCGGACGGCGCGCCATGGGAACGGCAGGACCAATTCGTCCTGGGTGCCGCATGGTTCCCCTGGCCCAACGCGAAGCTGTTCGCCGAGTACATCCATGTCGAGGGCTATACGCCCTTGAACTTCTTGAGCGGCGGAAGTGTCAGGGATGATCGAGGCGAAGTCGTGCCCGACCAGACCCATAGCGACCGTTCCGCCCGCTCCGATGTATTCATGATCGGCGTGAACGTCGCGTTCTGATATTCCGGGGCTTGCTGCGGACTGGCCACGGATCCGCGAACCGAATCTTCCGACGGGCACGTGCTCGGCTGCAGCGCGGCATCGTGCGGATACGGCATGGCGCGACATAGTCTTCGTCAGTGGGTCCACCCGTGTGGTGCCGCTACCCCTTCTTGTGCGAATATGCCGCTAAAGGTCGTCCCGCAAGGAGGAACCCATGTCCGATCACTACGACGTCATCGTCATCGGCGGCGGCTCCGGCGGCTGTGTGGCCGCCGCGCGGCTCAGCGAGGACCCGCGCCGCAAGGTGCTGCTGCTGGAGGCCGCTACGGACCCGCGGCCGGCGCCGGATACCGTCCGGCTGGCCAGCGGCCGGGACCGGCTCTGGTTCGAGAGCCCCTACATCGACACGTTGACCGTCGAGCGGCCCATCGACGGAAGCCTGTTCTACCCCATGGCCGGGAAGATCATGGGCGGAGGCTCGTCCGTCAACGCCATGGGCTGGGTGTGGCCGCTCCGCCACGACATGGAGCGGTGGGTGACGACGGGCAATCCCGACTGGTCCTGGGAAACGGTCCACGGGGTTCTGAAACGGATCGAGGCGGACCAGGACTTCCCCGACGACCCCGACCACGGCCACGCCGGACCGGTCTACGTCAAGCGCCCTTTCGGCCTGGACTCGGACCTCGCCCCGGTGGTCCGGGCCTATATCGACGGGGCCGCCGAGATGGGCATCCCGCGCCTGCCCGACACCAACCTCCCCGATCCCGTGGGCGTGGGCCCGGGGGTCTGCAACATCAAGGACGACGTGCGCCAGTCCGCGGTGGTGAGCCATCTCGATCCGGCGCGGGAACGCCCTAATCTCACCATCAAGGCGGAAGCGCCGGTGCTGGGCCTGACCCTGTCGGGCAGCCGCGTCGACGCGGTGCGCTACGAGAAGGATGGCCAAATCCACACGGACACCGCCGGCCAGGTGGTGCTGGCGGCGGGCGCCTACCGCAGCCCGCAGCTCCTGCTCTTGTCGGGCATCGGCCCGGCCGCCGAGCTGGAGGCCCTCGGCATCGAGGTCACCCATGCGCTGGACGGCGTGGGAAGGAACTTCCAGGACCATGCCTCCATCCACATGACGTTCGCGGCCGTCAGGGAATTCGAGGTGGACTGGACCCTGCCGAGGCTGCGGCTCATGGCCCGGAGCTCCGCCGGCCTGGACCACGGCGACTTCAGCGTCACCCTGCGCCCGCCCACGAAGATCCAGGACGTCGGCTCCCTGCTCCCCCTCTCCGCGCAACTGCTGGAGCAAGAGGCGCCCGGACGAATCCGCCTCAACAGCGCCGACCCCAGGGACTTCCCGGCCGTCGAAACCGGGCTGCTGGAGCATCCCGCGGACGTAGAGAAGATAGTCGCCGCCATGGAGTTCATCCGCGACCTGACCCGGACCTCACCCATGCGGGAGTTCTACGGCGAACTGCGCAACCCGGCGCCGGACGAGGACTGGGCAACCTGGGCCCGCTCGACCTACGACAGCTATCAACACGCCAGCGGCACCTGCAAGATGGGTCCGGCCGACGACCCCGCTGCGGTGGTGGACCAACGGCTGCGGGTCCATGGGCTGGACAACCTGTGGGTGGCCGACGCCTCGGTCATGCCCGAGGTGGTGCGCGCCAACACCAACTCAACCGTGTACGTGATCGCGGAACGGCTGGCTGAGTTTCTGAGCAGCGCGGCGTAGGAGCCAACGCCGCGGTGGACTTCCGTAGGGCGACCGGCCGGTCGCCCCTACCACTGGGGCTGGACGGTGACGCCCTTCGACTTACGCCTCGGTGAGATCCAGCAGGACCCCGTCAGGGTCGGCCATGGCGTACTGGCCGATGACGCAGCCTTCGAGGTCGGCGCGGGTCATGGCGCCGAAACGTCCCGCATCAAGGTTGGCGGGCGCCGATTCGGGGGCGGCGTCGCTCAGCTCCTCTATTTCCTTGCGCGTGCGCTCCAGGTCTTCCACGGCGAACCCGATGTGGTCGAGTCCCTCGCGCATGCCGCGGTAGAGGGAGTTGTCGCACGGGCGCACCAGCAACTCCACCTTGCCGTCGGTGACGCGGAAGCTCCCGTCCGGCCCCGGCGCTTCGCCGGCATCGAGCTCGAAAACCCTGTGGTAGAACTCCGCCACCCGTTCGGGCTGCTTCGAGCGGATGGAGATATGGCTGATCTGGCGCGGCTGGTCCCAGCCGTCCTCCAGATAGCCCTCGCGTACCTTGGCGACGCCTTTCTGCGAGATATCGTACTGGGTGCCGCAAGGGTCGGTGCCGCGGGAGACGGAGAACGGCACGTGGGGCAGGCTCTTGGCCACAAGCAGCTCCGGGTAGTCGTTGCGCATGCGCTCCATCACCACGGGTATCTCCTCCACCTCGAAGCCGAAGTGGTCCAGACCGGACTGGTTTCCGGGATGCTTCTGCAGCATGGCGAAACCGATGACCCCGTCGCTGATGTGGCCGCGGTTGGGGTTGTAGTTGCCCTTCTCGTCGGTCATGCCGGTGGTGATCTTCTTCATGCCGAAGATGGTCTGGTAGAACCGGGCCATCCGGTCCCAGTTCTCGGTGTTGAGGGCGATGTGCCGGATCCGCGTCTTCATGGTCGACCTCCCGCTCCAGTCGTATAAGCCTCTGGGGACGCCACCGGGATCGAACATTTCAGCGCGGGTGTCAAGCCCGGCGCGCACCGAGCCCAACTCCCCTGTCCCCTGCCTCGCCCGTTGTGGTATAAGGCAACGATTCCAACATGGAGGACTTCAACGCATGAAATTCTGCACTTACGACGCGAAGCAGGCGGGGGTGGTGGTGGACGACAAGGTCTATCCGGTGGGCGCGGCCATGGTTGCGGCCGGGATCCTCAAGGACGGCTACACCATGGTCCAGGTCATCGAAGCGATGACCGGCAACCCGGAAGCCCCGGCCTGTGTCGACGAGTGCGTGCGGTCGGGTGATGCGACACCGCTGGACCAGGTGACCCTTCGGGCGCCCATCGACAACCCCACCTCGCTGTGGGCCGCGGCGGCCAATTACATGGACCACCGCAAGGAGATGGAGTCGCGCATGGGCGGCGGCCACCAGGAGCTGCCGGACAAGGACGACCACATGTCGCAGGATTTCCTGAAGCCGGTGTCGTCCATCATCGGGCCGGGCGGCACCGTGATCATTCCCAAGGTCTCTCATGACGTGGACTTCGAGTGCGAGCTGTGCGTGGTCATCGGCAAGACGGCGCGCAAGGTCACCGAGGACGAGGCGCTGGACCACGTCTTCGGCTACACCATCTGCTGGGACATCAGCCAGCGGGACCCCTGGGGCCGCGGCAAGCAGAACACCCGCAACGTCCGCAAGGGTTTCGACACCTTCAGTCCCCTGGGGCCCTGGATCGTCACCCGGGACGAGGTCCCCGAGCCCCAGGATCTTTCCCTCAGTGCATGGCACAACGGCGAGCAGGTCATGACCGCCCACACCAGCGACATGATCTGCGGAGTCCGGGACCACATCCGCTTCCTGTCGAACGTGGTGACCCTCAGACCCGGTGATCTCATCACCACCGGCACGCCGGCGGGCGTGCACACGCTGCTGGACGGCGACAAGCTCCGGGGAGAAATCGAGAAGATCGGCGTGATGGAGTTGAACGTCAAGGCGGAAGCCTGAGAACGACAGAAGGAGGAATCCATGAAATCGATCGTTCGCCTCACCGGCGTGCTGCTGGTCGCGGCAGCGTTTGCACTGGCCGCGGCGCCCGCGCAAGCCGACTTTCCCAGCAAGACGATCAACTGGGTGGTGCAGTTTCCGCCCGGCGGGGGCTATGACGCCATGAGCCGGGCGCTGGCCCG
>JAPPNF010000122.1 GCA_028818755.1 Deltaproteobacteria bacterium | reverse complement strand
CCCCCCCCCCCCCCCCCCCCCCCCCCCCCCCCCCCCCCCCCGCCGGGGGGGGGGCGCCGGCCCCCCCCCCCCCCCCCCCCCCCCCCGGCCCGGCTTTCCGCTTCGTTCGGGCGCCCTCACCCCGACCCTCTCCCAGAGGGAGAGGGGGTGGTTCCGAGGCTTGCCGAGCGAGACGAGATATGAGAACGGTGGGAGGAGGAGAAGGTATTGCACTCTGGTTTCGACACCTCTGCGGCAGGAGGGCGGCTTCTCATCGGCCTCGCCTTTCTCTTGGCCGTATTGGCCTGGACGCATGAAGCTCGGTCCGAGGTCCTCGACCCGGCCGAGGTCACCAACCAGGAATACCGTCGATTCCTCCGCGCCACCGGCCGCCCCGCGCCGGAGCATTGGACGGAAGGCACGCACCCCGAAGGGGCGGCGTCCGATCCCGTGGTGCTGGTGACCTGGCACGATGCGGTGGCCTACTGCCAGTGGGCGGGGGGAAAGCGGCTGCCCACTGTGGCCGAATGGCAGGCCGCCTGCAACAGCGGCAAACTTCCCAAGCAGGGTGATATCTGGGAATGGACGTCCACCGAGGTGGGTGCCGAAGGCGATTCTTTCAAGGCCCTGTGCGGACCCATGGGCGTGTGCGATTGCTCCCACCGGTACCGCCCCCACTGGCTCAACGAAGTGAAGGGTTTCCGCTGCGCCCGGGCCTTGTCGCCGTTGGCGCTCCAACGAGAACGGCCCGGCAGCGCTTACTGCCGGGCCGCGATTCCTTCCGTGGCCGTGCTCGCGCGGCCTAAGTGTAGGTCGGGTTAGCCGAAGGCGTAACCCGACTCCGCTGTCGGATTACGCTTCGCTAATCCGACCTACACCAGCCGGCTTTCCGGGAACATGAACGAGCGGATGGTGACCGGGATGACCTCGGTGACGCCCATGGCGTTGCCGACGTCGATGAAGTCCAGGTCGCCCACGTCGATGCCGTCCACCGCGATGACCTCCGGCCCGACCTTGAGCTCTTCTTTCAGGATGCCGCCCAGGGACTTGGCCACGTCCATGTCCAGGATCAGGAACACGTTGAGGGCCGGGTCCGCCGGATCCTCCGCGTCGTTGACCACCGCCGCGATGCCTTCCGCCACCCGCCGGATGGACTTGTAGTTGGGTACGCCATCGAGGCCTAGCGCCAAGGCGAGACCCGGCTTGAACTTGTCGAGGTCGAACTTGGCCAGCGCCGCGCGGAGCGTGGCCTGCACGTCGGAGTCCTCGTCGATGAGCGCCTTGACCACCTGCAGGCCGTAGACCGGCAGCGGCGTCTCGCTGGAGATGTAGCTGGTGTTGCCGCTGGCCTGGATCGTGTACTCGCCGGCGCCGATGACGGTGGCGCGGATGCCCTCGACAGGCTCCTTGACCAGGTCCGCCCGGTTCAGCTCGTCGATGCGGTCCCGGATCTCCTTCCCGAGATAGGGGCCGACGTCGCCGTAGGACGGCACCTCGTGATCGTAGATGTGTTCGGAGACGCCGCCCGAGAAGACGATGTGGTCGATGCTCTCCAGGCCGTCGTAGTCGGGCAGCAGATCGGTCACCAGCAGATGCTCTTCGAGGTCGGAAAGCGGCTTCGCCTGGATGACGTTGAAGAGGTAGGTGCCCATGTAGGCGGCGAACGCCCGCTTGACGTCCTCCGTGACGGTCTGGCCGACCTCCACCGGGGTGCCCAGCTCCTTCGTGATGAACCTGGCGGGAAGCTCGACCCGGGTCACCACGTCGTTCTCGTCGAAGGCGATGAGACGCGCGCCCACGCTGATGGCCGCGGTCTGCGTCACGGTCCCGTCGCGGATGACCGACAGCTTGGTGGTGCCGCCGCCCATGTCGATATTCAGCACCGTGGCCTTGGCCGACTTGGACAGGTCCACCGCGCCGCAGCCGTAGGCCGCCAGCAGCGCCTCGTGGTTGGGGCCGGCCGACGCGCAGATGAACTTGCCCGAGTCCTTGGCGAAATACTCGAGGATGGGGCGGGAGTTCTCCTTGTTGAGGGCCTCGCCGGTGATCACCACCGCGCCGGTGTCGATGTCGTCGTGGGTGTAGCCGGCCACGCGGTAGGACTCGTGGATGAAGTCCTCCACCTTGGCCGTGTCGATGAGGGTCCCGGAGCTGTACGGCGTCAGCATGATCGGCGAACGGTACAGCACCTCCCGGTCGGTGACCCGGAACCGGGCCGACAGCCCGGCGCCTTCGCGCCGGAGCGTCAGGTGGGAGAACACCAGATGGGAGGTCGAGGAGCCGATGTCGATGCCCACGCTGGTGAGCGAGAACATCTCGACCCCTTCGATATCCTCCACGATGGCATCGGGTCCGGGATGAAAGTGTTCGGGGTTGTCTGCGTCGTCGTGCATGGCTCGCGTAACCCTACTGTTTTCCCATCCCCTTGGACCACTCGTAGTCGTAGTTGGTATAGGCTTCCTCGTGCATCAGGCTCGTGGTGCCGCGCTTGTCCAGCTCTTCCTCGAACTTCTGCCGGATGAACGGATCCTCGTCCGGATATTCGATCTGGTCCTTGGCCCGGTCCTCGACCTTCTCCGCGTAGCCGTGGAACTGCATGGGCGGATGGAAGGCCAGGTAGCGCGCGTGCGTGGTGCCGGCGTTGAAGTGCTGGTGGAACCACTTGTTGGGCGGCACGAAAACGCTGGCCTCGTGCCACGGGACCACGATCTTCTCCTTGCCCTCTTCCCACAGGATCGAGTAGCCTTCGCCCGCCGGAATGACGATGACCCTGCCGGGGCCGTGGCGGTGCGCCTTCTTGTAGGTGCGCGCCGCGAACACCGACATGTGGCAGGAAAGCTCCGAGTTGGGGAACTCGATGAACACGCTGTGGCCGCCGGCGCCGCGCTTCTTGTTCTCGTCCAGCTTGTCCCAGGCGCGCATGTCCGGGAAGAAGTTGCCGTACCAGTAGACGCGCCGGTTCCACACGTTCCACTTGCCCGAGTCCGTGACCATCTTGGCCTCGGAGTAGAATTCGCCTTCCCCGGAAGCGATGACGTCCTGGCCGGAGAACGGGTTGTCGAAGAAGAACTCCGGGTCTCCCACGGACGACATGGCCAGCGGCAGGTAGTTGTAGTGCAGCAGCCGGACCACCTTGTCGCCCTGCATGTTGTTGATGGTGTAGTGGTAGTTGCGGGGGACGATGAACATGCTGTTGTTCTGCCACTCGAAGGTCTTCCTGGTGCCGTTGTCGTCGCGCCACACCGTGGTGGTGCCGCGGCCCTCCACCACGTAGACGACCTCGTCGAGGGCGAATCTGACCGGCGGGCTCGACTCTCCGGGGGCGATCTCCTGGATCCAGGCTCCGGTGACGCCCTCCTGCCCCATGAGTTGCATGAAGGCCGCCTTGCACTTGCGGTCTTCCCACCATTCGAGGTCGCAGGTGCGCAGGTCCCCGATAAAGTACCCGGTGTGGATCGGAAGTCCCAGGCCCTCCATCCAGTGGTCGTAGGTGAACTTGGTCTTCTCTGCTACGGCTTCGCTGATATCTTCTCCCATGGAATCGCTCCTTGAATTGGTTTTTGTGAAACGCTCGTTCGGAGAACGAAAAACGGGCTGGCGTTTTGCCCAGCCCGGTAAACAGGAATTATTTTATATAGCGTCCCGTGGCGTCACGGGTCAAGACCGTCGGACAGCGGGCCCACACACTGCCGACCGTCGCCCCGGCGTCCGGAGGCCGGGCCTGTCAACGGGGTCCCGACACCTGCGAAGCGGCTTTCCCGACCGTTGCCAAAACTCGAACAATCGTTGCCCTTGCTCTTTGACAGAGGGTCTCCGCTTTGCAACAATTGGTAGCTTATTGGGCTACCGCCGATGGTTAAGCCCCTTTTTGACGGGAGGAGGAGATCATGTCCATCCTGAAAATGATCGACAGTCCTGCCGACCTGAAGAGATTCTCGCCCGAGCAGTTTCCGGAGCTTTGCGAGGAGATCCGCGAGGAGATCATATCGGTCATCTCCAACGTGGGCGGGCACCTTGCCTCCAACCTGGGGGTCATCGAGCTCACCGTCGCGCTTCACTACCTGCTGGACACGCCCAGGGACCTCATCGTCTGGGACACCAGCAACCAAGCCTACGCCCACAAGCTGTTGACCGGGCGCCGTGAGCAGTTTCACACCATCCGCCAGTTCGAGGGGCTGAGCGGGTTCTGCAAGCGCGAAGAGAGCGAGTACGACACCTTCAACGCCGGCCATGCCGGCACCGGCGTCTCCGCGGCGGTGGGGTTCGTGGAGGCCCGCGAGCAGCGGAAGCAGAGGCACAAGGTCGTGTGCGTGGTCGGCGACGGCGCCCTCACCTCCGGTCTGACCATGGAGGGGCTTCAACAGGCGGGAGGATCGAAGAGAGACCTGCTGGTGATCCTCAACGACAACCAGATGTCCATCTCCAAGAACGTCGGGGCGATCTCGGCGTATCTGAACCGCACCATCACCGGCGAGTTCTTCGACCGGATCACGGAAGAGACGAAACGGGTGCTGGGCAGGATGCCCCACATCGGCGACCAGGTGCAGCGATTGGCCGGCCGCGCCCAGGAGTTGGTCAAAGGGCTGCTGCTGCCCGGGCTGTTGTTCGAGGAACTGGGGTTCCGCTACTTCGGGCCCATCGACGGGCACAAGTTCGAGCACCTGCTGCCGACCCTGGAGAACGTGCTCAAGCTGGACGGGCCGACCTTGCTTCACGTGGTCACCAAGAAGGGCCTGGGCTACGGGCCGGCCATGGACAACCCCGTGTGGTTTCATGCCAGCTCGCCGTTCGACCGGGAAACCGGGAGGCCCAAGAAGAAATCCGCCGGGGCCTCCTACAGCAGCATTGCCGTCAATACGCTGATCCAGTTGGCCAAGGAAGATCCCCGCATCGTCGCCATCACCGCCGCCATGTCCGAGGGGACGGGCTTGGCCGCGTTCGAGAAGGTCTTTCCGGAGCGGCTCTACGACGTCGGCATCGCCGAGCAGCACGCGGTGACCTTCGCCGGCGGCTTGGCGGCGCAGGGCATGAGGCCGGTGATTCCCATCTATTCGACCTTTCTGCAGCGGGCCTATGACCAGGTGGTCCACGACGTCGCCACGCAGAACCTGCCGGTGACGTTCTGCATCGACCGCGGCGGACTCGTGGCCGAGGACGGCACGACCCATCACGGCGCGTTCGACCTGGCCTACCTCCGGCACGTGCCCAACATGGTGGTCATGGCCCCCAAGGACGAGAACGAGCTGCAGCACATGGTCAAGTCGTGCGTCAGCTACGACCGGCCCGCGGCGGTTCGCTATCCACGGGGGTCGAGCCTCGGGGTGGAAATGGATCCGATGCCGCAAACCTTGCCTTTGGGCAAGGGGGAGTTGCTGCGGGAAGGCACGGACATTGCGCTGGTGGCCATTGGCGTGACGGTGCACCAGGCGGTGACGGCGGCGGAGCGGCTCCAGCAGGAGGGGATCTCCGCCGCGGTGATCAACGCGCGGTTCGTGAAGCCTCTTGACGGCGACCTGATCGGGAGCGTGGCGAGGGAGGTGAAGTGCCTGCTCACGGTGGAGGAGTCCACGGCCATGGGCGGATTCGGGTCCGCGGTACTTGAACTATTGTCCGAAAAGGGTATTGTCGGTGTCAGGACGAAGTGCCTTGGGTTGCCCGACTGGTACATCGAGCAGGGTCCCCAGGATCTGCTTCGCGAGAAGTATGGCCTGACCGCCGACGGAATCCATCAGCAGGCAAAGGAGTTGTTCGCTCACGTCGCCGGTCACGCCGAAGTCGCCTGAACTTCGAAGTCGCCTGAGCTTCGAAGTCGCCTAACTGTCGAGAGCTCGAAGGATGCTACCGGCGCCGACCGCCTATACCGAAGGCTACGCAAAGGCGCGCCTTGTCGACGAAGCGCTGGCGGACGACTATATCCGTCACACCACCGTTGGCGACCCTGAACTGGACCCTGTCATGGAGGAGCTTGCCTCGATGAATCCGGGACAATTGCACCGGTTCATCGGCGCCGGCATCGAGCAGCACGACGAGGTCCTGCGCGATGCTCCCAAGCCCCTGCGCGACTTCTTCGCGAACCTCGAGGATCCTCCCTGGCTCGACCGCGAAGCCTTTCGTCCGGGGATCCGCGCCTTCCACGCGAACGTGGACTTGATGCTCGTGGCGTTCGTCACCGGCGTGCTGGTGGAAGGGTTTGCGACGCTCATCTCGAAATCCTTCTACATCACCGGCCGGGTCGGTTCGACCAAGCGGCGCCTCCAGCAGAACAACCGCCAACTCCTGGACATCTTTTTCCCGGGCGGCCTCAACCGCGACGGCGATGGATGGAAGCTGTCCACCCGGGTCCGCTTCGTTCACGCCCGCATCAGGAACCTGCTGGCGAAATCCGACGACTGGGACCTCGAAGCCTGGGGAACGCCGGTAAGCGCGGCGCACCTGGGCTTCGCCATCTCCGTTTTCTCCAGGCTGCTGCTGGAATACTCGGCGCTGCTGGGCGCGAAGTTCACCAAAGAGGAATACGACAGCGTTATGGCCGTGTGGCGCTATTCCGGCCTTCTCATGGGAATACCCGAAGCCATCCTCTACACGGACGTGCGCTCGGCGGAAAGAATGTACAGGATCGCCAGGACCATCGAGCCCGAACCCGACGCGGACTCGGCCGCCATGGCGAACATGCTGATCGACGCCATCCCGGGCGTGGCGGACATCCAGGATCCGGACGAGCGGACAAGAGTGACGGCCTTGGCCCGGCGCCTTTCCCGCGCCCTCATCGGCAACCAGCTCGCCGACCATTTCCGGTATCCGAAGACCGCGACCTTCGGGACCCTGTTCATGTTCCGGATGAAACAGCGTCTCCAGCGGATGCTCAAGAGCGACCAGTTCATCCGATCGGGAAATTTCTCGCAGATGATCCAGATCTCCGTGTACGACGAAGGCGGCTTGAGCTACAAGATGCCCGATCACGTCCACTCATCGAAGCAGAGCGAATGGTGAAGATCCCCGTACCCGCAGTCTCCATCCGGGAGCGTCGCGCTCCATGAACCGCCTGTCGCTGGAACGCTACATCGCCGCCGTTCTGCGCCACCGGTGGCTGGTGGCCGGGCTCGCAACGCTGGTGATGCTGGCCCTGACCGCGGGTGCCCAGTTCGTGGTCATCAAGAACGATCATCGTGTCCTGTTCGGTGAGGACAATCCGCAACTCGCCGCTTTCGACGCCCTGGAGAACACCTACACGGCATCCAACTCGGCGCTGATCGCCGTGGCGCCGCGAAAGGGCACGGTGTTCACCCGTGAGGTCCTGGTGGCCATGGAGGAGCTCACCGCCGCCGGGTGGGAAGCGCCTCATTCCAGCCGAGTCGACTCGCTTACCAATTATACCCACAGCGAGGCGGACGGAGACGATCTGATCGTCGAACCGCTGGTGGAGGACGCGCAGGCCCTGAGCGACGCGGACCTTGCGCGCGTCGAGAAGATCGCCCTGAGCTCCCCCGAGGTGGCCGGGCGCCTGGTGTCCCGCGACGGACGGGTGGCCGGGCTGGTCATCAACTTCGTCCTTCCCGAGGAGTCCGACCCCGCGGTGATAGAGATCACCGATCATCTGAGGGCCCTCCTGGACAAGGCCCGGGCGAGCCATCCGGACATCGACTACTACCTGACCGGCATCATCGTCATGAACCGCGCCTTCAACGACGCGACGCAGGACGACCTGGAAACCCTGGCGCCGGTCGTGTTCCTGATCATCATCGCGGTCGCGGCCTTCCTGCTGCGCTCGGCGTGGGGGACCGTCTCCATCGTTCTCGTCCTCGTGTTCGCCGTCAACACGACCATGGGGCTCGCGGGCTGGATGGGCGCGGTGTTCAGCCCCGCCAATTCCGGCGTGCCGATCATCGTCATGGCCGTAGCCGTGGCGAGCTCCGTCCACATCGTCGCCGCCACCTTGTTGGGCATGAGCCGCGGACTGGACAGGAACGAGGCGGTCGCCGAGTCGCTGCGCTCCAACACCTATCCGGTGTTCCTGACCGCGGCTACCACCTCCATCGGTTTCCTGAGCCTGAATTTCTCGGACTCGCCGCCGTTCCACGTTCTGGGAAACTACGTGGCGTTCGGCGTGTCCTGCGCCTTCGTCTACTCCATGACGCTTCTTCCCGCGGTCCTTTCCATCCTGCCGCTGCGCGCCCCTCGCGCCCGCGCAGAGGGGCTCCCCTTCTTCGACCGCCTCGGCGCCTTCGTGGTCGCGCGGCGCAGGGTGCTGCTAGGGTGTGTCGCCCTTGCGGCGCTGGCCTTGGCCACGGGTGTCCCCCGCATCGAGCTTACGGATAACTGGACCAAGTATTTCGACGACCGCTACGAGTTCCGGCGCCACACCGACTTCGTGGTGGCGAATCTCACCAGCCTGAACACGCTGGAGTACTCGCTCAAGGCTGACCGGGAAGGCGGCATCACCGACCCCAAGTACCTGCGCACGGTGGACGCTTTCGCCGAATGGTTCCGGAGCCAGCCCGAGGTGAGCCATGTGCAGGCGTTTCCGGACATCATGAAGCGCCTGAACAAGAACATGCACAACGACGACCCGGCATTCTACCGGCTGCCGGACGATCCCAAGCTCGCCGCGCAGTACCTGCTGCTCTACGAGCTGTCGCTGCCGTTCGGCAGCGACCTGAACGACCGCATCGACGTGGGCAAGTCGGCCACGCGCATGACCGTCGTGGTCACCAGCTCGTCGTCCCAGGAGCACCGCGAGATCGACGCGCGCGCAACGGCCTGGCTCCGGGCCAACGCGCCGGGGCTCGCCACCGAGGCGACGGGTATGACCGTGGTCTTCGCCCACCTGTCCCGGCGCAACATCGAGAGCATGCTGCGGGCCACCATCGTCGCCATGGCGCTGATCTCGTTGATTCTCATCGGGGTCTTCAGGAGCGTGCGCCTGGGCCTCATCAGCCTCGTGCCGAACTTCATTCCCGCGATCATGACCTTCGGGCTGTGGGGCTGGCTGGTGGGCGAGGTGGGGCTCGCGGCCTCGGTGATGGTCGCCATCTCCTTCGGGATCGTGGTGGACGACACGATCCACTTCCTCAGCAAGTATCTGAAGTTCCGCCGGGAGGGCCTTCCGCCCACCGAGGCGGTGCGCTCGGTCTTTCGAAACGTCGGCCACGCTCTGTGGGTCACCACCGCGGTGCTGTCCGCCGGCTTCCTGGTCTTCGCGTCGTCGGGTTTCGAGGTCAGTTGGGCGCTCGGACTCATGGTGACCACCACGATTCTGTTTGCGCTCGCGGGCGATTTTCTGCTTTTACCGACTCTATTGATGGCCCTTGACCGGAGGGAGTCATGATTCACACCCTGACCGTTCGATTGGCACTGATCTGCTCTTGCCTCGCGCTGGTCGCTTCCCTGGGCTGGCCGCCGCCCGCGCGCTCCGAGACGCCGGAGGAAAAGGGGTTGAGGATCGCCCGCGAAGCCCGCGAGCGCGGGAAGGGTTTCGGCAACTTCACGGCAAGCCAGACCATGGTGCTGCGCAACAAGCAGGGGCAGGAAAGCAAGCGTCAGGTCCGCATCAAGGTCCTGGAGGCGCCCGGAGACGGCGACAAGAGCCTGTTCGTGTTCGACGAGCCGCGGGACGTCAAGGGGACGGCTTTCCTCATCCATGCCCACAAGGACAAGGCGGACGACCAGTGGCTCTATCTGCCCGCGCTCAAGCGGGTCAAGCGTATCAGCTCATCGAACCGTTCCGGCTCCTTCATGGGCAGCGAGTTCTCGTACGAGGACATGGGCAGCTCGGAAGTGGAGAGGTTCACCTACAAGTACCTGCGCGACGAGCCTTGCGGCGACTCCACGTGCACGGTGGTCGAACGCTTCCCGCTGGCCAAGAGATCGGCTTATCGCCGCCAGGTGGTGTGGCAGGACAGGGACGAGCTCCGGGTCCGGAAGGTGGAGTACTACGATCGCAAGAACGCCCATCTCAAGACCCTTACTCTGGCCAAGTACGAGAAGCACCTGGACCGTTACTGGCAGGCGGGTGAGTTGACCATGGTCAATCACCTGACGGGGAAGAGCACGGTGCTGAGCGCCACGGATTACAAGTACCGGACCAAGCTCAATGAGAGGGACTTCACCCGGACCGGCCTGAAGCGGGCACGTTGATGAGGCGCGCGGTCCGTCCTCTCATCCTTCTTGCAGCCAGTCTGGTCCTGGGCCAGTTCCTGACGGCCGGCGCGGCCTCGGGGATCGAGGTCGCCGATCACGAGATCTCCGGGCGCTTGGCTCTCGAAGGCCGCTGGTACTACCAGGACGGCGCCTATCCCGGCCAGCGCTCCCACGCCGGGGGCTTCGTCGTCGAGCCCAACCTCTACGTCGAGGATGCCGAGGGCAGGAGCCTCACGGTGGCGCCGTTCTTCCGCTACGATGCCGGCGATCGCCGCCGCACCCATTTCGATGTTCGCGAAGCCTATCTGCTGATGCTGGGCGAGGTCGGCGACGGCGAGTGGGAGCTGCGTCTCGGCGCCGACCGGGTGTTCTGGGGGGTGGCGGAGTCGCGGCACCTGGTGGATATCGTCAACCAGACCGACCTCATCGAGCACCCCAACGAAGAGGCCAAGCTCGGGCAGCCCATGGCTCACCTCACGTGGTCCGCGGAGTGGGGCGTGCTGGAGCTCTTCGCCTTGACGTACCACCGGGAGCGCACGTTCCCGGGACGGTCCGGGCGGCTGCGTCCGGGTTTCGTGGTGGACGATGAGCGAGTCTCCTACGAGAGCGCGGCCGGGGAATGGCACATGGACATGGCCGCCCGATACAGCCACAGCTTCGGACCCGTGGACCTGGGCGTGAGCGTGTTCGACGGCACCAGCCGGGAGCCGTGTCTGGCCTGTGAGCTGCCGAGACTGAACGAGAGGGGCGAGCTGCTGCTGGTCCCGCACTACGAACCGATCCGTCAGTTCGGTGTGGACGCGCAGTTAACCATCGAGTCGTGGCTGCTGAAGCTCGAAGCCATTCACCGCGCCGGCGCCGGCAACCAGATCGGCGTGGAGCAGGACTACGCGGCACTCGTGGTCGGCGGCGAGTACACGTTCAACGGCATATTCGAATCGGACGTGGATCTCGGTCTGCTCGCTGAATGGAACCACGACGGGCGGGGCAGCAAGGCCACCAACGTCTTCGACAACGACGCCTTCGTCGGGGTCCGCGTGGCGTTGAACGACGTACAGAGCACCGATTTCGTCGTCAGCATGCTCGCGGACCTCGAGCACTCCACACGCTCCCTGGTCGTCGAGTTCAACCGCCGGCTGACTGACCAGTGGTCTCTGCACCTGGAGGGCCTGTTCATCCTGGCGGTGGACGAAGCGGATCTCACCCACTACCAGACCCGGCGCGACAGCTTCATCGAGGCGACCGCGACCTATAATTTCTAGGAACCTGGTCAGACGGCGTGTTCGTCGGCGCCCGTCAACTCCCGCGGCAGCTTGAAGGTGACGTTTTCCTCGATACCGTCGAGGTTCGTCACGGTGGCGTCGAACATGTCGCGGAGGCGATCCACGAGCCCCTCTACGAGATCTTCGGGCGCGGACGCGCCGGCCGTGATACCCACGGATTCGGCGCCCTCCAACCAGGCCGGCTCCAGACTCCCGGCGTCCGGTATGAGGTAGCTCGCGGTGCCGGCCTCGTCGCCGATCTCGCGAAGGCGGTTGGAGTTGGAGCTGTAGTCGGCGCCGATGACCAGGATCACGTCCGACTTGGCCGCCAATAGCCGTACCGCGGTCTGCCGGTTCTGGGTCGCGTAACAGATATCCTTCACGTCCGGGCCGCGGATCTCGGGGAAACGGGACTTCAGAGCGGCGATGATCTCGCGCGTGTCGTCGACGCTGAGGGTGGTCTGCGTCACGTAGGACAGTTTCGCCGGGTCGGCGACCTCCAGCCTCGCGACGTCGTCCACGTTGGACACCAAGTGCACCGTGCCCGGCACCTGTCCCATGGTGCCCTCGACTTCCGGATGGCCCGCGTGGCCGATGAGCACCACCTCGTATTCCTGCCGCGCATAGCGCTGCGCCTCGACGTGCACCTTGCTCACCAGCGGGCAGGTGGCGTCGATGACCTGGAGGCCGCGGTCGTCGGCGGCGTCTTCCACCTTGCGGGACACGCCGTGGGCGCTGAACACCGTGACCGCGCCGGTGGGGATGTCGGAGACCTTCTCGACGAACCGCGCTCCCTTCTGCCGTAGGCCGTCGACCACATGCTTGTTGTGGACGATCTCGTGCCGCACGTAGACGGGTGCGCCGTAGATCTCAAGCGCGCGCTCGACGATGTCCACCGCCCTGACCACGCCGGCGCAGAATCCTCTCGGTTGCGCCAGGATGACTCGCAAGGGTCGCTTTGCCACAGGAATTCCTCCGATCCCGCCGTACAGGCCCTCCGGCAAATTTACTATGCAGCAGTAACCCCGGAGGGTCAACGATTCGTCCCCCCTGGCGCGGTCCGGGCAGTCCTTCTCCCTCTGCGAGAGGGTCCAGGCAGTTCTTCTCCCTCTCCCTCTGGGAGAGGGTCGGGGTGAGGGTCACCCGACGATGGCGCGCGCGGCCATGTGGCCCGACCGCACGGCGCTTTCGATGGTGGCGGGCAGCCCGGTGTCGATCCAGTCGCCGGCCAGATACACGTTGGCGAAACCGCTTCGGGTGCCGGGGCGGAGCCTGACCTGCGACGGGGTCTGCGCGAACGTCGCACGCTTCTCCTTGACCACGCGGTACGGCGGCAGGGGATTCGGATCACGACACAGGGCGAGGGCGACGTCGCGCCAGGTCTCCCGCGCGATCACGTCGGCCTCCTCGTCGATCATGGGGTCGGCGGCGCTGATGGTGATGGAGGCCACCTCGCCGCGCGTGAACAGCCACTGCGCCGTGCCGCCGATCAGTCCGAGAAACGGCGTGTCATCCGGCAGGCCCGCGGGTCCCGGCAATCGGAAGTGGGCGTTGACGATGGCGTGGTTCTCCTCCGGCGCGGCGAGATCCGGCACCAGTGTTGCCGTCGCCGCCGGCGGCAGCGCCAGCACCACGCTGTCGCCGCCCGCCAATGCCGTGGTTTCTCCGCCGAAGTCCAGACGGCTCGCGGCGCCGGCCGTGTAGGTGACTTCGCGCAAGCGGGTTCCGAACCGGACCGCGGCGCCGTGTCCCTGGAGAAACACTAGCGCGGGATCGACGAAGGTTCCGGAGAGGCCGGTTCTGGCGATCCTCGGCCGGCAGGCCGCCTCGCCCTTGGCGAAGGTCTCGCGCAACACCGGCCACAGGAGGCTCGCGGCGCCCGCTCGCACCGGGCTGTTCAGCGCCGCCACCGCCAGCGGCTCCCAGAACTTTTCGAACAGCGACCCGTGGTCGCCGACGCAATCGGTCACGGTGCTGTCCCCGCCCGCCGCGGCGAAGCGGAGACCCGACAGGTAGTCCCGCGCCCGGGTTCCGGGCACGCGCCGGCGGGGGTCGAGGATCCACCAGGGCAGCCTGCCTGCGTTGGGTCGCACCTGCCACCGTTCACCGGTCCGCAGGTCGAGGAACGGAAAGCACGCCGAGGCCGGTCCGACCAGCCCGTCTTCGGCGCCGATGTCCGTCAGGTAGCGCATGGTGGACCGGTTGCCGGTCAGCAGCAGATGGTTGCCGTTATCGATGGCGCAATCGAGCCTGGCATCGAAATAGGACCGGCAGCGCCCGCCCGCCTGGCCGCTCGCTTCGTAGAGGGTGACCGCGTGGCCTGCTCGTACCAGGGATACCGCGGTGGAAAGGCCGGCCAGGCCCGCGCCGATGACGTGAGTTCGCGACACTAGAGAAGCCCGTGGCGCAGGGCGACCCACAGCTTGCGGGCGCGCGTCAGCCGGACAGGGCTGTCGATGCGCGTCCAGCCCCGTTCCTCCAGGCGCCGGAGCGTCTCTCGATAGACCGCCATCATGAGCACGATGGGCCGCATCTGGCGCCATCCGAGTTGGGCCAGCAGCCGGTCGGTCCGGGCGTAGTGGTCCCGAGCCAACTCCGCCAGTTCCGCGCACGCCGCGGCAAAGCCGGGATGGCTGAACACGGCGCTCAGGGAGCTCTCCTCCACGCCGTGCCGTCGCACGACCTCGAGGGGCACGTAGAGGCGCTCGATGGCCGCGTCCTCCTTGACGTCGCGCAAGATGTTGGTGAGTTGCACCGCGTTGCCGAGGGCCTCGGCGATCTGGTAGCCGGGGTCCCGGGGCACCCCGAATGCGTGGATGGACAGCATGCCCACCGCGCCGGCCACCTTGCGGCAATACCGCAAAAGGTCGTCCAGCGTCTGCATCCTTACCGCGGGCGCGGCGTCGATCTCCACGCCGTCGATGACGGCGAGGAACTCCTCGCGCGGCAGCTCGAAGCGTTGCACCGGTTGCAGCAGCGCCCGGGTGGTGGGCCACTGGGGCTCGCCCGCGTAGAGGCGCGCGATCTCCTCGCGCCAAGCCGCTAGTCCCTGTTTCTTCTGGGCGGTCTCACCGGGTTCGTCGGCGATGTCGTCCACCTCCCGGCAAAAGGCGTAGATGGCATACATGGCGCGTCTCCGTTCGGCCGGCAGCACCTTCATGCCCCAGAGGAACGACGTACCGGACTGCGCCACCACGCGCCGCACATGGGCCCACGGCTCGACGGCGTCGCGCCCGGGGGACGGCGCGCCGCTATTCGGCGCCATCGGACAGACCTCGACGGCGCCGGCGGAACAGGACACGGCCGATGCCGCGCGCCGCGCAGGCGGCGAACTGCGCCTTGCCGAGCACGACGCGTTCGGCCAGGGGGTCGCGCCGGCGCAGCTCCGCGCTGAGCTTGTGGGCGACGGCGACGATGACGGCCGCTTCCATGGCGAACCGGAAGTTGCGTAGTTGCCCGGGCAGACCGCCGGCTTGCCGCAGCAGGCCGTCGGTCGCGTCCAGGCACAGGTCCAGCACCCGCCGCAGCGCGGGCGTGGAGCGGTTCTCGCCGAGGGCCTCGACACCGGCGCCGGCGGCGGCCATCCAGTCCCGCGGCAGGTAGACGCGGTTCAGATCCCGGTAGTCGTCGCCGCAGTCCTGCAGGTGGTTCAGCACCTGCAGCGCGTTGCAAAGGGCATCGGACGCCGGGTAGGCCGTCGCCGACTCGCCGTGAAGGTCCACCAGATAGCGCCCCACCGGAGCCGCCGACAGGTTGCAGTAACCCATCAGGTCGTCCCAGTCGTCGTACCGCAGCTTGACCGCGTCCTGCTTGAAGGCCCGGGTAAGGTCCACGCAGTGCCGGTGCGGAACCCCGGTCTCGAACAGGCTGCGGCGGATCTCGTGGGCCTTGCGGAAGGCGGGGTCGGCGGTATCCAGGCCGCTCACCGCCCCGGCGAACCCGTCCAGGCGGGCGATCTTGTCGGCCGGCTCCAGGTTGGGGTTGTCGGCAATGTCGTCGATGGCCCGGGCATAGGCGTAGAAGGTCGCGATATGCGGCCGCAGGCGCGCCGGCAAGAGCCAGGAGCCGACGGGGAAGTTCTCGTCCGCCGCGGCCTTGCCGGACGGCGTCTCTATGGCGACTGACTCGGCCATCGGGTACTCAAAGGACGTGTGCACCGGTGATACGCCGGTGTTGGCGTGTTGCATTCAGGCTATCACGAATGCGCCGTTCGCCGCCATACGGCGGTTCGCGGCGGCGCCAGCGCCAAAACCAAATTCCGTGATATGGGTGCGGTTAACCAGACAGGACACTGGCACGGAGGCCGAGATGATGAATCGTATCACGCTGACGGCGGCGGCGGTGCTTCTGGCCGTGACCGGCAGCTTGGCCGAGGACAAGAGGGTCCACGTCTACAACTGGACCGACTATATCGACGAGCAGATCCTCGTCGATTTCGAGGCGGAAACCGACATCAAGGTCGTCTACGACGTCTTTGATTCCAACCGGACCCTTGAAGCCAGGTTGCTGGCCGGGAACGCCGGCTACGACGTCGTGGTGCCGACCGGCGCCTTCCTGGCGCGCCAGATACAAGCTGGCCTGTTCCAGCCGCTGGACAAGAGCCGACTCTCGAACCTGCGCCACATGGACGGGACCATCGCCGCGCGGGTGCGGCAATGGGACCCGGGAAACCGCTATGCGGTGACCTACATGTGGGGGACCACGGGCATCGGCTTCAACCGCGCGAAGGTCGCGGCGCGCCACGCGGGCGCGCCCACGGGCTCGTGGCGCATGCTGTTCGACCCCGCCGTGGTCTCGAAGTTCGCCGATTGCGGCGTGATCCTGCTCGACGAGGCGGAAGAGGTGATCCCGGCCGTCCTGAACTTTCTCGGACTGGATCCCGCGAGCCACGATATGGACGTTATAGCGAGGACGGAACCGGTGCTGAGGGCGATCCGGCCGCACGTCGGCGGCTTCCACAACGCGGCCCAGATCGACAAGCTCGCCAGCGGGGAGGTCTGCCTGGCCATGGGATGGTCCGGCGACATGCTGCAGGCGCGCCAACGCGCGCGCGAAGCCGGAAACGACACCGGGATTGTCTACGCGATACCGGACGAGGGCGCCCAGATGTGGTTCGACATGATGGCGATCCCGGCCGACGCGCCCCATCCCGACAACGCCCACCGCTTCATCGACTACCTCATGCGGCCGGAGGTGATCGCGAAGGCTTCCAACCACGTGTTCTTCGCCAACGGCAACGCGGCGGCGACCGCCCATTTGAACCCGGAGCTGCTGGCGGATCCCGGCATCTATCCGCCGGCGTCCGTAAGAGAGAAGCTCTACGTGACCCAACCCTATCCGGCCGAGGTGGAGCGTTTCATGGCGGCATTGTGGAGCCGGATCAAGGGCGGGTAATCGCGCCCTGGCGTCCTCCGCCTTGCTTGACCATGGTCGTGACCATGGTACAGTAGTTGAACAACTCAAGAAAGGCGGACTGGAATATGGCTGATGCGCCGCTGACGATAAAGGCGTCTGAGTTCAAGGCGAAGTGTCTGAAGCTCATGGATCACGTGGCCGACAGCGGTGATCAGATCATCATCACCAAGAACGGCCGGCCGATCTCCCGGCTGGTGCCCTACCGCGAGAAACCGAAGAGCCTGTTCGGCATCGACCGGGGTAGCATCGAGATACTCGGAGACGTCATCGAGCCCGTGGAAATGGAGTGGGAAGCCGATTCCGGCAGGATTTGGAGCGGCGACTCGTGATCCTTCTGGATACCCACGTCCTCTTGTGGTTGAGGTTCGGAGACGCCCGGCTGGGATCCAGGGCCCGGCTTGAGATCGACCGCGCATGGCAGTCCGATGAGGTTGGCGTCTCGGCGATTTCTTTCTGGGAAGTAGCATTGCTCAAGGACAAGGGACGGATTCAATTTCGGGAGGATGTCGACGGTTGGCGCCGGAAGCAGCTTGAGCAGGGCATGGCTGAGGTTCCCGTCGACGGAGCCATCGCTATCCGCGCCGTTGGTCTTGCTGACTTCCATGCCGACCCGGCTGACCGTTTGATCGTCGCCACGGCACTGGAGGGTCACCAGCTCGTGACCGCCGATGAGCGCATTCTAGACTGGGCGGGTCCATTGAGCCGGATCCGGGCGGACCAGTAAGGCTCCACATCCCAAGGAATCCCATCCGGAGGGGAAACACATGGAGCTACGCCCGTCCACGGACCTCTTTCGCGTAACCCTTCTCGGAACCGGCGCGCCGCCGCCGGTGCTCGACCGCTTCGGGCCGAGCACGCTGGTGGAAGTGGGCGGCGAGAAGCTGCTGTTCGACGCGGGCCGCGGCGCGTTGCAACGGCTTCATCAGCTCGGGATTCCCTTCGGCGACATCACCGGCATCTTCCTCACCCATCACCATTCGGACCACGTGGTGGGTTTCGCCGATCTCTGGCTCACGGGCTGGATCGGCCGCCCCTGGGGCAGGCGCACCGTGCCGCTCAAGATATGGGGACCCGACGGCACCAACCAGATGGCCGAGCACCTTCCCCTCGCCTTTGCCACCGATATCCGGGTCCGCAGCCACAGCTATAACGCCGAGGGGGTGAAGCTGGAGTCCACCGAGATCGAGGAAGGTGTCGTGTTCGAATCCGGCGACATACGGGTCACCGCCTTCGAGGTCGACCACGGCGGCGAGCAGCTCGACGCCTTCGGCTACCGCATCGACTACCGAGGCCGCTCCGCGGTCCTGTCCGGCGACACCACCTTCAACGAGAACCTCATCGCCCACTCCCAGAACGTCGACCTGCTGGTGCACGAGGTCACCCACGGCATGGGCCAGGGCGTCGAGCGCGCCAACCTGGAGAGGATTCGCCGCAACCACACCATCCCGGAAGACGCCGGCGTCGTGTTCGCCCGAACGAAACCCAAGCTGGCCGTCTACACGCACCTCCTGCTGTTCGGCGAGGCGACCGCGGGCGACCTGATTCCGGCAACCCGCGCTACCTACGACGGCCCGCTGCTCGTCGGCAAGGACGTGATGCAGTTCGACATCGGCGAAGAGGTGCGGATGAACCGGTTCGCATCCTCGGCGTAGGGGCGGCCAGCACACGACCCGGAGTCCCGAAAGGAGACAGATTTGGCCCAGAAGCGATCAGACACGGAATCCCGCGGCATCTCTCTCGACTTCGCCAGCAACGACTACCCGTTCTTCGGCGCCCTGATGAACGGGCGCCACCAAGCGCACGGGCTGGACATTCGCTGGCACTACGTGGACCCGCCGAACAAGCTCTTCCGGCGGGTGCTCAAGTCGCCACGGTACGACGTCACGGAGCTGTCGCTGTCGAGCTACACGATGATGCGGGAGCAGGGGTGGCGGGACTACAAGGCGTTTCCGATCTTCACCTCCCGCCGGTTCCGCCACTCGGCGCTGTTTGTGCGCAAGGGCAGCAGGCTGGTGAGCGGCGAGCAGCTCAAGGGGAAGCGGGTGGGAGTGCCGGACTTCCACATGACCGCGGCGGTATGGATCCGCGGCATCCTCCAGGAGGAGTACGGCGTCAGGCCGGAGGACATCCGCTGGTTCACCGGCCGGGTGGAACGGGTGAAGCTCCCCCCGGCTGTCGCCGGGAAGGTGGAGTACGTGGGCAAGGAGGCGCGGCTTTTCGACTGGCTGCTGGAAAAGAAGCTCGACGCCGTGATCTACGCGCACCTGACCAGGCCGCCCGTGCCGGAGGGGTCCGTGCGGTGCCTCTTCCCGGATGCAGTCGAGCAGGAAAGGGCATACTTCCAAAAGTACGGGGTCATCCCAATCATGCACCTGATGGCGATCCGGGAGAAGCACCTGGAGAAGGGGCTCGGTATCGCGCGCAAGGTGGAGCGCGTGCTCAGGAAGGAGAAGGAGTCCTTCTTCAAGCGGCTTGAGATGGTAAGCTCGGCCGGGGTCCTGCCCTGGTTCTCCGAGTATGTGGAGAGCACCGCCAGGGTCCTCGGTCGCGACCCTTGGCCCCACGGCATCGAGGCCAACCGCAAGGGCCTGGAAAAGTTCCTCGACTACTCCATGGCCCAGGGCCTGATCTCCCGCAGACCCGATCCGCGCGAGCTGTTCATCGACGTGTGACGCGTCCGGGGATCCCGGCAAGCCGCGACCAGGGCCTCACAGCACGAACGGCATGGTGGCCGAAAGCAACACGCTCTGGTCCAGCAGCATGGTGCGCTTGCGGATCTTCCATTGGCCGTCCACCTTGCACAGCACGTCGTCACGCTTGCCGGCGAACATGTCGGTGCTGTCCGCGAGCTTGTTGCGGTAGATCAGGATCCGGTACCTGACGCTGACCTCCTCGGGGTCCTCCAGACTCGGGGTCGCCCGGATGGCGTGGACGTTGGAGATGATGCGGGAGACCCGCGGCGACGGTTCCTCCACCCAGTGGACTCCGGAGGTGATCTGCTTGATGCGGAGCCGCAGGGTGCTCTTGCCCTCGTCGAACCAGTTCATGTCCCGGCCCTGACGGGTGTTCTCGGTTTCCCAATGGCCGTACTGGACGTTCCTGCGCATGGGGACCCAGTAGGAGATGTCGTCGGTCAGGAGATCCAGCCACTCGTCGTAGCGGCGCTCGTCCAGGAGATCCGCTTCCATGCACAGGAACTCGTGTACCTCCTGCGCGAGCAGCAGGTAGGGCAGCCCCTTGCCGGCGCCGTCGGCGGCCGGGAAAGCACCGCCTTCCGGGTCCTGGAGCACCTTAGCGGGGGTCGTCCTACGGCTTGTCATCCATTAGCTCTGCCCAGCGCTGGTAGAAGGCGCGGGCGCCCTCCTCCGAGAACGACGCCTTGACGGTCACCGCGTCGGGGAGGTTGTCCACCGGCTCCGCGAAGCCCAGGCCCATGCCGTAGTGGTAGGGATAACGCCGGGCGATGGTGCCACGGCTGGCCTCCGTCGCATACACCCAGTTGTCCATGTCGTCGGATTCCACCATGCCCGCCGGCCCCGAGAAGCGCATGTAGTAGTGGCGCAGGAGGTCCTTGACCTCCCAGGGCGCGTCCTTGTCCACCAGGTACCAGCGCCAGGCCTCGGTCTGGCTCGGGCCCACCGGGTGCCACACCACCATGGTGCGGGGGAACCAGGGATGGAACGCGGTGTTGGGGAAGATGTTGCCGTTGCCGGGGGTCACCGTGACCTTGCCCTTGAGCCGCTCCCGCCGCTTCGCCTCCACCTCCTTGAAATACTCGGCCACCGCCGGGTCGTTGGGGAACTCCGGAAACCACGGCTCCGCGCCCACCTCCGGCGGCCCGGTGATGCTCGCGTGCCCCAGCGACGGGAACGCCATCAGCCCGCTGGTGAACCGTTTGGCCTGGTTCTTGTGGACCGAGCCGTGGCGCTCCTGTCCTTCGCCGCCTGGCCCCATGCCGGCCAGCTCCGCGGACTTGTGGGTGGTGGGGCTGTGGTAGGTGTCCCAGGCGAAGTTCTCGGCGGCGAACTTCCAGTTGCACGGCATGCGCCACTTGACCATGCCGCCCAGCACCTCCGAGCCGCCCTCGCTGCCGTCCCGGGCATCCAGGAGCGCGTCCAGGTAGAGGCGCATGCCGCCGAGGTAGTCGTTGAAGGACGGCGCGGATTCGTCCCAGGTGGCCCAGATGGTCCCCTTGTAGACTTCCATCCGCGCCACGTGGATCAGCCCCCACTCCGACTTGTCGAGCTGTTCGCGGTAGCCCGCCTTGTACTGGGGAACGCCGAAGAGATCCCCGGGCGTCTGCACCAGGCCGCCGTCCGTGGAGTAGCTCCAGCCGTGGTAGGGGCAGGTGAACACGGAGGTGTTGCCTTGGTCGTAGCGGCACACCTTCATGCCCCGGTGACGGCACGTGTTCAGCAGGACGTGGATCTTCCGCTGCGGGTCCCGGGTGACGATCACCGACTCTTCGCCCATGCGGGAGAGGAAGAAGTCGCAGGGCTCGGGGATCTGGCTCTCGTGCCCCACGCAGAGCCACGTGCGCGCGAAGATCTGCTCCAGCTCCGAGCGGTAGATGTCCTCGTTGACGAAGATCTCGCGGCTGATGACGCCGCGGTCCACGTCCACCCACCGCCCGTTCCGTCGTCTGCCGTTGCCCACGAGGCCTCCGTGGTGCGCTTGAGAATTACGTTGAAGCTCTGACGTAGGGGCGGGTTTCAAACCCCGCCCGTGCCTGGATCGTCTCCTGGCGCCGGAACCGATTTACAATGGAAACAGCGGAAGCCGCGCCTTGTCAAGGATTCCGCCGCTCACGCCCGCACCTTGCGCAGGCTCGGCATGAACGCCACCACCACGGCGGCCAGGACCAGCACTATGACGCCCATGGCCAGCACGGTATGGGGAGCGCCGATGAAGTGGGCACTGATCCCCGCCAGCATGGCGCCCGCTGGCGTGATGCCGCGGTCGAGCATGTAGATGCTCATGACCCGGCCGCGCAGCCGGTCGGGGACGGTCATGTGCAGCACCATGTTCGATACGGACATGAACATGACCTGGAAACCGCCCACGATCCCGAGGCTCAGCAAGGACAGCGTCAGGGTGCGCATCAGGGAGAACAGGATCAGGAACGCCCCCTGGAACACCAGGCCCGCGATCATGAGGAGCCCGGGGCGGTCCACCCGGCTGGCGAAATGCGCGACGCACAGCATCGCCAGCATGGCGCCCAGCCCCGGCGCCGCCATCATCAGGCCGAGGCCGTCCGGCCCCACCTGCAGCACGTCCTTCTGGAAGACGGGCAGCAGCGCCTGGTACGGCATGGCGAACAGCCGCGGGACCATGGCGGTGGCCATCACCGCGAACACCACGGGATCCGACCAGACATAGCGGATTCCTTCGCGCAGGTTGCTGAGCACGGAAGTACGGGAGGCTTCCCGGACCCGCTCCGGAACCCTCATCCGGTAGACCATCCACATGACGAAGAGGTAGGTGGCGCTCTGGACGTAGAAGTTCCCGGCCAGTTGGACGGAGAAGTTCCCATACAGTGCGAAGAAGGCAATGAGCCCCCCGCCCACGCTGGGGCCGATGATCTTGGTGAAGTTGAAGGCCGCGGAATTCAGCGCCACGGCGTTCATCAGCTCCGCCCGCGGCACGATGTCGGGGATGAGCGCCTGCCGCACCGGCTCGCTGAAGGACCATACCGTGCCGGTGGCCAGCGTGAAGGCAAACAGGTGCCAGACTTCCAGCCACCCCATGTGCGCCACCAGGGCCATGGCAAGGGCCGTCCCCAGCACGAACCATTGGGTGGTGATCATCATCCTGCGCCGGTCCGAGCGGTCCGCGGCCACCCCGGCCAGCGGACTGAAGATGAGGAAGGGCACGAACCTGAGGCCGTTGATGGCGCCCAGAAGGATGGACGAGCGGGTCATCTCGTAACAGGCCCACCCCACGGTGAGCTGCTGCAGCCAGTGCCCGCCGCTGAGGAAGCAGGTGCCGGCCCACAGGTACCGGAAGTCCCGGTTGCGCAGGGACGAGAAGGTGCTTCGGCGTGCTCTGGTGTCCATAATACCAACGACGCAGTCAGTTCCAGGCGTCTGCCCGAATAATCGAATCGCAGTCCGTAGGTCGGGTTAGCCGACGGCGTAACCCGACTCTGCACTAAGTGTCCGTGGCCGGCGGTTTCCCCACCGGCCCGGCCATGGCGGCCACCAGGCTCAGTTGACGGCGGTCCAGGTTGGCGCTCTTGATGAGAGCGTAGACCTCCTGGCCTTGCGTCAGAGCCAGTTCGCGTACGGCCTGCCGCGTCACCAGGGAGGTCAGCGTCGCTTCGCCGATGCGAAGCCGGAGTTCCGTGACGGCGCCGGTGTCGTCGTCCCCGCCGATCTCCACCAGCGTCCCCTTGAGCACGTTGCGCAGGCTCAGCCCCCGCGGCGGCTCCGTGGCCACGCCGACGTCCCGGGCGCGGATCCACACCCGCACAGCCACCCCCTCGGGGATCTCCACCAGCGGCACCCGCAGCTCGCCGCCGCGGAAGTCGAGGTGCGTGAGCCCGGCCTCGGCATCGTGACGGGAGACGCGGGTCGCCAGCATCGTGCCTCTTTCCGCCTCGTCCTCCGGCGACCAGATCTCCAGTTGGCTCAGGACCTCGTCGGCGGCGCCGGACCGGGTGACCCGACCCGCGGACAGCAACACCAGGTTGCGGGCCAGACGCGATACCTCGTCCAGGGAATGGCTCACATAGAGAATGGGAATGCCCATGTCGTCCAGCCGTTCGAGGTAGGGAAGGATCTCCCTCTTCATCAGCACGTCGAGGGAGGCCAGCGGCTCGTCCATCAGGAGAACCCGAGGATTGCTCAAGAGCGCCCGGCCCACGGCCACGCGCTGCTTCTCGCCGCCCGAGAGGGAACGCGGCCGGCGTCGGAGCAGCGCCCCGAGGTCCAGCAGCGCGACGGTCTGGTCCAGGGTGAGGTAGCGTTCGGCCGCGGGGACGAAACGCCACCCGTAGAGCAGGTTCGAGCGGACGGTTAGGTGCGGGAACAGGCGCCCTTCCTGGAACACGTAGCCGACCCGCCGCTTCCAGGGCGGCAGGTCGATGCCCGCCGCGCTGTCGAACAGGACGTGGCCGTCCACCTCGATGTGTCCTTCGTCGGGTCTGAGCAAACCGCTCACCATGTTCACGACGGAAGTCTTGCCGGCGCCGGAACGGCCGAAGAGGGCGGTCACCCCCTGGTCGCTGCTGAACCGGGCTTCGATGCTCAGGTTCCCGAGCCTTCGTTTGACATCGACATCAAGCATGGTTCAGGCAACGTATCCCTGTGTTCTCCTGGCGACGTAGCGGCCCAGCATCTCCGACGACACCAGCGCCACGATGGTGACCAGCACGATGATGACGGTGAGGCGCATGGCGCCGGGCTCGCCTCCGGGAACCTGGAGCGCGGAGTGAACCGCCAGCGACAGGGTCTGGGTCTCGCCGGGGATGTTGGAGACGAAGGTGATGGTGGCGCCGAACTCCCCGAGGCTCCGGGTGAAGCCGAGGATCGCCCCCACCACCATGCCCGGCAGGCTCAGGGGCAGCGTCACGGTGAGCCACGTCCACCAGCGGTTGGCCCCCAGGGTATTGGCGGCGGACTCCAGGCGCTGGTCGATGGCTTCCAGGGAAAGGCGGATGGGCCGCACCATCAACGGAAACGCGACCACGGCCGCGGCCACCACGGCGCCGGTCCAGCGGAACGCGAACACCACGCCGAAGGTCTGCTCGAGCCAGGCGCCCACGAGGCCGCGGCGCCCCAGCAGCAGGAGCAGCAGGTAGCCGGTGACCACCGGCGGCAGCACCAGCGGCATGTGCAGCAGCCCGTTCAGGATCTCCTTGCCCCAGAAGCGGTAGCGTGCGAGGACGTACGCGGCCAGCGCCGCCAGCGGCAGGCTGGCGACCGTGCTCCAGGCGGCGATCCGGACACTCAGACGCAGGGCCTCGATCTCCGCCGGGCTCAGGGACCAGTCGGACATCAGTGTCCGGTCCCCCTGACCGCGAAGCCGTGGCCCTCGAACACCGATCGGGCCGCCCGCGACCACAGGAAGTTCAGGAACCTCTCGGCTTGCGGATGGGTGCTGGCGGCGGGGACGGCCACCGTGTAGCGGATGGGCGGATGATATTCCTCGGGGAAGACGCCTACCACCGCGACGTTGGGGTCCGCCTTGGCGTCCGTGGCGTAGACGATGCCGTAGGGCGCCTCGCCGCGGGCCACCAGCGCCAGGGCCTGGCGCACGGTCGGGGTGCCGGCCACCCGGCCGGCCACCGTGCGCCAGACGCCGAGGGTATCGAGCGCCGCCCTGGCGTACTGCCCGGCCGGGACGTGGCTCGGATCTCCCATCACCAGCCGCCCGTTGCCGAGAAGCCGGCTCAGTGGAAAGCCGTGATGGATAGGCACGGTCGCCGCCTGTCCGGCGGGTGCCACGAGCACGAGACGGTTGCCGAGGAGGGCACCGAGGGTGCCCGGCCGGAGCCACCGCCCGGCCTCCAGCCGGTCCGTCCACTTGGGACTGGCCGACACGTACACGTCCGCCGGTGCGCCGCGCTCGATCTGCCGCGCCAGGGTTGAGCTCGCGGCGAACGAGATCGTCACCCGCGAGCCGCCCGCCTTCTCGAACCGCCGCGCGATGGTGTCGACGGTCCCTTGGAGGCTGGCGGCCGCGAACACCAGCAGGCGGTCGGCCGCCGCGGCCGGCGGGGACCATGCGGCCACGAGCATCAGCGCCATGAAAATCACCCGCAAATGCCGGCATCCGCCGGAATGACGGATGCGATGTGTCATCATTTTCGTCCCCCTTGCGTGCTCCTTACCTGGCGGTGGGCGATTCCGCTTTCCAGGCTGTGTCAAAACCCTCTCCCTCCGGGACAGGGTGGCCTGCGACTCGTCCCAAATCTAACCCCTCTCCCTTTGGGAGAGGGTGGCCGAAGGCCGGGTGAGGGCTCCCCGGCAACCCTGCCCCTCCGAACACCCTCACCCCGACCCACTCCCAGAGGGAGAGGGGGTGGTTTTGACACAGGCTGTTTCGCGGGAACAACGGAGGGAGGCGAAGCTCCGGGCGAACAAAGTCATTTTTACTTGGCATTTTGTCGTCTATAATACCACACGGCCGGTGGCCCCGCGGAAACAGTGCCGGAGCAGGCCAGGCCGCCGGTACGCAGCAACCGGCGACCCGCGCCGCGAAAGGAGATCATGGCCGGACGGAAAGTTCCCTACGATCCCGCAACCGCGGACCTCCTGTGCTACGCATCCGCGGTCCCCTCGTTTCTCGACGGTAGCGATACGCCTCGCGCCTGGCTCGAGCGGTGCCTGGAGACCATCGAAGCCCTGGAGCCGGAAGTCCGGGCATTCGTCCGAACGAACGTGGACGGCGCCCGCGAGGCGGCCGACGCCGCCAGCGCGCGCTACAAGGAGGGGCGACCCCTCTCGGTGGTGGACGGCATGCCCATGGCCATCAAGGACGTCCACGAGACCGAGGACATGCCCATGGAGGTGGGCAGCCCGGTGCTCAAGGACTTCCACACCGGCTGGGACGGGGCCGCGGTGCACTGCCTGCGCAAGGGCGGTGCGCTGATCCTGGGCAAGACCGTCACGACCGAGTTCGCCTTTGCCGCGCCCGGACCCACCCGCAATCCGTGGGACGTGTCGCGGACCCCCGGCGGTTCTTCCAGCGGCAGCGCCGCCGCGGTGGGCGCGCGCATGGTGCCGGCGGCCACCGGCACGCAGGTGCGCGGCTCGGTTCTGCGGCCCGCGGCCTATTGCGGCACCTACGCCATCAAGGCCTCCTACGGCGCCATCAACACCCTGGGCGGGTTTCCGTCGGCCCCGAGTCTGGCGCACCTGGGGATCCTCGCCGGCACCCTCGAGGACACGTGGAGCACGGCCTACTACATCTCCCATACCGCCGGCGGGGACCCGGGCCATCCGAGCCTGGGGGGAGAGCCCACGCTGCCGCCCGCCAGCAAGCCCCGGCGGGTGGTGAGGCTCGAAACCGCCGGCTGGGACGTCACCGCCGACGACACCCGGGCGGTCTTCGAGGGGTACGTCGAGACCTTGCGCTCCAAGGGCGTGGAGGTGGCGGGCCGGGCCGACGACCCGGAGGTGGAGGCGCTGGAACACAAGCTCAGGGAGCTGCCCGAGGTGATCCTGCTGATGCTCACCTACGAGGGGCGCTACCCGCTGGCGGTCTATGCCGACCGCTGCCCGGAGCTCCTGAGCGAACGGGTGCTGGAGCGCGTGGAGGTGGGCCGGGGCCTCACGCCCGCGGACTACGCCGGGGCGCTGGATTGGTGCCATGCCTTCCGCCGTCAGTGGGAGGCCATGGCGGACAGCACCGACGCGTTCGTCACCCTGAACTCCGTCGACGCGGCGCCCGTGGGCATGCCGGTGGGCAACTCCATCTACGGCGAGCTGTCGTCGGTGGTTGGCGTTCCCACCCTGAACCTGCCGCTGCTGGTCCTCGACGAAATGCCGCTGGGGGTTCAATTGCTAGGCTATTTCCGAAAGGACTGGGATCTCGTGGGTATCGGACGGTGGCTGGCGGAGGGCTGAACCGCGGCCGTCCCATCGGAGTTCGCAAGGGAGCCTGAGGCAGTTCGCGATCATACGGTCTTGTCGTGAAAGTCCTTGTCAGCCTGCTCGTCTCCTTCATGGAGCTCCCGGAAACCCGGCGCAACCTGGGCGTGTTGCTCAAGTTTCTCGGCGTCCTGCTGGGAATGATCGCCGTCTACACCGTCGTCTTCCACGTCATCATGGTCAGCGTGGAGGGTAAGGACCACTCCTGGGTCACGGGTTTCTACTGGACCCTGACGGTCATGAGCACGCTGGGGTTCGGCGACATCGTCTTCGACAGCGATGTCGGGCGGATCTTCAGCATTCTCGTGCTCGTGTCGGGCATCGTCATGCTCCTCATCCTGCTGCCCTTCACCTTGATACGCTCGTTCTACGCGCCGTGGCTGGAGGCACAGATACGGGGCCGCGCCCCCCGCAAGGTGGCGGACGACCTGGCGGGCCACGTGGTCATCTGCGGCTACGACGCGCTGGCGACGGGCTTGATGGAACGGTTGGCTCTTTACGACATTCCCTACTGCCTCATCGAGTCCGACCTCGCGGAGGCCGCCCGCAAGCAGCGCGAGGGCCTGTCGGTCATCGCCGGGGACGTCGACAGCCGGGAGACCTACGTGAACATTCGGGCGGCGCACGCGCGGCTCATCGTGGCCAACCTGACGGACGAGGTGAACACCAACATCACCATCACGTCCCGTGACGTGGCGCCGAGCGCGCCCATCGTCGCCACCGCCACCGCCGAGGACTCCATCGACGTACTGGAGTTGAGCGGCTGCACTCACGTCCTGCCGCTGCACCAGCAACTGGCGGAACGTCTCGCCAACCGCATCAACGCCGGGCACGCCCAGGTCCACGTCATCGGCGGCATCCGGAACCTGTTGATTGCCGAGTTTGCCGTGCACAACACGCCGTTCGCCGGCCGCACCATCCGCGAGACGCAGATCCGCGAGGCCACCGGCGTCGAGATCGTCAGCGTGTGGGAGCGCGGCAAGCTCTTGCCGGCCCGGCCCGACACCTACCTCTCCAACGCCAGCTTGCTGGTGGTCGCGGGCACGGAACAGCAGGTCCTGGAGCTCAACCTGCTGCTGGTGATCTACGACATCAACTACAACCCGGTGCTGGTCATCGGCGGCGGCAAGGTGGGACGCGCCACCGCCCGGGCCCTGCGGCGCAAGGACGTGGCGGTGCACCTCATCGAGCGCAACGAGGCGCTGCGCCCGCGCATCGGCGAGATTCCCACCCGGCTCTTCCAAGGGGAGGCGGCGGACCGGGACCTGCTCATGGAGGCGGGCCTCAACAACACGCCCGCGGTGGTGCTTTCCGGCAGCGACGACGCCATGAACATCTATCTGGCAGTGTTCTGCCGCCGCCTCAACCCCGAGGTCCTCATCCTGAGCCGCCTCACTCACCCCCGGAACCTCGAGGCCATCTACCGCGCCGGCGCCGACTTCGCCTTGAGCTACGCTTCCCTGGGCGTCGAGGACATCTTCGCCCAGCTTCACGCCCAGGAACTGTTGGTCATCGGTGAGGGCGTGGAGATATTCGTGGTACCGGCACCGGCCACCCTCGTAGGCCGCGACCTCGGCGGCTGCGCCGTCTCCGAGCGCACCGGCCTCACCATCGTCGGCGTCCAGCAGAACGGCGTCGTCGTCACCAACCCGCCGGGCTCGACCTCACTGCAAAAGGGCACCGAACTGATCATGCTCGGCAGCAACAAGCAGCGGCAGGCGTTCGCCAGGGATTTCGGGTGAAGGGTGAGGCTATAGTCCTGGCCCTGGCCTTCGCCCTCGCGCTCGCGGGTTGCGGCACCAGCGCGACCGTGCGCCCGGTCGATGGAACCCCCGATCTCAAGACGGAAGAGCAACGACGCGAGGAATACGCCGGTCACGAGGAGTTCCGCAACCAGCATGGGCTCGCCCGGATCAAGGCGCACTACGCCTACGCCCGCGGTGCGACCGGCGAGGGAGTGACGCTCGGGATCGTCGACAGCGGAGTCGATCCCGATCACCCCAAGTTCGAAGGCAAGCTCGAAGCGAGCTACGTCGGGGACTACGATCCCGATTTCAGCACCTGCGACGAGGTCGGCCCCGACGGCGCGTGCCTCAGTGCGCTGGGACATGGAACGCTGGTCGCGGGGATCATGGCCGCCGCACGGCACCGGACGCCGGACGCGGGCGCGGCAGGCGGGCCCGCCATTCACGGGGTCGCTTTCGACGCCAGGGTCATATCGGTGGGGGTGGGATCGCGCGACCTGGAGGAAGTCATCGACGAGATCGTGGCGGAGTACCCGGAGGACCCCACGCCCGAGCAGATCGCGGAGCTCCAGGCGCGGGTCCTCGATGTCGAAGCGCAACTCGAGAGGGAACTGGAGCGGGACACCGGGATCGCCTTCGTCCGCCTGAACGGCCGGGTGACGGCCGTCAACTGCAGCTTCGGTCTTCCCGGCAACATCGAGCACTTCGGCGCGCAGGAGTTGCGGGAACGCTTTCCCAACGTCATCGAGGCGATGGCGCAGGCGGATACCGCGGCCGGCAAGCGCACGGTATACGTATGGGCGGCCGGCAACGCCCACGGCGAGTTGGAACCGGACGGGTCGCCGGTATCGGCGACCTCGGTCGAAATCCTGCCCGGGCTTCCGGTGCGGATCCCGGAGTTGCGAGGTCATTCGCTGGCCGTCGTGGCGACGAACCCGCAAGGCACGATCGCCGACTTCTCCAACCGTTGCGGGATCGCGAAGGAGTTCTGTCTGGCCGCGCCCGGCGTGGACATCACGAGCGCCGCGCCGGCTTTCCACTGCGAGGCTGGTGCATCGCAGTGTTTCATCACGGTCGAAGAGGCCGGCACCTCCTCCGCGGCCCCGTTCGTCACGGGCGGGATCGGGCTGCTCGCCCAGCATTTTCGGGGCCAGCTCGGCAATGACGAGATCGTGGAGCGCATTCTCGCCACCGCGGACAGGACGGGCGTCTACGCGGACGCCGACATGTACGGCCAGGGATTCCTGGACCTCGATGCGGCGACCCGGCCGGTCGGAGAAAAGCGGATGCTGACCGGCCTCTCGCTCTTCGGCTCATCGTCACCGGAGGCACGGAGCGCCCTGCACCTGGGCCCGGCCTTCGGGGATTCCCTGGTGCGCGGACTTGCTTCGGCCCATGTGGCGAGCTTCGACGAACTCGATGCGCCGTTCGTCCACCGTCTCGGCGATTACCTTCGGCCGGTGGGCTTTGCCGGTCGCTCGCTCGGCGAGCGCCTGAGAGCGTTGGGACGCGATCCCCGCGGAACGCCGTGGGAGGTGGACGGGCACGGGTTGCAGGTGCGCCTCGACGTCGTCCCGACCGTGCACGGTGCTGGTGTCGGCGACGGCCCGGGCGTCGCCTTCGCGGAGCATGCTGTCGGAGGTATGGGCACGATAGGGGCCGGGCCGTGGGCAAGCCCGGCTGCGCTCGCTTCGCTGTCGGTCACGCACGATTTCGGCGGCGGCCGGCTTGCGCTCGGATACCGCAGCCGGCTGGCCTCGCGGTTCGGCTTGGGACCGGGAGAGCTCACGCCGGGCACGTTCACGGACGCCGGCGCATTCGCCAATCCCTATCTCGGTTTCGCCCGCAACGGGACCAGCCTCGGTTTCGCATCGTCCCTGGGCACGGGCTCGGTTCAGGCCGCGGCGTTCGCGGCCACGGGGCGGTACGGCGGCCGGGAGGACGCACACAATGCGGGGATCACGGGCGCCCTCACCGAGTACCGCTTCGGTGGGCTCGCCGATTCGGGCCTCTCGTTGCAGGTGGGATGGATGTCGGAAGCGAACGGAGCGGTGGGGAGCCGGCCCGACGGCGCCTTCGGCGAGTTCGGTACGGGGACGATCCTCACGGGGCTCTCGGCGTCCCGTCGTCTGAGCGGGAGCTGGATGGTGCTGGGAAGCGCCCACGCCGGCGTGCACCGGACGGACAGCCGGCGCCAAGGCATCGTGCGGGGGGTATCGGGACTCTGGAGCGGCGCCTTCGCGGTCGGCGTCGTCGGCCAGGATGTCGCCCGAGGCGGTGATCGGCTGGCGTTCCGGCTGTCGCAGCCGCTGCGCGTCGAGGCGGGGCGTGCGGAGCTGCGATGGGTGACCGGGCGAAGCCCCGACGGACGGGTCGAGCTCGAGCGGGCGGATCTGAGCCTCGAGCCCTCGGGCCGCCAGCTCGACCTTGAGGTCGGGTACTCGCGTCCCTGGGCGGGCGGCAGTGTGCACATGGCGGCGACCGCCTCGCAGGACGCGGGACACGTGGCAGGCGAACGGGAGGTCTCGATCGTCGCGCGCTACAGCCGGCGGTTCTAAACTGGGGTGAATCTGCTTACAGTATGCTTACGGCGAGGATCGAAGCGTTTGGCGATCCATAGCTCATAGCCCTATAAGTCCCCATAATATCAACGGTTATGACCAAGTACCGAGGTCGATATGTGGTCGGCGTGGATGTCGGCGGCACGTTCGTCGACTTCGCCCTCTGCGACGCCGCGGGCGGAATGGCTGTCCACAAAGTTCCGGCCGAACCTACCGATCTAGCCGGGTCTATCATGCGCGGCGTAACGGACTTGGCCGAGCTACAGGGTACCGATGCGGGGACTTTTCTCGGACGCGTGGACCTCGTCGTCCACGGCACCACCGTCGCCACCAACGCTGTCCTCACCGGCGCCGGCTGCCGTACGGCCCTGCTCACTACCAAGGGCACCAGGGATGTGCTGGAGATGCGCCGGGGCGTGAAGGAGGAACCCCTCGACAACAAGTACGAGGGCCCGCCGCCGCTGGTGCCGCGCTACCTGAGGCTGCCTGTCGACGGGCGCGTGGATTGGAGCGGCAACGTTCTGGCGGAACTGGACGCCGGTTCGCTGGACGCGGCGATCCATGCCCTGAAAGAGCACGAGGTCGAGGCGGTAGCGGTCTGTCTCATGCACGCCTACGCCAACGAGAAGCACGAGCAGGAGGTGGCGGTCCGGCTGCGGGCGGCGCTGCCGGACATCTACCTCACCGTCTCCTCGGAGTTGCTGCCGCAGATGGGCTACTATGGCCGGGTCAGCACCACGGTGCTGAACAGCTACGTGGGTCCGTTGCTCAAGTCGTACCTGCTGTCGCTGGCGGATCTCCTCACCGAAGCGGGATTCGCCGGACAACTGCTGATCATGAACTCGGCAGCCGGGCTGATGGCGCCCGCGGAGATCATCCCGCGGGCGGCCGCCGCGCTCCTGTCCGGTCCGGCGGCGGCGCCGGTGGCGGCGCGGGTCTACGCGGGGGCGGCAGGGACCTCGGACTGTGCGGTCATCGACATGGGCGGCACCAGCCTGGACATTTCCCTGGCTTCGGGCGGAGAGCCTCGGGAAGTGACCGGCGGACGGGTCGGACGGTACGCCACGGCGCTGCCCATGATCGATATCCGCACCATCGGCGCTGGCGGCGGCAGCATCGCCTGGATCGACGCGGGCGGAGGGCTTCAGGTCGGCCCGCGGAGCGCCGGGTCCGTGCCGGGACCGGCTTGCTACGACAAGGGCGGGACGCTGCCCACGTGCACGGACGCGGACCTGCTGCTGGGCTATCTCGATCCCGGCTACTTTCTCGGCGGCCGGATGCGGCTCTTTCGCGAGCCGGCGGAGCGGGCGGTCCGGGAGCATCTGGCGGAGCCGCTCGGAATATCCGTGGAGGAGGCGGCCGTGGCCGCCTTCGAGGTCGTCAATGCCGGCATGGCTGCCGGGGTCCGCGACATGATCGTGGACCATGGACTCGATCCCGAAACCATTCCCATGGTGGTCGGCGGCGGCGCCGGGCCGGTGCACGCGGCCGCGGTGGCCATGGAGCTGGGGGTACGGGAGGTGATCGTGCCGCGGCAGTCCGGGGTCTTCTGCGCGGTGGGTATGCTCTTTGCCGACCTCAAGCATGACCTGGTCCGCAGCTACTGCGCGTCCGGCGAGCAACTGGACCCGGAACGCTGGCGGGCGCTGTTCGCCGTCATGGCGGACGAGGGCCGCCGCACGCTGGTGTCGGAAGGCGCCCGCCCAGAGGAGGTGGAGGTGCGCTATTCCGCGGATCTCCGCTACCTGCGCCAGGTCCACGAACTCAAGCTGCCGCTAGACGACGTCTTGGCGGAGCGTTTGTGCATCGACGAGCTGCACGCCCGCTTCGATGCCCTCCATGAGCGGCTGTTCGGCTACGTTCTCCCGGAAGAAGTGCTGGAGGTCGTCAACCTGCGGGTCCGGTGCGTCGCCCGCAGGCCGCGGCCGGAGCTCCCAGGGGTGCGGACGATGGGAGCGGCGCTGCCCGCAGCCGACGGCGCGCGGCGGGCCTACAGCCCCGGGGAGATGTCTTTCCGGCGGTTCCCGGTGTACCGCGGGGAGACCCTGGACGGTGGCTGTCACCTGGAGGGACCGGCTATCGTCGAGCTGCCGCAGACGACCCTTGTGGTGCCTTCCGCGTTCGCGGTAGCCTTGGACCGGGCGGGCAGTTTCGTCCTTTCCCGGCGTGACGGTCCGTAGCGGGGAGGTTAGTCAGCCTGTCGCGAAGAGGCCATTCGCCATGACTCTCGAACTCAACCAATCGGCCCGCACGGTGGTGTTCCAGCGGCGGGTCAAGTCCCTCACCCACGAGATGGCGCAGGCGCTGTACCGCAGCAGCCGCTCGCCGCTGATCAACAACGGCGACTTCGCGCTGGGATTCCTGGATGCTCGGGGGCGGATGCTGGAGCAGGACGAGCACCTGCCGCTGATGGCCTTTTCGCTGTATCCGGGCTGCGGCTACCTGATGGATTTCTTCGAAGGCGACGTCCACGACGGGGACGTCTTCATCCACAACGACGTCTGGTGCGCCAACCTGCAGCACGCGGACGTCGGGTTCTACAAGCCGGTGTTCGCGGGCGGCGAACTGGTGGCGTGGACTGCGTGCCGGGGCCACTGGGCGGACATCGGCGGCGCGGTCAAGGGGACATGCAATCCCGAGGCGGTGGAAGTCCACCAGGAAGCGTTGCGGATCCCGCCGGTCAAGCTGTGGGAGAAGGGGCGGCTCCGGCGCGACGTGTGGGAGCTGATCTTCGCCAATGTGCGGCTGCGGGAGATCGTCGAGGCGGACGCCCAGGCTCAGCTCGGAAGCTGCGCCGTCGGAGAGCGACGCCTGCGGGCGCTGATGGAGGCCGAGGGCGCCGATGCTTTCGCCGCCAACGTGGAGCGCCTCTACGACATGACCGAGCGGCGGGTGCGGGCCGAAATTGCGGCGCTGCCCGACGGCGAATACTTCGGCGAGAGCACCATCTACCAGGACGAGCCGGGCAACCCTTCTACCTCCAGGATCGCGGTGAAGGTGACCATCCGGGGGGACAGCATCGGCTTTGACTTCTCGGGCACGGATCCGCAGACGCCGACCTTCACCAACGCTTCCCTGACCTCCACCACGGCGGCGACCCTCACCACGCTGCTCTACCTGCTGAGCCCCGAGGTGCTCCACAACCACGGCTTGGTACGCTCCGTGGACATCCACGCGCCCGAGGGATCGATCCTGAACGCCTGCTATCCCGCGGCCACGTTCATGGGCAACAAGCTGTGCCAGCACACGGGCGAGGCCATCATGCTGGCGCTGCGGGAGGCGCTGCCGGAGCGGGTCACCGCCCCCTGGGGCCGGCGTCTCTCCTACCGCATGACCGGCAAGGACCCGCGCAACGGGCGGGGCTTCCACGACATCTTCTTCCTCACCTACGAGGGCGGCGGCGCCACCCACGGGGTCGACGGCTACAACCAGCCCGGACTCATGGGCGGCGGCAACGTGCTGGCGCAGGACTATGAGACCTTCGAGGTGCAGAATCCGGTGCAACTCATCGAGCATGAGTACGTCACCGACTCGGCCGGGCCGGGCCGCTGGCGCGGCGGCCTCGGGACCCGCACCCGGGTGCGCTACTACGGCGAGGAGACCGGCGGCTCCACTCACGGCGACGGCACCATGGAGCCGTCGCCGGGGGTGCTGGGAGGCGGAGCGGGCAGTTTGAACAGCGTGGAGTTCCGGTTCCCGGGCGGCGCTCGCCGGAACGCCCACGCCATGGAGATCATCCCCGACATCCCGCCGGGTACGGTCTCGGTTCACCACGGCGGGGGCGGAGGCGGCTACGGACCGCCGGAGGAGCGCGACCTCAAGCGGGTGGACGAGGACCTGCGCAACGGGTTCATCTCCGCGAAGGCGGCCGTCGAGGTCTACGGCGCGGTGCTGACTCCGGCCGGGTCGGCCGTGGATTTTGAGGCTTCGCGGAAGCGGCGGAAGAATACGCCTGGTAGCCTGTCCGGCTAGGGGCGACCGGCCGGTGGCCCCTACGGGGCCCGCCGGCATAGGCGCCTACCCGCCGGTCTTCGTGAACGAGCTCACCCCCGGACGGTATTCCTTGGCCAGAAACTTCTCGATGCCCTCGCCGCCGCGGCCGGTCTGCTGGTGCCGCCAGCGGAGTTCGTTGCTCTTGCTCATTAGGAACCAGTAGGCCTGGTCGTAGGACATGTCCACCACCTGCTTGAACGCTTCCTTGGTGGCGCGCACCGCCGCCTCGTCCAGCGACGCCAGGTGCTCTGCCAGCGCCATGACCTCTTCCCGGAGGCGCGCGGCCGGCACGGACTCGTTGACCAGCCGCACCTCGGCGGCGCGCCGTCCGTCGAAGGTCTTGCCGGTCATGGCGTAGTAGAGGGCGTCGCGGTAGGGCATCAGGGTGGCGACGACCTTGGACACCAGCCCGGCGGGCAGGTTGCCCCAGTTGACCTCGCTCAGCCCGAACACCGCGTCGTCCGACGCCAGGGCGAAATCGCAGGAGGCGACGATGGTGAACGCGCCGCCGAAACAGTGGCCGTTGACCATGGCGATGGTGGGCTTGGGAAACATTCGCAGCATGCGGTCGCACCATTCATTGGCGACGCGCCGGTTGATGTGGCGCTCGGCGTCCACGTCGTCGACCTCGTGGAAGTATTCCTTGAGGTCCATGCCCGAGCAGAAGGCCGGCGGCGCGCCGGTGACCACCAGCACCCGCGTCTTCGGGTCCCGCTCCACCTCGGTCAGGACCTCGTTCATCTCCCGGTGCATCAACGGGTTCATGGCGTTGCGCTTTTCCGGGCGGTTCAGCACCACGGTTATCACCGCGCCTTCCTTCTCGATGGCGACGGTCCGGTAGTTCGACATGGCGGCTCCTTTTGCGGCCTGAGTTTCGCTCTCCATGATTCGGGATTCGGACCGGTCCCGTCAACCCGGCAGCCGGCAAGGGGTACCGGAACACGGCCTCAACTTGTGCCTAGTGTCCTTGAAGGCCGCGTCGGGACCGTGATAGATGTTCTGGATCATTTCGTCGAGGCCGCTGAAATGCATGAACGGAATCACCTGAGACGTGCCCTGGTCGGGGTCGTGGCCGCGCTGCTGTTGAACGGCTGTACCGGCCCCTCGGGGGAACAACCGAGGTTCCCCAGGCTGGGCGACTTCACCGGCGTGGTTACGGAGCTGTTCGAGTCCGACCCGCGCTCCAAGTCGACCCCGACGGCCGCGGCGTTGTACAAGGACGGCATCGACTATTTCGAAAGGGGGCGCTACGCGCGCTCGATATCGTTCTTCCAGAAGCTCCGGGACGAGTATCCGTTCAGCGAGGAAGCCGAGGCCGCCGAGTTGAAGATCGCCGAGGCCTATTACCGGAACGAGGAGTACGTCCAGGCGGACGAGACCTACAAGAACTACCTGACTTTTCAGCCCACGGGCCGGCACCTGCCCTACGTCAAGTACCAACTCGGACGCGTCAACCTGGCTCAGTTCACCGGTGTAGACCGGGACCTGGAGAAGGTCCGGCAGGCAAGAGGGTACTTCGAATCCGTGATCAAGGATCATCCGGAGTCGGAGCATGCCGCGGACGCGCGCAAGCAGTTGGCCGAGACACGGGTTCACCTAGCGGAGCGGGAGCTCTACGTCGGCAACTACTACGTGAAGGAGGAGCGGTATCCCGCGGCGCGTGAGCGCTTCGAGACCGTTCTGCGCGAATACGGCGACACGCCGACGGCGCCCAAGGCGCAAGCCGCGCTGGCGGCGATGCCGACGGAGGCGAAGGACGCCGCGACGAAACCGGCGCCCACGGATCCGCCGCCCAAGGCGCCGGCCGCGGAGAGCGCCGCGACGGAACCGCCCCGGCTCATCACCAAGCCGGGCTACGAGTACGAAGACCCGTCGCGCAAGACCTGGTACGGCTACCTGAACCCGTTCTCCTGGGGCGACCGGGGGGAGGATGAGCCGGAGGAGCGGAAGGTGGCCTCCGCACCGGCGGCGGCCGGCGATGAAGCGAACGCGCCGGTCGAGGAAACCGCGCCGCCGGAACAGAAAAAGAGCTGGTTCAGCTACCTCAACCCGGCCTCGTGGTTTGAAGGGGAAGTGGAGAGACCCGCAACGCAACCGGTAAAGCCGACGGCGGCCGAAACGGCGACCGCCAAGGCGGTGGTGGAAGGCGTCGACAAGACGTTGAGGACAGGGGAGCCTCCCAAGGGAGGCGCGCCCAAGCCTCCGGTGAGCGCCCTTCCGCCGGAGGAGAAGGAAACGGGGCCCGCCCCCGATGATCCCGCCAAGGTCATCGGCGATATCGATACGCGGCTGGGCGGCGAGAAGCCGTCGGCGAGCGCTCCGAAGGCGCCGGCCGCCGATCCCGCGCTCTTCTCCGTCAAGAAGCCCAAGCCCGCTCCCAAGGAAGCCGCCGCCCCGGACGAAGCCCGCTCCGGCCTGCTGCAGGGAATCGACCGGCAGCTCGGGAAAGAAGGGATCGACCCCTCCCGCGATCTTCCGCCCCCGCCGGCGTCGCCCTAGGCCCTCACCCGGCCTTCGGCCACCCTCTCCCAGAGGGAGAGGGGTTGTATCGGCTCCGCTCCCTCTCCCTCTGGGAGAGGGTCGGGGTGAGGGACTACGGGCTGAACTCCGAACCCCGGCCCATCGCCCGGGCCAGCCGCGCCTCCGCCACCTTGTGGTCGTAGATGGACCGTATGTGGTCGGTCTGGGCCCTGGTGTTGATGACCTGGGCTTCGGTGATCTCGATGATCGAGCCCACCCCAACCTGATAACGGCCGTTGGCCAGGTCGAGGTTTTCCTTGGCCGACTTCTGCTGCGCCTCGTTGGCCCTGATCCGCTCCCCTGCCTCCACGAGATTCAGGAAAGCCTCTTCCACCTCCAGCGCGATGCGTTGCTGCTGCTCTTCCCGTTGCGCCTTGATGACCGCGTAGTCGCGGACGGCTCTCTCGATCTCGGGCTTGAGGGTAAAGCCCGGGAACAGGGGGACTTCCAGGGTCAGCGTCGAGCTGAGGATATCCCGGTCGTTGTGCAGGCGCCGGCCGTATTGTCCGTTGAAGCGGAGCCTCGGCATGCGGCCGCGCTTGACCACGTCGATGGCCTCCTGCTGGGCCTTGAGGCGGGACTGGAACTCCATCAGCTCCGTGCGCGATTCGAAGGCGGCCTTGACCGCGTCCTCCAGCGACAGGCCGGACGGCCGGACGTTGACGTCGGAGGCCACTCGACGCTCCGGGAACCGGCTCACGCCCATGGCGCTCTTGAGCCGCGCCCAGGCGATCCTGACGCCGTTCTGTGCCGCGATGAGTCCGGCCTTGGCCGCGAAGAGGCTCGCTTCGGCCCGGGCGACGTCGATCTTGGGGCGCGTGCCCACGTCGAAGAACCCCTGGGCCTGGCGCACCAGGGTTTCGCGGTCCTTGACCGTATCCTGCTCCACCCGCACCAGCGCCTCGGCGCGCAGGTAGTTGAAGAAGGCCCGGCGCACCGCAAGCACCACCTCCTCCATCGACGTCTTCTCCAGGAACCGCCGGGCTTCCAGCGTGTCCTCTTCCCGGCGGATGTTGCCCTCGCGGCGGCCGAAGTCGGCCACTAGCCATTCGACCTGGCCGCTCGTATTGAAGAGGTTCTTGTCCGTATTGGGGTTGTCGGTGACGGGTTGGTTCTGGTACGAGCCGCGGATTCCGGCCGTGGGATACCAGCCGGCCCTGGTCCTCGTCACCACGGCCTCCTGCACCTTGACCCGTTCCTTGGCGGCGCGGATTCCCGGATGGGTCTCCAGGGCGATGCGCTCGGCTTGCTGCAGCGTCAGCATTTCCGGGTCCGACTGTTGAGCAGTGGCGGACTGGAACATCCCGAGCAAAACGAATGCCCCGATCCCCAATACCGCGGCCCCATTCTTGCGGCATCGCATAACGACCTCCTTGTGACGCGTCTCCTCGCGCATGTGTTCCGAGCCTTTGCTTGCAAACCGGTTCTATATCAGCGCCCACCCGTTCAACAAGGGAAAACGCGTGTTTGGAAACCCTCCCGGTGGCGCGCTTGAATGCTTCCGGCCAGAGGGAATAAAGTGCAAACACATAGTGCAAAACACATGCCACGGCGCGCCCCCGATTCCTTGCGGCGGTCGCGTGGCGCCCCGTGGCATGTCTGTCGGATTCATTAGACGATTTGGAGTTCTCCTTGGACTCACTGGCGGGCAAGATCGCGCTGATAACGGGCGCGGGGAGCGGCATCGGCCGGGCAGTGTCGCTGGCGCTGGCGCGGGAAGGTTGCCGCGTGGTCCTGGCGGGGCGGCGGGAGAATCGTCTGGCGCGGGTCGCCGGGGAGGTGCGCGGGCACGGGGGTGAGGCCTTCCCGGTGGCCTGCGACGTGGGCTCCCGCGAGGCCGTGGACGCGCTGGCGAAGAGCGCCGGCCGGGTGGGCGTGGTGCAGATCCTGGTCAACAGCGCGGGCATCGCCCCCGCCGCGAGCTTTCTCGAGATGGAGGACGAGCTGCTGGAAGAGGTATTGCGCGTGAACTTCATGGGCACGTGCTACTGTTGCAAGCGGTTTCTGGGGCCGATGATCGGCGCGGGCTGGGGCCGTGTCATCAACATCGCGTCCACCACGGCCAAGACCGGGTATTCCCACACCGCCGCCTACACCGCGTCGAAGCACGCCGTCCTCGGACTCACGAGGGTGTTGGCGCTGGAAACCGCGCGCAAGGGTGTTACGGTCAACGCTATCTGTCCAGGATACGTGGACACGGAACTGACGCGCGAGAACGCCCGGCTGATGGCCGCCAAAGTCGGCGCCACGGCGCCGGAGGTCCTGGAAAGGTTCGCCCGCACCTCGCCGCAACGGCGGCTCGTGACACCGGACGAAGTGGCGGAGCTGGCGGTTCTGCTGGCCGGACCCGCGAGCGATTCCGTTACCGGCCAGGGCATCAACGTTGACGGCGGCGCGTTCATGGGCTGACACAAGGCGGGACATCGTTCCGGGTCGGCAGGGTGCGACAAAACGCGCGCGGCCCGGTTTCGAACCCTTTCGCGCCCCTGCGGCGAAGACAGGACGGTAGAATGGCATACGAGAGCTTCGACTACACAGTGGACGGCGGCATCGCCACCGTCCGCCTCAACAATCCCGGGCAGCTCAACGCCCTGACCTTCCGCACCTACGAGGAGTTGGCGGAGCTGACCGGCTCGGTGGCGGCGGACAGCCGGGTCCACGTGCTGGTGATCACCGGCGCGGGCAAGGGGTTCTGCTCCGGCGGCAGCGTCGACGACATCATCGGCGAGCTGCTGAAGATGGACGGCGCCGGGCTGTACCGGTTCACGCGCCTCACCTGCGACGTCGTGCGCAACATGCGCGCGCTGGAGAAACCCATCGTCGCCGCGGTGAACGGAGTGGCGGCGGGCGCCGGAGCGGTCCTGGCGCTGGCGAGCGATCTGCGGGTCCTGTCGGACCGGGCGAGAATGGCTTTCCTGTTCGTCAAGGTAGGCCTGGCGGGATCGGACATGGGCGCCATCCATCTGCTGCCGCGCATCGTCGGCACGGGGCGCGCCATGGAGCTGCTTTCGTTGGGAGACGCCATCGACGCCGCCGAAGCCTACAGGATCGGCCTGGCCAACAAGGTGGTGCCCCACGAGGAGTTGATGCCCGAGGCGCTGAAACTGGCCAGCCGGCTGCGGGACGGGCCGCGCTTCGCCATCGGGCTCACCAAGAAGCTGCTGGATCTGGAAGCGGGAATGGACCTGGACGCAGCCCTGGAGATGGAGGCCATGACCCAGGCCCATTGCATGCAGACCGCGGACTTCCACGAAGGCTTTCGCGCCTTCATGGAAAAGGAAACGCCGCGATTCAACCGGGACTAGGCATTGTTCGAGGTGGGGCGTCCGGTGACGGGAGCAGGGGACAGGGAATTCGGGTTGCCCGCGCCGCAGCTTCGGCTGCGGCGGGAGGTGTCCGTCTGGGCGGAGGCCGAGTTGGGCGGGATCGATTCGGCCGCCGGCGACGAGGCCGCGCGGGCGGCGTTCGGGAAGCTCGCCGAGCATGGGGTTTTCCGCTTTGTCGCGCCGCGCGGGTTCGGCGGCGCGCGCGTCCGCGTGCAGGTTCGCGATCTGTGCGTGATCCGCGAGACGCTGGCGGGTGTGTCGCCGCTGGCGGATACCCTGTTCGCGGTCCAGGCCCTTGCCGCCCATCCGCTGGTGCTGGCGGGAAACCCGGGCCAGCAGCGCGCGTATCTTCCGGCCCTGGCCTCGGGGCGGGCCATGGGAGCGTTCGCCCTGACCGAGCCGGAGGCCGGATCGGACCCGGCCGCCCTGAGGCTGCGGGCGCGCAAGCGCGGCGGCGCCTACGTGCTCGACGGCGTCAAGAGCCTCATTTCCAACGCCGGCCTGGCGGATCTCTACATGGTGTTCGGCAGCACCCATCCGGCGCGCAAGGGAAACGGCATCGGCGCCTTCGTGGTGGAGGCGTCGGCTCCGGGCGTGGTGGTCAGGGAGCGCCTGGCGCTGGTCTCGCCTCATCCCATCGGAACCGTGGCCTTCGAAGGCTGCCGCGTTTCCGAAAGCCAGCTCCTGGGGGATGCCAAACGCGGACTAGGGGTCGCATTGGCGACCCTGGAAGCGCTCCGATGCAGCGTTGGGGCGGCGGCGGTGGGCATGGCGGGCCGCGCCCTGGCGGAGGCGATTCGCCACGCGCGACAGCGGCGCCAGTTCGGACGTACCCTGGACCGCTTCCAGGCCATCCGGTTCAAGATCGCGGACATGTCCACGGAGCTTGAGGCGGCGCGCCTGCTGGTCTACCGGGCCGCCGAGGCTCACGATCAGGGCGAGGCCGGTCTGGCGCACAAGTCCTCCATGGCCAAGCTGTTCGCCACCGAGGCGGCCCAGCGCATCGTCGATCAGGCCCTGCAGATACTCGGGGGCCGCGGGCTCGTGTCGGGCAGCGTCACCGAGCGGCTCTACCGTGACGTCCGGGCGCTGCGCATCTACGAAGGGACCTCTGAGATCCAGAAACTCATCATTGCGCGCGAGGTGCTTGGTTCGTAGAGCGAAAACAGGTAGTGTCCTGTCCGGTTAATTCGCATGATAATATGCGGAGGATTTTTTGTTGTCGGCAAGGCGCGATGACGAGCAGTGGCGG
>JAPPNF010000017.1 GCA_028818755.1 Deltaproteobacteria bacterium | reverse complement strand
CGGCTGGGCGTTCACGTAGTAGATCGGCGTGGTGAAGTATATGCGGTCCATGGCGCTGTGCGAGTCCCTTCCGGTCCCTTCAATTCAATAGCTTAGTGTCCTGTCCGGTTAATTCGCATGATAATCTGCGGGTCTTTTTCGCCGTCGGCTGCGTTGCTCTTCCTCGCGTGGTGCCCGCCACTGCTCGTCATCGCGCCTTGCCGACGACGAAAAATCCTCCGCATCTTATCATGCGAATTAACCGGACAGGACACTAGGAATGAAGCCCTCCAGAACCATGCGCCGGTTGTAGTTCCGGTGAATGGCCCTGGTCACGTTGTCGATCTCGGCCAGGGCGGCGGTCGATTGCTGCACCCGGCCGGCCGCGGCGACGCGCTGGAGAGGCTCGAGCAAGTCCCGGTTGTACACCGTCGTGGCGGAGCCCGTGACCTGCAGCACCATGACGTCGCGCAGCCACCCCTTCACCCAATCCAGGAACCTGAGCGCCTGTTCCCGGTCACCGCCCATCTCCTCGGCCAGCGCCGTGATCCCGCGCATGTCGCCGGACGAAAGCGACGACAGCCGCCGGAAGCACTCCTGCCGCTGGTCCAGCCCCTCGCTCTCGTCCTCGGCCAGGGCCTTGCCGAGGCTGCCGTAGCTCACCGCGGCCAGCAGCAGCGCCCGGTCCTCCGGTATATCCCTGCGCCGGGCGACGACCGCGGCCGCCTGTTCCACCGTCAGCGGCGAGAACCGGAGCTGCAGGCAGCGGGACAACACCGTCGGAAGGACGCCGCCGGTGCTCTCGCTGACGAGGATCAGCAGCGAGTGGTCCGACGGTTCCTCCAGCGTCTTGAGCAGCGCGTTCTGGGCGTGGAGGTTCATCAGCGTCAACGGGTCGACGATGGCGACCTTCTTCCTTCCGTTGAAGCGGTGCAGCGCCAACTGCCGCTGCAGCTCCCGCACCTGCTCGATGGTGATGTCGCGCTTGCCCTTGCGCTGCTCCAGCCAGTGCACGTCCGGGTGGTTGCGATCTTCGATGCACCGGCAGCTCGTGCACTCGCCGCAGCCGTCCGCGTCGCCTTCGGGGCATTGCACCGCCGCCGCCAGGGCGGTGGCCACGGTCCTCTTTCCGGTGCCCTCCGGGCCGACGAAGAGGTAGGCGTGGTGGAGCCGGTCGCGGGCCACTGCGCGCCGCAGCAACTCGATCTGCCCGCGGTGGCCTGCGATGTCCTCGAACCGCAGCATCACCTCACGTCCCGCCTCTCGCCGTCCGCGTGAAGCCGTTCATCGATGATCCGCCGCATCTTCTCCTGGACCTCCATCACCGAGCCATCGGTCTGCACCACCACGCAACGCGATGGTTCGGCCGCGGCCAACTCGAGGAATCCGTCCCGCACCCGCCTCTGAAACGCGGCGCCTTCGGCTTCGAATCGGCTTTCGGGCGCGGTGCTCCGGCTGCCGCGGTCCGCCGCCCGGGCCAACGCCACCTCCACCGGGCAGTCCAGGACGATGGTGAGCTCGGGCATGGTGCCGCCCGTGGCCACGCGATTCAGCCCACGCAACAGTTCCAAGTCCATGCCGCGGCCGTAGCCCTGGTACGCCAAGGTCGAATCCGCGTAACGGTCCGACACCACCAGCTTGCCTTGTTCCAGGGCGGGCCGGATCACCTCGCGGACGTGTTGAGCGCGATCCGCCAGGATCAGGAACAGCTCGGTCTCGTCCGAGAGCGACTCCGGCCGCCCTTCCACGAGGAGCCGCCGGAGCTTCTTTCCCAGCGGCGTATCGCCCGGCTCACGGGTCAGTACGCGAGGCTCGCCGCGAGCATCCAGATACTCGTCGAGCAGTTCGATCTGGCGGGATTTTCCCGATCCGTCGCCCCCCTCGATCGTCACGAAACGCAGCATGCAACGCCTTTCAGGTTATTATTACACGAGAATCAGATGGCTGCCCAACCGAGCGTCCTAGTGTCCTGTCTCCCAAATAGCGTTATGAATCTGCGGGTCCTTTTTGCCGTCGGCCGCGTTGCTCTTCCTCGCGTGGTGCCCGCCACTGCTCGTCATCGCGCCTTGCCGACGACAAAAATGCCCTCGCATCTTCATAACGCTATTGGTGAGACGGGACACTAGCGGCCCGCGGCGCGCCGGTCTTGTCGCGCGGGTGCCGATTCTGGTAGCTGTGGCTGGTCTAAGGGATCATGAGCGCCGCCGGTCATCCGACGCGGTCCGGCCCGGAACGCCGGGCACGGCAGTCGGCGCGAGGTGGTTCATCGGAAAGGGGAACCCATGCGCGGAACAACACCCAGACGGATGCAGGGACTGGCCGACCCGGTGCTGGCCTCCATGGTCCATGACATGGGGCTGGAAGAAGTGCCGCACTATGCCAGCCGTTCCGACAAGGTGAACGGCTACACCGCTCGGTGGGTCGAGAACGCAAAGTTCCGGGACGGCCCGGTGAACCCGCAACGGGTGGAGGTGACGGACCGCGCCGCCATGACCGCACGGATCAAGGCCAAGGCGCGTGAGCTGGGAGCGGACCTGGTGGGCATCTGCAGGTTGACGCCGTCCATGGTCGATCTCGGCGAGGAGGTTCCCCACGAGTTCGTGATCGCGGCCTGCATCGTCGAGGACTACCACAAGGTGCTGGAGGGCGCGGATGCGGTAGAGGAAGAGGCCATGAGGGTCTACGCGGCGTGCTCCGACCTGTCCACCGAGCTGGCGGCCTACATCCGCGACCTGGGCTATCCGGCCTGGGCGCATCACAACGGCGTCCGGGAAGTGCAGGCCATCCCGGTCTTCTACCAGGTGGGGTTCGGCGAGCTCGGCCGGCACGGCAGCCTCATCAACGAGAAATACGGAGCGGACTTCCGGCCCGGGATGGTCACCACCGATCTGCCCCTGGACGTGGACCGGCCGCGCGAGTTCGGCGTCCAGGACTTCTGCATGAACTGCAACGTGTGCATGCAGAACTGTCCGGGCGACGCGATTCCCGAGGACTACGTGGTCACCGACGGCATCAAGCGCTGGTTGATCGACCTGGAGAAGTGCTATCCGTACTCCCGCCTGCGCGACGAGTACTGCCACCTGTGCGTCGACGTCTGCCCCTACAACGTGCGCAGCCACCGCACCACGTTCAAGACGTTCATGAAGGAACGCAAGCGCGTCGGCTACAAGACCCCGAAGTACTGAAGGCGCTCCCGTGGACAAGTTCTACCTGCAGGAGCACAGGCCGGACGGCGAGGTCAGCACCGTCGGACTCTTCTACTCCCGCCAGGAAGTGGAGGAAGTCATCGCCCAACTCCGCGAGTTGCCCGAGAAGCAGGGCTGCGAATACGTCCTGGTCCCGCCCCCAGAAAATCCGTCACCCTGAGGCACGCCGGTACCTTGAAGCCGCCCTTCCCGCTATCGCGGGAAACGTCACAACCCCAGGTTGGCGGGCGTCACGACCGAGCGCAGCGCATGGGTGCGGTAGCCGCCGTTCCGCGGGTAGCGTGGGTCCCGTCTGCTCGTCCGTGCGGTCACGCTGATCCGTAGCTGCCGTATCCGGGCCGCCACGGTGGTGGCGTTGCCCGCGGCGTCGAGGTATTCGACGGCGAACCCCTGGATGTCCTCGGCCAGGGGCTGCCCGCCGCCGCCCGTGTCGCGCCTGAGTGTCAGACCGTCGCTGTCGTGATAGTAGACGACCCGTTCGTTGGGGTCGCTCAGGTCCCCGTCGCCGTTGCGGTCGGCGGCGATGACCAGGCGCGCGGGGTCGTAGGTCAGCCCGGCGAACCCGGCCCGCGCGGGATCGTACCCCGCGGTCCGCGCTTCCCGGATCACCATGGTCATGGCCGCGCGGGCGTTCTGTTGCATGGCGCTGATCTGTTCCTGCAGGTCGTAGGCGGTGAGCTGGCCGGTAAAGCTGGTGGTCACCGCCGCGAGCAGTATCCCCTGGATCGCCAGGACCACCAGCAGCTCGATGAGGGTGAACCCGCGGCCGGCCCGCTTGCGCCCCGGCACCGTTTGGGAAGAACGCGCCATCACGGGCCCAACAGGGCGTGGAGGATCGCCGAGCGTCTGTCCCGGTCCCAATACACCGTCACCGTGACGGTGCTCAAGCCAGCCTCCGGCACGCCGGGCTGGACCGTTGTGACCCTCTTGAAACCTGGAAATCCTGGCAGCGTTCCGTAACCCTCCGTGGCCGGCGCCGCGCTTCCCGCGCCAAGTCCCTTCAGGACCTCGATCCGGTCCTGGGCCAGCAGGGTGGCGACGCCGTGGTTCCGGCTCCGGAGGTTCCCCTCGACGACGCCGATGGCGAGACGGCCGACGCCCAGGAGACCCGTGGACAGGATCACCATCGCCACGAGCAGCTCGATCATGGAAAAGCCTTGGCAGCGCGGGCGGCGCCGCCCTGCCGGCGGACTCGAACCCTCCCCGCCCAGCGCCCCTCCCACCGTCGCCGCCGGAAGCGTGGAAGTGATCCGCCAGCATGTGCGCAGGCATCTTCGGGCGGTCGTCTGGATGGATGGTTTCATGTCCATGTCACCGGATGCGCACGCGGCCGGCAATGCTGATGCTGACGCGCTTCGCGCCGGCGGCGTTTCTCAGGGTGATGGTGGCGAGGCTGCTGGCGGTGCCCCTGGGACTGAAGACCGGATTGTTGGTGGAGGTCATCACCACGTCCGGGTAGTCGTCCCGCAGGTCCCTGGTCAGGGTCCATTCACCGGGATCGGCGGCGCCGTCGTTGTCGGCGTCGTCGAGGATCCGGTACCGGTGGTCGTCGAGGAAGAAGATCCGGTGCCGGTTGTTTCGCTGGATGGCCTTCATGCGCGCCCACATGAGATCTCCCGTGAGCAGCCGCACCGCGCCGTTAAGGCGATGCCGGGGCATTACCTTCAGGTAACCCGGCACGGCGACGGCGAGCATGATTCCCGCCAGGGCCAGGGTGACCAGTTGGCCCAGCAACGAGAATCCGGCGGTTGAGTTCAGCGCTTGCGGCATCGGCGTACCCGTCTTCACGAAGTGTGGAGCAGGGCGCCCAGGCACAGGAACGGAGCGAACGGCAAGGGCGTGGTCAACGACACATCCCGTCGCAGGACCATGAGTGCGATGCCGCAGAGGGTTCCGGAGAGGGCGCTCAGGAACAGAATTCCGGGGACCCCTTCCCAGCCGACGAAGGAGCCGATCATCGCCAACAATTTGACATCGCCGCCCCCGAGGCCCTCCCTTCCGGTCACGGCCCGGTAGCCGCGCGCCGTCGCCAGCAGGACCCCGGCGCCGAACAGCGCGCCCAGCAGCGAGTTGAGCGGCGACGGCCATGGCTGAATCGAGAAGGCGGGGGCGCACCACGAAAGAACGAACGCCCAGGCCGTGCCGTAGACGCTGATGACGTCGGGAATGATGCCGGTCTCGAAGTCGATGACCGCCGCCGTCAGCAGCGCGCCGGCGAAGGAAAGCCGGGCAATGAAGGGCGGTCCCGGGCCGAAGCGGCGGTAGCACGCCAGCGTCAGGGCGCCCGAACACAACTCGACCAGGAAATAGCGTGGAGAGATGGGGGCGGAGCAATGGATGCAGCGTGCCCGTAGCAGGAGGTAGCTCGCCAGGGGGACCATGGCCCGGAGCGGAAGCCGCGTGTTGCAGGAGCGGCAATGGGATGCCGGGAACAGGATGGATTCGCCCCGGGGAAGGCGGGTGATGCAGACGTTCAGGAAACTCCCGATGCACGCCCCGAAAACGAAGAGCAGAACCTCGCGTGCGAGTTCCAGTGCCGCTGCCGCCGTCGCTTCGCCCATACAGGAACAGTCGGCACGGGATCGCCAAACCTTAGCATCCAGGAGTCTATCCGAGTATTCAGCCTCGTAGCCGTGTAGGTCGGATTAGCGAAGCGTAATCCGACAGCGGAGTCGGGTTAAGCCTTCGGCTAACCCGACCTACGGCCTATCTAGCGTCTATCCTGCAACTCGAGCCATCGCCGGATCAGCGGAAAGACCTCCTTGCGGGCGTTCCTTCCGAGAATCAGGTCGAAGTGCCCGTAGCGGGTGTCTTCCTCGGGGTCCGACCAGAAGATCATGAGGTCGCGGTCCTCGGAGGCAATCTCCGAGTAGACCGTTTTCAGCGCTTCCGGGGGTGCGATGGGGTCGGCCGCGCCCCCTACCAAGAGCACCGGGACGCGGATGTTGGACAACGCATCACGGTAGCTCACGGCGCCGTCGGCGGACACGAACTCGTCTCTGTCGACGATCGTGGTCAGTTGATCCAGGACGCCGGGATTGACCGGGATCAGGAGGGTCTCCTGCAACTGCTGAGCGACCCTCGGGTCCATGTTCCCGGGGTTGTAGAATACGTCCTTGAGCCCCGGAAGCATGAAGAGGTAGCGGTTGAGGGCGGACGAGCTCCAGTAGAGCAGCGCGTTCCTCAGCGTCGGGTTGCGGTCGAGCCTGAGCAGGACGTCGAGGCCGTCCTGCTCGGGGCTGTCGAAGGACATGGGCGCGGCGATGCCGACGATGCCCGCCACGCCGTGCTCCGGGACCGTGCCGGCATGGGCGAAGGCGAGGGCCCCGCCCAGGTCGAAACCCACCATGAAGACCTCGGCCTCGCCGGTGGTCTCCCTGACGTATTCCAGAACCGCGGGAAGGTCATCCTTGAGGATGTCGTCGAGGTTCCAGGGCTTTTTGCCCCAACCCAGGGGGTTGAGGCTCCGGCCCGTGCCGCGCAGCGACAGGTTCCAGACGTCGAACCCCGCGTCCGCCAGGTATCGCGCCAGGCTGGTCCGGCCGTAGTCGAGGAAGCGGCTGTCCACCAGCAGGCCGTGGATGAGGATCACGGGACGCGGGTGCCGCAGGTTCTTGTTGAGGCGGAAACGCTTGGCGGAGATCTCGAACTTCTTCTCCGTGACCGCCCAGTGGCGCTTCCAGGTCACGAACTCGTCGTCCAGGGAGGCCGCGGCTACCGCTCCCGGCAAGAGACACAACAGGGCGGCCGCCATGAAGCGGGAAAACCGGAGTGTGACCGAAGACCGTGTCATTGGCGCGAGATCCGCATGATTGACAGTCGGAACAGGTTACGGATACTCTCCTGTCCCGTATAGATACTCTCCCGCGGGTCTTTTGAGAACAGAGGAGGCAAGGCATGGCTCAGGAAGAGGCAAGATTCTTCTCCGCGGATTCGCACGTCAACGAACCGCCGGAGGCTTGGGAGCGAATTCCGAAGAGACTCCGTGAGCATGGCCCTCATTTCGTCAAGGACCCGCCGGGCAAGAAGGGTCTTTACATGGTGTTCGACGGCCATGAACCGGATCCGGTGGGCATGACCTTTACCGCCGGGGTACAGGCCAAGGGCGGCAAGATCATCGACGTGATCGAAAATTTCACCTGGGAGGACTGGCGCGGCCCCTGGGACCCCGCGGCGCGTTTGCACGACATGGACCTCGACGGGGTCAGGGCCGAGGTGCTCTACCCGAGCATGGCGCGCAATTTCTTTTCCCTGAAGGGCGAGGAAACCGAGCTGCAGAAAGCCGGTCTGATCGCGTACAACGACTGGATCATCGAGTACGCCAACGTCGCGCCTGATCGTCTTCTGGCCGTCGGCATTCTATCGGCCCTCGACGTGGAGTGGTCGCTGGAGGAGATGGAGCGCTGCGCCAAGCTGGGACACAAGGGCGTGCTGATACCGTCTGGCTTGCCCGAGGGCATGAGCTATGCGGATCCGGAATTCGAGCCGCTGTGGGCCAAGGCCGAGGACATGGACTTCCCGATTCATATCCACGTCAACATCCTCCAGGGTGTCGACAGGATGCGGGCGCGGCTCAAGAACATCTCGCCGGTTCAACAGGGCCACAACTCGTTGAGACGCGGTATCCTGGAGCCTCTGGGCCTCCTGACGGAGCTGACGTTCGGCGGGGCGCTCCAGAACCATCCACGGCTTCGAGTCGTTTTCGCGGAGTATGACCTGTCCTGGGTGCTTCCGTATCTGAACTGCATGGACGCCGCCCTGAAGAGAGCCCAGTCCGAGGCGTCGGTGGCGTCGAGGAAGGCGGCGCTTCCCAGTGAAATGATTCGGCGCCAGGTCTACGTGACTTTCCAGGAGGATCGCGCCGGCATTCTCGGAGCGGAAGTCTTCGACATGCTGGACAACGTCATGTGGGCGAGTGACTATCCGCACGGCGGCGCCACCTGGCCGACCTCGAGGGACGCGGTGGAGCGTCAGTGCGAAGGCATGTCCGATGCGAAGAAGCGAAAGCTCACCTGGGACAACGCCGCCAGTTTCTATGGACTCACGTGAGCCTTCAATGGGCCGGCCGGAGACGTAGCGCATCCATCAACGGCGCGACCGACGGGCTTTCCTCCAGACCGTCCACAATCTCCGGTACAGCCGTTCGTTGAGCCTCCGGCAGAATCCTGTCGACGCAGGCGTTGAACTTGTTCAGCACGGCTTCGCGCCCCTTCAGGTCCGCCGGGGTCCGCACAGGTTCGGTCACGGTCGTGCCGTCCTTCAACCGCACCACCAGCGAGTCCGATCCCGGGACATGACGGACGCGCCCGAGCAGGTCCCTCAACTCCGGATCCCGGGCGCGTTCGTCGGTGAAGTTCTCGGGATCCAAGTGCCCGTGGAGCAGCGCCAGGGAGAGGCAGTAGGCCATGCTGAACCTTCCCTCGAAACCTCGTTCCGGCTGCATCCTCACCAGCGGGTACGGGTGCATGTCGCATTCGATGAAGTCTATCTCGGACGGCTCCAGCGGTCCCTTTTCCTGAACCAACCTCAGCATCGCCTCGACCCCGTCATGGGTGGCGGTGCAGGAACCGAACCGCTTCAGCTTGACCTCCCTGCCGAGACGGAAATCGCTCCCCAGCCCCCTTCCCAGAGCCTCCAGAATGTCCTCCTGAAGCGGGCCGACGGCATCCAGCAATCCGTAGCGGGCCTCGATGGCGGTCTCATCGCTGGTGAACCCCTCGCGGGCCAGGTACGCGCAGGTAAGACCCGCGGATGCGGCGTGGCCGACTCGAAACGGCTTCGCCATGGTCCCGCCGTCCCTGGTCAAGGCCCCGCACGAACCGGTGGCAAGGCCGACGGCGGCGAGGGTCCGCGAGACATCGAGGTCGAGGACCTTGCTTGCGGCACAGGCCGCGGCGATGGGGCCGAGGATTCCGTTGCTGTGCCACCCCCGTGCGCCGGGCCCGATGCCGCTGCTGCGTCTGGCGAAGAGCGGCTCCAGGGTCATCATCGCTTCTCTACCGGCGATGAAGGCCTCCAGGGTCCTGGCGCCGGAAGCGCCGCACCCTTCGCCGGCCGCCAACGCCGCCGCCAGCGTGTAGGTGGAGGCATGGCCCCTGTCGTCGAAATCGAGGCCATGCGCCAGAGTCCCGTTCACCAGCGCGGCGTCTCTCGGGTTCAACGTCAGATCGGAGCCCCAAACCGTGCAGGACCCCGGTCCCAGGTGGTTGCGGGCGTACCGCAGCAACTTGCCGCCGATCTCTTCCCCCGCGGCCAGAACCGATACGCCGAGACAGTCGAGAACGGCCAGCTTGGCGTTGGACAGCACGTTGGCGGGAAGCCGGTCCAGGCTCAATGACACGGTGAATTCGGCGATCTGACGGGACAGGCCCCGCGTGCCCGTCGTGCTTGCAATTGGGGTTTCATCCACGGACTTCTCTCCCCCGGATCCGCATCCGGCGTTAACGACGCAAAGGTCCTGTCCGGTTTGCCTTCGACCGGCCCCGGCTTCGTCACGAGGGCGGAAATCGCTCCCAAGCCCCCGTGACGGCCGGATGTCGAGCTATTTGCCGGCGACGATCTTGGCCATGAGCTTTCTGGATTTCTCCGGCGAGGACACGATCTTCCCGATCAGTTTCTGGACGTCTTCTCCCTTCAGGGGCTCGTCGTCCAGATAGCCGATCTTCTTCGCGTCCGCGAGGTACTTCGGGTCGTGGACCGTGGCCCAGAAAGCATCCCGCAAGATCTTGACGATGTTGTCGGGTGTTCCCGGAGGCGCCAGCATCGGATAGGCGTTCCGGTACGTCAACGTCAGCATCTCCGCGACGTCCTTCGACTCCTGGTCGGGTGCGAGCTCGATCAGGGTGGGGACGTCGGACAACTCGGGATGCCGCTTGGTCGCGACCTGGATGAGCAGGGAAGCGAAGGGCTTCTCGCTTCCCAGGCGCTTGAACCAGTGCTTCTTCCGGGTCTTGGCCGAGCTCCAGACGAAGCCGCAGCGCATGTCCACCTCGCCCTTCTCCATGGCGAGATCGATGGGCGCGCCGCCCTGGTAACCCACCACAAGCCTCGTGTTGATGCCGGTGAACCTCTGCAGCATCTTCCCTATCGCCGCGCCGGTGCTGTTGCCGCTCGTTTCACCCTCGCGCAACTGGGTCGTCTTGGAACGCTTGATGGCGTCCTCGAGGTTCGCTCCGACCCGGTCGATGCGGCCCACGCAGGTCGCGGTTGCGGTGGTCAGGTTTCCGATCCAGTTGAACTTGTCCGCCTTGAAGCGCGCCGCCGGTTCGTCGATGGCGTCCTGAAGGCCGGTGCCCCTGATGATCTCCGCAATGGTGAGGCCGTCGGGCTTGGCGATGTTGTAAAGGTAGTTGCGCGCCCTGAGGCCGCCGCCGCCGCTTCGGTTCTGCACCACGAGTTGCGGGTTGCCGGGTATATGCCTGGCCGCGTGCCGGGCGAACAGCCTCGTCCTGATGTCGTTTCCCGCGCCCGGTCCGGAGCCGACGATGACCAGGATGGTCTTGCCCTCGTAGTAGGGCTTGGCCTGGGCCTCGGCGGATCCTGGCATCGAACCCTGGAGTATCCAGACCGCGGCCGCCAGCATCAGGATCTTACTCGTCCACTTCATGGTATTGCCTCCCTTCGAGGTGGTTAGACGCTACCGTCGTTTGGAACCATAAGAAGACTTCGTAGCCCGGGAATTCGACTAGAGTTCGTCCTGTTCCGCGCGGCCCTCGACCGTCCGGCCGCCGATGCTCACCCTCTTGTACACACTATAGGAAACACTTCCCAACAAAATCACGATCATGACCAGAACCGGCGGGTGGAGAAGCCAGGCCGTGCCGTAGGCGCCGAGCGAGATCCCCAGGTACCTTTCCGCGAGGCGTCCCAGGACGAGGCCGAGAACGAACGGAGCCCTCGGCCACCCGAACAGGACCATGAAGTAGCCCAGGACGCCGAAGACACACGCCACCACGATATCCGCGAAGTGGTTGTTCGCCGAGAACGCGCCGAGGAATACGAACACGACAAGGAACGGAATCAACAGGTTCCCGCGCACGAAGGTGAGCTTGACCAACTGGCTGAGAAACAGGAATGCTACGCCCGCGGCGAGAATGTTGGAGATGACCAGTATCCACACCATCGCGAGGGTGACGTCGAGGTGCTTGGTCAGCATATCCGGACCCGGCGTCAGGCCGACGATCAGGAAAGCCCCCAGGAGGATCGCCATGCCGGTGGTCCCCGGAACCCCGAAGGCGACGGTGGGGATGAGGTTGCCTCCCTCCTTGGAGTTGTTCGCCGCGCCGGGTCCAAGCACGCCTTCCACCGCCCCCGTTCCGAAACGCCTCTTGTCCTTCGAGCTCTGCACGGCGTGGGCGTAGGCCATCCACTGGGAGACGCCGCCGCCCACCCCGGGGACGGCGCCGACCATGACGCCGATCATGCCGCAGCGCATGGTGAGCCAGAAATGCCGGAAAGTATCCTTGACCCCCTCCAGCACGCCGCTGATCCTTTCCACCTTGGACTCGGCGATGCTCGAACCCCTCACGGCCAGGTCCACGATCTCCGGGATGGCGAAGAGCCCCACGACGACCGGGGCCAGGCTCAGTCCTTCCCAGAGATAGATGGTCCCCATGGTGTACCGAAGCGTTCCCGTATGGTCTTCGATGCCGACGGCGGAAATTGCGAGCCCGATGCCGCCGGCCAGGACTCCCTTGCTGAGCGAGGCACTGCTGAGCGTGGCAAGAAAAGTGATTCCCAGGATGGTGAGCATGAAGAGCTCGGGCGCGCCGAAAAACAGCACGAGGGGCCGCATGATGGGGATCGAGATGGCCAGGATGATCGCTCCTTCGAGCCCGGCCACGAGTGAACTGGTCAGGGCGGCCCCCAAGGCCCTCCCCGCCTGCCCCTTCTTGGTCATGGGGTAGCCGTCCATGATGGTGGCCGCGGAGGTCCCCTCGCCCGGAATGCCGAAGAGGATCGAGGTGATGTCGCCGGTGGTCCCGGTAATGGCGTGCATACCGAGAAGGAAGCAGAAAGCGGCGATGGGCTCCTGGATCGTGTAGGCGAAGGGGAGCATCAGGGCCAGGGTGGTCAGCCCCCCGAGTCCCGGCAGGATGCCGACGACGAAGCCGATCGCTCCTCCAAGCAGGAGGAAACCGAACGCGGGCCAGGCCAACACCTGGAGCAAGCCGCTTGTGGCGGACTCGATCATAGTCCCAGCCAGAGATAGAGCTGTCCCTCGGGGAAAGGCAGCCGAAGCAACCGGTCGAAGAGGCCCCAAAACAGGAGCCAGACGGCGCCGGTCAGCACGAGGGAGAGGGTCCACCCCTCGCCCGACTTGACCTTGAGGTAAAGGAAGACGAACGGCGGAATCGTCACCGACAGGCCGAGGAGCCAGCACGCCAGCAGGAAACCGAAGATCCACGAGAAGATATGGACCGTTCGCCGCCTCGCGATGACGGGATCTATCTCTTTCGTGAACTGAATGTCGGCAGGTGTGGCGTGCGGCGGGTCGGCCGGCGCGGCGGTAGAGCCGCTCTTCCCGGCGCTGCTCCTCAAGTCGGTTACGAGATGGAAGGCGGCCAGCACGAGCATGGGAATGCCGATCACCCAGGGATAGAGCTGCGCCTTCACGGGCCAGTCCTTTGCCGCCCAGATCACGACGGCGAAGAACAGCAGGACCAGGAGACTGAAGACGGTTTGCGGGCGAATCCTCATGGAAGCCCCGACACCTCACGCCGAGTATGGAGAAACGGGTGTGATGTTCCTGTAGTCCACCGGCAGGGGCTCGACGCCGATGCCGGCATCGATCTCGGCCATGCGTGCTTCGGTCAACGGGTTGCCGAAGGTTTCGTTGCGGAGCCTCAGGTGCGCGACGGCCTTCTCGGTGATGATGTGGCGCGCCGTCTCGAGGTCTTCGTCGTTGCGGATGGCCTGGGCGATTTGGGGAATGTGAACGGGTCCGTGGCGCATCTCGTCGTGGAAGATGACGCCCATGGCCTCCGCGATGGCCTTCTCCACGGCGCCGTTGGAGTACGAGGTGTAGGGCAGTTCGAGAAGCTTGTTTCCTATGTAGAAGATGGCCGCTCCGGCGCCTTCGGAAAAGCCCAGGGCCACTTCCGCAAGCTCGCCGTGGGTTTCCAGGAGCCGGTGCGTGACCTGGATCTCGGCGGTCATGGCCGGCAGGTCCGGATGTCCGCGCCGTTCGCTTTGGCAACCCGACAACGCCAACAACTCCTTCGGGTCCGGCCGCTCTCCCGTGATCTGCTCCATGATGTCGGCCAGGAGCCGGTAGTGCCGGGCCTCCTCGTAGACCGACCGAGTCGACGCCTCGAAAGAATCCCGGCCTACCACCGTTTCGATCCGCGTGAGATCGGCGGGCAGGGCCTCGATCAACCGCTCCACCGTACCGAGTTCCCGGGCCGCCTGCAGCTTGAGCCAATGCAGGTCATCCTCGCGGGTCCGGGGATTCGAGAAGTAGACCCGGACCACCTCCGCCTCACCGGCCCACCATCGTAGCGGGGCGGATTCGAGCACGGCGATGCGCTCATCGAGTTTCGCGTCGGTTTTGCTTTGTGTCATGCAACTTCACCGGATGGCGGCCTATTCCAACGTAAGCCATGTACCCGGTTCGAAACGTAAACCATGTAGCCGGTCTGCACCCCATTGTCCCCCTCTCCCTCCGGGAGAGGGCCGGGGGTGAGGGCGCGCGTCCGCAGGCACCCCGTTGTCCAAGGCAGGGTGATTGTATATAGACCCATCCGAAAGGGTCAAGGACTGTCCGGCCGGCGGGTGCCGCGAACCCGCCGGCACCCCCGGACACGGATTGACGAGGGAGAATACAACCATGCGCGCGAGCACCGAGAGGAAGATGAAACGCTGGCAGGAGCAACGCTGGATACTCGATCAGGTCATCAAGGTGAGCGGTCTCGACTTCGATCAGGGACGCTCGCACAAGATGCTGCGGAACTGCGGCCCGGGTATCGCCGGGGAGTTGCGGGGTATCGGCCAGCGGGTGCAGAAGTTCACCGATTTCCCGCGCGAGTTCTCCCGCGCCGCTCAAAGCCGCGAACAGAGGGGAAGGGCCGCCGAGGCTCTCGGGCACACGGTCGAGGCGCGCGAGCACTACTACGTGGCGGCCACCTACTACACCGCCGCCCAGTGGGGCATCTACGAGGACGGCAACCCGAAGCGTATGGCCTGGGCGGAGAGCAAGCGGGACTGCTATGACCGCTACATTCGCTTCGCGGACCATCCCATCGAGCGGGTGGACCTGCCGGTGCCGGGCGGAAAGATGGCGGCCCTGCTGCATCTGCCGCACAAGCCCGCTCCGGGAGAGAGGTTCCCGTGCATCCTCTATCAGCCGGGCATGGACGGCGTAAAGGAGGACAATCCCTTGATGGGCGACCCGCTGCTCCAGCGGGGGCTGGCGATCCTTTCCATCGACGGTCCGGGACAGGGCGAGACCCGGGAGCGCGGCATCACCTGCACCGCCTCCAACTGCGAGGACGGCGCCAGGGCGGCCTACGCCTTTCTCAAGACGCGCTCCGAGATCGACGGCGACCGCGTGGCGGTCTACGGCTCCAGCATGGGTTCCTACTGGGGCACGCGCATGGCCGCGGCCGTGCCCGAGTTCAAGGCCTGCGCGGTGGTGGGCGTGTGCATGGAGCCCAGCCAGTACACCATCTTCAATACTGCCGCGCCGACCTTCAAGCTCAACTACATGTACATGTCCGGCTACGACGACGAGGCGGAGTTCGACGAGTTCTGCAAGACGCTGACCCTTGAGGGGGTCGCGGCCAGGATCCGGTGTCCCTACATGGTCGTGGCGGGCGAGGACGACGAACTGTGTCCCATCGAGTTCGCCTACGAGGTCGTGGATGAGGCCACATGCCCGAAGGTGCTCTACGTCTACGAAGGCGAGCGCCATTCGCTCCGCAACCCGGCGGCGCGCACCATCGTCGTGGATTGGCTCAAGGACTGCCTCGACGGCAAGCCGGTCACGTCCGAGAAGGTCTACGTGGAGACGAGCGGCAAGGAGACCCGGACACCGTTCTGACGGCAAGGCGCCAAATTTCTGGCAAACGGCTGGCCGGCGGACTCAGGACTCGCGCGGGGTCGCCTGCCTGGCGCGCTCACGCAGGACGCCTATCTCTTCCCGTACTTCGCCCATCTCCTTGCGGAGACTGGTCACGTCTTGCCGCACTTCGCGCACGTCTTCACGCACTTCGGAGATAAGCTGGCGGACCTCGACGAAACGCTGGTCTACTTCCGTGAAACGTCGGTCCACTTCCGCGAACCGATGGTCCACGTGGGCGAAACGGATATCCATTTCCCTGAACAGGTCCCTGCGGAGGCCCTGTATCATCCTGCCCAACGCCACCCCCGTGCCGACCGCCGACAAGATCACTGACACAATGATGGGGATTGCCGAAATATCGACGTTCATTCGAGGACTCCCTAATAGATCGTTGATTACAATAACCGTTTCGGCGGGTCAATGAGGTTCCTTGACAGGCCCTTCCTGACGTGGTTCATTCTGCTTCAGCCTTCGACTGACGCAGATTCGCCGAAACCGCCCCTTCACCGGTTCGACGCAAAATCCCGGCCAAGTCCCACGGGCTGAAATCGACTTCACTACACGAGGAGAGTTCGTTCGATGCAGATGTTCATTGCAGGTGAGTACACCGATACGGCAAGCGGCGAGACCACTTCCATCTACAACCCCGCCACCGGCGAGCTGGTGGACACCGTTCCCAAGGGCACGGCGGAAGATGTCCAGAGGGCCGTGGCGGCCGCGGAAGAGGCGGCGGTGGAATGGGGCAAGTTCGCTCCCTCCAAGCGTGGCGAGTGCCTGTCCGAGGCCGCGCATCTCGTGCTCCAGAACGAGAAGGAGCTGACCGAGCTGCTTACCAAGGAGCAGGGCAAGGCGCACCGCGAGTCGGTGCTGGAGATCCGCCGTTTCGCGCACACCCTGGAGCACTACGCGGGCATGGCCAAGACCCTGCGCGGCGGCTACGTCAAGCTCGCCGACGGCCGCTACGGCCTCATCATGCACAAGCCCATGGGCGTGGTGGGCTCCATCGTGCCCTGGAACTTTCCGGTGTCGCTGATGGGCAACAAGGTGGGTCCGGCGCTGCTCGCGGGCAACGCCATGGTCATCAAGCCCGCCAGCACCACGCCGCTGACCGCCACCCGCTGCGTCGAGTTGGTGCAGCAGGCCGGGCTTCCCAAGGGCACCATCAACATGGTCACCGGGCCGGGCGGCGCCGTGGGCGAGGAGATCCTGCGCAACCCGGTCATTCGCAAGGTGGGCTTCACCGGCGCCACCGACACCGGCAAGCGGATCATGGAAGTGGCTTCCCAGGAGGTCAAGCGGGTCACCCTGGAGCTGGGCGGCAGCGACCCCATGATCGTGTGCGCGGACGCCAACATCGATCGGGCCGTGAGCGCGGCCTCGGTGGGCCGCTTCTTCAACTGCGGCCAGGCCTGTCTGGCGGTTAAGCGTCTCTACCTGTACGACGAGATCTACGACGAGTTCGTCGGCAAGCTGGTGGAGAAGGTACGCAAGCTGCGGGTAGGCAACGGCCTCACCAAGGGCACCATGCTCGGACCGCTGCACACCAAGGGGCAGCGCGAGGAGGTGGAGGAGCAGGTGGAAGACGCGGTGCAGAAGGGCGCCAAGGTGTTGGTGGGCGGCGACCGCCCCAAGGGCGACGAATTCGACAAGGGCAATTTCCTGAACCCTTCCATCGTGGTGGACGTGGACCCCACGTCCAAGCTGCTGACCGACGAGGTGTTCGGGCCGGCGCTGCCGGTCGTGCGGGTTCGGAACCTCGAGGAGGGCTTGGCGCTGGCCAACGATTCCATCTTCGGGCTTGGCTCCTCGGTGTGGACCCAGGACATCGACAAGGCCATGTACGCGGCCGAGAAACTCGACGCCGGTTACACCTGGGTCAACTCGGCACAGATCATCTACGATGAGCTTCCCTTCGGCGGCGTCAAGCAGAGCGGCGTGGGCAAGGAGCACGGCAACGAGGCCGTCGAGCACTACAGCGAAGTCAAGTCCGTGGTCATGGCCACGGAGCAAACTTCCGAGATGGTGGGCGGCGAGTAGTCCGAACCCGCGCCGCGGGAGTGTGTAGGGGCGGGTTTCAAACCCGCCCGCGCCCGCACCGCGTTGTAGGCCGGTATGGGCTCTGAATCGAGACGAGAATGAGCGCTCCGCGACTCGAACTTCCGGACCCCTACAACGCGGCCACCACGTTCGTCGACGACAACGTCGCCGCGGGCCGCGGCGAGCGCACCGCGATCCTGTACGAGGACCAGCGGTTCACCTACCGGCAGGTCCAGGCGGCGGTGAACCGGGCCGGGAACGCGTTCCGCGGCCTGGGCCTGGACACCGAGCAGCGCGTCCTGCTGGTGCTTCCCGACTGCCCGCAGTTCGCCTTCAGCTTCTTCGGCGCCATCAAGATCGGCGCCGTCCCCATTCCGGTCAATCCCTGGATGAAGGCCGGGGACTACGAGTACCTCCTCAACGACAGCCGGGCGCGCATCGTGGTGGTGGACGAGTCCGCGCTGCCCGAGATCGAAGCCATCGGCCAACGGCCGCGGCACCTGCGGCACGTGGTCGTGGTCGGAGCGCCGCGGGGCGGCGCCATGGGTTGGGATTCCCTCATGGAGGGGCAGTCCGCGGAGCTTGAAGCCGAGCCCACCAGACGCGACGACGTGGTCATGTGGAACTACACGTCGGGCAGCACCGGCAACCCCAAGGGCGCGGTCCACCTCCACCACGACATGATCACCATCACCGATCTGTTCGTGAAGCCCGTGCTCCGCATGACCGAGGACGACGTCTGCTTCTCGGCGTCCAAGCTCTTCTTCTCGTACGGGCTGGGCAACTCCCTCTACTTCCCCTTCCGCTTCGGCGCCGCCGGCGTGCTGTGGCCGGAGAAACCCGACCCGGAGCGGATCCTCCAGACCATCGAGCGCTACCGCCCGACCTTCTTCTACTCGGTGCCGACGCTCTACTCGCGCATGCTGAGGGTGGAGAAGGAATACGACCTCGGCTCGCTCAGGATCTGCCTGTCGTCCGGGGAGCCGCTGCCGCCCGCGCTGTTCCACCAATGGCGCGACAAGGTGGGGGTGGAGCTGCTGGACGTGGTGGGCTCCACCGAGGCCACCCACGACTTCCTCGCCAACCGCCCGGGACGGGCCAGGGCCGGGAGCAGCGGCGAGGTGACCCCGGCCTTCGTCGCCAAGGTGGTGGACGACGAGGGGCGGGAGGTGCCCAACGGCGAGGTGGGCAACCTGTACGTCGCCGGAGACGCCACCGCGCCCTACTACTGGAACAAGCACGAGCAGACCCAGCGCACCATGCTCGGCGAGTGGCTCAAGACCGGCGACACCTACTACCGCGACGACGACGGCTACTTCTGGTATTGTGGCCGCTCCGACGACATGCTCAAGGTGGGCGGCATGTGGGTCTCGCCCATCGAGGTGGAGAACGCGCTGATGGAGCACCCGGCCGTGCTCGAGGCCGCGGTGACCGGAGAGGCCGACGGCGACGGCCTCATCAAGCCCAAGGCGTACGTCATCCTCAAGAGCGAGCACCACGGCGCCGACGGGCTGGCCCGGGAGCTTCAGGACTTCGTCAAGGACAGCCTGGAGCCTTACAAGTACCCGCGCTGGGTGGAGTTCGTCGACGACCTGCCCAAGACCGTCACCGGCAAGATCCAGCGGTTCAGGCTCAGGGAAGGAAACGGGTGAACGCCCGATCGGGGGTTTCATGGACGACTTGGTAGCGCTGCGGGACAAGGTGGCCATCTCGTGCAACATCCTGGCCATCGACGGGCATTGGGACAACATCCTGGGCCACGTATCGGCCCGGATACCCGGCGAGAACGCCATCCTGATGAAGCCTCACAGCTACGGCTTCGAGGAGATCCGCCCGTACCACATCATCAAGGTGGACCTGGACGGCAACAAGATCGAGGGCGACTACGAGCGCCACTCCGAGGTATTCATCCACACCGAGATCTTCAAGGCGCGGCCGGACGTGAACTGCGTCATCCACAGCCATCCGCCCCATGCCACGGCCTTCGGCTCCCTGCGGCAGCCGTTGCGTCCCGTGAGCCACGAGGGCTCCATCTTCCACGACGGGCTGCCGCTCTTCGACGACACCACGGTGCTGATCCGGACTCCCGAGCTGGGGGTGAAGGTGGCCCGGACGCTGGGCAAGGCCCGCGCCGTTCTGATGAAGAACCACGGCTCCACCGTGGTGGGCGAATCGGTGGAGACCGCCACCCTGTACGCGATTTTCCTGGAGAAGGCGTGCCGCATCCAGCTCCTGGCGGCCGCCGCCGGAGATCCCACCTGGAGCAGCGACGAGGAGGCGCGCGAGAAGTACGATCAGATCTACACGCCGCACCGCCTGGGCAGCATGTGGGACTACTTCGTGCGGCGGGCCAAGCGGCTCGCCATCGACTGAGCGGACACCCCGCGTTGGCGGCTCGTGGGAGCCTTTGTCGGCGGGCAGCACGGTGCGGGTGTAGGCGGGTTTGAAACCCGCCCCTACAACCGCCTATTCTCGGGGCGCCGACTCGCGCGGTGCCCGGACCTGTGAATTCGGAGGTAATGAAATGGCCGAGAAACTTCATCTGACGCTGGCGTGCGGCGACTACGAGAGCATCCGCGCCCTCAAGGAAGGGGTGATCCAGCCCGACGGCATCGAGCTCACCGTGCTCACGGACATGGACTCGTCCACCCGGCACTGGCGCATCGCCCGGTTCCGGGAGTTCGACGTGGGCGAGCACTCGGGCTCGTCCTACCTGCTGGCCAAGGACCGCGGCGAGGCGGACGACCTGACCGCCATCCCGGTGTTCCTGCACCGCCGGTTTCGCCACGGCTTCATCTTCGTCAACGCGGACAAGGGCATCCAGTCGCCCAAGGACCTCATCGGCAAGACCGTGGGGCTCAAGAACTGGCAGGCCACCGCGCTCCTGTGGATCCGCGGCACCCTGCAGGACGAGTACGGCGTCTCGTTCACCGACCTGGAATGGCGCGCCGAGAGGGAGGAGGACGTGCCGTTCGATCCGCCGGAGGGACTCCGGATGGAGCGCCTGCCCAAGGGCAAACGGGTCGAGGACATGCTCGTCGAGGGCGAGCTGGACGCGGTCATCCACCCCGACATCCTCGCGCCCATCCTGGAAGGCGACACCCGTGTCAAGCGCCTCTTCGACGATCCCAAGCAGGTGGAGATGGACTACTTCAAGCGCACCGGGATCTTTCCCATCATGCACACGACCGTCATCAAGCGGGAGATCGTGGAGAAGCATCCCTGGGTGCCCATGAACCTGATGGTGGCGTTCGAGAAGGCCAAGCAGTGGACCTACAACCGCATGAACAACCCCCGCATCGTGCCGCTTGCGTTCTTCCGGGACGCCTGGGAGGAGCAGCTCGATCAGATGGGCGAGGACCCGTGGATATACGGGCTCAACGACACCAACCGCAACAACTTCGGCACCCTGGCGCGCTACTCCCGCGAGCAGGGCATGTGCAAGAACGAAGCCGACGTGGACGAGCTGTTCCACGAGTCCGTGCGCGGCGAGGAGTGGAAGCTGGCGCGCTCCCGCGGGTAGGTTCCCTTCCTGCCGCGCACCGGACCAGCCCGTCTCTCGAAACCGATTCGTCGCGACGCGCGTACCCGTTCGCCGACCGGAGACCACCGATGATCCCTCCGCCCTTCGAGTACCGGGCGCCGGATTCGCTCTCCGAAGCGCTCGCACTGCTCCGTGAGCACGGCGACGAGGCGCGTCTCATGGCCGGCGGGCAGTCCCTGCTGCCCATGCTCAAGCTGAGGTTGGTGCGCCCGGCGGTCGTCATCGACATCGCCGGGCTCCAGGAGTTGAAGGGAATCGGGGAGGACGGAGACGCCGTGCGTGCAGGGGTACCGGCGACGGAAGCCGCCGATGCCCTTCGGATCGGCGCGCTGGTGACGGAGCGGACCCTCGAACGCACGATTGCGGAACGCCAGCCGCTTCTGGCGGAAGCCGCCGCCAGCATCGGCGACATCCACATCCGGAACCTGGGCACCCTGGGCGGCGCCTTGAGCCAGGCCGACCCGTCGGGCGACTTGGCGCCTGCGGTGCTGGCGCTGGGGGCGACCCTGACGGCGCAATCCGCCGCCGGCACCCGCGCCATCGCCGCCCACGAGTTCTTTTCCGGTCCCTTCGACACCGCGCTGGCCGAGGACGAGATGGTCACGTCCGTGGAGGTGCCGGCGCCGTCCGGCGTCCGCGGCCACGCCTACGTCAAGCTCACGCGCCGCGCCGGGGACTACGCGGTGGTTGGGGCCGCGGCGCTGATAACCCTTATGCCGGACGGCACCTGCGGCGATGCCCGTATCGCCCTCTGCGCCGTGGGCCCCACGGCCTTCGTCTGCGAGGCCGCGGGCCGGTCGCTCCAGGGCACGAGGCTCACCGACGCCGATCTCGCCGAAGCCGGCGCGCTGGCCGGCAACGACGCCGACCCGGCAAGCGACGTCCACGCTTCGGCGGACTACCGGAGGGCCATGACCCCGGTGGTGGTAACACGGGCCTTGGCCAAGGCCCGTGAAAGAGCCCGGGCGCGGCTGGACAGGAGTTCGGGATCGTGAGCCGCGGATCTCCCGTCGCGCCTCCGTGCCCCCTCTCCCTCTGGGAGAGGGTTGGGGTGAGGGTCCGCGGGTGGAAGCAGCCCCTTGGGGACGTGACGAAATGAGACCGCGAGGGCCGCTGCGGGCGCCCTCACCCGGCCTTCGGCCACCCTCTCCCATAGGGAGAGGGGTTTATGCGGCAGGCGCGGTTCCTCCCGGGAACGTCTGAAGACGCTCAGCGATGCAACGGATCACCATCAACACCAACATCAACGGAACGGACTACTCGTTGGACGTGGAGCCGCGCCTTCTGCTGGTGGATCTCATCCGCGACAAGGCCGGCCTCAAGGGTACGCACATCGGTTGCGACACCGGCAACTGCGGCGCCTGCACCGTGATCATGGACGGCCTGACCGTGAAATCGTGCCAGGTGCTAGCGCCCCGGGCCCGGGGAGCGGAGATCCACACGGTGGAAGGGCTGGCGCGGGACGGTGCCCTGCATCCGATCCAGGAAGCGTTCTGGGAGTGCGACGGGCTGGAATGCGGCTTCTGCACCCCTGGCATGCTGATGACGACGGCGGCCTTTCTCGCCGACCATCCGCGCCCTACCGACGAGGAGATCCGCCGGACCTATTCCGGCAACCTGTGCCGCTGCACCGGCTACCTCAACATCATCAAGGCGGTGAAGAGGGCGGCGGAGAGGATGGGCTGATGGCGGCCTACGTCGGCCAGAGCATCAAGCGCAAGGAGTCGTTCGACTCCATCCAGGGGCGCAACACCTATCTGAGCGACGTCCAGGTCCCCGGGATGCTCCACGCCGCGATCCACCGCAGCCCCTATGCCCACGCCCGCATCACGCGGGTGGACCTGTCGGAGGCGCTGGCGCAGCCGGGCGTAGTGGCGGCCATGACCGGCGAGGACGTCCGGCGGCTGGCCCGGCCCATGGCGCCGTTTCCGTTCACCCGCACGCGGCCCTACACCAGCGACTATCCGCGGGTGCGGTTCGCGGACCACTACTGTCTGGCGGTGGACCGGGTGCGCCACGTGGGCGAGGCGGTGGCGGTGGTGGTGACCGAGGACCGCTATGCGGCGGCGGACGCGGCCGAGGCGGTCCGCGTGGAGTACGAGCCGTTGCCGCCGGTGGTGGACGTGGAGGCGGCGCTGGAGCGCGGGGCCACGAGGCTCTACGAGGAGTGGCCCGACAACATCCAGTACGAGTTCCGCTTCAGCGAAGGCCCGGTGGACGACCTCCTGAAGGAGGCTCCGGTGGTGATACGCGAGCGCATCGTGCAGCACCGTTACACCGGCACGCCGATGGAGACACGGGGAGTGATCGCCAGCGTCGATGAGCGGGACAACCTGCTGACGCTGTGGAGCTCCACCCAGGTGCCGCACGCGCTGCCCAACCTGGTCCTGGAGACCCTCGGCCGGACCGACCTCAAGATCCGCGTGATCTCGCCCGACATGGGCGGCGGCTTCGGCATCAAGTGGGCGTTCTATCCCGAAGAAGTGCTGATGCCGCTCCTGTCGCTCCAACTGAACCGGCCGGTGGGCTGGTGGGAAAGCCGGAGCGAGCACATGGTGGCGTCGCACCACTCCCGCGCCCAGGTGGACTACGTGGAGGCGGGCTTCGACCGGGCCGGACGCATCACCGCCCTCAAGACCAAGGTCATCGTGGACCTGGGCGCCGCCTACCCCAGCGGCGGCACCTCCCTGGCCTTCGTCACCGCCAACTTCATTCCGGGGCCGTACCGGGTCGACAACTACTCCACGACCTCCTTCGGCGTGGTCACCAACAAGACCGCGGCCGGGCCCCACCGGGCCAACGGCAAGGCCGAGTCCAACTTCATCATGGAGCGGGTGATGGACCGGGCCGCCCTGGAGCTGGGTCTCGGCAAGGACGAGATCCGCCGCCGCAACCTCATCCAGCCCCACGAATTTCCCTACACCTGCGTCACCGGCTCCACCTACGACAGCGGCGACTACCCCGCGTGCCTGCGCAAGGCGCTGGCGGAGGCGGACTACGCCGGCCTGCTGGCGGAGCGCGACCGGCTGCGCCGGGAAGGGCGCTACCGGGGCGTCGGCCTGGCCTTCATGCTCGAACCCCTCAGTTCGCTCCGGCCCAATGCCTACAACGCCGGCTACGAAACCGTGACGGTGCGACTGGATCCCGTGGGCAAGGCCTGGGTGTTCTCGGGCGACATGAACATGAGCGCGAGCCACAAGACCACGCTCTCGCAGGTGGTGGCGGACGGGCTGGGCGTGCGCTTCGAGGACGTTCAGGTGTTCGAGGGCGACAGCGCCCTGGTGTCGTCTTCCAGCGGGTCCTACGCCAGCCGGTTCTCGACGGTGACGATTTCCGCCGCCATGAAGGCGTGCGAGGCGGTGCGGCGGAAGATGCTGGCCATCGCCGCCCACACGCTGCGTTGCCATCCCGAGGCACTCGAGTGCGCCGGCGGCATGATCCTGGACCGGACGAGGCCGGGGGTGGCGCTCACGGTCAAGGAAGTGGCCAATATGGCCTACTACTCCATCAACCAGCTCCCCGGGAACATGGACCCGGGGCTCCACGACACCCACTACTTCATCAACCCCAACACCAGCTTCGAGCCCGACGCCAAGGGTCGCACGTCCAACTTCTCGACGTTCCCCTATGCGATGCACGTGGCCTACGTGGAGGTGGACGCGGGCACCGGCGAAACCACGATCCTCAAGTATCTGACCGTGGACGACTCCGGCAACATGGTGAACCCCATGATCGTCGACACCCAGATCACCGGCGCCATCTCCCACGGCGTCGGGGGCGCGTTTCTCGAAGAGCTGGTGTATGACGAGCAGGGACAGCTCCTTTCGGGCACCTTCGCCGACTACCTGATTCCGTCGGCCATGGAGATGCCGGACCTGGAGATCCATCACATGGTGACGCCCATGCCCTTCACGCCGGGCGGGTTCAAGGGCGTGGGGGAGATCGGCGCCATCGGCCCGCCGGTGGTGCTGGCCAGCGCCATCGAGGATGCGCTGGCGCCGCTGGGGGTCAAGATCATGAGTCTGCCGCTCAAGCCGGAGAACATCTGGCGGGCGATACACGAAAGACAAAACGCAACAGGAGAACGGAAATGAGCGACGCAGGGAACGGTTTCACGGAACGGGCGACCCGCGAGTTGGCGCGGGTGGCGGCGGTCTTCGCCGCGGGGGAGGCGGAGATCGCCGACACCTATTTCAACTGGGACCAGCGGGACCGCGACAAGGAGGTCCTCTGGCTCACCAAGCAGGCGGGCCGGGAGATCGAGAGCACCTTCACCGGGTTGAAGGAGATCGTCGAGAAGGTCGGCGGCGACCTGACGGCGTCGGACCGGTACTGGGTCGACCGGTGGGGCGGCGACGTCGACCGCAACTGGCTGGAGGAGAACCTCTGGCGCACCAAGCAGGAGCTCAACCACGGCAACCGATGCGTGGACATCATCGAATGGCTTACCGGCGAGCCCGTGGACATCAAGGAAGTGGTGCGCCGCTACAACCGCTGGACCCCCGATCCGTCGCTGCCCGACATGAAGGAATGGGTCCGGCTGGCGGAGGTGTTCAAGGAGCAGGAGGCCCGCCAGGAGCCCTGGGCGCGGCTCATCAACTCCCAGGGGCTGCTCGAAGGCGGCAGTTGCGGCCTGTTCTACGCCGCCTCCCAGTTGAGCGGCAGCGAGCTCAACGACCGCCTGTCCGAGGCCTTCACCGTGGTGCTGGACGACGAGCGCGGCCACGGGCCGGCCAACATCTACCAGATCGCCGACGCCTTCACCCAGCAGGAGGCGGTGGACGGCGCCCGGGGACTGATGGTGGAGCGCGGCATCCAGCGCCTGCGCATGCGCAACGAGCAGTTCAGCTTTCCCATCGACGAGGACCGCATCCAGGACATCGCCGCCGGGAATATCAGCCTCGACGTGACCAAGGCCATCTGGGGCGAGACCCTGGCGAAGTTCATCGACTGAGCCCTCTTCCGTGGAGACAACCCCAGCGTGGCGAATCACATCGACCTCGAAGCCAAAGACGGCATCGCCTTCATCACGTTGAACCGGCCCGAGCGGCTCAACGCCATGGACGAGGAGATGTGGGCGGAGCTGGGGCGGGTGTGGGACGCGTTCGCGGCGGACCCGGCGCTTCGGGTGGCGGTGGTAAGCGGCGCGGGCGAGCGGGCGTTCTCCACCGGCATGGACCTGAAGGAGCGGGCGGTGGCCGGGGACCCTCGGGCGCGGGAGTTCTGGATCTCGGCGCTGGCCCGGGACCCCGGGCGCCGGGAGCCCGTGTGGAAACCCATGATCGCGGCGGTGCACGGGTACTGCCTGGCCGGGGGTTTCGAGATCGCCCTGTCCTGCGACATCCGCATCTGCAGCGAGGACGCCACCTTCGGCCTGCCGGAGATTAAGCGCGGGTTCTTTCCTGGCAGTTCGGGCACCGTACGGCTGCCCCGCATCGTGCCGCTGGGCATGGCCCTGGAGATGCTATACACAGGTGAGTCCATCTCCGCAGCCGAGGCCTTCCGCTGCGGCCTGGTGAACCGGGTGGTGCCGCAGGACGAGTTGATGGCCGAGGCCGAGAAGTTCGCCCGGGCCATTGCCGACGGGCCGCCGCTGGCCCTCCAGGCGGTCAAGGAGGTGGTGCTGCGCGGCCTCGACCTGCCGCTGGCCGACGCGATCCGCTTCGAGGCCGGATTCCGCGCCATGGTGGGCGGCACCGAGGACGCCGCGGAGGGTCCGCGGGCCTTCAGCGAGAAGCGCAAGCCGAGTTTCAAGGGCCGTTGAGATATGGAGTACCGGCTCGCCCGTATCGGCAGGGTGGGGGTGAGGGAAGACTTTCGGACACGTCGCTGAGACGACGCACTGCGCCCATTGATTGCACACTCGGACCCTGCTTATATTCATAGGTGAGGATCGTCAGTCGGAAGGCGTTAAGAGAGTTTTGGGAGCGGCCCGACCATCGTGATTCCGAGGTTCCTCTCCGCGCGTGGTTCAAGACCGTGGAGAAATCCGATTGGGCGACGCCAGCGGACATCAAGGCACAGTTCCGTTCGGCCAGCTTTCTCGCCAACAACAGGGTTGTGTTCAACATCGCTGGCAACAAGTACCGGTTGATCGTCTGGGTGAGCTATCCCGCCCGCGTGATACTGATTCGTTTCGTCGGCAGTCATCCGGAATATGACGCACTTTCCGATCCGTCGAGAATCTGAAATGAGATAGGCCATGAACGTCCGACCGCTCAAGACCGACGCCGACCACGCGAAGGCAGTCGCCGAAATAGAGACGCTGATGGACGCCACCCCTGGCAGCGAGGCATTTGACAGGCTTGAGGCCCTCTCTAAGTCGGTGGACGCCTACGAGGCCAAAGCACACCCAATTGTGGCACCGGACCCGGTTGACGCCATTCTCTTCCATCTGGAGCAGAGTGGGGATCCGCGAATAGTGACCGCCGATTACATTGATGTTTCGAGCAGGCTGGAAGAGTTGGGGTGGCCTCAGCCCCGAGACGAGCGGATCGGCATCTTGCCCCAACGATTCGAGGCTCTTACACCTGCGGACCGGCGCATGACCATGCTGTCTCGGACGCGTGCAATTCAGAAACTTTTCAAGGTTAAGAAAGTACCGTTCTCGGTGGTGAAGGGGAGAGGTGAAAACGTCGGGATTGTTCACACTGCTTCGGTGGATTGGTTCACGGGAGTGGGGCCGGCGCTCTTTGTTGCTGCCGCTCTGTTGCGTGAAAACCCTCACATCCTCTCGCTGGCTCTTGAAACTCTCGCCAACTACCTGAACGCTTTGTTTTCAGAAAAGGGCGGCAGAGCTGGGAATGCAACCGTAGAGATAGTAGTCGAGAAGTATGAAGAAGACGGGGCAAGAACCTGCAAGAAGATCACTTGTCCAGCAAGTCCTGAGGTGCTGACGAAATTGTCCGAAACCTTCCACAAGGTACTCGACTAAGGGGGGAGCCCGCTGTTGGCTCTCGATGGGAACCAAGCCGCCGACCGGTGTCAAGGTTCCATGCCTCCCGAAGAGCTGGCGCGGGCATCGTGATGCCCACCACGTCTTTCCTCACCAAGTACACGTTCCTGTTCACTGCCCAGTAGCTCCGTCAATCTTGGACCACGAAGAAGGCATTCGGTATGTATCAGGACCTCCGCGAATACCTATCCTTGCTGGACCGTCAGGGCCTGCTCACGCGCGTAGCGGCGCCGGTGGACAAGGACACGGAGTTGCATCCGCTGGTGCGTTGGCAGTTCCTGGGGTTGCCGGACCACGAGCGCAAGGCGTTCCTGTTCGACAACGTGACGGATGGCAAGGGCCGGCGCTACGAGACCCCGGTGGTGTTGGGGGCGTTGGCGTCCAACGAGGCCATCTACGCCTTGGGCATGGGGTGCGAGCCGGGCAAGAGCTTCGAGAAGTGGTCGGCGGCGGTGGCCGCGCCGCTGGCGCCGGAACTGGTGGAGACAGGCCCGGTCAAGGAGGAGATCCACGTCGGCGACGGCCTGCTGGAGCACGGCGGCCTGGACGAGTTCCCGGTGCCCATCTCGACGCCGGGGTTCGACAACGGGCCGTACTTCACCGCGTGCCACTGGATCACCAAGGACCCGGACACCGGCATCCGCAACGTCGGCAACTACCGGGGCCAGATCAAGTCCCCCACCAAGACCGGCGTCTACCTGATCAGCGCGCAACAGGACCTGGCCATCCACTGGAACAAGGCCAGCGCCTTGGGTCAGCCGCTGCCCGCGGCCGGGGTCATCGGCGCGGTGCCGTGCCTGTCCTACGTGGCCGTGCAGAAGATCGCCTACGGGGTGGACGAGCTGGGCGTCGCCGGCGCCATCCTGGGTCGCCCCATGCCGCTGGTCAAGTGCGAGACCGTGGACCTGGAGGTGCCGGCCAACGCGGAGATCGTCATCGAGGGGTACATCCGCACGGACGTGCTCGAGCCCGAAGGTCCCTTCGGCGAGTCCCACGGCTACATGGACCCCCGCAGCCTGAGCCCGGTGTTCGAGGTCACCTGCATCACGCACCGGCGGAACCCCCACTACGTGGGCGTGCTCAGCCAGGTGACGCCCAGCGAGAGCAGCAAGATCAAGCACCGCGGCTGGGAGTCGCTGGTGCTGGACCACCTGCGCAACCACTGCAACCTCAAGAGCGTGGTGCGGGTGGGCATGCACGAGCCGCTGGTGAACCTGCGCCAGTTCGTGGTGGTGCAGATGCGCAAGACCCACAAGCTCGACCCCTGGCAGGCCATGATGGCAGTGCTGGGCTTCCGCTACGACCTCGGCAAGGTGGTGATCGCGGTGGACGACGACATCGACCCGGAGAACTTCGCCGCGGTCAACTGGGCCATCTGCCACCGCTCGCAGCCGCACAAGGACGTGCGCATCATCGAGGGCCGGCAGACGGTGCACTCGCCCATCAACCTGGTGCGCATGCACGGTCACGCCGGCGACTACGACAGCGAGGACTCCTCGCTGCTCATCGACGCCACCAAGAAGGCCGAGTTCCCGCCGGTGTCGCTGCCCACCCGGGAGTACATGGAGCGGGCACTCAAGCTATGGGAGGAGTTGGGGATGCCGGAGCTCAAGTACGGCAACCCGTGGCACGGCTACTCCCTGGGCCTGTGGCCGCCTGAGCTCGACGACGAGGCGGCCCTGGCGGTCAAGGGCGAGCACCATCGCATCGGCGCCAAGCTGGACGAGCGCGCCGTGCCCGTGGCCCGCGGCGAGCGGCTTCAGGACGTGCAGAAGCGCTGGAAACCCGAGTGACCTGCCCGACCAGCGTAATCGCAACAAGGGTAGGGGCGACCGGCGGGTCGCCCCTACGGGAGTCCACCGCCACGCAGGCCACCGTGGACCGGGGTCTTCCCGGCTCCCGAGCGTGATCCGTGGAGCTTGACGGCACCCTGGTCCTGGTGGCCGCGGCCATCTTCTTCGCGGGTTTCGTCAAGGGCGCCACCGGCATGGGGTTCACCCTCATGGCCACCCCCATGCTGACCCTGCTGCTGGACATCCGCATGGCCATCGTCGTGCTGCTGCTCCCCGGCATGTTGATGGACTTGGGCCAGGTGTTTCGCCACGGCGTTCCCACCGCCATCCTGCGGCGTTTCTCGTCCATGTTCCTGTTTGCGCTGGCGGGCGTGTTCCTCGGCACCTGGGAGCTGACCCAGCTGCCCCTGTGGGTGCTGAACCTCATCCTTGGAACGGTGGTCATCCTTTGCGCGGGGGCCGGGCTGTTCTCGTTCACGGTCGTCACGCCCCCGCGGGCGGAGCGGCTGATGTCGCCGGTGATGGGCTTTGCGGGCGGGTTCTTCCTCGGGCTGGCCAACACCATGGGACCGATCATGGCGGTCTACCTCCAGGGCCTGCGGCTCGACAAGGCCGACTTCGTGAAGGCCATCTCCACGGCCTTCATCATGGCCAAGTTCTGGCAGGTGGTGGCGGTCTCCACCTGGGGCCTGTTCACCGTCGAGGCGGTGAAGCTCTCGTTGTTTGTGACCGCGGTCATCCTCGCGAGCTTCTACCTGGGCCTCAAGGCGCAGGACCGGATCCGCCAGCAGACCTTCAACCGCGCCGTTCTGGTTCTGCTGATCTTCGCCGGGACAATGCTGGTATACCGCGCTCTGAACGCCGCGTAACGGTTCGGGAGAGTCCAACGGAGTCCCGGCAGCCCGTGACATCCGTGGGCGCTATCTGCTATGGAGTTTCTTCAGCGACCCGTTGGCGGATCCGGCCCGACCGGCCGTCCGTATGACCCGGACCCGAAGCTCAACAGACTCCAGCGAAGACAGCACTGATGCAGGCCTTCGACTACGACGTCATCGTCATCGGCAGCGGTCCTGCGGGCTACACGGCCGCCATTCAGGCGTGCGAGTTGGGCGCCAGCGTCGCCATCGTGGAAAGGCAGGAGACCCTCGGCGGCATCACGCTGCTCTCGGGCACCATTCCCAGCAAGACCCTGCGCGAGGCCATCATCTACCTCCGCGGGGTCCGCCAGCGCCCCTTCTACGGCACCGACTTCACCGAGAAAAAGGACATCACGCTCTCGGACCTGTTCATCCGGGTGCGCAGGGTGGTGGAGCGGCGGGTGGCGACGATGGAAGACCAGCTCCAGGTCTACCGCGACCTGAATCGCATCGACGTCTTCCGCGGCTATCACGCGACCGTGGACGGTCCCAACTCGGTGCACGCATGGGTGCTCAAGAACCCCATGGAGTCCATCAACCTGAAGGCGGAGAAGATCATCATCGCCGCCGGGTCGAGGCCCCGCTTCGTGCCCGACATACCCATCGACAACGAGGTCATATTCGATTCCGACTCCGTGTTCACCCTGGAGTTCAAGCGCAAGACCCTGCCGCAATCGGTGATCGTCGTCGGCGCCGGGGTCATCGGCGCGGAGTACGGCTCGGCCTTCGCGGTCCTGGGCTGCAAGGTATCGCTGATCCAGCGGGACCACACCTTCCTGACGTTCGCCGAGCGTGCCATCGTCGACCTGCTGATCCGGCGCATGGAGGACTACGGCGTGGAGTTCGTCTGGGGCGCCTGGTACGACAAGATCGAGCGCATGTCGGGGTGGGAGGAGAAGGCGCGGGTCACTCTCACCGACGGGCGGGCGCTGGAGGCGGACGCGGTGATCGTGGCCAGCGGGCGCGAGGTGGCGGTCAAGGTGCTGGGGCTGGAGGACGTGGGGGTGGAGACCACCGAGCATGGGCTGATCAAGGTCAACGAGCTGTTCCAGACGTCGGTGCCGAGCATCTACGCCGCCGGCGACGTGATCGGCTTTCCGGCGCTGGCCTCCACCAGCAGCGAGCAGGGCCGCATGGCCGCCAACTACGCCCTGGGACGCCGGGCGGGCGGGCGCAGGACGCTGTTTCCCATGTGCGTCTACACCATCCCCGAGATCGCCATGGTGGGCTACACGCAGAAGGAGCTGGACGCCAAGGGCATCCCCTACGCCGAGGGCGTGGCCACCTACGAGGAGGTCACCAAGGCCGGCATCATCGGCGACTCGCACGGCATGTTGACGCTGCTTTTCGAGCCCAACGGCTGGCACCTGCTGGGGGTCCACATCATCGGCGACCAAGCCTGCGAGCTGATCCACATCGGCCAGGCCGTGCTCAGCTACAACGGCACGATCGACTACTTCATCGACAACGTGTTCAACTTTCCCACCATGGGGGAGGCCTACAAGATCGCGGCCTTGAACGGGGTGAAGCGGCTGGATGGGTCACGGCCTTGAGGAGGGGATGGAGCAGCGTTTTTTACCCTTTGATACCAAATCGAGAAATGGTGCATAGGCATGTTTCTTGCAGTCGGGAGTCGTTTTTAGGTAACGTTTTGATTCAATGATCTCAAAAAGGAGAAAGCCATGAAAAAGTTGATTGCCGGTATCCTGTTTGTTTTCGTTTCCTTGTACGCCGGCGCGGCCCTGGGGGCCGACGTCAAGCTGGGAGTGGTCTTTGGATACACCGGACCCATCGAGTCGCTGACCCCTCAGATGGCGGCCGGGGCCGAGCTTGCAATGAAGGAAGTCTCTGACAGCGGCGCGTTGCTCGGCGGCGCCAAGGTCGTCTCCGTGCGCGCCGATTCCACCTGCGGCGACGCCGCCGCCGGCTCGGCGGCGACCGAGCGGATCGTGACCTCGGACAAGGTCAACGCCATCGTCGGCGGTGACTGCTCCGGCGTTACCACCGCCATGCTCAAGAACGTGGCCAAGCCCAACGGCATCGTGATGATCTCGCCGTCGGCCACGTCCCCGTCGCTGTCCACCGTGGAGGACAACGGCCTCTTCTTCCGCACCGCGCCGTCCGACGCCCGTCAGGGCGAGATCGTGGCCCATATCCTGAAGGAGATGGGGATCAAGGAGGCCGCGCTGACCTACACCAACAACGACTACGGCAAGGGTCTGGCGGACAGCATCGCCGCGAACGTGAAGAAGGGCGGCGGCAAGATCACGATCTCCGCTCCCCATGAGGACGGCAAGGGCGATTACAGCGCCGAAGTGGCGGCCCTGGCCGCCGCGGGCGGCGACATCCTGATCGTGGCCGGCTACCTTGACCAGGGCGGCAAGGGCATCATCCAGGGCGCCCTCGACACCGGCGCCTTCGACAAGTTCTACCTGCCCGACGGCATGATCGGCGATGCCCTCGTGAAGGCCATCGGCAAGGGCCTCGAGGGTGCCATCGGCGCCCATCCCGGCACCGACAGCCCGGGGAAGGCCAAGTTCGACGAGATCGCCAAGGCGGCCAAGGTCAAGTCGGACAGCCCCTTCGTGGCCGAATCCTACGACGCGGCCGCCCTGATCATGCTGGCCATGCAGGCGGCCAAGTCCGCCGAGAGCGGCAAGCTCAAGGACAAGGTGATGATGGTGGCCAACGCGCCGGGCGAGAAGATCTATCCGGGCGAGCTGGCCAAGGCGCTCAAGATCCTCGCGGGCGGCGGCGACGTGGATTACGTCGGCGCCTCGGCGGTGGAACTGATCGGGCCGGGTGAGAGCGCCGGCAACTACCGCCAGATCACGGTCAAGGGCGGCAAGATCACGACCGTCAAGTACCGGTAGTCATAGTCGCGGCGGGCGGATGCGGTCCCGAACTCGTCATTCCCGCGTAAGCGGGAATCCAGGGGCGGTGGGGGGACGGTACAGGAACGCTTCCCCCGCCCCACCCCACCTGGATTCCCGCGTTCGCGGGAATGACGTTTACGAGTATCCGCAAAAGAGCCCGGGCCCGGGTTCCCTGCTGCTACTATCGACGGGTTGCTGGAGGTCTCCGCAGCGATGATCTCCGTAGAAAACCTACACATGCACTTCGGCGGCATACGGGCCGTCGACGGCGCGTCCCTGACCATCGAGCGGGGCTCCATTACCGGGCTCATCGGCCCCAACGGGGCCGGCAAGACCACTCTCTTCAACGTCATCGCCGGGGTCCACCAGCCCACCTCCGGCAACGTTTACCTCGACGGCGAGGACGTCACCGGGCTCACGCCCCACGAACTCTTCGCCAAGGGCGTGCTGCGCACCTTCCAGATCGCCCACGAGTTCTCCACCCTGACGGTCCGCGAGAACCTCATGACCGTGCCCGCCGGCCAGTCCGGCGAGGACCTGTTGGACGTGTGGCTCCGGCCCGGGAAGATCCGTGTCCAGGAGCAGGCTATCGGCGCCCGCGCCGACGAGGTCATCGAGTTTCTGAAGCTCGAGCCGGTGGCGGGGGAGCTGGCCGGGAACCTGTCGGGCGGGCAGAAGAAGCTGCTGGAGCTGGGCCGCACCATGATGGCGGAGCCCCGTGTGGTGCTGCTCGACGAGGTGGGCGCGGGCGTCAACCGCACCCTGCTGAAGGACATCGCCGGCGCCATCCTGCGCCTCAACCTCCATCACCGCTACACCTTCTGCATCATCGAGCACGACATGGAGCTGATCTCGCTGCTGTGCGATCCGGTCATCGTGATGGCCGAGGGGAAGGTGCTGATGCAGGGGTCTCCGCCCGAGGTGCGGTCCGACGAACGGGTCATCGAGGCCTACCTGGGCCGGGGGCTGGTTACCCGTGAGGAGCGGACCTCGTGAGCTTTCTGGTGGGCGAGGACCTCACCGGGGGCTACGGCGGCCCGGACATCCTGCAAGGCTGTGCCATCGCTGCCGAACGCCGCGAGATCACCGTGGTGGTGGGCCCCAACGGCGCCGGCAAATCGACGGCCATGCGGGCGCTGTTCGGGATGCTGAAGCTCCGCTCGGGCGCGGTGCGCCTGGACGGCGAGGACATCACCGCGCTGGCGCCCCAGGCCCGCGCCCGCAAGGGCATGGGGTTCGTGCCGCAGACGGACAACGTGTTCCGCTCCATGACCGTGCAGGAGAACCTGGAGATGGGAGCCTTCGTGCGGGACGACGACATCTCGGACACGCTGGAAGAGGTCTACGCCCTGTTCCCGGCCCTCAGGGACAAGCGCCGCCAGCCCACCGGCGAGCTTTCCGGCGGACAGCGCCAGCAGGTGGCCATCGGCCGCGCGCTGATGAACCGGCCCCAGGTCCTCATGCTCGACGAGCCCAGCGCCGGCGTGTCGCCCATCGTCGCCCATGAGCTGTTCGAGCGCATCCTCGACATCGCCCGCGGCGGCGTCGCCATCCTCATCGTCGAGCAGAACGCGCGTCAGGCCCTGGAGCTGGCGGACAAGGGCTACGTGCTGGTCCAGGGCCGCAACCGTTTCACCGGCACCGGCGCGGCGCTGCTCGGCAACCCGGAGGTTCGGAAGTCGTTTCTCGGAGGATGACCGTTGGAAGACGTCGTCAACGCGGTCGTGCTCGTCACCAATTTCCTGGTCGTCCCCGCCACCGCCTACGGCTGCCAGCTTGCCCTGGGCGCGCTGGGCGTGACACTGGTGTACGGCGTCTTGCGCTTCTCCAACTTCGCCCAGGGCGAGACCATGTCGTTCGGCGCCATGGTCACCATCCTGTTCACCTGGGTGTTGCAGTCCTGGGGAGTGGGCCTCGGGCCGCTGCCGACGGCGCTGCTGGCGCTGCCCGTGGGGATGGCGGTGACCGCCGGACTCTGCCTTCTGACGGACCGCTGGGTCTTCCGGTTCTACCGCCGCACCAGGGCGCAGCCGGTGATCCTCCTGGTGGTGTCCGTGGGGGTCATGTTCGTCATCAACGGGCTCATCCGCTTCGTCATCGGGCCCGCCGACCGGGTCTTCACCGACGGCACCCGCTTCCTGCTCACGGTGCGGGAGTTCAAGGCATTCACCGGGCTGTCGGAGGGCCTCGCCATCAAGACCACCCAGACCCTCAGCGTGGTGGTGGCGGTGGTGCTGGTAGTCCTGCTTTTCTGGTTCCTCGAGAAGACGCGCACCGGCAAGTCCATGCGCGCCTATTCGGACAACGAAGACCTGGCGCTGTTGTCCGGCGTGAGTCCGGAGAAGGTGGTGGCGGTCACCTGGCTGATCGTCGGCGCCCTCGCGGCGGTGGCGGGTACGCTCTACGGCCTCGACAAGAGCTACAAGCCGTTCACGTTCCTGTCGCTGCTCCTGCCCATCTTCGCCGCCGCCATCATCGGCGGCCTGGGCAATCCCCTGGGGGCCATCGTGGGCGGCTTCGTGGTGGCTTTTTCCGAGGTGTTTCTCACGTATCCGTACCGGAAGTTCCTGGCCTATCTCGGGCCGGAGGGCTGGCGGCCGGACGGTCTGATGCAGTTCCTCTCCACCGACTACAAGTTCGCGATCTCGTTCTTCATTCTCGTGGTCGTGCTGCTGGTGAAGCCCACCGGGGTCTTCAGCGGGAAGTCGTCATGAGCGACGGTGTCGAGCCCTTGTCCGTCCGCCTCGGCCGGACGCTGCGGCGTCCCGGCAGGACGGCCCTGTTCGCCGCCATGGCGGCGCTCATCTGTCTCGTGGGCGTGGCGCAGAGCTGGTCGCTGGCGCTCGCCATCCTGAACCTGTGCCTGATCTCGGCCATCATGACCCTGGGGGTGAACATCCAGTGGGGCTACGCGGGGCTGTTCAACGCCGGCGTCATGGGTTTCGCTGCCCTCGGCGGGCTGGCGGGGGTACTGGTTTCCATGCCGCCGGTGGCGGCGGCGTGGCGGGCGGGGGGCGCGGAGGTGGTGCTGGCCCTCGCGGTGGCGGCGCTTGCGATCGCGGCCTCGGTGCTCGTCTACCGCCGGATCCGCCACCCGGGTTACCGGAAGGCGGCCGTGGCGCTGGTGGTGGCCGCCGGTTACTTCGGCGCCCGGGCGCTGTTCGAGCCCGCGGTGCGCGCCATCGAGGCGGTGGAGCCGTCCGTCACCGGCTATCTCGGCGGCTTCGGCCTTCCCATCGTCCTGTCCTGGTTCGTGGGCGGCGCGCTGGCGGCGGGCGCGGCCTGGGCCGCGGGCAAGATCAGTCTCGGCCTGCGCGCCGACTATCTCGCCATCGCCACCCTGGGCATCTCCGAGATCATCGTCGCCTTCCTCAAGTACGAGGAATGGCTCTCCCGGGGCGTCAAGAACGTCACCGGCCTGCCCCGCCCGGTCCCCTACGAGGTGGACCTGCAGAACGCCGCTTGGTTCCAGGAATGGGCCGCAACACTCGGGGTGTCGCAGGTGGACCTGTCCTCCATCGTGGTGAAGCTCTGCTACGCGGGCCTTTTCGCGCTGGTGCTGGTGGTGCTGATGTGGCTTTCCGAGGCGGCGCTGCGGGCGCCCTGGGGACGGATGATGCGGGCCATCCGCGACAACGAGACCGCCGCCGAGGCCATGGGCAAGGATGTGACCGCGCGCCACCTGCAGGTCTTCGTGCTCGGCTCGGCGGTGATCGGCATCGCCGGCGCCATGCTGGCGACCCTGGACGGCCAGTTTACGCCTACGACGTACCACCCGCTGCGCTTCACCTTCCTCATCTGGGTCATGGTCATCGTCGGCGGCTCCGGCAACAACTGGGGCGCCGTCCTGGGGGGGTTCGTGGTGTGGTACTTCTGGGTGGAAGCCGAGCCCATGGGGCTGTGGCTGATGGATTTCATCACATCGCCGCTGTCCGCGGACAGCCCCGTGCGGAGCCATCTCATGGAGAGCGCCGCCCACATGCGCCTGGTGGTCATGGGGCTGGTGCTGCTGCTGGTCCTGCGCTTCGCGCCCCGCGGCCTGATACCGGAAGAAAGGCGCTAGTGGACGCCTTTGCGCAGACCAAAAAAGTTCTTGACCCCAATGGCATGGGGGCGTATAGATTCATAATAAAGTAGTTAATAAAGCGGAGAACTCAGGTATTTGCGAAAAGAGTTGTGTCTGTTCTCGGACGGTGTTAGAATTTTTTCTCAAGCCGCTGAAAGGAGGCAGCTATGAAACACAGATTTACGTTACTCATGGCGATGGTTTTCGCGGGCCTGTTCGCCCTGGCGACGAGCATTTCCGCCCAGACCATCAAGATCGGCCTCAACGTCCCGCTGACCGGCGACATTCCGAAGGTCGGCGAGGGCTCCAAGTTCGCGGCCGAGATGTGGCTCGAGGACATCAAGGCCGCCGGCGGTCTCGAGGTCGGGGGCAAGAAACATCCGGTGGAGATCGTCATCGAGGACAACGAGTCCAAGGCCGAGTCCGCGGTCAAGGCCGCCACCAAGCTGATCACCGAAGACGAGGTGCTGGCCATCGTCGGGCCGCAGTCCTCCAAGCAGGCGGTTCCCGCGGGCGGCGTGGCCCAGGATCGCGCAACCCCGATGATCAGTCCCTGGTCCACCAACCCCAACACCACCAAGGACCGCCCCTACGTCTTCCGCGCGCCGTTCCTGGATCCGTTCCAGGGGCCCGTGCTGGCGAACTTCATCACCAACGAGTTCAAGTTCACCAAGGCCGCGGTTCTCTACGACGTCGCCAGCGACTATCCCAAGGGCCTGGCCGAGTTCTTCAAGGGCGCCTGGGAGAAGCTCCACGGCGCGGGTTCGGTGGTCGCCTTCGAGAGCTTCACCACCAAGGACGCCGACTTCAGCTCGCAGCTCACCAAGATCCGCAACTCGGGCGCCCAGGTGCTGTTCACGCCGCAGTACTACAACGAGGTGGCGTTGATCGTGCAGCAGGCGCGCCAGCTCGGCGTGAAGGGCCCCATCGTGGGGAGCGACAGTTGGGGTTCCGCGGAAACCGTGAAGCTGTGCGGCAAGGCCTGTAACGGGTCGTTCTTCAGCACCCACTACGCGGCCAAGGGCGCCACCGGGGCCACCAAGGCGTTCATCGACCGCTACAACAAGAAGTACGGCTACGTGCCCGATGACGTGGGCGCGCTCACCTGGGATTCGCTGCGCATCGTCGAGCACGCCATCAAGGCCACCGGCGGGCTCACCGGCGACATCAAGAAGGACCGTGAGAACGTCAAGAACGCCCTGGCCGGGATCAAGAAGTTCGCGGGAATCACCGGGGACATGGCCTTCACCGCCGAAGGCGATCCGGTCAAGTGCGCGGTCGTCGTCCGCATCAGCGACAAGGGCGAGTTCGAGTTCTACAAGTCCGTATGCCCGTAAGCCCGACGCCTGGACCGCCGCGCAACCAATGATCCGGTTGCGCGGCGGTTCCCTACCGCATAGCGGGCATGTCGCTTTTTCTCCAGAACCTGGTCAACGCCCTGCAGTGGGGGAGCTTCTACGCTCTCATCGCCCTGGGCTACTCCATGGTCTACAGCATCCTGATGCTGTTCAACTTCGCCCATGGCGACATCTTCATGGTGGGCGCCTACATCGGCGTCGGGGTGGCATTCATCCTGCTTGCCATGGCCGCGGAGGGCGCGCTGGCGCTGCCCCCCTGGATGATACTGATCCTCACTATCCTGTTCGCCATGGTGCTGACGTCGTTCGTCGGCATGCTCGTGGAACGCATCGGCTACCGGCCGTTGCGGGCCGCGCCGCGCGCTTCCGCGGCCATCACCGGCCTCATGATCGGGATTATTCTGGAAACCGGCAACCTGGCCCTGCTCGGCGCCCAGCGGATACGCTTCCCGTCCCTGATCGATACCCAGGTCTACGAGGTGGCGGGCGTCTTCATCACCAACACGAAGATCATCATCGTGGTCGTGGCGTTGCTCCTGGCCACGGGCATGCACTTTTTCGTGCACAAGACCAAGTGGGGCCTGGCCATGCGCGCCATGGCCTTCGACTACGTCGCCGTGCCATTGATGGGGGTTTCCGTCAACGGCATCGCCGCGCTCACCTTCGCGCTGGGCTCGGCGCTGGCGGCGGCGGCCGGCATACTCTACGCGCTCGCCTACCCAGTGCTGGACCCGTACATGGGTATCCTGTTCGGCTGGAAGGCGTTCGTGGCGGCCATCCTCGGCGGCCGGGGCTCGGTCATGGGAGCGACCCTGGCCGGCTTCCTGCTCGGTTTCATCGAGATCTTCGTGGCCATGATCTTTCCCTCGACGCTGCGCGACCTGATCGCCTACTCCATCGTGCTGCTGATCCTGATCGTCCGGCCGCATGGCTTCTTCGGCGAGCCCTACAGCGCGCGCCTGAGGCTCTGATGTCCCGTCCCGTGAAATCGCACAGCCAATAACTTGCTCGGCGGTAACCTTGACCATGGACGCGGCTGCGACGATACGCGGATTCTCACGGGTCCCCCTGCTCGGGTGGCTGGTCGGCGCGTTCGTCGCGGTGGTGCTGGAGATCGTGGTGGGAACACCCCTGGCGGTCTCGCTGGGCCTGTCCAAGATCCCGGTCCTGTTCGGCGTGGTCACCGCGCTGAAACAACCCCTGCTGTTTCCCGGCGCGGCGGTGTACGTGCTGCTGGTCTACGCCGTGCCCATCGCGGTCATCGCCCGATTCACCACCGGTCCCGCCAACTGGGTCGCGGGCCGGCTGCTGGCCTTCCCCCTGGTGGTTTCCGCGGCTGTCCATCTCGGCCTCTTCTACATCACCCTGGAGATGTGGTCCGGCCTGAGCGACTACCGCGACTTGGTGCTGCGCTTCACCCTGATCGCGGTGATGGTCACCCTGAGCCTGAACGTGATCAACGGCTACATGGGCGAGTTCTCGTGCTCCCATCCCGGCTTCATGGCGGTGGGCGCCTACGTCGCCTCGGTCCTCAGCGTCGACCTGTTCACCAAGCACCGCGTGTTCGGCGAGGCGTTGCTGCCGCCTGCCTTGGGGCCGTTCCTGTTTCCGGTGGTTCTCATCATCGCCGGCCTCGTGGCGGCGGTGAGCGCGCTGGTGGTGGCGATTCCCTCGTTCCGGACCCGGGGCGACTATCTCGCCATCATCTCGCTGGCGTTCATGTTCATCGTCAAGAGCCTGATCGAGAACCTGGAGATCGTGGGGGGCGCGCGCGGGCTGGGGGGACAGCCGGACTGGGCCGGCCTGCCCACCGTGTTCCTGTGGACGGTGGCGTGCGTCTGGGTGATCAACAACTTCGTCCGCTCGACCCTCGGCAAGGCGGTCAACGCGGTGCGGGACAACGAGATGGCGGCCACCGCCATGACCGTCGACACGCGCTACACCAAGATGGTGGGCTTTCTTTTCGCCGCCTTCTGGGCCGGGGTGGCCGGCGGCCTCTTCGCCCACGTGCTGCGATACGTCAACCCGGGGACCTTCGGCATCCAGAAGCTGGCCGAGGTGCTGGCGATGGTCTACTTCGGCGGGTTGAACTCGGTCTACGGCTCCATTATCGGCGCCGTCGGCATCAGTCTTCTCGGCGAGGCCCTGCGCCCGCTGGAGATCTTCAAGTGGATCATCATCCCGCTGCTGCTCATCCTGGTGATGATCTACCGGCCCACGGGGCTGGTGGCCTTCAAGGAGTTCGACCCCGAGACCATACTCAAACCGAAATCCGACCCTGAAAGGGAGCGCGATGCCCTTCCTCAAGGTTGACAATATCACCCACCAGTTCGGCGGCCTGCGGGCGGTGCACGACTACGAGCTGTCCATCGAGCCGGGCCAGATCCGCGGCCTCATCGGACCCAACGGCGCGGGCAAGACCACCATCTTCAACCTGATCACCGGCATCTACACGCCCACCCACGGACACATCTACCTCGACGGCCAGAGGATCAGCGGCTTGGCGCCCCACCGTATCGCCTCCATGGGTATTGGCAGGACCTTCCAGAACCTGCTGCTGTGGCGGCACATGAACGTCCTGGAGCACGTCAAGATGGCGCGCTACTCCAGGATCGGCTACGGTCTCCTCGGAGCCTGTCTCGGCACCCCCCGGCGGTATCGGGAAGAGCGTGAAATAGAGGAAAGGGCCCTGGGGCTGCTGGAGATGCTGGACATCCGCCACCTCGCGGACCAGGCGGTCCCCAACCTGCCCTACGGCGCCCAGCGCAGGGTCGAGATGGCCCGGGCACTGGCCACCGAGCCCAGACTGCTCCTGCTGGACGAGCCCACTGCGGGCATGAACCCGGACGAGCTGGTGCAGATCATGGAGATCATCCGGCGCGTGCACCGGGAGTTCAACCTGGCGATCTTTCTCATCGAGCACAGGATGCGGTTCGTCATGGAGCTGTGCGAGCGGATCCAGACGCTGGACTTCGGCGAGGTGATCGCCGAAGGCACGCCGGAGGAGATCCAGAACAACCCCAGCGTCATCGAGGCCTACCTGGGAGCCACCGAAACGTAGTGTGGTGTCTGGTCAATTCGCATAGTAATATGCGGAGGATTTTTCGTCGTCGGCAAGGCGCGATGACGAGTGGGGGCGACCGTAGCTCGCCCCAGGGCGGGTACCACGCGAGGAAGAGCAACGCCGCCGACGGCGAAAAAGACCCGCAGATTACTGTGCGAATTGACCAGACACCACACTAACCACGATGTTGTTGTCCGTCGAAAATCTGCGCGTCTCCTACGACCAGATCCGCGCCCTGCAGGGGATCAGCTTCGAGATCGACGAGGGCGAGATCGTCTGCATCATCGGCGCCAACGGGGCGGGCAAGAGCACCACCCTGCTGGCGATCTCGCGCATGGTGCCGGTGGAGGCGGGGACGCGCATGACCTACATGGACCAGGACCTGCTGCGATACCCGGCCGACAAGGTGGTCAGCCAGCTCGCCATCTCCCACGTGCCGGAGGGACGGCGCCTGTTCGACAACCTCACGGTGATGGAGAACCTGCGGCTGTCCTGTTTCGCGAGAAAGGACGACGGCATCAAGCGCGACATCGAACGCGTCCTCTCCATCTTCCCGCGGCTGGCGGAGCGGGAACACCAGAAGGCCGGCACCCTGAGCGGCGGCGAGCAGCAGATGCTGGCCGTGGGGCGGGCCTTCATGAGCGGGCGCAAGCTCATGCTGCTGGACGAGCCTTCCATGGGACTGGCCCCCCTCATGATGAAGACCGTGTTCGACGCCCTCAAGGAGATCAACCAGGAAGGCACCACCATCCTGCTGGTGGAGCAGAACGCCAAACTGGCACTGCAGTTCGCCGGCAGGGGTTACGTGCTCGAGAACGGCAACCTGGTGCTGGAAGGCAAGTCCGCCGATCTCCTCGACGACCCCGGGGTGAAGCAGGCCTATCTGGGCGGTTGACACTACCAGACACCGGTCCTACCCTAATATTCCCGCGGATATTTGAACTCCCTCGGATATCCGAACAGGCATTGCTCCTGTCAAACCAAAGCCAAAATGTCCCCTTTTGACAAAGCAGAGATGTCCCCTTT
>JAPPNF010000024.1 GCA_028818755.1 Deltaproteobacteria bacterium | reverse complement strand
CAATGTGGGACATTTTCGATTGACACAAATGGGACATTTACAATTTTCCGCTACAATCGGGACGTACACATCCATCCCCCGGTCCTCGCATCCCTTCAACCGCGCGCCGCTCCAATAGCCGACATCCGCCAGACCCATCAGTCCGGGATTGCCCGTGGCTTCGCAGGCTTTCGTCATCATGGGCTCGTACTGACCGAAATCATTGCCGTCCTGGACCACGTCCTCCGCCACAATCAGCTTGTGCTTGTCGTCCACCGCAATCTGGCAGTTGTAGCCGCCCACCAACTTGCCGTGCTTCTTCATCGTCCGCGCATCGGGATCGACCTCCGATACCTGGCTCTCCCCACTTTCGAGCAGGCGCTCCTGCAGGGCCTGCTTGTGCTTCTGCTTCTCCACCAGGGCCTCGATCTTCGCCGCCAGTTCCGGATCCTCCCCACCGTCCGCACCATCCTCCGGGTCCGCATCCGCCTCATCCAACTGCCGGTGATACGCCGCGATCCTCTCGTCCAGCTTCTTCAGGTCCTTTTCCAGTCTCGCCTTGGTGTGGATGCTGCCGGGACTCGCATTGGCCTTCAGAAAGGCTCCGTCGATCGCCACCCGGCTGTTGCCCAGCAGGGACAGTTCCCGGCACAGCAGCACGAACTCCCGGTTGGTCGCCCGCAGAGCCGCCAGATTGTCCTTGCGGAAATCCGCGATCGTCTTGTAGCTCGGCTTGGCTCCCTGGCACAGCCAGATCACTTCCAGGTTGCGATGCGTCTCGGCTTCGAGCCGGCGCGAACTGCGTACCCGGTGCTGGTAGCCGTAAAGATACAGCTTCAGCAGCAGCGCCGGGTCGAACGCAGGCTGACCGGCCCCGCAGCGTTCTTCCGTATGCTTGAAGCCCAGCCCCTTCAGGTCCAGCGTATCGACGAAGGCATCAATCGCGCGCACCGGATTGTGTTCCGACACGTAGTCGTCCAGGCAGGGCGGCAGAAGCATCACCTGGCTTCGGGACTGCACCTCCTGATAACGTCTCTCGGACATGGTGATGATCCTTTAGGTTGTCGTCTCGCTCGCCGGTAATGATAGCACCTACAGACAACCCGCGGCATCCCTCGCCTTCGTCAACCACCGGTATCGTGGGAATACTCTCACAGTCTCAGTCGCCGTGGCGGCTCCCTTCCACCGACGTCGCCCACATCGATTCCCCCTCGTTCACAACTCACGGTTCGCCGTTCCTGACCGCGTGCCGCGGTTTGGATCTTTTCACACGCCACACAGCGGGCTGTAGGCCCCGGCACTGGCTGCCATGGCTGGCCGGGCTCGCGCCGGCGACCACAGGGACGCTCAACGCCCTCTTGGGAAACCTGGCACCAATTTGCGACGCGCCCCGTGTCCGGCAAAACACATGCGTGGATATTCAAGGGGTTGCGTGTAACACATCCGTGTTACACGCTGGATTCAACCGGCACGCGGTGCGATCTTTTCCCATGGATTCGGCGTTTCTCCCAGGGTGCGCATGCGCGCGCAGGGCGGTGATCGCGTGATGCGTCCGGTTCATGCGATGGGACGGCGCAAAGCCGTTGGCGTTGCGGTCCGGGATGATCTTCGCTGCGTCTCCGGTCCTGGATTCGGCCGGAAGGGGAAAGAGGTTTTACAGGCCGAGGTCCAGATCGAGCGGCTCCAGTACCGGTTCCTGCGTCTTTTCCTGTTCGGATTCGGACTCCGGCCCGCGGTCCTCGCTTCGCTCGTCGGCAAGTTCCTGATCCAGCTGGCCTGCGTCGGGAGACTCCTGCGTCCGTTCCTCGTCCAGATCCGGCGACTTCATCGCGGTCTCGTGGCCGGTCCGGAGCTCGCCAATCTCGATCTGTTCGGCCTCTTGCCCACGATCCAACCCATCGCCAGCCTCCCAGGACCGTTCGTCGCGCGTTTCGAGGGCCAACTCGCTTTGCTTCCCGGCCTCCAGGGCGGACTGTTCCGCAACCGCGTCGAGCGCCGTGACCCGCTCTCCGGTGGCCCGCTCCAGTTGATCGGCGAGCCGTTTCGGGTCGTCCGTGACGAGATCCGCACGGTCGCGCGCCCGACTGATCGCAACATAGAGGCTCTTCTGGTTCACCAGGTTGGCGTTGCCCGAGGGCATCGCGGCGATGATCCGGTCCACGGTCCTGCCCTGGAAAGCATGGATCGTGGACGCCCAGGCACGGTCGAGATGACGGAGTTGGGGATCCTTTTCACCGAATTTCATGGACGAACCGTCCTCAAGACGGAAGCCGAAGCCGTCCTTCCCGACCGATTCCACCGCCGCGACCTGCCCGTTGGCGAGCCCGGAGGCGGGATCGTTGCGCGTGAAGCGCACCTTGTCGCCACTGCGAAGCTCCAGGCTCTCGCTCCGGTAGAGCTCGACCCCGCCCTTGGCTGCGGCGATTCGGCCGGGTTTCCATTCGACCATGTTGCCCAGATCGTCTTGCAGATGGACGGTCCGGGTGTCGTGATCGACCCCCGCAACCTCGCGGCGGTCCCCCTTTTCCACACCCAGGGTCCTGTAGCGGCGGTTGAAGATCACCGTGTCACCCGCTTCATAGTTCTCACTCCGGGTCATCTCCGCATGGGTCAGCCCCCGCGGGACGAGCTTCGCGACCTCGCGGGCCGGTCCGGAGACCGCGCCTTCGGCGATGAGGCGGTCGCGGATCGTCTCGTTGATCTGGTCGCGGAGCGCCCGGGTCGGGGCGATCACCCCGGCCGTGTCGCGCTGTTCGGGTGACAGGGAGAGCCAGCGTTCGGCGGCTTCGCGGCCGATGAGGTCCGGTTCCGCCTGCGCAACCCGGTCCCCGAGCTTGGCGAAGGCGGTCTTCACTTCGCCCGCAAGGCCGGCCAGGACCGCTTCCCTGAGATCCATGTCGCGCTGGCGGAGGATCTCGTCCATGACGGCCGTCTCCATGCCCGCGCTCTTCAACTGCGCGAACGGCTTGCCCGCCTTGACCCCGTCGAGCTGCTTCTCGTCCCCCACCAGCACCACGCGGGGAAGCCTGAGCGCGGACGCGATCCGGAGCAGACCCCGCATCTGCTCGCTGGAGGCGAGCGAGGACTCGTCCACCACCAGCACCGTCCTGGCCTGCGCCGCGCGCAGCTCCCGGAGACTCCGGGGCGTTGCCCGGCCCTCGACCACGCCTGCATGACGGGCGAGGTAGCGTTGCAGGGTCTCGCTCCGGATGTCCGATTCCCGGTCCAGGGTGCGCGCCGCCGAGGCCGAGGGCGCAAGGCCCTTCACCCGGTAGCCAGCGCTCTCCGCAAGGGACCGGAAGCGATCCAGCATCGTGGTCTTCCCGGTCCCGGCGTAGCCCTGCACCCCGACCACCCGGTCCGTGGAGGAGAGGAGAAGCTTGACGGCCTCCTTCTGGCCCTCGTTGAGACGGCCCCGGTGGAGCTTCGCCGTCGCCACCCAGCGGCGCATGATCCGCTCGCCCGCGTCCTTGCCCTCCCGCATCCTCTCGACCGTCTCCCATTCCCGCGCCACCGCCACCTCCGTCGCCCAGTGCCGCCCGTGCTCCGGGCCGATGGCCCCGTGAAGCTTCCCGTCCCGCTCCAGGACCTCGACCGCCCACTCCGCTTCCCGCACCGTGGCCGAGCCCGGCTCCTGCGAGAGCGCTGTTGCCAGAAGATCGGCATGGGAGAACACCGCCTGGCGCTCGGACAGGTGTTCCATCGCCCAGTTCACCGCGTCGGTCACGAAGTACTCCTCTCCTGAGAGCAGCGCCTCCCGGCTTGCCGGCTCCCAGGTCGAGGTCTCGGGTTCGCGCTCCGCGGCGCGGCCCATGATCGGCTCGGGCGAAAATCCGAGCGATTGCGCCTGGCGCTCCCACACCTGGCGCAACGCTCCCTTGTCCACGTCGCGCTTGGACGCCCGCGTCATGAGCGCCGCACGGTCCGCCAGGCGCTTGTTGTCGGCGGGGTCGTCGAAGCCCCGCTCTTTCATCGCTGCCTCGATCTCAGCCCGCCGGGTAGAGAACGCCTCGATGACCTCGCGCGAGACGCCGGCGATCTCGAAGCGCCCGTCGGCGTGCGTCCGCTCGATCTCGTATCCCAGCCGTCCGAGTCCTTCAGCCAACTCCGCACGGTAGATCGCGCTGATCGCCTTCTGCTGGCGGTAGAGCCCGTCGTTGACCATGGTGCGCCAGCGGTTGTCCGCGCCCTGCACCATGTTGGCTATCACGCAGTGGGTGTGAAGCTGTGGGTCGAGGTTGCGGGAGGTGTCGTGCCAGAATATCACGCTAAAAAAATTATGCCATAAAAATCAATAATTTAAATGGATATCA
>JAPPNF010000078.1 GCA_028818755.1 Deltaproteobacteria bacterium | reverse complement strand
GGTGCCCGCCACTGCTCGTCATCGCGCCTTGCCGACAACAAAAAATCCTCCGCATCTTATCGTGCTAATTAACCGGACCGGACACTAGCCGAAGCTCCGGGGTTTTTCAACTCTTGCGCCCGCGCCGGCCACGGGGCGGATCGGGACCCGTCCGTGCTGTCGCCGCGGCTTGCTGGCAGCGGGAATTCCTGCGCATATTCACCAACGTACCCATGGAACCCTATACGCTCTCCCGCCGGAGCAGGCCCGCCTGACCCGTGGAAAATCTCTACATCCCGCTGCTGGCCCTGGGAGCCGCGCTGTGCTTTTCCTCGGGCCAGATCTGCTCCCGGCTGGGCCTCAACTACGGCACGCCCACCGGAGCGATTTCCTTCTCGCTCTTCACCTCCACCGTCATCCTGTTCGCGGTACTTGGACCGCTCACTTCTTGGGACGACGCGCCGACCGACGGAGTGCTGCTGTTCACGGCAGCCGGCGTGCTGTCACCCTTTTGCACGCAGATCCTGCTGTTCATCTCGGCCAACAAGGTGGGCATCTCCCGGGCCTCGCCGCTGCGCAACACCACCCCGCTCTTCGCCGGTGTGGTGGCGGTCCTGTGGCTGGGCGAAACCGTCACCGTCGCCATCGCCACCGGCACGCTGCTCATCATTTTCGGCGCGAGCCTGCTGGGCATGAGGGATTCCGAGCAGGCCGTCCCGTACCAGCCCATCTACCTGCTGCTGCCCGTACTTGCCGCGTTCCTGGGCGGGTTTTCGAGCCCCATGCGGAAGCTCGGCTACTCCATGATCGACTCGGTGCCGCTGGCCGTCTGTGTGGTGCAGGGAGGGGCGTTCGTGGCGTTGGTGCTCTACCTGCTGGCGACCCGGAAGTACCGGGAGCTGATCTTCCGGCGGGAGACGCTGGTGTGGTTCGGCCTGTCGGGGCTGCTCAACAGCGTTGCCGTGACCATGAACATGACCGCGCTGGAGATGGGGGATGTGGTGCTGGTCTCGCCGCTCATCTCCACCACCCCACTCTTCACCGTGATCCTGAGCACCGTCTTCCTGCGCTCCTTCGAGCGGGTGACGCTCAAGGTGCTGGTGGGCGCGGCGGCCATCTGTCTCGGCGGGATCGTGCTCACCACGTTGTAGGGGCGGGTTTCAAACCCCCCTGTCATCCTTCCATCAATCGACCGCGCCCATGCTCATGGATGCGCCCTCGCTGCGGAGCGCGCTGCCGGCGCCTCCGGGCAGAGTCCAGGCCCGTACTTAGCCTCACGGCGTTGTCTTTCACACTGTGAGGGAGAGGATAACGTTCCCGGCATCGAAATAGCACGCAAACCACACGAAATATCCTCCAGCTACCCACAATAACCTCATGGGCAACAGTGTAGTGTTCGGCCAAAGTCTGTTCGGCGGTGACGTGTGATTCACGTCCCGACGAGCCTTGGAGAGGCTGGAAGTGTCGGCGCCATAAGCTGGTTTCCATGAGGAAGGAAGCTTTCCTCGGGTCTTCCGTTCGGGAGGAATAGGAGAATGCGAATCATTGTATTGTTGCTGGTTTTGGGCATGTTCGGATGCTCTTCCGGCGATAGAATCGGCACGGGAGAATTCACATCCTTCAGAGACGGTGTTCTATCCCTCTATTTCGAGGATACCGAGCGCAAACCGCCCAGGTTGGATACCCGCCGCGACGTGGAAAGCACGGCGCCCTACCCGACCGAAATACCAGGCCACTACGGACGCTCCTGGACGCTTCTAAAGGCGAGTTCAGAGGATACGTTTATGGGTTACGTCATCGTAAGCTGGCATGACGAGAATCCGCTGGATTATCTCGCGCTGGGATGGTGGGTCCATTTTCCGGGGCAGAGGTATCCCGATTTGAATATCTGGCAGGATGACGTGTTCACGCATATTTTCTTGGATGGACCGGAACTGAACCCTGAGAAGCAACCGAAGTTTCCCGTCAAGGGCGCCGCTTCATACCATGGGACGGCAGGCGGCACATTCGACTATTTCTACGGCGAAAACTGGGGAGACGCCAAGGGGAAGGACTCACACGACGAATACGAGGCCGCCGTCACACTCACGGCGGACTTCGGTGAAGGAACCATCGGCGGCTGTATCGGCTGTGAGGGCGACATCGTCATCAAGAGCCAACACCTGCAAAGCCTGATCGATACAATCGAAACTGGAGCCACCATCGAGAGGCGCGTCGACCCTAAAGATTACGAAGTTCACTTCGCGCCCACGAAATTCAATCATCATGGCGTGTTCGAGTCGGAGGAAGGCGTTTCAGTGACGCACCCGGAGCGAATCGGCCAAACCACATACTACGGCTCTTGGGCAGGCAACATATCGAACCGCAACGACAGCGCGGGCAACCCGCGCCTGGTTGCCGGCGGCAATATCGTCGTCTTCACCGAAGAAGACGGCAGCTTCGGCCGGTTCGCTGGCTTGTTCAGCGCGTTGAGCGAGGATTTCAGGAAGTGAGCAGTTTCCCGTATCCGGGCAGGGACGGCTTGAGGCCCAGCCCCGTCAACGCCTCCCAGATCCACGCCTGGGTGTTGGTGATGACGGGTTTGCCCAGGTCCGCCTCCAGCCGTTCGATCACGGAGGACACCCGCCACTTGTTGCAGGGCATGTAGATGCCGTCGACGTTGGGGCATTCCTCGAGAACGGCCTTGGCCAGATCGTAGCCGGTCTCGGCGGGCAGCTCCCAGATCTCATGGGTGTTGTCGTAGCCCAGGCCGCGGTTGGCGGCCACCTCGATGTTGTAGTGGTCGAGGAACCGGATGAGGTTCTCGTCCTGGTCGTGGGGGAACGGCGAGGCCATGACCACGCGGTAGACGTCCAGGGACTTCAACGCGCGCACCACCGCCGTCAGCACCGTCGAGGCCTTGACCGGCGAAATCTCCCGGACGGAGTCCAGCACCAGCCGGTCCGAGCCCGGGCCGCGGTAGGAGAGGAACAGCTCGCCGGTGATCATGAGGAAATCCAGGGGGTCCCTGGTGAGGTCACGGACGACGTCGGCAAAGGCCTCTTCCACCTTGGCGAAGGTCTCGTCCGTGAACGAGGTGACGTGGAGAGGCCGGCCCTTGATTTCGATGCCGTCCGGCAGAATGCTGTAGTATTCCTGAATGGTCGGATCATCCAGATTGGGTGAGATCAGACCCAAAGTCTTCATCAAGTCCTCCATGAGGCGCCGCTTCGCTCCAGCTCCCGCCGCCTGTGCCTCCCCTGCAACGCCTGGTGCCGCCAACAAAAAAACCAGCGCACCCTCTTGGCCGGGCCAAGTGGCGGCTGGTTCGTCTCGGGTATCGCTAACCAATCATCTCGCTTGCGTTACGGGCTCGTCGGGTCATCGGACCCGTATCGCCCGTTCGGCTGTAGGACGCCTACCAGAGCCGACTTTCGCTGTCAAGAACCCTTTTCGGAACAATTCGCGACATTCCCGAACCTCTCCCACGGCCGTCGCGCCAGCATCGGCTCGCTTGACTTTGACTCCCGGACCCATTTGAATCGTTACCCGACGCGACCCACGGGTACAGGATGAAGCTGCTCACGTTCCTGGCCAAGAGCTTTCGCTGGAAGCCCTACGCCAAGGCTCTTGCCGAGGCCCCCGACCCCGCCGATGAAGCGGTCACCGTCACCGAGACCGTGGTGGTCCTGGTGGAGGTGGAGAACGCCGACGCGGACAACCCGTCCGCCCTCCGGCAGGCCCTCAAGCACATCAAGTGGCTGGCCAACAAGAAAGGGATGAGAAACGTCGTGCTTCATTCCTTCGCCCATCTCGGCGGCGACAGCGCCGCGCCCGCCCAGGCCCAACGGCTGCTCGAGGAGGTGGCGCGGCGCTTGCGGGACACCGGCTACGAGGTGTGGACGACCCCTTTCGGCTACTTCTGCGAGTGGGACATCGGCGTGTACGGCGACAGCCTGGCCAAGGTCTGGAAGGAAATCTGACGGCAACAAGTCTGACGGCAACGAGGTGAAACCATGGCGGCAAACAGGATCGTAGGCGTTCCGGCCACGCGCGGCGAGGGCGAGGACAAGGTCTCGGGGCGGGCCCGTTACACGGCGGACATGCAGGTTCCCGACATGCTCTGGTGCAAGGTGCTCCGGAGCCCCATCGCCCACGGGCGCATCCGGCGCATCGACCCGGGCAAGGCGCTGACGGTTCCCGGCGTGAGGGCTGTCCTGACCGGGGCGGACCTCACGGGCGCGCGCATCGGCAAGAAGATCATCGACATGCCGCTGCTGGCGGACGGCGTGGTGCGCTACATCGGCGAGAAGGTGGCCACGGTGGCGGCGGACAGCGAAGCGGCGGCCGAGGCCGCGGCGGCGCTCATCGAGGTAGAGTACGAGGAGCTCGAGGCGGTGGTGGACCCCGTGGAAGCGGCCAAGGCGTCGGCGCCGCTGATCCACCCGGAGGTGGCCACCTACGCCGGCCTGCTCCACCCCATGGACGAGCCCAGCAACGTCTTCGTCGCGCTCGAATGGCGCAAGGGCGACGTCGACGCGGCGTTCCGGGAGGCCGACCTAGTGCTGGAGAACACTTTCACCACGCCGCTGGTCCACCACGGCTACATCGAGCCTCACTGCTGCATCGTGGAGGCCAAGGGCGAGGGCGCGGAGATATGGGCGTCCACCAAGAGCCTGTTCGCCCTGCGCGACCACATGGCGGGGGCCCTGGGCATCCCGGCCGAAAAGATCGTCGCCCATCCCGGCTACATCGGCGGCGACTTCGGCGGCAAGGGCGACGCCAACGACATCGCCCTGTGCTACGTGCTCTCCAGGAGTACCGGGCGGCCGGTCCAGTACCTGATGGACTACACCGAGGAGCTGATCTCGGGGAACCCGCGCCACGCCTCGGTGACTACCGTCAGGACGGGGGTGAAGAGGAACGGCCTGATCGTCGCCCAGCACATGAGCCTGCTGTTCGATAGCGGCGCCTACGGTTCGTACCGTCCCCAGGGTTACCTGGTGGGCGCCCACAGTTCCGGGGGGCCCTACAAGATCGCTCACTTCCTGCTGGAGGAGCGCTACGTCTACACCAACAAGGTGCCGTGCGGCTACATGCGCGCCCCGGGCCATCCCCAGGGTTTCTTCGCCAACGAAAGCCAGCTCGACCTGGTGGCGCGGCGGTTGGGCATGGACCCCGCGGAGTTGCGCCGCATCAACTTCGTGCACGACGGCGACCTGGACCCCACCGGCATACCCGTGGGGCATATCCAGCCCGACGAAACCCTGGACAGCGCCATCCGCGCCTCGGACTTCCACGCGCCCAGGGAGGCAAACGTCGGACGCGGCATCGCCCTGGGCCACTGGATGTCCAAGGGCGGCGAATCGTACGTCGACCTCCGGGTGGAAGCCGACGGCGCAGCGACCCTGGGGGCATCACTCGTGGACGTCGGCCCCGGCGCCTACACCATGATGCAGCAGGTGGTGGCCCAGGAGCTGGACCTGCCGCTGGAACAAGTGCGCTTCGAAAGCATGGACACCAACCGGGTAACCAAGGACACCGGAGTGCGCGGCAGCAGCAGCACCCGGGTCCACGGCAACACGGCCTTCGATGCCGCGGACAAGGCCCGCGCCGCGCTGCTGGGCATCGCCGCGGAGCGCATGGGCGTCCCCGCCGAAGAGCTGGAGGTCGTGAACGGCGGCATCACGCATCTGCGCTCGGAGCGGCGGATGACTTTCGCCGAGCTGGTGGCGGCCGCGGGCGGCCCGGTGGCCGTCACCGGCCACTACGCCAACATGGCCGACGGCCCGGAGACCTCCATGGTGGCGCAGGTGGCCGAGGTGGAAGTGGACCCGGAAACCGGCAGGTTCGACGTGCGCCGGCTCACCACAGCTCACGCTACCGGCACCGTGCTGAATCCCCTGGGCCACCAGGGCCAGATCGACGGCGCGGTGGTGATGGGGCTGGGGTTCGCGAGCTGTGAGGCCATCGTCACCGACGGGGGCCGGGTGGTGACCGCCAACCTCGGCGACTACAAGCTGCCCAACATCAAGGACATCCCGTCGCTCCGGACCGAGGTGGCCGAGGCGGCGGTGGGGAGCGGCCCCTACGGCAGCATGAGCATCGGCGAGACCGCGGTGATCCCTACCGCCGCGGCCGTGGCCAACGCGGTGGAAGACGCCGTGGGAGTGCGCATCACCAGCCTGCCGGTCACCGCCGAGAAAGTCTACGCGGCCCTCCAGGCCAGGCGCGGGTAACGCGATGTGACAACGTGAGAGGTTTGTGTTAGGTCGTATTCCAGGGAGGGAGGGTTTTGAGTCCATGGCCACGATGATAACCGAGGAGTGCATCAACTGCGGCGCGTGCGAGCCGGAATGCCCCAACGAAGCCATCACTCAGAACGATGAGATCTATGTCATCGATCCGGTCCTATGCACCGAGTGTGTCGGCTTCCACGACTACGAAGCGTGCGCCGCGGTGTGTCCCGTGGACTGTTGCGTGACCGATCCCAACAACGTGGAGACCGAGGAGGTACTCATCGGCCGGGCACGGGTGATTCACGCCGATACGGACTTCGGCGAGAGTTTCGAATCCCGGTTCCGCCAGGGTGAGGGCGGCGGAGCGCCGGCCGTCGAGGCGCCGGCGGGGGCGGAAGCGGCCGGAGCGCCGGCCGTTGCAGCCGCTCCAGCACCGACCGCCGCAACGGCTCCCCAGGCCGCAGCCGCGCCGGGCGCCGTGTTCGCCGACAACTCCCAGCCTTCGGTCACCGTGCCGGCCCCGGACCAATGGCCCGTATCCCTGAACTGCTTCGCCTGCGACACCGTCTATGAGATCGAGACGGGCCGCCTGACCATCGGCAACGTGCTGTTCTGCCCCAACTGCTTCAAGTCCACGGTGGTCAAGGATGACCTGAACTACCTCGTCCGCACCACCGTGCAGCGCTTCCACGACGAGTGGAACCACGACCTCTCGGAGTTCCAGGAACGTCGGCAGCGGGAGCTGGAACAGTTTCAGGAACGGCGTCAGAGAGATCTCAAGGCCTTCGACAAGGACCGGCAGAAGCGGCTGGATGAGTTCGCCAAGCGCCTGGCCAAGCTAACCGAGGACTACCAGGCTCCGGGCAAGCGGATCGCAAAGCGGGCACTGCTGAGTTGGCGTTCCAAGGCCGCCGACTGAGCGTCTTGGCCGCCGACTTCCACATAATCTCCCTGACCCTCCATATCGGACTCGTCGCCGCCCTGTGGCGCATTCTGTTGCCTGCGCTCAGGCGGGAATCCCTGGGAGAAAGCCGGATCGAGCTGCTGGTACGGGTGCTGCGCGTCTACAACCCGGTGCAGATCGGACTTCTGGGGATACTGACCCTCACCGGTGCGTCCCGGATCACCGATCTCAAGGCGCTTCACGGCGCCTCCTACGCGGGGGAATTCGGCTCGGCCCTGGCCGTCAAGCTGTTGCTGGCCTTCTTCGTCATCATGTTGGGCACCTGGCAGTGCATGGGCATCGCCCATCGCTTCGTCCGGCTCCACGAATCCCCCGAAGGGGTCACGGCCGAGGGCGCCGGCGCGGTGGTGCGGAAACTGGAGCGGTCGTCGGTGGTGATGCTGGTTTTTCTCGCCGCCACGGTCTGGGCCGGCCTGTCCATGTAGAATCCCGTTTCGCGCGCCGTCCGGAAACCTTCCGGTTTGACAACCGCAGGACGAACGGCTATTGCTCATGGGCACTCAAGGATGACTCCAGTCAAGGACAGCAAGGGAACGGCCAGGGCCAGGAAGGCGGCTCGCGGCACGCAGGCCAAGGGCGCGGTCAACGGGCTCACTACGGAAGAACTCGAAGAACAGGACCTGCCGGGCGACGCGGCCGGGCGGCTGAAGATCAAGCGTCAATACGAGGACCTCCTGGGCATCCGCATCGAGAAGCTCAAGGGCCGCGTACTCAACCGCGAAAAGATCAACAAGACCATCGAGGGCATCTACTACATCTGCCTCGAGTGCAAGCGAATCTGCCACAACCTGGACGAGGGCTTGGTCCAGGATCCGGAAACGCACATCTGCTACTGCGAGAACTGCCGGAAGAAGCGGTGACGGCCGGCTCCGTCGCGGCTTCCCTACTCCGCCGGTTCCCTGCGTTCCGGGGCGCCTGACGCTTCCTTTTCGACCCGCCGCGCCGTGGTCACGAATCCCGTGTGGGCCACCATCCGGTGCTGCGGGCGGACGCTCATCTCCTTCAGGTGCCAGTAGCGCACCAGCGTCTCCATGGTGTCGATGCAGGCGAACCCGCCGTGCTCCTTGAGCGAGTCGACGAACCCCTTCACCTGTAACACCGTCGGCACGTAGCCCAGGAAGACCCCGCCAGGCCGGAGCGCCCGCCACGCCAGATCGGTCTGCCGCCACGGCTCCGGGAGATCGAGGAAGACCCGGTCGACGCTGAGATCCCGCAGGCCGTCGGTGACGTCCCCCACCTCCAGGGTCCACTGCGGCGCCTCGCCGTAGTACCGCGCCACGTTCCGTTCCGCCGCCCGGGCGTGCTCCTCCCGCGTCTCGAAGGAGATGACCCGTCCCTCGGGTCCCACCGCCCGCAGAAGCGCCAGCGTGAGCGCCCCCGGGCCGACCCCGGCCTCCACCACCGTGGCCCCCGGATAGACGTCGCCCCACATCAGGATGAGCCCCAGATCCTTGGGATAGATCACCTGGGCCTTGCGCGGCAGGTTGGGTATCAGTCGCTCCAGGGTGGGCCGCAGCACCACGAACCGCTCCCGGAGCGAGGACCGGACGCTCACGCCGTCGGGCTTCCCCAGAAGGTCGTCCACCGCGATGGTCCCGCCCCGGATGGAGATGGTCTCGCCGGCGCGGAGCGTCTTCAGGTATTCCCGATCCTTGCGGTCGAAGAAGATGACCGAGTCGCCGTCGCGAAGCGGCTCTCCGGTGGTGCGCAGGCCGTTGAAGGTGTTTGAATCGGGAATGGTTTGCTCCTTACAACCGATTGGTCCGTGGGTGGTTGCACCACACAGCGTCTGGGTATCAGATCGAGGGCCGCAGGGCGAGACAGGGATAAGGGAACCCAACGGCAACCCAACTTGCGACATTCATCAAATTGCCGTAAATCGAAACAAAATTCACCTTGGTGATCAATGCTGACTTGGCGCAACACGCCAGCTGCATTCGCGAGCCAAGTAACGCAGGCATGGAACAGCAAAACAAAACGCAGGGGGAGGGACCTAGCCAGCAGGCCGTGACGAATCATAGTCGTCAGCACGCGCGTACAGCCATTGCCAAACACGCGCGGACCGTCCTTTCAGCCGATGATCGTGACGCAATCCTTGCCGCACTCTATCGGCCGGCCGACCCCACCGATGAACTGCGGCGAGCCTTTGCTCTACACCGCGCGCGAGTCGCCCGTGACGGTTGACGGTGATTTCGGCTAATCGTTGCACCACGGCTTCGGTCCAATTTCGAAGCGGTGCCCATCGAAACAAACCCGCGCAACAGCGGTCATTGAGGACGCCACAGACCCCGCACCGGCAATTGGGTAGACCCGCTCTATCGGCCGACCAATCTGTTCCATCACTCGATGTGCGCAGCGCTACCCAATTGGACGCGACCGTCATGGCGCGGAAGAATAGGATGACACCCACTGCTTGGCACGGTCCGCCTTCCTTCCACCATCGAAACAAAGTGCTGCTCACGCGCGAAGCAGGAGGACTGACATGGAGGCAACCAGCCGGAGGCCTCTGAGTCCGGCCTTCCGCATGGCCCTCCTTGCGGGGACAATCGCGTCGGTTCGCTTGCACCTGCGCTCAGGCGGAGATGTCAATGCAGCCGACGAGAGGGGCCGTTCGCCACTGATTCTGGCAGCTTCCAAGGGGCGTATCGATCTTTGCCAACTCCTGTTGGACGAAGGCGCTGATCCGGATCTCCGTGACCACGCGGGCAACGATGCACTCGCCGTAGCCCAAGCACAAGGCCAGCCCGAGATCGCTTCTCTCCTGGTTCCTGCGGCAACGACAACAGCAAGACTGCAAGCCGTAAACGTTAGTAGACAAACCCCAACTTCGCCGGATGACCCCGTTGTAGACTTGTTTGACTGGCAGGAAGACATAGAGAAGCCGCCCCCGTCGGATAATCCGTTCTGTGCCGATGACGCGGTGGTTCTCCAACATTTTATCTCCCAGCACGTCCCCATCGACAAGGATCCCGGTTGGGGCGACATAGAAATCGACCTGCCGGAGCCGGAGGAACTTGTCCCCAGGCGCACACCCTTCACAGACGACCAGGAAGACTCGTTGCGCCTGCTGTTTGTGGAGGCGTTAAGGGATGGGCGTGTTCACGAGGATCGTATCGCTGAAGTCCTTCGCGGCACCGCAGATGAAGACGATCCACGGGAGCCAACGCTGATTACCAGTCTACGCCATATCCTTGCCGACCTTGGGATCGAGATCGACGACGGTGCGCAGGCGCTGGATGTCGTAGACGCTGCAGACGAGGGCGACGAGGACAGATACGGCGACGCCGCGGCCGAGGCTCTTTCCTTTCTCCGGCTCTACCAGTCCAGCGATGCCGATCCTTTCTACCTCTACGCCAAGGACTTGCCCACAGATCGCCTGACCCGCGATGATGAAGTAGGGCTTGGAGAGACAATCGAGCAAGGCATGGTGGAAGTGCTTGCCACGTTGAGTGCGAGCCCCGCCGTCGTTGCACGGCTTCGCGCAGATTCCAAGGCAATTCTTCGCGGTGATATTCAGTTGCGAACGATGCTCGAATCCCCTGTTGGGGAAGGAGGACTCGGCGAAAACGACCCCGCCGACGCACTCGGGGACGACGTCCAGACCGATGAGTCATCCGATGCCGCGACTTCCACTCCCCAGATGGCTGCCAGGAGTATCGACCATCTGAAATCGATCATCGCGGCTTGCCGACGCGGTATTGAGGGGCGAGCGGAACTCGTAAAGTGCCTTCTCCTTGCCGACGTTGCCCCTTCTTATCTGGCCGACCTTCAGGAGATCGCCTTGGAGCACGACCTTGACGGGAACCTCCGTAAACGCATCCACGCGGGCCGTGCAAAAGGGGAGGCAGCCCGGAGACGTTTGGTCGAAACGAATCTCCGACTGGTGATCTGGGTGGCCAAGAAGCATGGCGGCCTCACGCTCATGGACAGGATCCAGGCAGGGAATATTGGTCTCATGCGCGCTGCTGAACGCTTCGACCATCGACAAGGTACGAAATTCTCTACCTATGCCGTTTTTTGGATCAGGCAAGCGATCAACCGCGCGGTGGCGGACACCGGAAGAACCGTCCGTCTCCCAGTCCATGTCCACGAGACAATAAACAGGATAAATTCTGTCCGGGAAAGGGCAAGGGCCGCAACCGGCCGAGAACCAAATGTCCACAAGTTGGCAGAGATTGTGGAACTGTCACCAGACCGAATCAGAGGTATTCTTACGGCCTCCGATGACGTGGTCCCATTGGAAGAGGTGTGGAAAACAGTTGCAGAATTTCCCGACCAGACCGTGCAGACACCGGAGATTCATCTATCCGTCAACGAGCTCCGACGTCTGACACGAGACTGTCTCGGCATCTTAACCCCAAGGGAAGAGCACGTCATCCGCCGCCGGTTCGGCATCGGCTGTGACGAACAGACGCTGGATACAATCGGTGAGTCTTATGGTCTCACGCGAGAACGCATTCGACAGATCGAGGCGAAGGCATTGCAAAAGCTCGTGCGCTCCAGGCAGATCAAACTCTTGAAAGGTATCGGTTGATGGCGACCGATTTTTCCGAACCACGGCTACTTGGTTCCCGCTCTGCCCCTCCCCGTGCTTCCGCCATGATAGAGGCGCTGCGCGGGCTCGGCTACTCGGCAGCGACCGCAATCGCCGACATCATCGACAATAGTATCTCTGCCAACGCCATGTCCGTATCGGTGGAATTCGCATGGGCCGGTGAAACCAGCCATGTGTCGATCCTGGATGACGGGCATGGCATGGACGAGCAGGAACTGGACGCGGCAATGCGACTCGGCGAGCGGAGCCCGCTTGATGCACGCGCGGCGAGCGACCTCGGGCGTTTCGGTCTCGGGCTAAAGACGGCTTCCTTCTCGCAGTGCCGGCGGTTGACCGTTGCAAGTATCCGGGGCGAACGCATGAACTGCCTGCGGTGGGACCTCGATGTGCTCTCAGCGTGTGCGGATGACGGGTGGTACCTCCTTGAAGGCCCGGCGGCGGGGTCCGAGTATTTGCTGCAGCCGCTGCTTTCAGCCGGTCGTGGAACGCTGGTCGTCTGGGAGCGTCTTGACCGGATCGTTACACCCGGTTCCGGCGAGCAAGACTTCCTTGACCTTATTGATGGCGTGGAGCGACATCTCGCCATGGTGTTCCACCGCTATCTCGATGGCGAGTGTGCGGGTTTGCAACTGGCTATCAATGGTCGGCCGTTGAAAGCCTGGGACCCATTCCTTCGTAACCATCCGGCAACTTGGTCCTCCCCTGTCGAAAAGATCCGCTCTGGGGCCGGTACGGTGGAGGTGCAGTGTCACGTTCTGCCACATAAGGATCACCTCTCGGCTCAGCAGGAGTCGTCGGCGGCCGGCCCGCATGGGTGGACTGTACAGCAAGGATTTTATGTCTACCGCAACCTCAGGCTGCTCTTGGCGGGAAGCTGGCTTGGTCTTGGACAGGGCCGCTCCTGGACCAAGGAAGAGGCACATCGTCTGGCCCGGTTGCGGCTCGATATTCCCAATTCTGCTGATGCGGCGTGGAAGATCGACATCAGGAAATCAACTGCCAGTCCACCGCCAGCCCTCAAGTCGCATCTGACCAAGCTGTCTGAGGAGACACGGGCGCGAGCGCGCCGTGTGTTCGCTCACAGGGGACAACCAATTGCCATCGACCCTGGCCAACCCGTGGTCCAGGCGTGGCGCGCCGAACATGCGACAGTTGGCATCCGATACAGAATCGACCGCGATCATCCCGCCGTCCGATCGGTTCTCGACGATTCAGGCGACCTTGCTGCACCTGTTCGAGCGATGCTGCGGGTGATTGAGGAGACAGTGCCCATACAGCGCATCTGGCTCGACACCACCGAGGGACAAGAGACACCCCGGACAAATTTCGCCGGCGAGCCCTCGTCGGAAGTGCTCAGTGTGCTTATGGTGATGTTCCGCAATCTGGTTCTGCGCAAGAACATGTCGCCACAGCTCGCACGGCAACGACTTCTTCAAACAGAGCCGTTCAACAATTACCACGATCTCATCGCCTCACTGCCCGATGATCCACACCCAGGAGAACCGGATGGCGTCCACGACTGACCAGCGGGTAATCAAGCTCGTTCAGGAACTCCTCCTTGATGAGGAAGACAGGGCAGCGGTTACACCTGCCGTAATCGGTAAGAAAATCGATCTCGTTCTCACCATGAATCCGAGATGGCGCGATGGGCTTGACAAACAAGCGATCACGGATGAACTCATCCGCCGGTTCAGTCTCTGGATCGGCCAAGACACTACCCTCCAAAGCGTCGCGGGCCACAAGGATTGGCTGACAACGGCCCGCAAGCAGGATTGGCGATACTGGCAGCGCTATCGCGAATGGCTGGAGCGGGACCTTTCTTTCAAGGTCGTCGAAGGACTTGACCGGTCCACGGATTCCGTTCTCGCTTTACTGGAGGACCCCAGACGCGAGGGAACGTGGGACCGTCGGGGGTTGGTGGTGGGGCACGTCCAATCCGGCAAGACAGGCCACTACAGCGGCCTCATCTGCAAGGCTGCCGATGCCGGCTACAAGATCGTCATCGTGTTGGCGGGTTTACACAACAATCTGCGTTCACAGACACAAATGCGTCTCGACGAAGCATTCCTCGGCTACGAGACAAGCGCCTTCAATGACGAGGCTTTGGTACCTTTCGGCGTCGGGGAAATTGATGCGGACCCCGACATACGGCCAAACTATGCGACCAACCGCACGGAGAAAGGGGATTTCAACACGCGAGTCGCACGGAATTTCGGCATCACCCCTGAAAAGCGCCCCTGGCTCTTCGTCGTGAAAAAGAACAAATCCGTTCTCACGCGGTTGCTTGACTGGCTACGCAATCACGTCGCCAACTCCCAAGATCAAGAGACAGGACGGCGAATAGTCACCAACCTGCCACTCCTCCTCATAGATGACGAGGCCGACCACGCTAGTGTCGATACGCGGGAAATCCTTGTGGACGAGAGTGGCAGGCCAGACGATGAGCATGAGCCTACAGCCATCAATCGGCTCGTCCGCCGAGTCCTGCACGTTTTCTCACGCGCAGCCTATGTCGGATATACGGCGACCCCCTTCGCAAACATTTTCATACACGAACAGGCATCCACTCGTAACGAGGGTGCCGACCTCTTCCCCGCCGCCTTTATCATCAATCTTGCAGCCCCCTCCAACTACATTGGTCCGTCAAAAGTGTTCGGCGCTCGCACGGAGTTGGATCGCAACGACGCACTGCCGTTGGTACGACTCGTGGCGGATTTCGACGGATGGATGCCCACTAAACACAAGAACGGCCATGTCCCACTATACGAAGGCAGAAGCGAGTTGCCCCCATCGCTGAACGAGGCCATCGACTCCTTCATCCTCGCCTGCGCCCTGCGGCGACTGCGTGGACAGGAAACGGCGCACTGCTCGATGCTCGTCCATGTTACCCGCTACACTTCCGTCCAGACACTTGTTCATGCCCAGGTAGAAGAGCGTGTCCGCCATATACACCAGAGACTGTATCGCAGAACGGGAGGGCACGAGGCGATCCTTTCGTCCCTGCGGTCACTCTGGGAGCAGGATTTCGCCCCGACCACTGCGGCCATGGCCACGCTGGTGCCTGATGAGCCGGACCATGGCACAACGACCTGGGAACATATCGAGTCACACTTGGTGGAGACGGTTGCCGACATCCAGGTACGTATGATCAATGGTACTGCCAAGGATGCACTGGATTACGCCGAGAATCAGGAGACCGGGCTGAAGGTCATCGCTATCGGCGGCGACAAGCTGGCACGCGGACTCACCCTGGAAGGGTTGACTGTAAGCTACTTCCTGCGCGCCACGAAGATGTACGACACACTGATGCAAATGGGACGTTGGTTCGGCTACCGGCCTGGTTATTTGGATCTTGGCCGCCTCTACACGACAGGCGAACTGGTCGATTGGTTCGAGCACATCGCCGACGCTTCAGAAGAGTTGCGAGAGGAGTTCGATTTCATGGCGGCGAGCGGTGCCACGCCACGCGAGTACGGTCTGAAGGTCCAATCGCATCCGGTACTGATGGTGACTTCCAGCATCAAGATGCGGACCGCCCGTGAGCTCGAATTATCGTTCAGCGGCGGCCTTTCTGAAACAGTCAACTTCCACCGTGAAGCTTCAATTCTGCGCCAAAATCTTGACACGGCGCGGCGTTTCTTCTCCACGCTCAGCGCGCCGGAACGCAACCCCAGGCGTCGTCGCAACAGCGCAGAGCACGCATGGCGTGGGCTTCTGTGGACAGATGTTCCCGTCGACAATGTGCTCAGTTTCTTGGAGGACTATCGCAACCATCCAGAAGCCCGTAAGGCAAACAGTCTGCTACTAGCCCAATTCATTCGTTCTCTTATCGCACGGAAGGAACTGACACGCTGGACCGTAGCTCTGATCGGCGGCGGCGAGGGCAAGACCGTTTCGCTCGGTGAAGAAGTCTCCGTCGAGATGTTGCAGCGCGCTGCCCACGGACAGCACCCGGATCGCTATTCCATTCGGCGCCTCATGTCTCCGCGTGACGAAACGATCGACCTCGACGAGACAGCATGGTTGGCTGCGCTTAACGAAACTCGTCAGGCCTTTCACGCTGACCCCGCCCGCAACGGAACGCGAGAGGAGCCAACCGTCCCTAATGGCCCGGCGATCCGGAAGATTCGCTCCAAGGAGCGGGGCGTTCTGTTCGTCTATGCCATCGATCCGGCTCTCGCCGGTCCTGACGCTGGGTTACCCACCAATTCGCCGCCCGTCATCGGCTGGGCCGTCAGCTTCCCCGCAAGCAATTCGGGCGTGCGCGTGAAGTATCGCGTCAACAACATCTACTGGGACCAGGAATATGGCGGCGCGAACTGACATGGACGACCTAGGCGCGGCATGGCGCGCCCTCCTCGGCAGTTCGGAAGGCGAAGGATGGAAAACTATTCCAATCACCAGCAACGGGCCGTGCTCTTTGCTTGCTGGCCGGCACTTCCCTGGCAACAAGGAGGCTTTGCTCGTCGGTTTCAGCGATATCCGGGCGATTCCGGGATCCCACCTGCCGCAAGGCAACGGCTTCGAGGTCGCTTGTCTCACCGCCGACCCTACGGGAGGTGATCGTTTATGGGTGGCGCTTGCCCGCAGGACAGACGGAAGCCCGGAACTCTTCGCGATGATGGCGAAGGACCTGCTTGCTCTGCTTGATAAAGGGGCACCCAGCGAGCGTGGCATACTTCGCGGGTTCCTGTCACGCGTCCGTGCTTGGCAGGAATTCATGGACCGACACAAGGAGGGGTTACTCTCCCCCGACGCAGAACTAGGCCTGTTTGGCGAACTGGTCGCAATCGACCACTTTATTGACGCAGGGATACCGGAGAAACACATAATAGACGCTTGGCAAGGACCGCTCGACGGATTGCAGGATTTTTCGCTGGGCGGTGGTGGTATCGAGGTAAAGAGCACGTTGTCAGCGAGAGGATTCGCTGCAACCATTTCCTCCCTTGAACAGCTCGACGACAGCCTATGCCAGCCACTATTCCTCGCGGCTGTGCGAATCCGCCTCGACCAGACAGGTCTTACCCTGCCCGCAATGTCCAATGCGATCCGAGAAAGGCTGCTAGACAACGTGGCGACACTCGACCTGTTTGAGGCACGTCTTATGCAAGCGGGGTTCCTGCGTGCCGCAGCGGAGCGCTACACGCGACGATTTCGTCACGTTTCCACTGCTTTCCTTGCCGTGGACAACAGCTTTCCGCGCCTCACGCGAGCACACGTCGATCCCGCGATTCGCCGGGCTCGCTATGAGGTCGACCTTGAGGTCTCCGGAGCGCCCGACATCGGCCTTGCACATGCGCTTGAAGCTTTGGGGATGATCTGAATGGAGTTGAACGAATTTTTACTACAAACGCGAGCCGAGGTGAAAGAGGCCATTGCAGATCGCCTCTCGGTACATGGCAGCGCCTATCCTTACGAGGAAACAATCTTCACCGAAGTTGTCATGGAGCACATGTCCCAGATCGGCATGACCTTCGAACCAGAGCCGTGCCACTACTCGGCCACCGTCGGCAATGCACGGCTGCGCCTCAGCGGCTATGCGGTCTCCGAGGACGCCGATCAGCTTGACCTGTTCGTGAGCCTCTACGAGGGCGTCGAGAGTGTCATCTCGATCCCCGATTCGGAGACAAAAAATGCTGCCGGTCAGTGCCTGCGCTTCCTGACGCGCTGCGCAGAGGGACGGCTCGCCAGAACCATGGATCAATCCAACGACGCTTATCCCGTCGTGCACACCATTCAGGATGTCTATCCACAACTCGATCAGATTCGCATCTATGTACTGACCGACCGCCAAGCCAAAGCCAAGAACTTCAAGACCCGAGAGGTGCACGATAAGACCGTTAAGCTGGAGGTCATGGACATTGAGCGCCTCTGCCGGCACTGGTCGGAAGGAAAGCCACGCGACGAACTCATAATCAATTTTCAGGAGGTATCGGGCGGCGCACTTCCTTGCGTCTATGTGCCCGGCGAGACGGCTGACTACGACTACGCCCTGACCGCCATTCCCGGCGAGGCCCTGCGTTTCATCTACGAGAAATACGGCGCACGATTGCTGGAGGCCAATGTCCGCTCCTTCCTCAGCGCCAGCGGGAAGGTGAACAAGGGTATCAGCGAGACACTGCGAAGGGCACCCGACCGCTTCATGGCCTACAACAACGGCATCGTCCTCGTCGCGGACGAAATGCGAATGGGGTCGGCCGAAAACGGCGCACCAGGCATCCTCTGGCTCAAGGGCATGAACATCGTCAATGGCGGCCAAACCACGGCATCGCTCTATTTCACAAAAAAGAGGGTTCCAGAGACGGATCTCCGCCGTGTCCGGGTTCCGGCCAAGATCATCGTGTTGCGCTCCGATGATCCCGCAGGAGAAGAGGGGCTGATCTCCGACATATCGAAATACGCCAACAGTCAAAACTCGGTGCGATTATCTGATCTGTCGGCCAACAGACCCTTTCATATCGAAGTCGAGAAGCTTTCCCTCACCGTCTATTGTCCAGATGGCGTGGGACGATGGTTTTACGAACGGGCTGCTGGCAGCTACAAGACCATGTTGACGCGGGAGGGCACGACCCCGGCAAAGCTTCGCAAGTTGAAAACCGACCTGCCCTCATCTCGCAAGATCATCAAGACGGATTTGGCCAAATTTCTCAATGCTTGGGAACGCAAACCCCACTATGTCAGCTTGGGCGCACAGAAAAATTTTGAGCGCTTCATGGATGATTTCGCGGCTGGGGATGCACAGCAAGAGAGACCGCTGCCAAGTGTGACCGACTGGAAGCACATGGTTGCCAAGGCGATCATCTTCAAGACAGCACACAAACTGATCCGCCCCATGTTCCCAGCCTTCCAGGCCAACGTTACCGCCTACACCGTATCCGTCCTGTCCGAGCGCATCGGTGACAAGGTGGACCTCGACAGGGTGTGGCAACGCCAAGCTATTTCGGAACGGCTCCAAGAACAAATCCAGGTGTGGGCGAGAGAAGTGAACGACACGCTTCACCACAGCGCCGAGGGGCGGATGATTTCTGAATGGGCCAAGAAGGCCGAATGCTGGCAGGCCGTGCGCACAAGCCTCATTTCCAAACCGTTGGACAGCATACCCGAACTGGCTTAAGGCCACTGGACTTGGCCAAGCCAGGGGAAAGAAGCGTTTTCTCCTATGAACCCCTGGACATGATCGGAAAGGCGACGACATGACAGGCATCCCCTCCCTAGCACCGCGCAGACACATAGGCGATATCATGTCGCCCGAGAAGCGCAGCGCTGTCATGGCACGCATTAAGGGAAAGGACACCGGCCCTGAACGGAAACTGGCAGCCGCCTTTGCGGAACTGGGGTTTTCTTGGGAAAGCCATGTACAGGACCTCCCCGGGCGGCCAGACTTCGTGTTTCGGCAAAAAAGAACCGCGGTCTTCGTGGACGGCGATTTCTGGCATGGCTGGCGATTCCCGCAGTGGCGCCATAAACTTTCGGAGAAGTGGGCGGCGAAAATCGAAGCTAATCGCCGCCGGGACAACAGGAATCATCGCCGTCTGCGACGTATGGGATGGAAGGTGGTCCGTCTTTGGGAGCACCAGTTGGCAGCGGACATCAACGGCTGCACAGCCAAAGTGTCACGCCACCTCTGAGAATGGCTGCGGTCTCGTTTACTGCTTGGCGACAGGACCATCACCCTGTTAAGAATCAGTTATGGGGCCGAGAGTACTAGATCTTTTCTGCGGCGGCGGTGGGAGCAGTTGGGGTGCACAGAAAGCCGATGCCGAGATCGTCTGCGCCGTAGACGCTTGGCCCGTCGCCGCTGAAACATACCGGGCCAACTTCCCCCGAGCCCGGGTTATCAACGCCACTCTTGACGAGAGTTCCTGCTCCGCCCTTCTCGGGGATGTCGGCCCTATCGACATGATCTTGGCCTCCCCCGAGTGCACGAACCACACGTGCGCCAAAGGCGGCCGTCCCCGCGACGAGGACAGCAAGCGGACTGCCACCTATGTGATCAGTTTCGCCAAGAAGCTGAAGCCGCGTTGGATTGTTCTTGAGAACGTAGTGCAAATGCGCAACTGGCGCGGTTACACTCCCATGATCAGCGGCTTGGAGGGCCTGGGATACAACGTCCGCCCGCAAACCCTTGATGCCGTTGACTTTGGCGTTCCACAGACTCGTCGACGCCTTTTCCTCCTTTGCGACTCCGAGGCCATACCTGGTGGAGTAGAGAGACCTGCCGGCGTATACCTCTCAGGGCGCAGGGCGGCCGACGTGATTCAATTTGACGGCCCATGGCCGTCTCGTCCCCTGTACTCCCGACGGCGTGCCTCAGCGACTCTGGCGAGAGCAGAACGTGCGATAGAGGAGCTCGGCAGGGGAGAACCCTTTCTCATCGTCTATTATGGCTCCGATGGAAGCGGCGGTTGGCAGTCGCTCGAACGTCCGCTGAGAACTCTTACCACCCTTGACCGCTTTGGCCTCGTGACGTGGAAGCATTGTACTCCGATGCTGCGCATGCTTCAGGTGCCAGAACTCAAGCGCGCCATGGGATTCGAGAACGGTTACAGCCTGCCGCATGGATCGAGGCGCGACCGTGTCAAGATCTTGGGGAATGGCGTCTGCCCGCCAGTCATGGAAGCCGTCGTCCGCTCTCTCCTTTGGCCGCTCGTGCGGCATCAACCCGCAACGTGACAGTCAAGGTCCTTCAGGACCGCCCAGCGGGATCCTCCGCGGAATCCTGAACCATTTCGCGCGCAAGGTCCGACTATTCCGGTGATGGCGCGACGCTTCACGTTCGACGAGTCAAGCACACTGCCGTCCCTGATGCTCCGGTCATACATCGGCGGCCTTCGACTTTGCCGCGGCATGCCAGAGCGTCACGAGGACCGCCAGGAGCAGCATCGGCATGGCGCCGATATTCACCCAGTTCCAGCCCAGGAAATGGATGAACGCGCCGGACGACAGCGACCCGATTGCGACCACCGTGTAGATGATCTGGTTCATCATGCCCTGCGTCTTGTTGCGTTCGGCCGGGTTGTAGGCGGTCGTCATCAGGCTGGTGGCAGCCGTGTAGGTAAAGTTCCAGCCAAGCCCCAGCAGGACCATCGCCAGCCAGAAATGAAAAACGTGGATGTCCAGCAGGGCGACGCCGATGCAGGCCGCCTGGAGGGTGAGGCCGGTCATGATGATCGGTATTTCCCCGAACCGCTTGACCAGCGAACCGGTGAAAAACCCGGGCGCGAACATCGACACCGAGTGTGAAGAGATCACGGTGGCCACGGAGCCGAAAGCGTGGCCGCCGTGGGCGATCATGGCGACGGGAGTCGCCGTCATGAGGAAGTTCATCACGCTTTGAGCGACCGTCGCGGAGACCGCGGCGACGATGAACACCGGCTGCTTGACGATGGCCAGCAACGGCCGCTGCTCGCCTTCCAGTTGCTCCTTGGTCAGGTTCGGGATGTTGAGGAACATCAGCACTATCGCCGCCAGCAGCCCGGTTCCCACCATGAACAGGAAAGCGCCGGCAAAGAGGTGGCTCGCCAGGAGGCCCTTTCCCCAGTTCGCCAGATTGGGGCCCGCGAACCCGGCGAACACGCCGCCGGCGAGCACAAACGAAATGGCCTTGGGGCGGAACTCCTTCGAGGCCGCGTCCGCCACCGCGAACCGGTAGAGCTGGGAAAAGCTGGAAAACAACCCGTACAGAAAACCGCCCAGCAGAAGCAGCCAGAAGTTCCCGAAGAGGACGGCGGAGGTGCAGGATATCCCGCTGGCCGCGGCCAGGACGGTGCCGCAGAGGAAACCGATCTTCCGCCCGAACCGGCGCGTGAATAGCGAGGTGGGCATGGCGGCCAAGGCGGCGCCGACCACGATCAGACCGGTCGGCAAGGTCACCAGCGCGGGATGCGGTGCAATCAGCAGCGCGACGACCGGGGATGTCACCATGAAGAGGCCGCGCCCCGTGCCGGACAGCATTTGACAGGTTCCGAGAACCAGGACGTTCTTATGGTCGGATTGCACGGCTCTCCTTGTCCAGGCAACGCCGTCCTCCGAGACGGCTCTCAAGCCAAGGTCCCGGCCGAAATGTTCGTGATATCGACAAGTTGGATGGCGGAGAGGAGGGGATTCGAACCCCTGGTACCCTTTTGGGGTACACACGATTTCCAGTCGTGCACCTTAAGCCAGACTCGGTCACCTCTCCGGCTTGCGTGGGGAAACGGTTTGCGAGCGTCAGCCCGCCCGTGCGGGGGCGGGTCCCGCGAAACGATCCTTCCCCGAGTTTCTAGCATTACGGCGAGGAATTGGCGACTCCGACGCGTGACGCGGCGGGGAACCACGTCGCGCGAGTGCCGGCAAGCCGTCGGCTTCACGCGTCGCTCCCATTCAGGTCGCGATCTCCCTGGCCCACTCGCGGTTGCGGCGGTACCACTCCACCAACTCACCCAAGCCGGAGGCGAAATCCGTCTCGGGCTGCCAGCCGAGAAGGCGCCGGGCCTTGGAGATGTCGGCCCAGGTGACCTCGACATCCGCCGGGTGGCGCTCCTGGTACCGGACGGACGCCTCCCGGCCGACGAGTCCCTCGATCAGGCGGATGGCGTCGTTCAGCACGATGGGCCTGTCCGAGCCGAGATTGATGATCTCGTAGCCCTGTACCGCGGTAAGCGCCGCCAGTACCCCGTTGGCGACGTCGTCGACATAGGTAAAGTCCCGTTGCTGGGTGCCGTCGCCGAAGACCACCACTTCCCTGCCCTCGCTGATCCACTGCACGAAACGGAAAAGGCTCATGTCGGGCCGGCCGGCCGGGCCGTAGACGGTAAAGAACCGCAGCACCGTGACGTCGAGGCCGTGGAGGGAGTGATAGCTGTAGCCCATGGCCTCGGCGGCCTTCTTGGAGGCGGCATACGGCGAGAGGGGCCTGCTAGTATCGGCGTCCTCGCTGAAAGGCGCCGGCGTGTCTTCGCCGTAGAGGCTGGAGGTGGAGGCCAGAACGAACCTCGATATCCCCAGCTCCCTGCAGAGCTCGAGCAGGTTCAGGTTTCCCGTTACATTGGTGGCCAGATAGGCCCACGGATCGGTTACCGAACCCCGTACACCGGCCCGGGCCGCAAGATTCACCGCCGCGTCGATCGGGCCGGCTCCTTCCACGGACTGCCCGAAGGACTTGACGGCTTCCCGGTCGCCGACGTCCACACGGCTGAACGAAAACCCCGGCCTTCCCCGAAGCTGCGCCAGGCGCCAGTCCTTGAGGCGCACGTCATAGGCGTCGTTGAGATCGTCAACGGCGATGACGGCCGCGCCGTTGGCCAGGAGCTTCTCGCACACCTTCCAGCCGATGAAGCCGCAGGCTCCGGTAACCACGATGGTACTCATGGGATCGAACGCTGGGCTCGCGTGTTGATACGCATCTGAACCGTAAGGGCACGGCGCCGGTCGGAAGTTGCGGGGAGGAATGGAGCCCGCTAGAAATAGTCGCCACCGTATTGTTAGTCGGAACGATGTTCGGAAGTCAAGAAAACGCCGGCGCTCCTTCCCGTTATGAGAATCCTCCTGCAGAGGGTTGAACACGCCAGCGTGAGCGTCGACGACGAGACGGTGGCGGCCATCGGACCCGGCCTCTGCGTATTCCTGGGCGTGGGCCGTGAGGATACCGAACACGACAGCGCCTTCCTCGCCGACAAGCTCCTGAACCTCCGCATCTTCCCGGACGAAGCCGGCAAGTTCGATCGTTCCGTCACCGACATCGGTGGCGAAATCCTGGTGGTTTCCCAGTTCACCCTGTACGGCGACACCCGCAAGGGGCGGCGGCCCTCACTCACCAAGGCCGCCGTTCCCGAAGACGCCGAAAGGCTTTACCGTGACTTCGTGGAGCGGTTGACGGTGCCGGGCGGACCCAGAGTATGCACGGGGACCTTCCAGGCATACATGAAGGTGTCGCTGGTGAACGACGGCCCGGTGACGTTCCTCATCGACAGCGCGGAATCCCGGAAGAAGCCATGAACGTCGTCCTGTACGAACCGGAGATCCCGCCCAACACGGGCTCGGTGGCGCGGCTGTGCGCGGCCACCCGGACCACATTGCACCTGGTCGAGCCGCTGGGCTTCGAGATCGACGACAAGCACCTCAAGCGGGCCGGGCTCGACTACTGGCCTCACGTGGATCTCCGGGTGCACGGTTCCTGGCAGGAGTTTACCGCCCGCCACGGCGGGGCGCGGTTGCTGTTCTTCTCCAAGAAGGCCGCCAAGTCCTATGTTTCCGCCCGGTTCCGAGAGGGAGATTTTCTCGTTTTCGGACCCGAGACCCGCGGCCTGCCGGAAAGCCTCCTCGACGCCAACGAGGCCGACAGCTACCTCATTCCGATGATGAACCCCGCGGTGAGAAGCCTGAACCTCGCCAACGCGGTCTCCATCGTGCTCTACGAGGGACTCCGGCAGCTCGGGGGACTTCAGCTGCCGCCCTCCGACTTAAAAATGACGCAATAACAGACACTTATGGAGTTTACAGAAAGCGCCGACGCCCTGGTCCAAGGGCCGGCGGGGGGCAGGAACAACCCACGGGGACCGGCGAGATGCGACTAACGTTGTCGATGCGCCTAACTCGTGCTTAACTGTACGGAAACCAAAACCTGGAGGTCGGTTTATGAGGATTCGCAGGGCTCATCTTGTCTGGCTGTTGCTCGCCGTTCTGGTGGCCTTTTGGCCGCTGTCGGGGACATCGCACGAGACCTCGGAAACGGCGGCCACGCAGCAGGACATTCCGGACGATCAAAAGGAACCGTTCGAACTGATCATGGCCTACAACCACATCACCGTGGGGCCGGGTCAGGAATTCGAAATGGACGCGGAGGTCGTCAACCCGAGGAAGGCGTCCGTGCGGGTGGCGCTGGAGACCACGTCGCTGCCCGAAGGGTGGACCGCGGGGTTTCACTCAAGGTACCCGAGCTTTCCGGTGGGCGGCATCATGGTCCAGGGCGAGAAAAACACCACCCTGGAGTTGAAGGTGAAGCTCCCGGACAACGTGGAGCCGGGGGACTACGAGCTGGGGGTGACCGCCAAGGACAGCAAGGGCGAGAAGACGGAAGACGTCAAGATCGCCTTTAGGGTCTCCGCCAAGAAGGTGGACACCGGCGGGCTCAAGATGGAGAGCCAGTATCCGGTGCTGAGCGGCACCAGCGACCAGACCTTCAAGTTTGGCATCGATCTCAAGAACGAGACCGACAACCCGTTGACCACCGCCCTGGCCGCCCAGGCGCCGCCGGGCTGGGTGGTGCGGATCAAGCCCCAGTTCGAAGACACGCAGATATCGTCCATCGCGCTCAAGAAGGACTCGTCCGAGACCCTGAGCGTGGAGATACAGCCGCCGCAGCTCGGCGACCCCGGCGACTTTCCCGTCGTCGTGAGGGCGCGCTCGGGCAACTTCACCGCCCAGGCGGACCTCAAGGTCACGCTGGCCGGCACCCGGGTCTTGAACATGGGCACCGCGACGGGCCGGCTCAACGCGGACGTGACCGCGGGGGAACAGTCTCAAGTCGATTTCCTGATCGGTAATGCCGGCACGGCGCCGCTGAACAACCTCGCGTTCATCTCGTCCAAGCCGGACCGGTGGGAGGTCAACTTCAACCCCGACAAGGTGGACTCCCTGAACCCGGGCGAGGTCCGCGAGGTCAAGATGGAGATCACCGCTCCGGACCGGGCCGTGGCCGGCGACTACATGCTCGCCGTGACCACCAACAGCCCCGACTCCAGCAAGTCCATCGACTTCAGGGTCACCGTGTCGACGCCGACCATCTGGGGCTGGATCGGCGCCTTCATCGTGGCCGCGGTGGTGCTGGCGCTGGCGGCGGTCTTCATCCGGTTGGGACGGAGATGAGCGACTACATCATCGAAACCGCGGGCTTGACCAAGCGCTACCGCGACAAGATGGCGGTGAGCGATCTGGACCTCCAGATCGCCCGGGGCGAGGTGTTCGGCTTTCTCGGCCCCAACGGCGCCGGCAAGACCACCACCATCCTCATGCTGCTCGGTCTGACCGAGCCGACCCACGGGACGGCCTCGGTGTGCGGCTTCAACCCCACCACGCAGCCCCTTGAGGTCAAGCGGCGCGTGGGCTACCTGCCGGAGAACCCCGGCTTCTACGAGGACCTGACCGCGCGCGAGAACTTGGCCTACATCGCCCGGCTCAACCGGATCGGAGAGGACAGGCTCGACGGTCTGCTGGGCCGGGTGCTGGAACAGGTGGGCCTCGCCGAAGACGCCGACCGGCCGGTGCGGGAGTTCTCCCGCGGCATGAAGCAACGGCTCGGGATCGGCGAGGTGCTCGTGAAGGAGCCCGAGGTCATCATCCTGGACGAGCCCACCCTGGGCATCGACCCGGAGGGTGTGACGCGTCTGCTCGACCTCATCACGCGGCTTCAGCACGAGAGCGGGCTCACGGTGCTGCTGTGCTCCCACCTGCTGCATCAGGTGCAGCAGGTGTGCCAGCGCATCGGCATCATCGTCCGAAGCCGCATGGTCGTGCAGGGGAGTCCCGACGAGTTAGGGAAGGCCATCCGGCAGGAGCGCCAGTGGAACTTTTTCGTCGAGGTCGGCGGCGACCAGCCGATGGAGGAGGCGCTCAGCGCGCTGCCGGGCGTGGACGAGTGTCAGCATCAGGGGTCCGGGTGGTCCCTCCGCTGCACCCGGGACGTGCGTCCGGAGCTGATGACGCTGGTCCGGGAGCAGGGAGTCGGTCTCCTGCAGCTTCGCGCCGAGGACCCCACGCTTGAAGAGATCTACCTAAAGTATTTCAGGGAGGCATAACCATGCCCGTGGTTTTTTGGAAAGAGCTCCAGGATCATTTCAGCAGCCTCCGGTTCATGATCCTGTTGGCTCTCATCATGCTGCCCGGGGTCCTGGCGGTCTATCTGTCCGGACAGGCGATCCAGGCAGAAGTGCAGAGCAACCCGACGGAACAAGTCTTCCTCCGGCTGCTCACCATCGAATCCTTCTTTTTCTCCCTTGCCACCTTCCTGGGCTTCTTCGGTCCGCTGGTGGGCATCACCCTGGGATTCGACAGCATCAGCGGCGAGTACGGGCGGGGGACGCTGAGCCGGGTGCTGTCGCAGCCCATCTACCGGGACAGCCTGATCAACGGCAAGTTCCTGGCCGGCCTGACCACCCTGGCGATCCTTTGGGTGTCGATCGTACTGGTGGTGATCGGCCTCGGCATTACCCTGATCGGCTTTCTGCCCAACGCCGAAGAGCTGTGGCGGATGCTCTTCTTCGCCATCATCGGCATCACGTACACGGGCTTCTGGCTGGCCCTGGCCATGCTGTTGTCCATGCTGCTCAGGAGGACCGTGACCGCGGCGCTTGCGTCCATCGCCATCTGGCTCTTCCTGGGAATCTTCGTCGGCGTGCTGGCCGGGTTCGTGGCGGGACTGATTATCCAGAACCCCCAAACCGCGGAGGATGTGACCCGACTCGCGACCATCGAGACCGTCCTGGCGCGCATGTCGCCCAGCCTGCTCTACACCGAGTCGGTGCGGTTGCTGCTGAACCCGGTGGCGCGGAGCCTCGTGCCGATCCTGCCGGAACAGCTCGGCCAACTGGAAGGTCTGCTGATCACGCCGCTGAATCTGGGGCAGAGCCTGCGGTTGATCCTGCCGATGTTCTTCACGCTGGTGGCGCTGGTGGCGGTGTGCTTCGGCATCGCCTACATCAAGTTCATGCGGACGGAGATCCGGGCCTGATACCCGGACTCAGGAGGCCGGCTGACAACGAAAAGGGCAGGTGTCGTTCGACACCTGCCCTTTTCAGTCTGATCAGCAGTGCTTGGGAGAATCGACGCGCGTCTCAGGAGGCCTCGCCGCCCTTTCCCACCCCCATGATGGACTCGACGATCTTCTTGTAGCCGGTACAACGGCAGATGTTGCCGTTCATGTACTCGATGACCTCTTCCTCGGTGGGGTCCGGGTTCTCGTCCAGCAGGGTCTTGGCGGTAAGGATCATCCCGGGCGTGCAGAAGCCGCACTGGAAGCCGCCGTACTCGATGAACGCCTCCTGAATGGGGTGCAGCTTGCCGTCCTGGGCCATTCCCTCGATGGTGAGCACGTCCTTGTCCCGGGCCTCGAAGGCCGGCAGCGTGCACGAGCTCACGGGGCGCCCGTCCAGCAGGACCGTGCAGGCGCCGCAGACCTGCACGTCACAGGACCGCTTGGCACCGGTGAGGCCCAGCCGCTTGCGAATCACGTCCAGGAGAAGCTCGTGCGGCTCCACCTCGATGTCGTAGCGAGTCCCGTTCACGTTGAACGATAACGGTAGGGTCTGCCGTTCTCTGTCCGCCATGGCCGCTGGCCTCCGCTCCTGGTTGCTCCCGTGTCCGCCGGCTAGCCGGCCAACTCGGCGCGAATGTCGTTGAAGGCCCGGGTCAACAGGACCTTGACGATATGTTCCTTGTACTCGGCGGAGCCGTGGAGATCGCTGATGGCATCCGCCGCGCGTCCGGCGATGTCGCCGGCCTCGGCCATGAGCTGCGCGGCCTCATCGAGGCTCTTCCCGCGCACCACGGCCTCCGCCTCTTCCACCCGCATCGACTTGGGGCCGACGCAGCCCACCGCGATGCGCACGTCCTTGACCGACTTCCGTGCTTCGTCCGCCATCACGTGCAGCGCCACCCCTGCGCTCGGACGCTCCAGGTATCCGAACTTGCGGTAGCGTACCGCGGCGTTGGCGTCCGGCAACGGCACCACGATCTCGGTCAGGACCTCGTCCTCCTCGACGGCCGCCTCGTACGCATCCACGAAGAACTCTGTCATGAGGATGTCCCGGGAGCCCCCGGCCTTCTGCGCCACCACGGTGGCGTCCAGGGCCAAAAGCAGGGTCCCCGGATCCGCGTGGGGCTCGGCGAAGGTCAGGTTGCCGCCGATGGTCCCCACCTCGCGCACGCGCAGGTTGGCCACGTTCCGCTCCATCTCCACCAGGACCGGCAGCTTCTCCTGCAGGGTCTCGGAACGTTCAAGCTGGCGATGGGTGCTCAACGCCCCCAGCCGCAGGCTGCCGTTGTCCTGCGTGATCTGATCGAGGCCGGGGATCTTCTTGACGTTGACGAGGCACTCGAAGTGGATCAGCCCCTCCTTCATGGCCAGTAGCAGCTCGGTGCCGCCGGCATAGATCTTGGCCGAGTCGCCGTAGCGGGCGAGGGATTCGGACGCCTCCTTGACGCTTTCAGGCTCTTCCAGGCGGAACGGACGCAGCATGGATCAGGCTCCTCCCTCGAGTTCCTTCTTGACGGCCTCGGCGAACTTCGCCATGTCGTTGTCGGCCTTGCGCTTGATAATGCTGTGTCCCAGGGTCGCGAGCTTGCCGAGGACATCGACGGATGCCACCAGGGAGACCACGGTCGCCTCGCCCCGGTCCTCCAGCGAGACGTCGAGGTCCACCTTGAGGTGGCTCCCTATCTTGTTGTCGCTGCCGGAGGCGCGGGCCTTGATGCGATCCTTGGGCTGGTTCTCCAGGACCTCGATCTTGATGGGAAAAGTGACCTTGAAGGGGCCCACCCGGGCCACCATCCTGGCGTTGTAGAGCTTGCCGGCCTCGACCGTGGAGGCTTCCTCGCAGCCGGGAACGCAGGCGATCAAGCGGTCCACGTCCCACAGGAAGTCCCAGGCCGTGTCTCGCGGCACGCCGATCTCGATACTGTTCTCGAAATTCATAACGGGGTTCTTAGCAGAATCCCGCCGACCACATCAAGCGCGCTCGTTGAAGCCCTCGAGCACCTCGAATTCCTGTGAAAGGAAGGTCTTGAGCCGTTTCTTGACGCGGTTCTCGATCTGGCGGACCCGTTCCCGGCTGATGCCGTAGCGCTCGCCGATCTCGCGCAGCGTCAGCGGCTGCTCCGCCATGAGCCGCTCCCGGAAGACCACGAGCTCCTTGTCCTTGAGCCCCTCCCCGAAGGTCCGGAGGCGCTCCTTGATGGCCTGCCGGTACTCGTCCTCCGCCAGGCGCTCTTCCGGAGTAGGACTGTCGTCGGTGAGGGTGTTCAGGAGGGTGGCGGTCTCGCCCTCGCCCATGGGCGCGTCGGTGGAAAGATCCCGGCCCGAGAGCCGTTGATCCATCTCGATCACCTCGGACTCCTTGACGTCGAGCCGCTGGGCGATGAGCTTGGCGCCCGGGACGAATCCCTCGGCTTCGAGCTTCTCCTTCTCCTTCTGGAGGTTGAAGAACAGCCGCCGCTGGGCCTGGGTGGTGCCCAGCTTCACCATGCGCCAGTTGTTCATCAGGTAGCGGATGATGTAGGCGCGGATCCACCACACGGCGTACGACGGGAACCGTACGCCGCGGTAGGGGTCGAAGTTCTTGAGGCTTTCCATGAGCCCGATATTGCCCTCCTGGATGAGGTCCAGGAGGTTCCGGAAGGCACGCTCGTACTCCCGGGCGATCATCACCACCAGGCGCAGGTTCGACCGCACCAGCTTGTAGGCGGCCTCGATGTCGCCGTATTGCTTGTACTGGACCGCCAGCTCGTGCTCTTCCTCGCGCGTGAGCAACGGGTAGCGGCGGATTTCGGACAGATAGCTCTGCAGCGCGTCGTAGGGAACCAGCGCGCCGGAGGGTTCCTCGGCCTGTTCGGCGTCGTCCGCGACCGCTTCGACGTCCTCGACCTCGTCCAGCAAGACCGCTTCGGGGGTCACGTCCTCGACCGGGGCGTCGGTCTCCTCGACCACTTCGATGGGCGGAAATTTTGCCATGTGACAACGCTGAATGTACCGTTTTTGCGGGGTTTTTTCAAGAACACGCGGCTACCTTGACATGGCGGGCGACGGGTCCTATCCTAGACGACCATGGCACTTACGGAGACCATTTCAAGCTGGTTCGAGCGCAACCGCGCCAAGCGGGAGGAACGCACGACTCGCACCGTCCTGGCCGACGACTACCGCGAGCTGGCGCGCCTCGCCAACCAGCTCAAGCTTCACGCGGAAAAGGCCCCCTACCCCTTCGTGGCCGAGCGGCTGCGGGACATGGCCGCGGAAAAGGACAAGAGCATCGCGCTCCTGTTCGAGGGCATCGAGCAGCTCGGCGCGCGCGTCGCCAAGTTCGACGCCAGTATCCCGTCCGGAAGGAACCACTGGGAACGAATGCACCAGGACTTCGAGGATCAGAAACGGGTCGAGGCCAGACTCACCGACGACGCCTCCTATCTGGCGCTCGAGGCGCCGGAATACAGCCAACTGCTGCGGCAGCTCGTGGACGTCGAACGCCGTCACAAGGCGACGCTGCTGGACCTGCTGGCCCGGGCCGATCCCCAAGCCGAGCAAACCTGAGCTTCTACATCAAGTTTCTTCAGCAACTAGCAGGAAACCGATGCTCACGTCGGTTTATGTACCGCGAGATCACTGCACCAGGCGCGGGCGGCTGCGGCCGTCCGAGAATGCCGCGTCCAGGGCAATGCCCGCGAGGATCGCGTCCCACGCCTGCTTGTCCGACAGTCCCGCCGAGCGGAAGGAATGCCAAAGACCGATGATCTCCCTCTCGGTTGGGGGGCCAAAGGTATCCAGGGAATCCGTGTTGCCGGTCATCTCCGTGGGGTACATCTACCTGCGACTCCCATGGCGGTGGTTGTGTTGGAAAGGCTGGGGGGCGCGGGAGCGGAGTGCCGCTTCACGCCCTCCCGCTATCCCTCCAGCCATCAATCGATAATGGCCAGCCCGGACACCTCGACCATGCAGTCCGGGTTGTAGAGTCCTGTTACCTGGATCAGAGTAATCGCCGGGAAATGCTTTCCGAAGATCGCCCGGTAGGAAGCGCCGATCTCCTTGCGGTTCTGGTGGTAGGCATCGACGTCGGTGACGTACATCGTGAGCGTCGCATAGTCCTGGGGCCGGCCCCCGGCGCCCTCGATGGCGGTGCGCAGGTTCTCCCAAACCTGCCGGAACTGCGCCGCGAAATCGCCCTTGCCGACCACCTCTCCGTCGGCATTGAACGGTGCCTGCCCCGCCACCAGCACCAGCCGGCCGGAAGAGATTTTCGCCAGGTGAGAGTACCCGACGGGATTCTCCAGCCCGCTCGGATTGATCAGCTCGAATGCGATGACGTTCTCCTTTTCGTTCGTCTCTGCCGCACTTCCAGTAAGCATGGTCCCATGTATAGTCAACCACGCCAGGACCGATAGTCAATGCGCCCGCGGCGGTTTTTAACCCGCCGCGGTCAGCGGCGTCCGAAGGCCTCGATGAAGTCCCGGATCTCCCCCACCACGTCGTCCGTGCACGGGACGTACGGCAGGATCACGCGGGTGGCGCCGGCCTCGCCGTAAGCCTGTACCTGGTCAAGGACCTCCGCCACGGATTCGCCGGCCACAAGCGGCAGGCCGTCCAGCAGCCGGTCGGTGACCTGCCCGGTGGCGGCCTGGAAGCCGGAGGCGCGCCAGGCCTCGCGGATCGCCGCCACCTCCTCGCCGAAACCCATGCGCGCCAGCAGATCCCGGTAGTAGTCGGCCAGCGCGTAGTAGGTCAGGATGCGCCCCAGCGCCCGGCGCGCCGCCGCCCTGTCCCCGGCCACGCAGCAACGGACCTTGCAGATGACCTCCAGCGCGTCCGGGTCCTTGCCGGCCGAGCGCGCGCCCTCCCGGACGTTGTCGACGATGCGGCGGATCTCCCGGGGATTGGCCATGTTGATGAGCACGCCGTCGCTCAACCGGCCGGCCAGCCGGCTCATCTGCGGCCCGAAGGCGGCCAGGTAGACCGGGATGCCCCGGCCGGAGGGCTTGAACGCCAGCTTGAAGCCGCGTGCGTGGTAGAACCTGCCCTGGTAATCCAGCTTCTCGCCGCGCAGCGCCGCGCCGACGATCTCGAGATACTCCCGGATGCGCGACAACGGATGGTCGAACTCCACCCCGTGCCAGTTGGCGATGGTGGGATTGGAGATGCCGAGCCCGAACAGGAAGCGGCCGCCCGACAGCTCGTCCAAAGCGGCGGCATGCAGCGCCATGCTCACCGGAGTCCGGCCCAGCATGTGGTACACGGCCGTGCCGAGCTCGAGCCGACCGGTCACCGCCGCCACCGCCGCCAGCATCACCGTCGGATCCTTGTTGTTGGCTTCCCCTCCCCAGGCGCAGTCGAAGCCGCTGCCCTCGGCGGCCTTGGCCAGCGCGGGAATGGCGTCCATGGGAAGCTGGGCGCCCGAGTTGAATTCGATGTCGAGCTTCATTCGGAGGTCTCCGAGCAGTGTACGCAAGCACCAACGGGGCATGTCCCGGCGCCGGACGATCGAGCCCGCCGCGTCGCAAGGCCGCCCTTGTTAACACCGCTGCGCAAGGCGGTCAAGCGGCATTGTCCCGACCCGCTGGAGCCCGGCGGCCCGCTCTTGCATGTCCCGCATGGATACATTAGTTACCGTGCCATGATTATCGATGCTCATGCCCATCTGGTGCCCCAAGGCTGGTACCACCCCAAGTCTCCGCAGGCCATTTTCGATATCCCGCGTTTGCGCGACGAGCAGCAACAGGCCGGGGTGGACCTGACGATCTTCGGCAACAACTGGATCCGCACGCCCGCCGGCAAGGACCCGTTCGACATCGTGACGGAGTTCAATGCGTTCGCGGCCGAGACCACCGCGCAGCATTCCGACTACCTGCTTGGGCTGGCGTGCGCGGTCCCCTTCGGCGGCGACAAGTTCCTCAAGGAGACCGAGCGGGCGGTGCGCGAGTACGGCCTCAAGGGGATCATGATCAACTCGAGCGTCGAGGGAGAATACCTGGACTCCCCCAACGCCGTGCCGTTCTTCGAGCTGGTGACCGACCTCGACGTGCCGCTGTTCGTGCATCCGCCCCGTGTCACCATCGGCGCGGAGAAGATGGAGATCTTCCGGCTCCCCGAGATGGTCGGGCGGCCCTTCGACACCACCCTCTCGCTGTCGCGCTTCATCCTCACCGGCGGCTTCGAGCGGTTCCCCAACCTGATCATGATCTGCTCCCACGTGGGCGGCGCCCTGCCCATGCTGCCCGGACGGCTGGACTTCGGCTACGAACTGCGCAAGGACGACAGCTTCGGCCCCTGGGAGCCCGACGTACTGCCGCGGGCGCCGAGCACCTACATCGAGCAGCTCTACTACGACACCGTAAGCCTCCACGCCCCGGCCGTCACCTGCGCGGTGGAGACCGCGGGCGCAGACCACGTGCTGTTCGGCAGCGACTTCCCGCCGGTGCCGATTCCCCTGGGGCGCTCGGTCGACGCCGTGCGGGACGTGCGCCTGCCCGACTCGGACAAGCAGAAGATCCTCGGCGACAACGCGGCGAGGCTGCTGAAGCTGGGACAGTAGGATCAAGCCGGGACCGGTCCGACCCCCTCTCCCTCAGGGAGAGGGCCGGGGTGAGGGTGTCCGAGGACACGCACCCGGTGGAGTGGACAAGGACCAGGACGGACCGCGCCGCCGAGGCGCCCTCACCCGGCCTTCGGCCGACCTCTCCCAGAGGGAGAGGTGTCGGAGCGGCTTACGACGATCCTGTCAGCCCCAAAAGAGGAAGAGGCAGAGATGACCCGCCAGGTTGGCGTAGATGCCGGCCGCAACGTCATCCATCATCACGTTCCACGGCCCCGGGCGGCGGTCGAAGAACGACACCGGCGGAGGCTTCCACACGTCGAAGAGGCGGAACAGCGTAAACGCCAGCAGCATGAGATCCCAGCGCCCGACGTATACGACGCTCAAGAGCGCGATCCACTGCCCCACCACCTCGTCGCATACGACATGGGACGGATCCTTGGCGCCGCCACGGCGGAGCACCACACCCGTGCTGACCCCGCCCAGCACGAACGCAACGGCGATGACCGGCGCCAGCACCGCGGGCTGCTGGAGCGGCGGGACCAGCGCGTAGACCAGCACCGCAACAGCGCTCGCCGCCGTGCCCGGAGCCACCGGGATGAAACCCAGGTAGCCGACACTGGACACGGCCGTGGCCCATGTGGCATTCCGTTCCAGATTCGATTCCATGAACCTGCTGGCATCCCTGCTAACGCCGCTGCTGCGCTTCGCGGCGCGCAAGAACCTCCCGACGCGCCGGGGCACCGTCCACCTTCCGGGCCTCGACAAGGACGTCCAAGTGCGCTGGGATCCCTATGCGATACCCTATATCACCGCCGAGAACGAGGCCGACCTGTTCTTCGCCCAGGGGTACCTGCACGCCCAGGACCGGCTGTGGCAGATGGACCTCAACCGGCGCTTCTTCAGCGGCCGTCTGGCCGAGCTTCTCGGAGACAGGCCGCTGCCGCGCGGCGATTTCACGCGGCACCTGCGATCCGGCACCATGACGGGCGTCGACCACTTCATCCGCCTGCTCGGCATCCGGCACACGGCAACGCTTTCCCTGCCGTTGCTGTCGGAGCGCTCCGCCCGGGCCGTCGAGGCCTACTGCACCGGCGTCAACGCCTACATGGACCGGCCCCGGCGCCGCCTGCCCGTGGAGTTCCGGCTGCTGCGCCACCAGCCCGCCCCGTGGGAACCGGCGGACTGCCTGGTCCTCGCCAAGGGCTTCGCGCTGATGCTCTCGTCCGCCATGGTCACGCGGCTCACCTTTCTAGCACTCCACGGCCGCCTGGAGAACGACCCCGACAAGCTGCGTTCCCTGGCGCCGCGCTACCCGGCCTGGGGACCCGCCACGACCCGCGCCCTCGCCGACCACGGCGCCGCCCTGCTGCGCTTCATCAACGGCAGCTTCGCCGACAACCCCCTGACCCCCCGCAGCCAGGGCAGCAACGGCTGGGCCGTAGACGCCGGGCACTCGGCCGAGGACCATGCGCTCCTGTGCAACGACATACACTTGCGGATGACGCTGCCCGGCATCTGGTACCTCAATCACCTGCGGACCGTAAGCGAAACCGGTGCGACTCCATCCCTGGAGGCGTCGGGCCTGTCACTGCCCGGTTCTCCCTTCGTCTACGTCGGGCACAACCGGGACATGGCCTGGGGTTTCGTCGCCGCCCTGTGCGATGACGGCGACCTCTACCGGGAACAGATCCATCCCGAACGGCCGGAACTCTACCGCACCCCCGACGGCTGGGCCGAGTTCGAGCGCCGGCCCGAAACCATCGCCGTCCGAGGCGGCCGCCCGGTGGAAACCGTGATCCGGCACACCCGGCACGGCCCGGTGCTGTCGGACATCCTGGCGCCAACGTCCCGCGACTCCGAGTTTCCTGACCGGGAGGTGCTGTCGTTCCAATGGATCGCACACACGCCGGGAAACGAGGTGGGACTGCTGGACGGCGTCAACCGCGCACGCGACTGGAGCGAGTTCCTGTCGGGCATGGCGGATCACGTGACGCCCTCGCTCAACTGCGTCTACGCCGACACCCGGGGCAACATCGGCTATGCCCTGGTCGGAAAGGTGCCGCTACGTCCGAGGCAGGAGCCCTCGTGGCTGCCCCTGGAAGGCTGGAACGCCACCCACGACTGGACCGGCACCATTCCGTTCGACGAGATGCCGCGCCTCTACAACCCGCCCGAGGGCATCGTTGCCAACGCCAACAACGGCGTCGCGGACCCGGGCTACCCCTACTACCTATCCGACCTGTTCGAGCCCCCGTACCGCATCGAGCGTATCCGCCACCTGCTCACGCGCGAGAAGCGCATGGACATGGAAACCATGGCCCGGATCCAGCTCGACACCCGGTCGGTCCAGGCCGAACGGCTGTTGAACGCTCTGCGCTCCGAGCTGCGCGAGATCGCCCTCGAAGAGCCGTCCTTGGGCCCCTGCGTGAAGCTGCTGGAGGAATGGGACTGCGACTGCCGCGCCGAATCCGCCGGCGCCGCCCTCTTCCATGTCCTCTATCACCGTCTCATGCGAAACATCTGGGAAAGGGACCTCGGCGAAGAACTGTTCCTGAGCTACACGGAAATCCTGAACCAGGCTGTGGCGCCCCTGGACGACATCCTGGCGGACGCCGGATCGGCATGGTTCCGAGACATCCCCCGCAAGGAGGTGTTGGCGGCGAGCCTGCGTGAAGCCCAAGCCGAACTGACGAAGCAGCAAGGTCCCGCCCCCGCCGAGTGGTCCTGGGGCCGCCTGCACACCCTCACGCTGGCCCACGCTCTCGGAAACAAGAAGTGGCTGGCCCCCTTCTTCTCGCTCGGCCCCTACCCCGTCGACGGCGACGGCGTCACCGTCAGCAACTCCTACTACCGCCACTCCCGCCCCTACGACCAAGCCGTCGGCGCGTCGATGCGTATGCTCGTGACACTGAGCGATCCGATTCGCTCAAGTTTCGTCATCGTTCCGGGTCAGGCGGGCAATCCGATATCCTCCCACTACCATGACCAAGTCGATCTCTGGAGAACCGGCCGCACTATCCCGTACGCAGAGTCAGACGTTGAAAGGAAAGAGTGGCGGCTACTGGTACTGCAGGCGAGCCGTGGAAGCTAGAAACCAACCGACCAGGGGAGACCGCACGTCGGCCTAACCGTCAGTTCGGACAAGGCATCGGATCAACGACAACCCTATACGCGCGTCCAGGGGTCAACTATGTCAATGCCCGTGTCTGCGAAGTCCCGGACGTTTCGTGTCGCCACCGCCATGCCTCGCGAGCGCGCGATAGCCGCGATTTGACAATCCGCCGTCGGGACAGGACGCCCGGCGGCGCGGCGGGCTGAAGCGATGCCGGCATACGCGACTGCCGCCTCACTATCGAACGGCAGTATCCGGCCTTCGAAGGCCGCCCGCAGCATCGACTCGATGTCGGACACCAGCGTGTTCCGCCGCCGACCCGCCGGCATAACGGCGGCGCCGTAGCGCAGTTCCGCTTCGCCAACTGCCGAGAAGAACAGCCGCTCCACGGGATGGCCGCTGACCCATGCTTCCACGACAGGATCAGGCAACTTGCGCATCAGCTCGGAGACGACATTGGTATCAAGCAAGAACATGTCTCCTGCCTCAATCGAATCGGGGGGGCTCGCGGGCTAGGTCACGAGGCGGCAACTCCAGGTCCACGCCCCTGGACGGCCCGAAGTAACCGCGGATGATGCTCGCGAGATCCTGGGAACCAGACTTGCGCCCTACTGCCTCGCGCAAGATCAGCCGCACTTCCTCTTCCATGGATCGGCCGTTCCCTGCCGCCCGCACACGAAGGCGGGTCTTCACGTCGTCGTCGATATTGCGGATCGTTATGCTAGCCATGCCCATGCCCTCCGTCTGTATCGAATTCTAATCCATGTGACGCTTGCGATGCAATCAACCGAGCGGGCCTGTTCTGCATTGTTCCTCGCCTCTGCGGCCTGTCGTCTGCTGCTACGCGGCACCTAACGCCGCCGCCGGGAGTTTTCCCCGCTCTTGTGGGACACCCCTGCTTCTATAGACGGACCATGGATTTCACGATCGATTCATGGAGCACAAGTTTTCTAAATCGCTTGAAATCTAATAAAATGATCTATAAATAAGTCATGGAGTTATCTTGAAATCTATTTATGGAACAAAAAAGATGGTGAAACCCGCACACAGAAGCTATTCCCGCTATGCCCGCGAAGCCGCAGAGCTTCTCGGGCTGATGATCCGTAACGCGCGCATCGAACGGGACATCACAGTCGCCGATGTCGCCGAACGCGCCGGGATTTCGCGCGGCCTCGTGCATCGTATCGAAAAAGGTGAAATGGGCTCCTCCATCGGTGCGGCCTTCGAGGCGGCCGCCATTGTCGGGCTGCGCCTGTTCGAAGCCGAACCGACGACGCTGACGCGCCATCTGTCGATGGAACGCGACAAGCTCACCCTGCTGCCGCAATCCGTCCGCACGGGAACGACGAAGGTGAAGGATGACTTCTGATCACCGCGACACGAAAGCGCCGGAGGAAGCCTATGTCTGGATATGGCTGCCCGGCGCGACGGCACCGGTCGTCGCCGGTCGAATCGCGCGTGACGGGGAGCGGCTGATCTTCAACTACGGCCAGAGCTATCTGGACCGGAATGAACGCATTCCGATCTACGAGCCGGAACTGCCGTTGCGCAGCGGAGCGATTGCGCCCGAAGTCGGGCTGAGCATGGCCGGATGCCTGCGCGACGCCGCGCCGGATGCATGGGGCCGTCGCGTCATCCTGAATCGGACCTTCGGACGCAAGGGCAAGGATGTCGACACCGCCGAGCTCGACGAGCTGACCTACCTACTGGAGTCCGGCTCCGACCGAATCGGCGCTCTGGACTTTCAGCACTCTCCTTCCGAGTACGTGCCGCGGGCCGCTCAAGCCGCTACGCTCGAAGAACTGCTGAGCGCCGCCGAGAAAGTCGAGAATGGCGTGCCGCTGACGCCCGATCTCGATCAGGCGCTGGTCCACGGTACGTCGCTCGGGGGCGCGCAACCGAAGGCAATGATCCAGGATGGCAACACGAAGATGATCGCCAAGTTCTCGTCTTCGACCGACACCTACAACGTGGTGAAAGCGGAATATGTGGCCATGCGCCTTGCTGCCAAGGCGGGGCTTGACGTCGCCCCCGTGCATCTTGCGGATGTCGCTGGCAAGGACGTGCTGCTGGTCGAGCGTTTCGACCGCCCAAAGACGACAGACGGCTGGACACGCAAAGCGATGGTCTCGGCGCTGACGCTGTTCGTTCTCGATGAGATGATGGCGCGTTACGCCAGCTATGAAGACCTTGCAGAAATCATCCGGCACCGCTTCACCTCGCCGAAGGCGACGTTGCGCGAGCTGTACGGACGGCTCGTGTTCAACATCCTGTGCGGCAATACCGACGATCACGCCCGCAACCATGCGGGCTTCTGGGACGGCGAACACCTGACCCTGACGCCTGCCTATGACATTTGTCCGCAAAGCCGTTCCGGCAATGTGGCCAGCCAGGCGATGCTGATCGTAGGAGATAATCGGTCGAGCACACTTGCGACCTGCCTGGAGGCCGCGCCCAATTTCCAGCTCAGCGACAAAGCGGCGAAGAACATCATCGACCGGCAGATCGGCACCATCCGGGATGCATGGGACGACATCTGCGAGGAAGCCACATTGACCGAAGTCGAACGCAACCTGTTCGGTCGGCGCATCTTTCTGAATGACTATATCTTCAAAGGCACGGAAGGCCTGTGGTGATGGAGTGAGGTGGTCCCACTTCGTTGGACAGATGGGCGGCAGAAATAAGGTGTATTCCGGGGTAATGGGTCATGCCGCCAGGGTCCTATTTAACACGTCTAGAGCCGGCACGTGAGCATGCTTCGGGTGGCGGCCTACGTCTGCGCCACTGTCTCGGCCATGGAAAGGCCTGACAAAGAGGTTTATCCCAACCCGTCGAGTGTTCTGTTCTCACCCCGTCGCTCTCCGCGCCACTTACCAATCCTCAAATCCGTGGGTTTTTCCACGGCCTGCTAGGTCAGTCACGACCTCCCCGTATCCATTCTGAACGACGCTGTGGTTTGTTGCAGGTTCACTACGTACCTCTGGCTGGAAGCTCACCGGAGCAGTTCTAGTCACCCTACGAGCACCCGCTCACCGAGCCGCAGTTCATGCACTTGTAGCAGGCGCCGCTGCGGACCATGATGGCGCCGCAGTCGGAGCAGGACGGGGCGTCCTGCTGGTAGAAGCCTTCGGCGGACATGGCGTAGCCGTCGCCCGAGTTGTCGAGCGGCTTCGGCGCGGGTGCCGGCGCGGGGACCTCGGCGAGTTCGTCGGCATCGCGATTGACGACGCCTACTTCGGTCTGGGCCTTGCCGTCGAGGAACTTGGTGGCGAGCCAGCGGAAGATGTAGTCCATGATGGACTTGGCCATGGGGATGTCGGGGTTGCGGGTGAAGCCCGAGGGCTCGAAGCGCATGTGGCTGAACTTGTCCACCAGCACCCGGAGGGGCACGCCGTACTGCATGGCCATGGAGATGGCGGTGGCGAAGGAGTCCATGAGCCCGGAGATGGTGGAGCCTTCCTTGGACATGGTGATGAAGATCTCGCCCGGCTGGCCGTCCTCGTACATGCCCGCGGTGATGTAGCCCTCGTGCCCGGCGATATCGAACTTGTGGGTGATGGAGCGGCGCTCGTCGGGGAGCTTGTGGCGCAGCGGCCGCGAGTCCGCCGACTGGCCCGGCGAGTCGCTCTTGCCGCTGGTGCTCAGGGGCTGGGTGCGCTTGGAGCCGTCGCGGTAGATGGCCACGGCCTTGACCCCGAGCTTCCAGGCTTCCACGTAGGCCTTGGCGATCTCGTCCACCGAGGCGTCCATGGGCATGTTGATGGTCTTGGAGATGGCGCCGGAGATGAACGGCTGGGTGGCGCCCATCATCCGGATGTGTCCCATGTAATGGATGGAGCGGCTGCCGTTGGCGGGCTTGAAGGCGCAGTCGAACACCGGCAGGTCGTCTTCCCGCAGGTGCGGCGCCCCTTCGATGGTGCCCTGCTCGTCGATGTACTCGACGATCTCCTGGGTCTGCCGGGCGTCGTAGCCGAGCCGCTTGAGCGAGCGCGCCACGGTGTTGTTGACGATGGTGAGCATGCCGCCGCCCACGAGCCTCTTGTACTTCACCAACGCGATGTCGGGCTCCACCCCGGTGGTGTCGCAGTCCATCATGAAGGCGATGGTGCCGGTGGGCGCCAGCACCGAGATCTGCGAGTTCCGCACTCCGTGCTCACCACCCGCCTCGCATACCGTGTCCCAAACGTCCCGCACCGTGGTGAGCAGGTCCAGCGGCACGTGCGCGGTCGAGATCTTGTGCGCATGGCCCCGGTGCATGTCCAGCACCTTGAGCATGGGCGCCCGGTTGACCTCGTAGCCGCCGAAGGGGCCCAGCCGCGACGCGATGTGGGCCGACTGGAGATATCCCTCGCCGGTGAGCAGCGCGGTCACCGCCGCGGCATAGGACCGGCCGGCGTCGGAGTCGTAGGGCAGCCCCAAGGACATGAGCAGCGCGCCGAGGTTGGCATAGCCGAGCCCCAGCTCGCGGAAGTCGCGGGCGTTCTGGGTGATCTCCTCGGTGGGATAGGACGAGTTGTCCACCAGGATGTCCTGGGCGGTGATCATGATGTCCACGGTGTGGCGGAACGAATCGGTGTCGAAGGTGCCGTCGTCGCGCAGGAACTTGAGGAGGTTCAGCGAAGCCAGGTTGCAGGCGGAGTTGTCCAGGTGCATGTACTCCGAGCACGGGTTGGAACCGCTGATGCGTCCGGTGTTGGAGCACGTGTGCCAGTTGTTGATGGTGGTGTCGAACTGCATGCCCGGGTCGCCGCAGATGTGCGTCGCTTCCGCGATCATCTTCAGGATGTCGCGGGCGCGGAAGGTCTCGGACGTCTCGCCGGTGGTGACGAAACGCGTGCTCCACTCGCCGTCGTCCAGCACCCGCTGCATGAACTCGTCCGTCGCCCGCACCGAGTTGTTGGCGTTCTGGAAGAACACGCTGCCGTAGGCCGGTCCGTCGAGGCTGGCGTCGTATCCGGCCTCGATGAGGGTCCACGCCTTCCTCTCCTCCTCCACCTTGCAGTTGATGAACTCCACGAGGTCGGGATGGTCCGCGTCGAGGATCACCATCTTGGCCGCGCGCCGGGTCTTGCCGCCGGACTTGATGACGCCAGCGGAGGCATCCGCCGCGCGCATGAAGGAGACCGGGCCCGACGCCGTGCCGCCGCCGCCCAACTGTTCCATGGACGAACGTATCCGCGAGAGGTTGACGCCCGAGCCCGAGCCGCCCTTGAAGATCACGCCCTCCTTCCGGTACCAGTCCAGGATCGACTCCATGGTGTCGTCCACCGAGAGGATGAAGCAGGCCGAGCACTGGGGCGTCTCCTCGATGCCGCAGTTGAACCACACCGGGCTGTTGAAGCACGCCCGCTGGTGCACCAGGATGTGGGTGAGCTCGTCCGAGAAGGCCCGCGCGTCGTCCTCCGAGGCGAAGTAGCCGTCCGCCCGGCCCCACCGCGTCACCGTGTCCACCACGCGGCTGATGAGCTGCCGCACGGTCCGCTCCCGCTGAGGCGTCCCCAGGGGACCGCGAAAATACTTCGAGGTCACCACGTTGGTGGCCATCTGCGACCACGCCTTGGGAACCTCCACGTTGTTCTGCTCGAACACGACCTTGCCGCTCTCGTTCTGGATGGTGGCCGAGCGGATCTCCCACTCGACCTCGTCGTAGGGATTGGTCCCGGCCTTGGTGAAGTACCTCCGGACATGAATGCCTCGTGTGGGGTCCTTGTCTTTGCCGGCATCGTCAGCGCGCGGCGCGGGCGACTTCGTAGTCGTGATGGCGGACATGCTTCCTCCCTTGGTATCCTGCGGGCTCTCGCTATCGGTCCGTGTTTCTTGGTAGATCCCGTAGCGGTGTCAGCCGTATTTAGTGCGGAATTCCCACAATACCCACAACATATTGTGTTGTCAAGGGGATTTTTGCCCCCTGTTAGCGCAAAGCGATAATGTCCCCTTTTCAACAAAGCTAAGATGTCCCCTTT
>JAPPNF010000166.1 GCA_028818755.1 Deltaproteobacteria bacterium | reverse complement strand
AGGCGCGATGACGAGCAGTGGCAGGTACCACGCGAGGAAGAGCAACGCAGCCGACAGCGAAAAGACCAGCAGATTGGTCTGGAATTGGACGTTACATGCCACTAGCTGGACGCTCTCCCAGCTTTTGACTAGACTCTCGGCGTGACCCATTTGGCGGCAGACGTTCTGGTGGTGGGCGCCGGGGGGGCGGGCATGTACGCGGCCATTGCCGCGGCCGGGAAGGATGCGTCCGTGCTGTTGCTGGACAAATCCCTGGTGGGCCGCGGCGGGGCCACGATCATGGCCCAGATGACCGTTGCCGCCGCCATCGGCCACGAGGAGCCCGACCATTGGACCGATCACCTCCAGGACACGCTGGCGGCGGGCCGCGAGCTGTGCGACGAGCGGCTGGCCCGGATGCTGTGCGAGAACGGGCCGGCGAGAATCTTCGAGATGGACGGCTGGGGGGCCCACTGGGCGCGCGGCGCTGACGACCGCATCCGCCAAGTGAAGGCCCCCGGCCACGGCCGCGCCCGCTGCTGCTACGTGGACTTCCTGAACACCGGCCCCGGGGTGGCGGGGACCCTGCGCCGGCAGGTCAGCAGGTTGGGATCGGTGCGGCGCGTGAGCAACGTGGCGGTCACCGAGATCGTCGTGCACGACGGCCGCGCGGTGGGGGCGGTGGGCATGGACGTGGTGTCCGGCGACGTGGTCACCATGAACGCCAAGGCCGTCGTCCTGGCGGCAGGCGGTCTCACCAAGATCTACCGCCGCAACAGCGCATCCACCAACATGGGCGGCGAAGCGTACGCCCTGGCCCTGTGGGCCGGAGCGGAGCTCATCGACATGGAGTTCGTCCAGTTCTTCCCCATCGCCCACCTGGCGCCGCGACTGGTAGGCATGGACCCCATCATGTGGGACCCGTTCCGATACAAGCTGGGGGGACGTCTCCTGAACGGCGACTTCGAGGAGTTCATGCACCGCTACGGCGGCCAGGACAGCGGCACCTACACCACGGTGCGCGACCAGGCCTCCTACGCCATCCTCAAGGAAGTCGAGGCCGGCCGCGGCTCCCCTCACGGAGGCGTATACCTGGACTTCCGGCACGTGCCCGACGAGACCCTGCGAGGCGCCTTCGGGCCGGTCATCGACCGTTTGGCGCAGAACGGCATCGACCTCACCCTCACCCCGGTGGAGGTGGCGCCCACGGCCCACTACCACATGGGGGGCATCCGTGTGAACCACCGCATGGAGACGCGGGTCGCCGGGCTCTACGCCGCCGGAGAAGCCGTGGGCGGCGCCAACGGCGCCAACCGGCTGTCCGGCAACGCCATCACCGAGGCGTTGGTGTTCGGCGAATGCGCCGGCCGCGAAGCCGCCACCGCCGTGGCCGGCAGCGCCCGCGGGTGGAACCCGGCGGCCGCCGAGGCCGCGGTGGAACGGCTCCGCGCGGGCCTGACCGCAGACGCCGGCGGCGGCGTCCCGGCCAACGTGCTGCAACGAAGGCTGCAGGACATCATGTGGGAGGACGCCGGACCCTTTCGCACGGGAGAGCAGCTCCAGCGTGCGCTCGACGGCATCCACGAGTTGCGACAGTCACCGGTGGCCGTCCGTCCCGCCGACGGCTTCAACCTCGACCTCCAGGACCGGCTGGAGCTCAGGGCCATGCTCACCACCGCCGAGGCGGTAGTGAGGGCGGCCATCGGCCGCACCGAGAGCCGCGGCGCGCACCAGCGGCTGGACTTCCAGGAGAGCGATGCGCGATTCGTCACGAACCAGGTAGTCGAGACGAGGGGCGGGGAATTGACGGCCGGTTGGCCGGTCGGGCAGAGTCTCCCGTAGCAGGTTGTTGAAAGTCCGCCTGGCGCCCTTCGACTTCGCTTCGCTACGCTCAGGGCGAACGGGGTTTGACCAGGCACCCTTAACTTGACCCTAAACCGTTCGCCCTGAGCGTAGCGAAGCGAAGTCGAAGGGCGCCAACCCGTGGCGCCGGATTGCACTTCGCTGATCCGGCCGCGTTGAGACAGCGCCGCGCAGAGACTCGATATGGGCGATACGACATCAGGAACCGCCGAACGGACGACGGAGCTTCGGGTGTGGCGCGGGGGCGCCGAGGACCCGGGCCGCTACGATGTCTACCGGGTGCCCTATGAGGAGGGCATGTCGGTGCTCGATGCGCTGGTGTGGATCCGCGGCCACGAGGACTCGAGCCTGGCCTTTCGCTACGGCTGCGTCAACGCCAACGCGTGCAAGACCTGCATGGCCCTGGTGGACGGCGAGGTGGGCTACATGTGCACCGCCCGCCTGAGCCCGGCCGGAGGCACGGTGGAGCCGCTGCCCAAGCGGCCGCTGATCCGCGACCTGGTGACCGACACGGTGCCCGACGACGAGAAGCTGCCACCGCCGGGACGGGACTGACCCCATGGACGAAAAAACCTTCGACCTGGTCGTCATCGGCAGCGGCCCCGCCGGCCAGAAAGGCGCCATCGCCGCCGCCAAGATGGGCAAGCGCGTCGCGGTGGTGGACCGCAACGACATGATCGGCGGCGTGTGCCTGCACGCCGGGACCATACCGAGCAAGACCCTGCGTCTGGCGGTGCTCTACCTCACCGGCTTCCAGCAGAAGTCGTTTTACGGCCAAGCCTACGCGCCGAGGTCTCACGTGACGGCCGACGACCTGATGTTCCGGGTCCGCACCGTGATCGATCGGGAGCAGGCCACGGTGACGGACCAGCTCCAGCGCAACGACGTGACCCTGGTGAACGGCTGGGCGCGGTTCGTCGACGCCCATACGATTCAGACCGACGGCGGCCGGCAGGTCCGGGGCGACCACATCCTCATCGCCTGCGGCACGCGCTCAGCGCGCAACCCGGAAATTCCCTACGACGGCCGCAAGATCATGGTGGCGGAAGATTTCGGACGCGGCGACCGCGAGAAGATCCCCCGCAGCGTGATCGTCGTGGGGGCCGGCGTCATCGGCCTGGAGTATGCCTCGATGCTCTCGGCCCTGGGCGTGCGCGTCACCCTCATCGAATCGCGGGACACCATGCTGGACTTCGTGGACAAGGAGATCATCGAGGCGCTCCGCTACCACATGCGCCGCCGCGACGCCATCTTTCGGCTGGGGGAACACGTGGTCGGCGTACGGGTGCAGGACAACGGCCTGGTGCGGGCCGAGCTCGAGAGCGGCAAGCGGGTGACCGGCGACGCCCTGCTCTACACCGTGGGCAGGCAATCCAACGCCGACCAGCTACAGCTTGACAGGATCGGCATCGACACCGACCCGCGCGGCCGCATCGCCGTCAACCAGCACTTCCAGACCTCGCGGCCGCACATCTACGCGGTGGGCGACTGCATCGGCTTCCCGGCGCTGGCGTCGACATCCATGGAACAGGGCCGGCTGGCCAGTACGCACATGTTCGACGGACCATCGCTCGAATCCGCGCCCTTCTTTCCCTACGGCATCTACACCATTCCGGAGATTTCCATGGTCGGCCGGACCGAGCAGGAACTCACCGCTGAGCGGGTGCCCTACGAGGTCGGCAAGTGTCTCTACGAAGACGTCGCCAAGGCCCAGATGGTCGGCGACCGCGCCGGCATGCTCAAGCTGATCTTCGACCCCGACACCCTCAAGCTGCTGAGCGTCCATGCCATCGGCGAGGACGCCACCGAGATCATCCACATCGGCCACGCCGTCATCGCCCTCGGCGGCACCATCGAGTACTTCCGCGACAACGTCTTCAACTACCCCACCTTCGCCGAAGCCTACAAGGTGGCGGCCTACGACGGCTTCAACAAGATCGCGGGGATGCGGTAGTAGGGTCTTGCGCGGGATTCACACTTCCTGGTGCTTCCGGCGGCTTTGAGAATAGCGTTGGCGGTGTGGCGGCTCTTCCAGTTGTGGGGCTACGCCACCACTCCGCTGGTATCGGGGCGCTGCCACACGATAGCCGGTATCAGATCCCCGAGAGGGTGCTGGGCAAGTTCCGATACGCTACGGTGGTTGACCCTGATCAACCCGGGCGCAACCTCCGGCATGATCGACTCGAACTCGTCCAGAGTCGCGGCCTCTATGTGCAGGCCTTCGATATCGCTGTCGGCGTAGAAGACGCCTGCTTCAGCGTCCCACACGGCCTTCACTCGGAACGTCTGTTTCACTGCCGTGTCCCTCCCGTTACCCGGTTGACAAAGAATAGATAACGTATATTGTGAGTATATACAAGATGCTCGATTTCGATCGGATCGTCGGCTTTCAATGGGACTTGGGCAACGCACGAAAGAGCGCTGACAAGCACGGCGTGCGGCAAGCCGAAGCGGAACAGGTTTTCTTTAACGAGCCGCTTTTGGTGGTGGAAGACGTGGACCACAGCAGATCTGAGCCGCGACTTCACGCGCTTGGTATGACCGATGCAGAACGGCGACTCCACGTGCTTTCAATTACCCACATCATTGATTTGCAAGGTGGCGCCAAGGGCGATGTC
>JAPPNF010000160.1 GCA_028818755.1 Deltaproteobacteria bacterium | reverse complement strand
AAAGGGGACATCTCTGCTTTGTCAAAAGGGGACATTTTGGCTTTGGTTTGACACAGGAAAACGCGTCACTTCCGCGCCTTGATCTCCTCGATCAACTGGGGGATGACCTTGAAGACGTCGCCGACGATGCCGAGGTCGCACATCTGGAAGATGGGGGCATCCGCGTCCTTGTTGACGGCCACGATCATCTTGGAGTCCTTCATGCCTGCCAGGTGTTGCACGGCGCCGGAGATGCCGCAGGCGATGTAGAGGTCGGGTTTGACGGTCTTGCCGGTTTGTCCGATCTGCAGGGAGTAAGGCACCCAGCCCGAGTCCACCACGGCCCGGGTGGCTCCCACGGCGCCGCCCAGAAGGTCGGCCAACTCCCGCAGCATGTCGAAATTCTCTTCCGCGGCCAGCCCGCGGCCGCCGGCGACGATGACGTTGGCGCTGTCCAACTGGGGCCCCTCGGCCTTGGCGGTCACCTTGTCCTGGAGGCGGATCTTGCGGAGATCCGCGTCATCCGGGGCCGTCACCTCCTCCACCACCGGGGTCTTGGGGTTCGGGGCGGGCTCGAAGGCCTTGGGCCTCACGAGCAACAGCTTGACGTCGTCGTGCACCAGCGTGGAGGTGTTCCAGTAGCTGGCTCCCAAGGCGGGGATCTTGGCCTCGACGGCGCCGTCGGTGAGGGTGAAGTCGGCAACGTCGGTGATGGCGCCGCAGTCGAGGCCGGCGCTCAGGGACGCGGCCACGTCGCGGCCGCCGTAGCTCGACGCCAGCAGCACCGCGGCGGGTTTGTGTTGCCGGATCAGGGACTCCACCACCGCCGCCGCCGGCAGCGTCAGGTAGTCGCGGAAGACAGGGTCCGCCGACCGGTAGACCTTGCTGGCGCCGTGCCGGCCCAGCAACTCCACCGCGTCATCGGGCGCGGGACCGAGCAGGATCGCCTCGGCGGTGCCCACCTCGGCGGCCTTGGTCACCATCTCCAGCGTCGTGGAGGTGACGGCGTCATCCACCACCTCGCCATAGACCCAAATGATATCGGACATCTAAATGACCTTGGCCTCGCCCAGGAAATCGGCGATGCGCTTGCCGCCCTCGCCCTCGTCTTCCACGACCTCGCCGGCGTCGCGCTTCGGCGGCCTGCCGACCTCCAGCACCTTCTCCCGCGCGCCCTGCTCGCCCACGTCGTCCGCCGTGAGCCCGAGATCCTCCACCGAGTATTCCAGGATCTCCTTGCGCTTGGCCGCCATGATGCCCTTGAGCTGCGGGTAGCGCGGCTCGTTGATGCCGCTTGTGACCGTCACCAGCGCCGGAAGCTCCGCGTCCACCACGTCGTAGCCGCTCTCGCTCTGGCGCTTGATGGACAGGGTCGTTCCCTCCACGGTCATCTCGTTGGCGAAGGTGACCGGCGGCACTCCCAGCAGCCGGGCGACCTGGCCGGGCACGATGCCCGAGTAGCTGTCGCTGCTCTCGGTGCCGCAGATGATCAGGTCGAAGGGCTTCTTGCTGATGGCAGCGGCCAGCGCCTTGGCCGTCGCCAGGGCGTCCGATCCCGCCAGCGCATCGTCGAAGATGTGCACCGCGGAGGTGGCGCCCATGGCCAGCGCGGTACGGATGCCGATGGTGATCTCGTTGAACCCCATGGTCACGAGCGTGACCGTGCCGCCCTCCTTCTCCATCAAGCGCAGGGCTTCTTCCACCGCACTGGCCGCGGCCGGGTCCAGCTCGTGGGCGACGCCCTTGCGGATCATCCGCCTGGTGGTGGGATCGATCTCGATGGTGACGGTGCTGGCGGGGATGATCTTGCCGCAGACCACAATGTCCAAGGTTGCGAACCTCCGGTAAGGGTAGTGGGGCCGGCGGGGGCCGGTTATGACGTGAGTGTCGAAACGGTGGCGGGCGAGGGGCGGATCTCCGGAGCGGCTACTCCAGCCACTCCGAAACCTTCCCCTCCATCACCATGTCCAGGACCTCCTTGCAGTCCTGGAGGGCCTGGTCCACGATCTTGTCGTCCTTGATGTTGGGAATCGCCACGCTGACGGCGCCGTGGATCGCGGTTATGCAATCCTTCAGGTGCTCGTCCAGCTCGACGGTGTTGGGTGCCTTTTCCATCTCGGTTCAATCCTCAGATGTAGAGGCGCCCTTCGTTGGGATCGGGAATCTCGAGGCCCATGTCCGTGATAAGAGCGTTGACCTCCGCGGTGTACTCCTCGCGCTGTTGGCGGTTGGTGCGCCGCTTGAGCCCCCAGTAGCGGTACCGCTCGGAGCGCTTCGACTCGTTACGGCCGAACATGTCCAGGCCCTTGACGTACCAGTAGTCGATGGACTTCTGGACGCGCTCCTTGGACTCGTCACCCTTGCTCGCCATCTCGCGGGTCAGGTTGGTGCCGTAGTCGATGTGCCCGACCTCTTCCTGCTTCATGGTGGGAAGGATCTCGGCAAGGGGCACGTAGCTGCAGTCCTCGAACTCTTCGAGCTGGTAGCTCCCCACCCGGTCGATCAGAAAACCGAAGACGGCGAAGTCTTCCCAGGTAGTGATCCTGCCGCGGAAGGCCTCGACGTAACGCTTCTGGTTCGGCCAACTCAACACGTACGATACGTCCTCGCCGACGTCTCCGGCCAGGCGCGCCATCTTCCGGTAGTGGTCCACCTCCTCCGCCGCGGTGCGGGCCACCACGAGCTGGTCCAGCTTGGTGGGCGCGCTGGGAAGCATGTCCTCGATGTACAGATGCGGCCCACCGATCTCGCAATCGCACTGGATGGCGAGAACCCGCTTCAGCAGATCCTGGTACTCCGGATCCGTCTTCTCGAAGTCCTTGAGCTCGACCTTGTCGGTGAACATGGCAATATCTCCTTGGTGAAAACCCAACTGATTTCCGGTTAGCATGAGCCCTCGTTGAACGCAAGCGGGAGCTGGCGAGCCTTTACTCGCGGATGCCCGCGCCATAAACTGACGCGTGCGCACGGTACTACGGGTATGGGAGGAGACATGCCGAATAGCGTGCTTGACAGCGTGACGGTCCCCAAGAACTCCGGTCGCGCCTTTACCGTGAAGAAGGGTCAGTGCATCCTGGTGGCGGGCCGTTCGATCGTGGATCTGGTCGCCTTCAACCTGCATGACCTCACCGAACGGTTCGATCAGGCGAGGACCAAGACCAACCAGTGCAAGATTTTCATCAGCACCGGCGATCAGCTCCTGTCGAAGGACAACAATCCGATGCTGACGATCGTTGAGGACACCTTCGAGGAAGGGCGGCACGACCTGCAAAAGGGCATGTGCAGCCGCAAGCGCTTCGAGCTGGTGGCCGCGGGACTGTCCCGGCGGATCTTCATCGAGGGAGTGGACCCCAACCCGAGGAAGCCGGAAGACCTTCCCACACACGGATGCTATGAGAACCTGTCGGAAGCGGTCCGGCCGTGGGACATCGCCCCGGTGGACGTCCCGAGCCCCTTCAACATCTTCCAGACCATGCGCATCGATCCTGACACCGGCGCCCTGCTCGACACCTTCGTCCGACCGAAGGATGAGGCCCACGTGGACTTCCGCGCCGAGATGGACTGCCTGGTGGCGGTCAGCGCCTGTCCGGAGTCCGGGCGGGGGCAGGCGATCCGCGTGGAGATATTCGAACCGGAGGGCGGATGACCATGGATGTCCGCGAAGCCTTCCGCATTGCCGACGAGCGCGTCGACGATTCCGAACTGGACGCGCTGTTTGCCGAGCTGCTGCGGGTGCCTTCCGAGCACACGGAACTTATGGAGGCGGATCCGGCGGTGACGGGCTTCGTCGCTGACGTGGTGGCGCCAAGGCTCGAAGCCCTCACGGGTGTCGCGCCCCGTATCGACGGCATGGGGAATCTGCTGTGGCGACTCGACGGCGCTGAGCCGGATCCCGCGGAAGGACTGCTCTTCGTGGGCTACGCCATGACCTACCCGGCGGCCTCGATGCCGGACCCGTTCTCGGGAAAGGTCGTGCCCGGGGAGCCCCACGGACTCCAGGGGCCGTGCGTGTGGGGCCGTGGCGGCTGCGAGCAGAAGGCCGCACTGGCGGCCATGCTGGCGGCGGCGGCCGCGGTCACGCGCTCGGGCCGGGAGTTGACGCGGCCGTTGTCGCTGGCCGTGAGCACGGCCGGCGAGACCGGGCGGCACGACGCGGCCCGCTACATGCTGGAGCAGGACGGTCTTACCGCACGCTACGGCATCGTCGGGCTGGGCACCACCAACCGGGTCTGCCTGGGCAACAAGGGCCGCATCGACGTGGAGGTGGTGGTGCGCGGCAAGTCCTGCCACAGCAGCACGCCGTGGGCGGGCGTCAATGCGGTGGACGGGGCGCGCGCGGTGCTGGAGCGCCTGGACGGCCTGGTGGACGGCCTATCCCACCCGGAGCTGGGGGAGGCGAGCCTGGTGGCCACCCACATAGAAAGCGGCCCCGACATCCTGCACACCATCCAGGACCATTGCCGGCTGACGCTGGACCGGCGTCTGCTGCCGGGCGATGACCCCGGGGAAGCGCTGGCCGAGATCACACGAGCCCTGGCGGACCTGGAGCCCTGGCAGGTGGAGGTCACCCAGGGCAATTTCATGTATCCCGCCGAAGTGTCGGAAAACAGCGAGGTGGCGGCGGCGTTGGAGGCGGCGCGCGAACAGGCGGGAGAGACCGGGCCGTTCCTCTGGTTCCCGGCGGCGCTGGACGCGGGTTACCTGAACGAGAAGGGCATCGAGACGGTCATGTTCGGTCCGGGCGACTTGGCTTTCGCTCATACCGACGCCGAGGTGGTGCCGTTGGAGCAGGTGCGGAGGGCCGCCCGGGTCTATGCCGCGGCCGCGTTGCAACTGCTCGCATGACCCGGGTTCCCCTCCCCACCCCTGGATTCCCGCTCCGCGGGAATGACGTCACAGTACGAATGAAAAGGGACCCTCCCGTTGTCCCGCGACATCGAGAGGGTCCCTTTCGCCGTTAAGGTAAAGATGCCGGCCGTCAGGCCTACTTCTTCATCCAACCCTTGTTGTTGTACCAGGCCAGGGCCTTGTCGTAGAACTCCTGGAACATGATCTGCTCCATCGGCGGGATTTTGGTGTCCTTCGCGATGGACTTGGTCCAGAACGCCGAATCGATGTAGGCTTCGATGCCGCCCGCGGTCGCCTGACAGCGATCAGGGATGGATTTTGCTTCCACCACCTCGATCTCGTACATCTTCTTGGCGATGTGCGGCTTGTTGCGCATTACGTTCTGGTAGACGTTCAGCACTTCCTCGGCGTTCTTGGGGTCGTTGACGAAGGCGCATCCGCGAATGAGCGTGCCGAACAGGGCGACGGCCTTGTCGGGATTGTCCTTGATGAAGTTCTTGTTCATGGCGAGCTGCAGGAACGCGTACTCCTTGACGAACTGTTCCGCGGCGCCGAGAACGGTCAAGCCCGCGTCGCGGGCCGCCAGCATCTTGCCGAAGGTGAGCGAGCCCACGTCGATCTTGCCGGCCTTGACGCCAGCCAACCGCGCGGACGATCCGCCGACCTTGACCAGACGCACGTCCTTCTCCGGGATACCCGCGGTCTGAAGGAGCTTGAGGGAGACGTAGACGTTGCCGGACGTGGGAGAGCTGATGCCTACCTTCACCGGGCGCGGCAGGTCCTTGTAGGACTTGACGTGCTTCCCGCCCACGAGCCAGTAGGGGAGCGTGTTCAACTCGGTGCCGACGATGCGAATGTTGCTGCCCGGTCGAATGGCCAGCGCGATGTTGTCATCCGAGCCGAAGAAAGGGAGCTGACCCCGCTCCAGAGCGAGGACCGCGGCATTCTCACCACCCGAGACCGAGTAAACCCTTGCGTCGTAGCCGATGTCTTTGAAGAAACCCTTGTGGATGGCAACCTGCTCCACCAGTGAGGTTGTGGAGTTGGTCTGCGCCACCGGGATGCGGAGCTTCTCCTGGGCGAGCGCCTAGCCCCCTAACAGCAGGGCCGCGCCTACCAGGGCCGTGACGATTCCCTTTACGATGCACTTACGCCTCATGCGTTTCCCTCCTTGGTTAACGGCTGCCGTGCAGCTCATGGACAAGGGGCTGCCTCCGACGCCGGCGGCGCCCGAGGCAGCCCGTGCTTGACTGCTTCTACTTGACTGCTTCTATTTCTCTACTTCTTCATCCACCCCTTGTTCTTGTACCAGGCCAGCGCCCGGTCATAGAACTCGGGGAACATGATGTCCTTTGCGGGCGGAATCTTGGTGTCCGCCGCGATGGACTTACTCCAGATGGCCGACTCGAGGTACGCTTTGATGGCCGACTCGGTGATCTGGCACCGGTTGGGGATGGACCCTCCGGCCACCTCGATGTTGTACATCTCCGCGCCGATGTCATCGGGGTTGCGCATGACCTTCGTGATCACGTGCATCACCTCTTCCTTGTTCGCGGGGTCGTTCACGAAGGCGCAGCCGCGGATCAGGGTGCCGAACATGGCCTCGGCCTTGTCCGGATTGTCCTTGATGTAGTTCTTGTTCATGGCGAGCTGCAGGAACGCGTACTCCTTGACGAACTGGTTCGCCGCGCCAAGGATCGACAGGTCCGCCTTCTTGGCCCGCAGCATCATGCCGAAAGTCAGCGAGCCCACGTCGATCTTGCCGCCCTTGACGCCCGCCAGCCGCGCCGACGATCCGCCGACCTTGACCAGCCGGGTGTCCTTTTGCGGGATGCCGGCCGCCTCGAGCAGCTTGAGGGACACGTAGACGTTGCCCGAGGTGGGAGAGCTGATGCCGACCTTCACCGGCCGCTTCAGGTCCTTGTAGGACTTGACGTGTTTCCCGGCCACGAGCCAGTACGGCAACACGTTCATCTCGCTGCCGATGACGCGGATGTTGCTGCCGGGTCGAATAGCCAGGGGGATGTTGTCGTCCGAGCCGAAGAAGGGGAGCTGGCCCCGTTCCAGGGCGAGGACGGCGGCGTTCTCACCACCCGATACCGAGTAGACCCTGGCGTTGTAGCCGATTTCCTTGAAGAAGCCCTTGTAGATGGCCGTCTGCTCTACCAGGGCGGTGGTGGTGCTGGTCATCGCGACCGGGATGCGGAGATCCTCCTGCGCGATCGCCTGTCCGCCAAATAGCAGACCGGCTCCCAGAATGGTTGCGACGATTGTTTTCGCAATTCGCTTGGATTTCATGAGTAGTCCTCCTTTGCTACTTTTTCATCCAGCCTTTGTTTTCGTACCAAGCTACCGCCTTCGCGTGGAACTCGGGGAACATGATGTCCTTGATGGGCGGAATCTTGGTATCCGCCGGGATGGACTTGGTCCAGAATGCCGAATCAAGGAAGGCCTTGATGCCTCCCTCGGTGGCCTGACAGCGGTCCGGAATGTGCTTGTTCTGAACGACCTCGATCTCGTACATTTCCTTGGCGATGTTGGCCTTGTTGCGCATGATCTTGGTGAGGACGTGCATCACCTCTTCCCGGTTCTTGGGGTCGTTGACGTAGGCGCACCCGCGGACAAGCGTGCCGAACAGGGCCGTGGCCTCATCCGGATTGTCCTTGATGTAGGTCTTGTTCATCGCCAGTTGCGTAAAGGCGTATTCCTTGACGAACTGGTTTGCGGCGCCAAGAATCGTCAGTTCCGCTTCCCGAGCCCGCAGCATGTTGCCGAAGGTCAGCGAGCCCACGTCGATCTTTCCGGCCTTGACGCCCGCCAGCCGCGCCGACGACCCGCCGACCTTCACCAGGCGTACGTCCTTCTTGTCGATGCCGGCGGTCTCCAGCAGCTTGAGGGAGACGTAGACATTACCCGAGGTGGGAGAGCTGATGCCCACCTTCACGGGCCGCGGCAGGTCCTTGTAGGACTTGATGTGCTTGCCCCCCACGAGCCAGTAGGGAAGAATGTTCATCAGGGTGCCGACAACCCGGATTTGGCTGCCGGGACGAATGGCCAGGGGAACAACGTCGTCCGAGCCGAAGAAAGGAAGCTGCGCCCGTTCCAACGCAAGAACGGCGGCGTTCTCGCCGCCCGACACCGAGAAGACCGAGGCGTCGTAGCCGATTTCCTTGAACCAGCCCTTGTAGATGCCCATCTGTTGCACCAGCGCGGTGCTGGAGCTGGGGGACGCAACCGGGATACGAAGCTTCTCCAGGGCCAGCGCCTGGCCGGCGCATAAGAGGCTTGCCCCCATGAAGGCCGCGACGAGTCCCCTTGCGATACGTTTCTGTCGCATTGGCTTCCCTCCTTGTCTGTGAGTTTTAGCCCAGAACATCGCTATATTGCCGTTCCCGATGGGGTATGCCGCAGAGCGCTTGGCGGAGATCCGACTACTCCTCCATCGCCTTGCGGGCCTCGTCCGCTAAAAGTTCCCAGATGTCGTGCTTGATTTGCAGAAACTCGGGCTCTTCCTTGACCCGTAGCGTTCGCGGGGTGGGGAAGGGGACCTTGATCTCCTTCATGATGGTTCCGGGCCTGAAGCTGAAGCAGAACACGATATCGGAAAGGAAGACGGCCTCCTCGATGTCGTGGGTCACGAAGATCACGATCTTGCCGGAGTTCTTCCAGTCCACCATCCGCTGGAGCTCCTCCTGCATGAGCAGGCGCGTCTGTGCGTCCAGCGATGCGAAGGGCTCGTCCATCAGAAGGATTTCGGGGTTCACCGCCAGCGCCCGGGCGAGGTTCACCCGCTGCTGCATGCCGCCCGAAAGCTCGTGGGGGTAGTGGCTCTCGAAGCCACGCAGCCCCACGATCTGCGTGTACTTGTCACAGATCTCCAACCGCTCCGTGGCGGTCTTGGTGCCGTCGTTCTCGAGACCGAACTTGATGTTGTCGGTGACATTGCGCCAGGGCAGCAACAGCGCCTGCTGGAACACCACCGCCTTGTTGGGCGTTGGGCCCGTGACTTCCGTGCCGTCCAGCAGTATGCGGCCCCTGGTAGGCGGCAGCAGTCCGTGGATCATGTGCAGCATGGTCGTCTTGCCGCATCCGCTGGGCCCCACGAACGAATAGAACGTCCCCGGCCGGAGATCCATGTCGATGCCGCCCACGGCATGGACGGTCTCCCCGGTGGGTTTCATGAAAGTCTTGTGGACTTGCTCTACCTGAATGGATGACGACACGGACTACTCCTGTAGTTGGGTATCACGCCACGGCGCCATCCGGCGCTCGATAATGAGGATGACCTGGTTGAAGATCACGCCGGTGCCGGCAAGCATGGCCGCGCACGACATCATGAGCGGCATGTTGAAGGTATCGAGTCCCTTGAACAACTGATAGCCGAGCCCAGCGTAGGCGCCGAAATATTCCCCGACGACGACGCCCACGATCCCGCGAGATATGCCGAGGCGTAATCCTGTAACGATGTAGGGAAGCGAGCCCGGAATGAGGATCTTGTAGAGGATCTGACGTTGGGGAACGCAGAACGAGTTGGCCAGGGTCTGGAACTCCTTGCCGACGCTCAGGACCCCCGTGTAGGTGTTCAGGACGATGGGGACCACCGCGGTGATCAGGACGATGACGATCTTGGCCGTGAGGTCCACGCCGAACCAGATGATGATGAGCGGGGCCAGGGCCACGGACGGCGTGGCGTAGATGGCGCTCAGCCAGGGATCGAAGAACTCCCGGAACACCCGACTCACGCCGAACACCATGCCGAAGCCGATGCCGGCGGCCGCTGCCACGGCGTAGCCCCAGAAGAACTCGATGCCGCTGATCTGGAGGTCATCGAGGATCTCGCCGCTGGCGAACAGGCCGTATGTGTAGGTGACGACCCGCCACGGACCCACGAAGAACAGCTCGCTGCCGACCTGCCAGTCGGCGAACTGCCAGAACGCCGCAACGACGCCGAAGCCGAAGACGGCGTTCAGCCACCTGCGTTGTTGCTGATACAGACTTGACAAGAGTTCCATGGTTTTTCTTCCGGCGCTCTCGACCTACACCAGGGTCTTTCGGTAGGGCGTGGCCCAGCGTTCGACGAATTTCAGCGCTTCGTTGCCGGCGATGCCCATGATGGTCAGGAGCGAAATGCCCACCATCATCTCCGCCACGTGGAACGTCTGCGTCGCGTGGTCGATCATGTAGCCGATGCCCGCCTCGGCCCCGAACAGCTCCGCCACCATGATGGTGACCACGGACCGCGAATATCCCAGCCGCAGGCCGGCGATCAGGAACGGCATCGATCCGGGCACGATGATTTTGGTCAGCATTGCCCAGAACGAGATGTTGAACGCCCGGCCCAGCATGCGGAACTCGCCCTGGACGTTCTTAATGCCGGCCTGCGTGTTGATGATCACCGGAAAGACCGACGCCAGGGTGATGACCCCGACCTTGGATGCGATGCCGAGCCCCAGCCAGATGATGAAGAGCGGCGCGGCCACCGAGCGCGGCGTGGCGTAGAGGCCTACCAGGATGGGGGAGAACATCTCGTCCAGGGTCCGGCTGAAGGCCACCGCCGCGCCGATGACAACCCCCAGAAACGTGGCCAGGGCGAAGCCGTAGACCAACTCCGTTCCGCTGTATTCGACATGCTCCCAGAAGCGGGGCTCGTAGATGAGTTTATTGAACTCGATGACCACCGCGACGGGGCCGGTGAAGAAGTCGGGATCGTCGAAGATGAAGTCGATGAACTCCCACGTCAACAGGGCCAGGACCACGGACAGGCAGAAGTTGATGCCGATGCGGTGGCGGTTGTAGACGACTTTCACCGACCCGGCGAACGACGAATCTTGGGTGTCTTCGAGGGGTATCTCTTGTATCTTGCTCATGGAATCCGACGGGCGTGGGAATGGGGACAAAATCCGATCAAGCCCTGCGTCTTACGGGTATTGCGTACATATGTCAAGCGGTTTGAGTTTACCTTTTTCGCGATTTTTCGAGCGAATTGCGCGCCGCCGGGGTTTGTGCCGGCGGGCGCCGGACGAAGGCGCCGCTATGCCACGATCACCTCGTCCGTTTTGTCGATTTCCGCGAGTCTGACGCGCACGTCGCCGCCCTTCGACACGTCCACTTCCTTGCCGACCAGACGAGCCTCGATGGGGAGTTCCCGTCCGCCCCGGTCCACCAGCACGGCGAGGAGGATGGCCCGGGGCCGTCCCAAGGCCATGAGGTGGTCCACGGCCGCCCGCACGGTGCGGCCCGTATGGAGCACGTCATCGAAAAGGATCAGGGTCTTGTCGCTGATCTCGAACGGGATGTGGGTGGCGTCGATGCGCCCCTTGGGCAGCAGGGTGTTCAGGTCGTCGCGGTAGAGTGTGATGTCCAGCTCCCCCACGGGAACCTGAACCCCGTGCTTTTCCTGCAGGGCTCCCGCCACCCGGCGGGCCAGGGTGGGTCCCCGGGTGCGGATGCCGATGAACGCCAGCGAGCCGGAATCCCGGTACTCCTCGGAGATGCGTCGGGCAAAGCCGGCGAGGACCCGTTTGATCTGCGCCGCGCTCAGCACCCTCGTTGTCTTGGTCACCCTAGATTTCTGCATGAGCGGTTCTCAGCAGGGCCTCCACCAGTAGCTGCGTCCCGAGGCAGATGTCCTCGGGGTCGGTCCATTCCGTGGGGTTGTGGCTGACGCCGTTGGTGCTGGGAATGAAGATCATGCCGGTGGGCGCGACCTTGGCCATCTGCATGGCGTCGTGGCCGGCCCCCGACGGCATCACCTCGAAGGGGACGCCGCGCTCCTCGCACATGCCGCGGATGAGCGCGATCACGCCCGGGTGCATCGGCACCGGCTCCTCGTCCCGGATGGTCAGTATCTCGGCCTTCACCCCCCGCTCCCGGGCGATCCGCCGGGCGCGCTTCCTGATCAGACCCGCCACCTTGCGCTTGGAGGCGGAGGTGATGCTGCGCACGTCCACCTGCAACTCCGCCCGACCCGGGATGGCGTTGATCACGCCCGGCTCCACCTTGACGGCGCCCACCGTGCCCACCACCCGGCCCTTGTCAGCGGCGGCGTGCTCCCGGCAGACCTCGTCGATGTAGGTGATGAGGTATCCCGCGGCCACCAGCGCGTCCTTGCGCATCTCCATCGGGGTGGTGCCGCTGTGGTCGGCTTGGCCCTTGAAGATCACCCTGAAACGGCTCGGGGCGGCGATGGCGGTGACCACGCCGATCTTCTTCTTCTTCGATTCGAGCACGGGACCCTGCTCGATGTGAAGCTCCAGGTAGGCCTTCACGGTCCCGGGGTCGCGCTTCAGGGAGTCGAGGTTCTCCCGGTAGATCCCGAAGCTCGACAGCACGTCCTCCAGCCGGGTGCCGCCCGCGTCCACGGCGTTGGCGAAGTCGTCCATGCTGACGTCGCCCGCCACCAGGCTGCTGCCCAGGGTGGCGAACCCGAAACGGCTGGACTCCTCTCCCACGAAGCAGACGCTCTCCAGCGGCGCCGGCACGGGGACGCCGCTCTCCTTGATGGTGCGCACGGCTTCGAGGGCGCCGATGACCCCCACCGGGCCGTCGTACCGCCCCCCCTGGATGACCGAATCGAGATGCGACCCCGCCAGCACGGCCGGTCCTTCCCGACCCGCCGCCAGGCGCCCGAAGATGTTGCCGGCGGCATCCACGCGCACATCGAGGCCGGCCTGGTTCATCAGGTGGACCAGCAGTTGCCGGGACCGCAGCTCGTGCACCGAGAACACCAGCCGCGTGACCGAGCCGCCTTCGCCCAGGCCGATCCGCGACACCGCGTTGAGGTCGCGCAAGAGCCTGTCTCTATTGATTTCGGGGACTTCCATCCGACGACCCGCCCGATCGGGAGAGGAAAGCATGGTAACAGGAAAGGACGGACGGAAACAACGTCTGGCAAAGGCTCATCCGCCGTGTTAAGAACCGCATCCATGTCGGAGACCGGAAAGAGAATCGCCGAGCTGCTGCTGAGCACGCAGTCCATCCAGGTGTACGACGAGAGGCCGTTCGTGTTCGTCTCGGGCCGGGTTTCGCCGGTCTACATCGACTGCCGGCGGCTGCTTTCCTTCCCGGAGGCCCGGGACGAGATCCTCGAGGCCCTGGCGCAGATCGCGCGCCGGGACATCGGGCTCGACAACATGGACGTGGTGGCCGGAGGGGAGACCGCGGGCATTCCCTATGCCGCGTTCGTGTCCCACTACCTGCGCAAGCCCATGATCTACATCCGCAAGAACCCCAAGGGCTACGGGCACACCAACCAGATCGAGGGGGTGCTCGGGGAAGGCCAGCGGGTCACGCTGGTGGAAGACCTGGTGACCGACGGTTTCAGCAAGCTCCGCTTCAACATCGGCGTGCGCGCCCAGAAGGCCCGTATCACGCACTGCCTGTGCGTGTTCGAGTACAGCTCCGACGAGCTGGACCTGCACGAGGGGAAGAAGAACCTCGGCGACCACGACATCAGCCTGCACACCCTGTCCAACTGGGACGACGTCCTGAACGCCGGCGAGGACACCGGGTTCTTCTCGGAGGAGAACCGGACCCAGATCCTCGACTTCCTCAACGACCCCGCCAACTGGGGCCGCCGCATGGGCTTCGAGTAGCCTTCCTCACTCCTCCTCGTAGATCTCCACGTCCACCGGCTTGCCGCCCACCGGCATGTCCGGGCAGGCGCTGAAGGCCGCCAGCAGGTCCCGCTCCGCGCGCATGTCGACGTTGGTGGGCGCCGCGGGCCGGATGGCGGTGTGCTGCATCAGCCCCGTCTTCCCGTCGATGATCATGTGCTGGAAGAGGTTGAACGGGCTCGGGATGTCCTCGGGGGCGATGTCGTAGGGGGCCAGCGCACCGGACAGGTTCTCCCAGCAGCCGTGGTCCGGGATCTCGTCGTCCCGGTAGTCCCGGTGGTAATACTCCCGCAACCGTCCCTCCTCCTTGGCAAGCTGGAAGCGGCGCCCGCTGCACATGCCTTTCTGCAGGTCGTGGGTCCCTTCCTCGAAGGTGTCCGCCACGATGGTCATGAAGTGCCGGTTGTCCCGGGACATGAGCTTGTCGCCGGTGCTCAGGAAGATCTTGCCGTTGTAGACCTTGGTGCGGGCCTGGTCGAACCGCTCCCGCAGGTTGTGCCGGTCCAGCACCAGGAAGTCCACGGTGGACATGGCGATGATGCGGATGATCTGCCCCTGCCTGAGGTCCCCGGACCAGCCGGTGTTGGCGGGGACGTGCTCGCTGAATACCTTTTTCATGTCGGCCTCCTTCGTTTCGGAATGTGGCCCCGCGCGCCCGAATTTTCAACACCGCGCGCGACCCCCGCCGCGCTTTACCGGATCGCGGTGATGAGCACCACCCCCAGCACGATCAGCACCGCCGCCACCACCTTCCGCATCGTGATCACCTCCACCTCCCGCAGGAACACCGCGGACAGCACCAGGCTGTAGAGCGGGCTCAGGCTCGACAGCGGCGCGACGATGACCACGTCGGACAGGTACAGGGACATGTAAATGCTGGCGACGCCCCCGGTCACGGCGCAGCCGGCCAGCAGGAAGTAGCCCAGGGAGCGCCGGTCGAAGGTGACGGCGGACCACTTGCGCGAAACCGTAATGGAAACCGCCACCGCGACCAGGGAGGTGCCGGTGGTGACCGCGGCCCCGAGGATCGGCAGGGTGATTTGCGCCAGGCCGACCTTGCGGATGACCTGGGTGGAGCCGGCCACGAAGGCGCTCAGGAGCGGCAACGCCACCAGGATGTTCATCCATGCCCCGGTCTTCTCTTCCCGCAGGCTCAGCAGGGTGATGCCGAACACCACCAGCGCCGTTCCCGCGCCCACCGCGGGCGTGAGCTGCTCCCCCAACACCGCGATTGCCATCAACGACGAGAACAACGGCGTGGTGGCCCGGATCGGCGAGGTCACCGCCACCCCGACCTTCTCTACGCTCAGGTAGGCCAGGAAGCGGGTGCCGCCGGGCTGGATCAGCCCCACCAGCACGAAGATCCAGAGCTCCGGACGAAGGATCCGGTCCGGGGGGACGACGATCAGGACGAAGCTCCAGAAAGACAGTACGTTGATGGCCAGGGAGATGAGGGTGGCGGTGATGGGGTTGCCGTGCGCCAGCCCCTTCTTGAGGAGGATCAGGTTGATGGCGGTGAAGAGCCCGCAGGCGAGGGCGAAGGCTTCGGCCGGGATCACGTGGAGGGCGCCGATACCGGAGGGGTGCGGTCAGAACCGGATGACCGCGGCGCCCCAGGCGAAGCCGGCGCCGAAGGCGTTCAGCAGAACGATGTCGCCGTCGGCGATGCGGCCCTCCCGCCGGACTTCGTCCAGGGCCACGGGGATGGATGCGGCCGAGGTGTTGCCGTACTTGTGCACGTTGACGATGACCTTCTCCATGGGGATGTCGAGCCGCGCGGCGAGGGCGGTGATGATCCTGCGGTTGGCTTGGTGGGGAACGACGAGGGAGATGTCGTCGACGCCCAACCCGGCGTCGTCGAGGACCTGGCGGCTGATCTCTTCCATGGACCGCACCGCCACCTTGAAGACTTCCTTGCCGTTCATGTAGATGGAATGCTCGCGTTTCTCCACGGTCTCCAGCGTGGCCGGCTTCTTGGAGCCCCCGGCCCGTATGTAGAGTGTCTCGGCGTAGGAACCGTCGGTCTGAAGGCGGCTGCTGAGGATGCCCCGGTCGCCGTTGTCGCTTGCGCTTACCACCGCGGCGCCCGCGCCGTCGCCGAACAGGATGCAGGTGCTGCGGTCCTGCCAATCCAGATAGCGGCTCAGAACATCCGTGCCCACTACCAGGGCCTTGCCGATCCGGCCGGACCGGACGAACATGTCGGTTACCGAAAGCGCGTTCAAAAAGCCCGAGCAGGCGGCGTTGACATCGAACGAGAACACCTCCCTGGCGCCCAGCTTGGCTTCCAGCACGCAGGCCAGGCTGGGGAACTGGTAGTCCGCGGTGCAGGTGCCGCAGATAATGGCGTCCAGCTCCTCGACCGCGACGCCGGCGTCCTCCAGCGCGCGCTCCGAAGCGCGCAGCGCAAGGTCCGAGGCGGCCTGATTCTCCTCCAGCACCCGCCGTTCCTTGATGCCCGTGCGGGTGGTGATCCATTCGTCGCTGGTGTCGACGATCCTGGCGAGGTCGTCGTTGGTGACTACCGTGGAGGGGACGGCGGAACCCGTGCCCAGAATGACGCTGCGCGGTACGGTTTGTGTCATGTCGCCTTCCTGAGCAGGATACACGCGTTGGTGCCGCCGAATCCGAAGGAGTTGGACAGGGCGACCCCGATGTCCGCCTGCCGCGGCTCATTGGGTACGTAGTCGAGATCACAGTCGGGATCCGGCGTCTCGTAGTTGATGGTGGGCGGGAGCACGCCGTGATGGAGCGCCAGCGCGCTGTAGATGGCCTCCACCGCCCCGGCCGCGCCCAGCAGGTGCCCGGTCATGGACTTGGTGGAGCTCATCGCAAGCTTGCGGGCGTGGTCCCCGAACACCGTCTTGACGGCCGCGGTCTCGTTGGCGTCGTTGTACGGCGTGGAGGTGCCGTGGGCGTTGATGTAGTCCACGTCCTCGGCCGCGATGCCGGCGTCTTCGAGGGTCAGGGCCATGCAGCGAGCGGCTCCCTCTCCGTCCGGAGACGGGGAAGTGATGTGGTAGGCGTCGCCGTTGGTCGCGTAGCCGATCATCTCGGCGTAGATGGTGGCGCCGCGGCGGATGGCGCGCTCTCGCTCCTCCAGCACCAGCATGCCCGCGCCTTCCGACATGACGAATCCGTCGCGGTCCTTCTCGAAAGGCCGGCTGGCCCCCTCCGGATCGTCGTTGCGCGTGGACAACGCCTTCATGGCGCTGAAGCCGCCCAGTCCCAACGGGGTGGTGGCCGCTTCGGTGCCGCCGGCGATGACGGCGTCCTGCCGGCCTTCACGGATCAGGTGAAAGGCCTCTCCCAATGCGTTGTTGCCGGATGCGCACGCGGAGGTCGGCGTCCAGTTGACCCCTTTCAGGCCGTAGCGGATGGCGATCTGGCCCGGCGCCAGGTTGGAGATGACCTTGGGGATGAAGAAGGGGGAGATCCTGCGCGGACCCTGCTTCAGGTACACTTCGTAGTAGTGCTCGATGGTAGCGATGCCGCAGAACCCCACCCCCACGATGGACCCTGCCCGGAACGCCTCGTCGCCGTCCACGGAGAACCCGCTGTCCTCGACCGCCAGTTGGGCCGCGGCCAGGGCGTACTGCATGAACAGGTCCATCTTCTTGACTTCCCTGGCGTCGATGAAGTTTCCGGGATCGAAGCCATCCACTTGGCCGCCGATGCGGCACGCGAACGATTCGATGCCCTCGATGCGGGTGATGGGTCCGATGCCCGAGCGCCCGGCCTGAACCGCTTCCCAGTTGGCGTCCACGCCGATGCCCAGGGGCGTCAGCATCCCCATTCCGGTAATGACCACTCTGCGTCCGTTAGAATTTCCCATAACGCGCGTTTTGGAACGATCCTGCCGTAAAGGCACTACCAATACTTCTCGTGCATTTGAAGCACTTCACGTATGCGCGGGGCAATGCGTTCGCCGCCAGGCTCGAGCCGGGCGGCTTCCTCGGCCTGCATACGGTCCAGCACCGTGGCCACGGAGTTGCGGAGCGCGGACAGATCGTAGCCGCCTTCCAGGAGGAAGGCGATCCTGCCGCCCGCGTGCTTGCGGGCCAGCTCCAGCAGCGCATCGGCCATGACACCAAAGCCCCTTTCGGTGACGCCCATGGCCGCCAGGGGATCGTCCCGGTGCGAGTCGAAGCCGGCCGACACCAGCAGCCAGTCGGGCTCGTACCGTTCGATGGCCGGGACGATGATCTCCCGGAACACCGCCAGGTATTCGGCGTCGCCGCAGCCCGCCGGCAACGGGACGTTCACCGTGTAGCCCTCTCCCTTGCCGCGCCCGACGTCTTCCAGGGCTCCGGTGCCGGGATAGTACGGGTACTGATGCGTGGACAGGAAGAGCACCGAAGGATCGTCGTAGAAGGCGTCCTGAGAGCCGTTGCCGTGGTGCACGTCCCAGTCCACGATCGCCACCCGCCCCGCGCCGTGCGCCTTTTGGAGATACCGCGCTCCAATGGCCACGGTGTTGAACAGGCAGAACCCCATGGCCCGGTCCCGCAGCGCGTGATGGCCCGGCGGCCGCACCATGGTGAAGCCGTTGGCGTACTCCGAGGCCGCCACCGCATCCAGCAGTTGCAGGAACCCGCCCACCGCCATCAGGGCCACGCCGAAGGAGTCCCGGCAGGTGACGGTGTCCCCGTCCAGCGCGAACCGGTTGTGCTCGGAGGTGGAGCGGACCAGGTCGATGTAGCCCGCGCCGTGGCACAGCTCCAGTTCCTCCTGCACGGCCGCGCGAAGTGGCAGAAGCTCGTAGCCGGCGCCGCCCGCGACCTCGCCGGCGAGGTCGAGGAGGGTCTTGAGACGTTGAGGGCTCTCGGGATGATAGGGGCCGGGCTCGTGCTTCAGGAACACCGGATCGGTGACGATGGCGGAACGAGGCATGCTGCGCGTAATCTACCACCGCGCGCGCGGCGGAGTCAAAGCGCAATCCCGGCGCTGCCGGGTCTCGCCGGCACTCTTTGACTCGCCTCCGCAAATGCCTTAGCCTAGCTTCAGGGAGTTCGGAGTCGAAATGTTTGGTATCGGAATGCCTGAGCTGCTCTTGATCCTGGCGGTGGCCCTGATCATCCTCGGGCCCAAGAAGCTGCCCGAGATCGCACGCTCCCTGGGGCGGGGGATTGCCGAGTTTCGCCGAACTACCGACGACGTGAAGCGGGAAATGCAGGCCGCGGCGGACGAGATCGACGCCCGTCCGGAGAGCGAGAACACAGGCGCCGAGCCGTCCGGAGAAGGCGAACCCGCCAATACCATATCTCCAGCGGGCGATCCCACCAAGAAAGAGTGAACGCGGACGAAGGAGTGAGCGGAGAGGAGGGGGAACGGCTGTCGGGCGACGCCAGCATGCCCCTGACGGCTCACCTGGAAGAACTCCGCTCCCGGCTCATCAAGTGCTCGCTGGCCGTTTTGGCGGGCTTCATCGCCTGCTACCTGGCGGCCGACCATCTCATCCGCTTCATGACCGCCCCGCTTCTCGCGCTGGAGGCCGCCGGCCTCACCGTGATCGGCACCGGCGTGGCGGAGGCGTTCTTCGCGAAGCTCAAGGTGGCGTTCGTGGCCGCCATCTTCCTGGCGCTGCCGGTGTTGCTGTGGCACGCCTGGAAGTTCGTGGCGCCGGGCCTCTACCGCCACGAACGGCGCTACACCAAGGGTTTCGTCGCCTTCGGGACGTTGTTCTTCCTGCTGGGCGCGGCCTTCTGCTACACGGTCATCTTCGACATCGGCTACCGGTTCTTCCTGGAGCAGTACCAGCAACTGGACGTGCGTCCGGCGATCCGCGTCAGCGAATACCTGTCTTTCTCCGCCAAGCTGATGCTGGCGTTCGGCGTGGTCTTCGAGTTGCCGGTGGCGGGGGTGTTCCTGGCCCGGGTGGGGATCATCGATCACCGCATGATGATCAGCCGGTTCCCCTACGCGTTTCTCGGCATCGTCGTGCTGGGCGCCGTCCTCACCCCGCCCGACGTGATCTCGCAGGTGTTGCTGGCGCTGCCGCTGACCGCGCTCTACGGCCTGACCGTCGTGGTGGTGTACTTCATTCGGCGGAAGGAACCGGACGAATAGGGCCGGCCGCCGCGCGAGAGCCTACTCGACGATCGCGAGCACCTGTCCGGCCTCCACCGACTCCCCGGCCTTGACGCGGATCTCCTTGACCTCGCCGTCGCTCGGCGCCCGCACCTCGTTCTCCATCTTCATGGCTTCGACGATCACCAGGCCCTGGCCCTTGTTCACGGTGTCGCCCTCGTTCACGAGCACGGCCACCACCTTGCCGGGCATGGGGATCCTGACCTCCTGCCGGCCGGACACCTCGATGCCGGACTGCCGGCCGCCGACGCGCACCTGCCGCTCGTCGGACATGTTGATGCGGTAGGTCCGCCCGTCCAGCAGCACGCGGTACTCGTCCTCGGTGGTGTCCACGTCCACCTCGAAGGAACGGTTGTCGATCAGCAGCGAATAGTTGTTCCGGCCCGTCCTGCGGCCGTCCACCATGAACTCGTGCCCGTCCACCACCACCTTGTAGAGGGACTTTTCGGTCTCGGTGATGCGCACCACCGACGTCTGGCCGCCGAGCTTTGCGATGAACGCCACGGCCCTACCACCCGTTCCTCGGGCTCGACACGCCGGAGTGGAACTGTAGCGCCTCCCTGCGCGCGGTCTCGCGCCATTCGGATTTTTCCGCCGCCCCCTTTTCCACCATCCGGAGCGCGCGCTCCTGCTCCCGGTGCAGCGCCACGATGGCCGCCGAAGCCAACGCCACGTGGCGGTCCGGATAGAGGTCCTCCATGGTCATGAAGCCCCGCTGTTCGTCCACGAATCCGGTGTAGACGTCGGCCTCGATGAACTGGGGGTGGCGCAGCATCCACTGGTGGAAGGGGATGTTGGTCTTGACGCCGCGCACCTGGTACTCGCGCAAGGCGCGCTTGAGGCGCCGTATGGCCTCCGCGCGATCCTCGCCCCAGACGATAAGCTTGGCGATCATGGGGTCGTAGTGGATCGGGATGTCGCCGCCCTCGTAGACGCCGCAGTCGTTGCGGATGCCGAAGCCCTCGGGCAGCCGCAATCCCTCGATCTTTCCCGGACACGGCATGAAGTCGGTCTCCGGGTCTTCGGCGTAGATGCGGCATTCGATGGCGTGCCCGGTGGGGCGGATCTGCCGCTGGGACCAGGGCAGGGGCGCGCCCGCGGCCACGTTGATCTGCGCCTTCACCAGGTCGATGCCCATGATCCGCTCGGTGATGGCGTGCTCCACCTGCAGGCGGGTGTTCATCTCCAGGAAATAGAAGTTCTTGTGGCGGTCCACCAGGAACTCCATGGTGCCGACGCCGGTGTAGCCCAGCGCCCTCGCACCCTGGGCCGCGGTCTTTCCCATGACCTTCTGCATCCTGAGGTCGATGGTCGGCGCGGGACATTCCTCGATGATCTTCTGATGGCGGCGCTGGATGGAGCACTCCCGGGTGTACAGGTGCAGCACCTTGCCGTAGATGTCGGCCAATAGCTGCACTTCGATGTGGCGGCACCGCTCCAGGTACTTCTCGACGTAGAGGCGGGAATCACCGAAGGAGGAGGCCGCCTCGGAGCGCGCCGCGCGATAGGCGGAGCGTATCTCGTCGCTGGACTCCACCAGCCGCAGCCCCTTGCCGCCGCCGCCCGCCACGGCCTTGAGGACACAGGGGTAGCCGATGGCCGCGGCGGTCTCGAGCACCTCTTCCTCGGAGCTGAGGATGTCGTCGGAGCCGGGAATCACCGGCAACCGCGCCTTCTTCATGAGCGCCCGGGCATTGACCTTGTCGCCCATCTGCTTGATGACTTCCGGAGACGGCCCCAGGAAGACGATGCCCGCCTCCGCGCAGGCCTGGGCGAACTCCGCGTTCTCGGCGAGGAAGCCGTAACCCGGGTGTATGGCGTCGGCCCTGCTTTTCCTGGCGGCGTCGATGATCCGGTCGATGCGGAGGTAGCTCTCCGTGGACGGAGCCGGTCCCACCGGATAGGAGTAGTCGGCGTACTTGACGTGAAGCGCCTCGCGGTCGGCCTCGGAGTAGACCGCCACGCTCTCGATGTCCAGCTCGCGGCACGCCCGTATGATGCGGACGGCGATCTCGCCGCGGTTGGCCACCAGGATCCGTTTGAACATCTTCAGGCGATCCCGATACTCGCCCCGCTCTTAGTGGCCCGCAACATGCAAATCGAAACCAATCTGCTTGTCCTTTTCGCCGTCGGCTGCGTTGCTCTTCCTCGCGTGGTACCCGCCACTGCTCGTCATCGCGCCTTGCCGACAACAAAAAATCCTACGCATCTTGGTCTCGATTTGCATGTTACGGGCCACTAGAGGGGGATGTTGCCGTGCTTCCTGGGGAGGCTGTTGTCGCGCTTCTTCTTCAGCATCTCGAGCGAACGGATCAGCGTGGGACGGGTGTCCTCGGGCACGATGATGGCGTCGAGGTTGCCGAGCTCGGCGGAACGGAACGGGTTGGCGAACAGCCGCCGGTAGTCGTCCACCAGCTTCTGCCGGGTCTTCTTCTCGTCCTTGGCGTCCTTGAGCTGGTCGCGGAAGACGATGTTGATGGCGCCCTCGGGGCCCATCACCGCAATCTCCGAGGCCGGGTAGGCCAGGTTGATGTCGCCGCGCAGGAACTTGCTGGCCATGACGATGTAGCCGCCGCCGTAGGCCTTGCGGGTGATGACGGTGATCTTCGGCACCGTGGCCTCGGCGTACGCGAACAGGAGCTTGGCGCCGTGGCGGATGATGCCGTCGTATTCCTGGTTGATGCCCGGGAGGAAGCCCGGCACGTCGACAAAGGTGATCACCGGTATGTTGAAGCAGTCGCAGAAGCGCACGAAGCGGGACGCCTTCACCGAGGCGTTGATGTCCAGACACCCCGCCAGATGCGCCGGCTGGTTGCCGACGATGCCCACCGTCCGCCCTCCCAGCCGCGCGAACGCCACCACGATGTTGGGCGCGAACTCCTTGTGGACCTCGTAGAAGTAGCCCTCGTCCACCACCGCGGCGACCAGCTCCTTCATGTCGTAGGGGAGGTTGGCGTTCTCCGGCACCACGTGCTGCAAGCGCTGGTCGCGGCGGTAGGGGTCGTCCTCGGTGGGACGGAACGGCGGCTCCTCCAGGTTGTTGCTGGGGAGGAAGCTCATGAGCTCCCGGATCATGAGCAGGCAGTCCTTGTCGTTGTCCGCGGAGAAATGGGCCACGCCGCTCTTGTGGGTGTGGGTCTCGGCCCCGCCCAGCTCTTCCTTGGTGACCTCTTCGTGGGTCACGGTCTTGATGACGTCCGGGCCGGTGATGAACATGTACCCGGTGTTCTTGGTCATGAAGATGAAGTCCGTGATGGCCGGCGAGTAGACCGCGCCGCCGGCGCAGGGTCCCATGATGGCGGATATCTGGGGGACGACGCCCGACGCCGTGACGTTGTTGGCGAAGATGCGGGCGTAGCCGTCGAGGCTGACGACGCCCTCCTGGATGCGCGCGCCGCCGGAGTCGTTGATGCCCAGGATCGGCGCGCCGTTCTGCATGGCCAGCTCCTGGACCTTGCAGATCTTGTCCGCCACCACGCCGCTCAGGCTGCCGCCGAAGACGGTGAAGTCCTGGGCGTAGACGAAGACCGTGCGGCCGTCGATGGTGCCGGATCCCGTGACCACGGCGTCGCCGGGGATCTTCTGGTCCTGCATGTCGAAGTCGGTGCATTCGTGGGTCCGCAGGCGGTCCAGCTCCACGAAGCTGCCCTGGTCCAGAAGGATTTCGATGCGTTCCCGCGCCAGCAGCTTGCCTTCCTTGTGCTGCCGGCGAATGCGCACCTCGCCGCCGCCCAACTCCGCCCGGCGGTCCAGTTCCTTCAGTCTGAGTAGCCGATCCTCTACAGCCATCAACGCCCCTTGCCTGCCGCCTTCCGGTGGTTCATGACCGGTCCGTGTCCGTCCAATCTCATGCGGTGGCGGCATCGCCTGCCGCTACGGTACACGGTTCGGTCTCTTGACCACGGAACGTCGTCGCGGTTATCAATGTCGATGGATCCTGGGAATACCAGAGAACCCCCGGAATTGTAGTTTCCCCAAGGTGAAAATTCAAGGATTGCCCCGGACTCCGACGGGGCATCAGCCTAGCAAGCCATGACCGGAGCACCCTCATATCCGTTCTTCTCGGACCCGCCGCCGAGAATCGCGGGGCATCGCGGCGCCGCCGGGACCACGCCCGAAAACACCCTGTTCTCGTTTCGCCGCGGCCTGGAGGATGGCGCGACCTTCATCGAGCTTGACGTTCACGCCAGCCGCGACGGCGAGATCGTTATCATTCACGACGAGACCGTCCAGCGAACCACGGACGGCGCCGGCACGGTGCGGGAGATGGATGTTTCGGAGTTGAAGCAGCTCGACGCCGGTTTTCGCTTCAGCCCAGACGGCGGCGCCACTCATCCGTTTCGAGGCCGGGGCATCGGCGTGCCCACCCTGCGGGAGTTCTTCTCGGACTTTCCCGGGACCAAGGCCACGCTGGAGATCAAGGAACTGTCTGCGCCGGCCATCGAGACTCTGTTCGATCTCGTGGAGGAGTTCGGCAAGGCGGAGGAGGTGCTGGTGGCAGCCGAGGGCGACGCCATGATGGCCGCCGCGCGCGCGGTCATCCGCCGTCGCGGCCTGCCCGTCGCCACCGGGTTTTCCACGGGCGAGATCCGCGCCTTCATGACCGCGCTCTGGACGGGACGGGAGCCGCCGCTGGACGTTCCCGGCCAGGCGCTGCAAATCCCGCGTCGCTATCTGGGCATGCCCCTCGTCACTCGGGCGTCGGTGGACGCCGCCCACCGCCGGGGCGTCGAGGTCCATGTCTGGACCGTCAACGAAGTGGACGAGATGAGGGATCTCCTGGCCCTCGGGGTCGACGGCATCATCACGGACTACCCGGCCCGGCTGCGGGACCTCCTCCATCCGTCACAACCGCGTTGAGTCGTACTTCACGCTACTGATGCAACACGAGCTCCCGAACCAGCGCATGGCGGCCTTGCTCGATGCGTTGGACCAGACCGACAAGGCGGTGGTGCGCCGGGCGGTAGAGCAGTTGGTGGCGCTGGCGGCGGACGAGCCGGAGGTGGCCGAGGTCCTGGCGCAACGGCTGCGCGAAGCGCCCCGGTGGCCCGTCGCCTATGCCCTCGGCCAAGTCGCGCGTCCGTCCGCGGCCTGCCTCGAAGTGCTCGAGTGGGGACTCGGAAGCGGCGACCAGGACCTCCGGTGGGCCACGCAACTGCTGCTCACCGACCTGGGAAAGCGCTATCCGGAGGTGGAGGCGCGCCTGGAGGATCTCCTGCGGCACGGCACGCCCACCCAGCGGCGCATGGCAGTCTACTGCCTGCGGGATGTCGGCGCGGCCGGGGCCGGCTTGCCGGCCGCCGTGCTCCATGCCATCGCGGACCCGGAGCCGTTGGTCCGGGTGGCGGTGGCCACCACGCTTGCGAAGGAGTCCGGGATCGGGCCGGAGGGGCTGGAAGCCCTCGGGAAGGCTGCCGCGGACGACCCGGATGTCCGGGTACGGAATGCCGCGGCGTTCGCCGTGAAGCGGTTCTCGGAAGCGGGCGGCCGTTACCGATCATAAAGTTTGACAAACCAGCTCCGCTCCCCTAGGATACAGCCAAGCAGGGAAAGGAGGTGGTCAAAATATGAGTGACATATGTAGCTGCGAGGTGACTGAGACCTAGGCTCTCGAGCCTTTTCGGAATTGAGGGTCTTGGTCAATTCCGACAGTACACCGAGCCCTGGCTGGCCAACGCGTCAGCCAGGGCTTTGTCGTTTCCCGCCCTTGTTTCCTGCCCTTCCTTCCGCCGTACACACCACAAGTTACGGGGTTTCCGGCCAGCCGATGAAGCTCGCCTGACGGCCGGTGGCGCCGCGGCCGCTTTTCGATTCGCGCCGGTAGGAGAAGAGATCGCCCGGGTTGCACGCGGTGCAGGGGCCCACGGTAGCGATCCGGTCCTCCGGCACACCGGACGCGGCCAGCAGCGCGGCGTTCAACCGGCGCAAGTCGAGGTAGGTCTTGCCGTCCCTGCGTTCGAGGGAGGCTTCCGCGTCGCCGCCCCACGCCGCGATGAGCGGCTCCGAAACGTCGGGGCCGATCTCGTAGCAGCAGCCTCCGATGGCCGGTCCCAGGGCGCACCGCAGGTCCTCCGGTGCGGTCCCGTAGCGGCTCTCGATGTGCCGCACTGTCTTGGCGGCCACGCCGGCCAGGGTGCCGCGCCAACCCGCGTGGACCACCGCGGCCAGTCTTCGCCGGGAGGTATGCGCCCAGCAGATGATGGGCACGCAGTCCGCGGTGAGCACGCCCAGGAATACCCCGGGAGCGTCCGTCACCATGGCGTCGCCCTCGCCCGCATCCTTGCACGGCTCGGCAACGTCGATGACGTTGTCGCCGTGTTGTTGGCGCATGGTCACCATCCGCGTGCCCGTCATGCCCACGGCGCGTTTCATGTCGCAGTAGTTGTCCTTGACCGCCTGCGGATCGTCGCCCACCGCGAACGAGACGTTGAGGCTTGCGAACGCGCCCCGGCTGTTGCCGCCGTTGCGGCCCAGAAAACCGTGTCTTAATCCGGATACGGCCTCCCACGCCGCTACCCGGTAAACCCTGATGCCCATGTCCTCTCCCATGCTCGGGGTAGGGGCGACCGGCCGGTCGCCCCTACAGGAGGTCGTCCCGTCGGCGGTTCCGGCGGTGCGGACTAGTGTCCTGTCCCACGTAATTCTTTACTAATCTGCTGGTCTTTTTTGTCGTCGGCTGCGTTGCTCTTCCTCGCGTGGTCCCGCCACTGCTCGTCATCGCGCCTTGCCGACAACAAAAAATCCTGCGCATCTTAGTAAAGAATTACGTGGGACAGGACACTAGAATCGCGACAGCAGGCCGCCGAAGCCGTCGACCTTGTCCGACAGCCCGTTCTGCCGCAGCGCGTACCAGTAGATGGCCGTATTGATGGCGATGACCGGCTTGCCGAGGCGCTGTTCCGCTTCCCCCGCCAGCCGCGCCATGGCCAGGTTGGTGCCCACCTGGACCACCGCGTCCACGTCGTCGCCGTCCACCTCACGGATGGCCGCCTCCAGCGCGTCCGCCTGCACGTGGGCGATCAGCACCGGACTCTCGCACTTGAGTCCCTTGAGGCGCACCACCTCGTAGCCGCAGTCGGTGAAGAAGCGCACCACCTGGGCGTCCCCCACGGGCATGTAGGGCGTTATCACCCCGAGGCGCCGGATGCCGCCGTAGGCTTCGAACGCCGCCTCGCATGCGTAGGACCCCATGGCGACCCCCACCCCCGCCCGCCGTTCCACCGCATCCAGCAACCGCCGGCTTCCCTCGGCGCCGTCCCAGAAGGTCTCCGAGGACATGCCCATGATCAGGTAGTCGGGCCGGCAGGTCATGACCCGGTCGATGGCGTCGTCCACCCCCGTGCGGATGTTCCGCATCAACTGCTCGAAGTCCGCGTCGTCGTGGACGGGATCGTCGGGTATCCAGATCCGGCCGAAGTGGTTGGTCACCCCGCGCGGCCGCATGTCGTCGAACTCGGGCTGCACCGAGGTGTTGGTGGAGGGGGCGATGACCGCGAACTTCCGCCGCCAGCCAAGGGCGTCAACCATTCATCGTCCTCCGGCCCCTGTTCCGGTGCGGGCGTTCCAAACCGGGTTCGCTGGACTCGTGTTCATGGCCCAAGGTATAACACCCGAGGATTGCGTTTTCCTACGGTTTCTTGCGCCGACGCTTCCGTCACGGCGAATTATTGAAGGTCCTGACGACTCCCGGCCTCCGACACCCTCTCCCTCCGGGAGTGGGTTGGGGTGAGGGTCTCCGGCGGGTGGAAGCGACGAGATGGCGATACCGGAACGCTACAACACGGGCTACAACATTGGCGTGGGTGGGGCGGTGGTGCGGGACGGGCGCCTGCTGTTCGTGCGGCGCGCGTCGCGCCGCGGGCACGGCAACTGGCAGGTGCCCGGCGGCTTCATCGAGCCCGACGAAACCATTGAGGAGGCGGTGGTCCGGGAGGTGGCGGAAGAGGCCGGAGTGGAGGCCGAGGTCGAGGGGGTGCTCGGCGTTCGCAGCCGCTACGACGAGGACTCGGGCAACAGCCTCTACGTCGTGCTGCTGCTCCGGGGAATCACCGCCGAGCCCAAGCCGGACCTCCGGGAAGTGGACCGGGCGGTGTACCTTTCGCTCGACGAGATCCGCGCCCTGGACCCGTTGCCGCAGACCAACTGGGAGGTCGCCCAAAGCGCCCTGGCGCCCGAGACACGGCTGCTGATGCCCAAGACGGTGTCGAACCAGCGGGGCCAGATCTTCAACCTCTTCATCGCATAGGCCCTCACCCGGCCTTCGGCCACCCTCTCCCAGAGGGAGAGGGGTTGTGTTTGATTACGCACACAGGCTCGCGGCGCCCCGCGGCCGGCCGTTTGGTTGCAAGTTCGCACCCCCCATGTTACACGGAAACCCCATGTCCAAAGTGGAACCGAGGTACGCTGATCTCGCGGAAAAGGCACTCTCCGGAGACCTCCTGTCGCGCGCGGAAATGAAGTCCGTTATCCACGGCGCCGACGAGAGACTGCCGGAACTGCTCGAGGCCGCTTTCCGTGTCCGCCACCACTACTTCGGCAAGAGGGTGCAGATACACGTCCTGATGAACGCCAAGAGCGGGCTCTGCCCCGAGGACTGCGGCTACTGCTCGCAATCGTCGGTTTCCGAGGCCGAGATCGACAAGTATCCGTTCCTCGCCAAGGAGGAGTTGGTGCACGCCGCCGTCAAGGCCAAAGAGGCGGGCGCCATGCGCTTCTGCTTGGTCAACAGCGGCCGCGGCCCCACGCTCAAGGAGACGGAGAAGATGGCCGAGGCCGTTGCCGAGATCAAGAGCAAGGTCCCCATCAACATCTGCGCATGCATGGGGCTCTTGACGGAGTCCAAGGCGCGGATCCTCAAGGACGCCGGCGTCGAGCGCATCAACCACAATCTCAACACCAGCAGCCGCTACCACCCCGAGGTGGTCTCCACCCACAGCTACGACGACCGGGTGGCGACCCTGGAGAGCGTCAAGGCCGCGGGCCTGTCCACTTGTTGCGGCGGCATCGTCGGCCTCGGCGAGCAGGACGACGACGTCATGGACCTGGCGGTCTCGCTGCGTGAGCTGGATGTGGACTCCATTCCGGTGAATTTCCTCCACGCCATCCCGGGAACGCCGATGGAGGGGCGCTCGAACCTGACGCCACAGTACTGCCTCAAGGTCCTGTGCCTGTTCCGTTTCGTCAACCCGAGCAAGGAAATCCGCGTGGCGGGCGGCCGGGAGGTCAACCTGCGCTCGCTGCAGCCGCTGAGCCTGTACCCGGCCAACTCGATTTTCGTTAACGGCTACCTGACGACTTCAGGCCAGGACGCCTCCGACGCCCACCGGATGATCGAGGACCTGGGCTTCGAGATCGAGACGTCGGGTCAAGAAGAGCTACTGGAGCAGCAGAATATCGCGTAGCCGCCCGCCGGCCGTCGCATTGCAGGAGAAAGTGCCGTGGCACGAATTACCGTCGAAGATTGCCTCAACGAAGTTTCCAACCGCTTCAAGCTCGTGATGCTCGGTTCCCAGCGCACCAAGCAGCTCCTCAAGGGCGCCAAGCCCCTGGTCGACGCCGACAACCGCGAGATCGTCGTGGCCCTGCGTGAGATAGCCGCGGGCAAGGTCCGGGAATCACAGCCTGAAACGACCGAAATCGAGTAAGGGACTCGCGCCGCTGGGTCAGGCTCTCTGCGGCTCGATGATGACTTTCAGCGAATCCTTGGCGTTGGCCACGAGTTGAAAGCCCTTCCCCGTCTCCGCGAGCGTGAGGCGGTGGGTGACGAGCTCATCCACGTTGACCTTGCCGCCGTCCAACAACTCCACCGCATCCTTCAGGTCCCGCGGGCTGGCACCATAGGAAGTGACGAGGCCGATCTCGTCGCGCCACATCTCGTACAGCGGCATGGGCACCTCGTGCCCGGCGGGAGTGGAGGCGAAGAAGAGCAGCTTGCCGCCGCGCTCGACGCTCTGGAACGCTTGCCGGATCGCCGGGGCGGCGCCGGTGCACACGATGACGAGGTCCGCCAGCCGTCCGCCGCAGGCTTCGCGAACGCGCGCCGGCACGTCGTCGGTGGCATGGCAGGTGTGGTGAGCGCCCAGGGATCGGGCCAGGCGCAGGCGTTCTTCGTTGATGTCGGTGGCGACCAGGGTCTTTACCCCGCGGCTCCGGGCCACCTGGACGTGCAGCAGCCCGGCGATGCCGGTGCCTATGACCAGCACGTTTTCCTGCAACGGCGCGCGGGCGTGGTCCTGGGCTCGGACGACACAGCCCAGCGGCTCGACGAAGGAGCCCTGCTCGAAGGAGATCCTGTCGGGAAGCAGGAAGGTGCCGGAATCCACGTTGACCTTGGGCAGCCGCAGGTACTCGGCGAAGCCGCCGGGATCGAAGTGGGTCTCCCGCATGAGCTGACAGACCGAGGCGTGCCCGGAGAGGCAGTGATGGCAGTCGTTGCAGGGAACGTGGTGGGTGGTGACGATGCGGTCCCCGGGCGCGAAACCCGTGACACCGGCGCCCACCTCCGTCACCTCGCCGGTGACCTCGTGCCCGAGCACCCGGGGCGCCTGCTTGCGCCGGTACCATTCCAGCACGTCGGTGCCGCAGATGCCGCTGGCCTGCACCCGCATCAGCAACTCACCCGGACCGGCTTGGGGGACGGGCAGTTCCTCCAGCCGGACGTCGTCGTTGCTGTAGTACATGGCTACGCGCATGGGTCGTTCCTGAGGTTGGAAATGACCAAAAACGGGTTCCGGTGAGCCCGCACCCACGTATTGTGTCGGACTACCCACCGAAGTGCGAAACCGTCATTCCGGCGAAAGCCGGAATCCATGCGGAGTGGTGTGTGGGGGAAACCCGGGAATCGGCACCTCTCCACCCATGAATTCCGGCTTTCGCCGGAATGACGGTTTCGATCGCTGCCCGCTATCCGGCTGCTCGCTCCGCCGCCGACGGTCTCGACGCTTCGTAGACTTGGTAGGCGTCCTCGACCGAGGCGCCGCCGTGAACGATGGCGCGCACCGCCTGGATCATCCCCGCGGGGCTGTCGGACTGGAAGATGTTCCGGCCCATGTCGACGCCCACCGCGCCGTGGTCGACGGCGTTCTTGGTGAGCTCCAGCGCTTCCATCTCCGGGGTCTTCTTGCCGCCCGCCACGATCACGGGAATCGGGCAGCTGTTGACCAGGTTCTCGAAGCCCTCGCAGTAGTAGGTCTTGACGATGTGGGCGCCCAGTTCGGCGGCGATGCGGCACGACAGGCTGAGGTAGCGCTCGTCCCGGGCCATGTTCGTGCCCACGGCGGTGACGGCCAGCACGGGAATACCGTACCGCTCGCCCTCGTCCACCAGCTTGGCCAGGCTCACCAGGGTCTCCTTCTCGAACTCCGACCCCACGAAGATCGACAGCGCCATGGCCGAGACGTTCAACCTGATGGCGTCCTCGATGGACACGGTGATGTCCTCGTTGGAGAGCTCCTTCAGGATGCTGGTGCCGCCGGACACGCGCAGAACCACCGGCGCCTGCATGTTGGCGTCCACCGCGTTCCGCAGCACGCCGCGGGTGAGCATGATGGCGTCGGCGTGGGGCAGCAGCGGCTCGATGGTCTCCCGCGGTTGCTCCAGCCCGCTCGTCGGGCCCAGGAAATAGCCGTGATCCACGGCCAGCATCACACAGCGCCCGTCATCCGGCTGGATGATGCGCGCCATTCTGTTTTCCATACCCCAGTGCATACGGCCTCCCTGCGTTTCAGGTGGGTTGGGTTTGTGTCTCGGATGAGACAGGACAGACACTACCACATAGTCGGTCCGCCTGCGAGTCCGGGGCGCCGTGGGGAACGGTACGACACCCGGAATCGTCATTCCCGCGCAAGCGGGAATCCAGGGGTCGAGGCGGCGGGGAACCACCCGCCGGCCCTCGGTTTGACAGGTACGGGCCTATCGGCTACGCAGGGCTCCGTGAGCGATCTTCCCCAGGGCGTGAGCCGACACTACGTTCAGGTAGGCCAGATTCGCACCCACTACCTTGAGGCCGGGGCCGGTAACGGCCCCACGGTGGTGCTGATCCACAGCGGTGAATTTGGCGGCCGCGCCGAGTTCAGTTGGCGCTACAACATCGCCCAGCTCGGCGAGCACTTCCATGTCTACGCGCCGGATCTGGCCGGCTTCGGGCGCACCGATCTCGTCTACAGCTTCAGCGATGCGCTGGGTTTCAGGCTCAAGCACATCGACGGGTTCCTTCGCACCATGTGCCTCGGCCCGGTGCACCTTGTCGGCAACTCCTTCGGCGGCGGCTTCTGCCTGCAGATGGCGACGGACGTGCGTTTCGACGTTGCGTCCGTGATCGCCGTGAGCGGCGGCGGCAAGGCGCCGGACAACGACGAACGCAAGGTGCTCACCGGCTACACCGGCGAGCGGGAGCAGATGCGCGACATCCTCCGTGTCTGTTTCTACAACGAGCGCTGGTGGGCCGACGACGTGGTGGAGGAGCGCTGGCAGGCAAGCCTGGAACCGGGGGTGTGGGAGGCCTGCGCGGCCGCCCGCCTGGCGCCCTCGGGACAACCTCGCGGATTCCGTCCGGTGCGGCCCGACTACGGCCGGATACGCTGCCCGGTGCTGATCGTGGCGGGGGCACAGGACCCGTTGCGGTTCCCGACCTATGCCGCCGATCTGCAGAGCGAAATACCGGGATCGGAGGTGAAGGTCTTCGACCAGTCGCGGCATTGCTCCCACGCGGAGCACCCGGAGGAGTTCAACGCACTGGCCATCGATTTCATCAAGCGGCACGCGGAGGAGCAGGGTTCATGACGTGGTTGTCCGAGACCATGGAGGTCGATGGCGTCAAGCTGGGGGTGCGTCAACACGGAGACGGCGCCCCGGTGGTGATCCTTTACGGCGACCAGCTCGATAAGCCGGCGCCCCCTTTTGACGATGCCATGGCGAAGCATTTCCGTGCGGTGGTGCCATCGCTGCCCGGGGTGAACCAGTCCGAGTTGCCGAGTTGGGTCGACACGATGGAAGATCTGGCCTTCCTCGGGCTGGACCTTCTCGAAATTCTGGACGCGGGTCCGGTGGACGTGGTCGGCCACGGGTTCGGCGGCTGGGTTGCCGCCGAGATGGCGGTGCGCGCGCACCAGCAGATCCGGCGCCTGGCGCTGATCGATTCGGTGGGCATCAAGGTTTCCGCTCCCACCGTGCGCGACGTGCAGGATGTCTATGTCTACACGGTACAGGAGGTCGCCGAGCTGGCGTGGCACGACCCGGCCGCGGCCAAGGCGCTCCGGTGGCCGGGCATGGAGGGCGTGGAGGGCAAGGAGCTGCTCACGCTGCTGCGCAACCGCCAGTCGGTGCTGAAGTTCGCCTGGCGTCCTTTCATGTACAACCCGAAGCTCATGCGGCGGCTGGCCCGGGTGCGGGTCCCCACACACGTGTTCTGGGGCGAGAGCGACCGCGTGGTGACCCCGGACTACGGCCGGGCGCTACAGCAGGCCATCCCCGGCGCCGGCTTCACCGCAATACCGGGCGCCGGCCACTACCCGCACTGGGAGCAGCCCAAGGCGCTGGCACAGGCGGTCACGACGTTCCTGGAAAGCTAGAGAGGCAAAGGAGGACCAGGAGATGCTGGCCTATCATTTCACCGAAATGCCCTATCCGTTTCTTGCAGACGACGCGGAGGAAACCTACGGGGCCATGCGCGTGACCTTGCCCAACCGCTACTGTGACCCCAAGATCGCCCACGATCTCTACAACCGCTACCTTGACGAGTACGAGTACGCCGACGAGTTGGGCCTGGAGATCATGCTCAACGAGCACCACGCCACCGCCACTTGCATGGCGGCCAACGTCTCCATCACCGCCGGCACCCTGGTGCGGCGCACCAAGCGAGCCAGGATCCTGGTGCTGGGCTTCCCGCTGGCGCACCGGAGCCCCATCCAGGTGGCCGAGGACGCCGCCATGCTGGACGTCATCTCCGGCGGCCGCCTCATCGCCGGCTTCGTCCGCGGCGTCGGAACCGAGATCCATCCCGCCAACACCAACCCCGCCGACACCCGGGAACGGATGCAGGAGGCCCACGACCTCATCATCAAGGCGTGGAAGACCCAGGACGTGTTCAACTGGGAGGGCAAGCACTACCACTACCGCTACGTCAACCCGTGGCCGCGGCCCTACCAGCAGCCCCATCCCCCCATCTGGATCACCGGCAGCCAGCCGGCGGCAGTCCCCTGGGTGGCGGACCACCACTACACCCTGGCCACCGTGCTGACCTCCTACGAACAGACCGAAGCCCTCTTCGGCGCCTACCGCAAGCGCTGCGAGGAGATGAACTACCCCGAGCCCGGCTCCGATAGGTTTGCCTACTGCGCCCTGACCTTCACCGGCGAGACCGACCAGAAGGCCGAGGAGGGCGGCCGCAAACTCCTCTGGTACCTCAACAAGCGCCGCCCCGTGGGCTTCTTCGCCCCGCCCGGATTCGTGCCCCCCCAGGGCCTCACCCGCTTCTTCGACCCCAAGGGCAACGCCCGCTACAACCGCACCTACGAGGACCTCATCAACCAGGGCGTCATCATCGCCGGCACCCCCAAGAAGGTCATCTCGAAGGTCAAGTACCTCCACGACCGCTGCGGCGTCGGCCACCTGCTCATGATGAACCAGGCCGGCTTCATGACCCACGAGGAGACGAAGCGGAGCATGGAGCTGTTCGCGACGGAGGTTTATCCGGAGTTGAAGACGTGGAATTGAGTTGCAGTCACACGTGCCCCCATGGACGCGGAGAGGGGCGATCTCAGATTGTGTACGCTAACTACATACCGTTTTCGAACGCGACGGGCTTCGGCCACTCCGCGGAAGCGATGAAGTTGAAGTAGAGATTCGCCTTATCAACACGCGCCTTTTGTACAATGGGCGAAATGCAGCGATTATCTAGTATACACTCCTGATTACCGTAGGATGCTCTGAATGATCGATCGCAAATTCCGAAGGCGATATTGGGGGGATGAACGCCCCAGACCAAAAGACCGCCGTAATGACTACCAGCGAGATAAGGCTCGCGTCGTCCACTCGTCCGCATTTCGTCGTCTACAAGCAAAAACACAAGTGATGGGTGTCGGTGAGGGCGATTTTCATCGCACTAGGCTCACACATTCGATTGAGGCGGCGGGGATCGGAGAAGGGCTGTTGAGTTCACTAAGACGCCGATCCACAACACCGAAAGCGGCACGTAAGTGGCTGCCGCCAAAAGATTTGTTGGTGGCGGCGTGTTTGGCCCATGACCTTGGACACCCTCCGTTCGGCCACGGAGGGGAAAAGGCACTCCATGCCCGGATGGTCGATTGTGGTGGCTTTGAAGCCAACGGTCAAACACTAAGGATTGTTTCACGCTTAGAAAAATACAAACCCGGAAAGGGAATGAATCCAACGCGCCGTCTTGTTCTGGCGCTGTTGAAGTATCCGGTGCCTTATTCGGTGTTCGATAGGGAGCGGTTTCGTGACAAACCGCCAAAATGTTACTTCGACACCGAAGAAGAAATAGTTGGTTGGGCATTTCGGCCATTTGACGACGCGGAGGTGAATCAACTGAGAGCTGCTAGAACCATTGAAGGAAAGCCAGCACACCGAACACTGGATAGTTCGCTTATGGAAATGGCCGACGACATAGCGTATGGCGTACACGATCTAGAGGATATCGTCGCCAGGAAAATGGTACGAAAGGAAGATGTTATTGATGGATTGAGGCCAGTATTCGATGAGTATGGGAAAAAGATAGGGTCAGGGAAAAGGGCTGTGTATCGTCGCGAATTTGGCAGGAAGCTTTTCACCGATAGCTTCAAGCGAAAACGGTTCATCGGCAAACTGGTCAATTTGTTTATTACGTCTGCCAGAGTCTTGGAGTGCGAAGGATATTCCCACCCATTGCTCAAATACTATATCGGGTTCGAACGGCCTGTTGCAGATCTACTCAAGGGTTTAAAGGAGCTCGCCTATAAGCTCGTCATTGAGCGTCCTGAAGTCCAACAACTTGAACGTCGTGGTCAACGTATCGTGGAGGATCTCTTCGATGAAATTGTCAAAGCGCCGACTCAACTCGTTCCCAAGACGGCTTGGGAGACGTTAGATGAGGGCGACACCAAGGCAAGAAGAGTGTGTGACTACATCGCGGGAATGACCGATCACTACGCCGAGAAAATTTATGGGCGCTTGTTCATTCCCGGAGAAGGCTCCAGCCAGGACGAATTGTAGAAGTGTGGCAATGGACAGAGCCATCATCTCTTCGCAGCGGTGAACAACTCATAACTGGTGCTGCGACCCCCGGCATCGCTACGGACCAGGATCCCACGCTCGATCAGATTACGGATGTCTCGATTCGCCGTGTCTTGGGAACAGCGGTTCATCGTCGCCCACTTCGACGAGGTGAGCTTCCCTTCGAAACCGTCCAGAAGCCGGTTCAGGGTCTTCACCTGGCGCTCGTTCAGCATGTCGGAGGCATGGACCTCCCAAAACCGGGCCTTGGTCAGAACTGTGGCGAGGGAATGTTGAGCGTTTTCGATTGCGCGCGCGAGGCATTCGAGAAACCAGACCTGCCAATCCGTTATATCCAAGCCGCCTTTCTGAGTCGTCTCGAGGATGTCGTAGTAAGTCTTGCGCTCCAGGCGGATCTGAGCGGACATGCTGTAGAAGCGCTCGGGGCTCTGTTCCGACCGCGCCAGCGCCATGTCCGCGATGGCCCGCGCGATACGTCCGTTGCCGTCATCGAAGGGGTGAATGGTGACGAACCAGAAATGGGCGACGCCGGCGGCGAGCACGGGTTCCATGGGTTGTGTGTCCTGGAACCAATCCAGGAACCTGGATATCTCGTCCCCGAGGCGGTCGGCCGGCGGGGCGGTGTAGTGAACGCGCTGACGGCCGATCGGGCCTGAGACGACTTCCATCGGCCCGTCCGCGTCGTCGCGCCATTGGCCCACGCGGATCCGGCGCATGCCGCTACGCCCGGTCGGGAACAGGGCGGCGTGCCACGAAAGCAGCCGTTCTTCCGTCAAGGGCGCAGCGTGGTTCCGGGTGGCGTCGAGCGCCATCTCGACCGCACCGTCGACGTTTCGATCCGGGGCCGGAAGGCCGCCGACATCCAGACCGAGGCGGTTCCCAATCGACGACCGGACCTGGTCGGGAACGAGTGTCTCTCCTTCGATCTCGTTGGTCTTCACGACATCCTCGGTGAGTGTGCGCAACGTGGCTTCGCTGCGCATCTCGAACCCCAGCGCCTGCATGCGGCCGAGCAGTATTCCCTGGCGGTGGCGCGTCCGCGCGAGGCGCTTGGCGAGCCGGCCCGTATCCTGCTGGAACTGAGGCCAGTCCGGTCGTTGCCAGATGTAAGCAGGATATTCTCCGTACAACATGCGGAGAATATAGCACTCATTCTCCGCATCGGCAAGGTAATTTCCGCTTAAATTGCGGAGATAAGCAGCTTCATTCTCCGCAACGGTCCTGCGCTTTGTCCCGCCCCAGACCACCAATGCCGTCTCCGCAAGCAGGGCTCTCCTCTTCAGATCCGGCTAGATGAGCCGATTGACGATTAACAGTGCCGAGACGAAGGGCAACTCCGCCCGTAGTCACATGCACTGTATTGACAGATGTTCTGCCGGATTTCTTCCGGCCAAGTAGGACTCCCCGATTTTGGTTGTCAATTGACAACCGCCACTGAAAGGACTATGTGTGGGAAGGAAACGCCATCCGAGCAAGGAGGTCGAGGCCGTACTCAAGGCGCTGGAAGCGGTGGGATGGACCGTCAAGGAAGCCAAGGGGCGTAGCGCACATGCATGGGGTTATGTGCTCTGTCCAGCGAACGCAGGAGATGCCTGCCGTTCCGGGGTCTTCTGTCGGATGTCGGTCTGGAGAACACCGCGCAGCCCACGGGCTCATGCACGCGAGTTGCTCAGGAAGGCTGATGGCTGTGTGATGAAAGGAGGACGGGGATCATGACTGAGAAGGCGTTCGAGTTCGATCTGGTGTGCGCGTTGCCGGAGGGCGCGGACGAGGGAGCAATTCTCGATGCCCTCTACGAAGCCGGGTGCGATGATGCGGCCGTTGGCCTTGGTGCGTCGGGCCTTATCGGCTTTGGGTTTACGCGTGCCGGGCGGGATCCGGAGGCCGTGATTTCCGACACGGTGAAGCAGGTCATGACGGGTCTGCCCGAGGGGACGAAGCTTCGGGAGGTAAAGCCGGACCTCGTCAGCTTGGCGGATGTCGCCGCGCGGCTCAAGGTGACCCGGCAAGCCCTGCAAAAAAGGAAGATGCCGCCACCCTCTTTGGGCGGGTTGTACAGAGCATCGGAGATGCCCCCGTATCTGGACGCCGTCCCGGGCAAGTTGAGAGACGGTTTCCTCGGTGCTCAGGCATGGTTCGCTGCCGCCCCCGGCGCACAACGGGTAAACGCCAGGATTAGTCTGGCCGAGTCCGGGCGTGACGGGGGAGCCCTCTAGTTACGTGGGTTCTTGGCGACCGTGCCCTGATGGCCGTCCTGGGGACAGCGACCGGCGATAGGGCCAATCTGCGCTGACCTGGGGAACTTGGCGATACCGCCTTCACAATACTTTACTTCTCCGACAAATCGAGAACACGGCATACCAACTCACACAAGGGTATGAACTGCGGCGGTTTGCATGCGCCCTGGCAGTTTCGTTAGCAATAAATCCATCCTAAAGGTATAGATTATCTACAGAATGAAAGACGGCGTTTCTCTCCTCGCCATCGGTGACGTTCACCTCGGTACAGTCTGTTCGGGCCTGCCCGACGGGATCGCGTCCTGGGGCGTCGACCCGACAGAACTCACGCCCGCGGCCGGACTCCGGCTTTCCGTTGATTTCGCGATCGAGCAGCAGGTTGATGCGGTGCTGTTTGCCGGCGATCTCGTCGAGAACACCAATGCAAGATTCGAGGCGATGCTGCCGCTCGAGGAAGGTGTCCGGCGGCTGCTGGATGCCGGGATCGAGGTCATCGCCGTCGCCGGCAACCACGACGTCGAGGCATTGCCGCGGCTTGCGGCCGTGATCGACGGGTTCACCCTGCTGGGCGGCGGCGGCCGGTGGGAAGCGAGAACGATATCGAAAGGCGGTTCTCCCGTCGCTCAGGTGGTGGGCTGGTCTTTCGGCGAAACGCACGTGCGCCAGAGTCCGGTAGCGGAGCTGCTGCGGCGACCGCTTCAGGCGCCGTCGCCTCCCGCTCCCAGGATTGGTCTGCTGCACGCCGACCTGAATGCGGCCGGCGGACATTTCGCGCCGGTCAGCCAGACCCAGCTCGATGGCACCGGCTACGACGCCTGGCTTCTGGGCCATATCCACAAGCCTTCCGTCGGAGGGCTCTCCACCTCAACCGGAACCCGGCCATGCGGTTATCTAGGTTCGCTTGTCGGGCTCGACCCGTCGGAAACGGGGCCTCACGGTCCCTGGCGCCTGACGGTGTCCAACGGCCAAATGGACATCATGCAGGTCCCCCTCGCGCCTCTGAGGTGGGAGCACGTGGCCGTGTCGGTGGAAGGCGTGGAGCGTGTCGAGGACGTGCCGGACAGGATGCTGAGCGAAGCGGAGAGGCTTGTCCACCGGCTTGAGCAGGACGCCCCCCCTCCCCGGGCGCTCGGTCTGCGTGTGCGGCTCGAGGGGGCAAGCGCCTGTTATGGGGAAATCCGGGGCTGGATCGCGGGCGGCGAGTGGAACTCCATGGGGCGGGTCGTCGGCGGCACGGCGGTCTTCTTCAACAAGGTCGTCGACGCCATGGATCTGCGGCTGGACCTGGCGGAGCTCGCGTCCGGAGATGATCCCGCCGCCCTGATGGCGCGACGGCTTCTGATGCTCAGGCACGACGATCACCGGTCGAGGGCAATGCTCGACGAGGCGCGCGCGGCCTTGAGCGAAACCGCCCGGCAGGACGTCTGGTCGCCGGTTCAGGATCATCGCCACGCGACGGACCCCCTGTCGGACGACGCCCTGCGCGATCTTCTCTTCCGCTCGGGGAAGGCGGCGTTGAGCGCCATGCTCTCCGAACGCGGGCAGGGCGATTCATCGTGAAACTGAAGCGGCTCGCCATCAATCGGCTGCCCGGGATCAGCGAACCCTTCGAGATCGAAGCGGCGGGAGCCGGTTTCCACGTCGTGTTCGGCCCCAACGGGATCGGCAAGTCGAGCATCTGTCGCGCGGTCGAGGGACTGTACTGGGAAGACCGCGGCCCCTCGCGGCCGACGTCGGTAGAGGGCGAATTCGAGCTGGACGGGGAATCCTGGCGGGGAGCGCGTGAAGGCGAGCGCGTGCGCTGGCAACGGGGCGGCGAGCGCAATGTCTTTCCGAATCTGCCGCCGTCGCACAACTACCACTGTTTCTTTCTGAACCTCTGGGATCTGATCGATTCGTCCCGAGACGGCACGGTGGACATCGCCGCGGAAATTCGGCGGCAGATGTCCGGCGGGTTCGATCTGGACAAGATCGCCGCGGACCTGTTCACCGGCGTCACGGCACACCGCAGCCGCCGTGAACGCAACGACTTCAACGAGGCGTCGGACAACCTGCGGGACGCGGTGGGAAGGCACACCGACCTCCAGCAGCGCACAAGCGAGCTCGACGAACTGGAGAGACAGGTCCACGAGGCGGAAACCGCCTCCCGCCGGCTCACTCTCGTCGATCGCGCCCTCGGGCTTGCGCGCCGCCGGGAAGAACTTGCGGCGGTCGTGGAGGGAATCGAGGCCTTGCCGGGCGCGCTCGCAAGCCTCACCGGCAAGGAGGTGGAGGAGCTGGAGCGGCTGCAGGCCCAGGTGGACGAGCTCGCGGAAAGGGCCCGCGTTCTGGAGAACGAGCTGGGGGAGGCGCGCGAGGCGCGGCGGGAGTCCGGACTCGCCGACCCGCTGGAGGAGGCCGGCTTCGCGGCCTGGCGCGAGACCGCGGACGAGCTGGGACGTCTCGAGGTCGCGCTCGAGGCGGCGAGGAGCGAACGGAGCGCCACTCGTAGCAGGCTCGCCTCGGAGTTGACCGCAATGGCCGGGGGCGACGTCAACAACGTGGCGCTGACTTTGCCCAAGCATGGAGAGTTGTTCGAGTTCCTGCGGTCGAGCCACGCACATGATACGCGGGTCGGCGTCGTCCGGGAAAGGCTGCGGCTCGTCGAGCGCGACGCCGAACCGGAAGGCGCCCAGCGAGAGCTCGAGGCGCTCCGGGACGCGGCCGAGGCGCTGCGCTCCTGGCTGCGCGTGTCCGAGCCGGACAGTCCGGCCGTCAGGGTCCGCGCCCGATGGCACTGGCTCCTGCTGGGCCTCGCGTTGTTTCTGGCAGGCGTCGCACCGGTCTTGCTGGTACCGGCCGTGCCGGTAGATCCGTTGCTGACGCCGCTCGCGGCCGCGGGCGCCGGCATCGCGTTGGCGGTATTGCTCGCCGGCAATCGAAGGACTTCCCGTGCCGGAAGAGACGCCGCACGGACCACATTCGAAATGCTGGACCTTGAAGCGCCCGAGCAATGGGACATTCCGTCCGTGGAGTCGCGGCTGCGCGGCCTGGAGGAAGAGACCGCGGACCTCCAGGCGTCCTTGCAGCGTGCGCGCGACCGTGACGTGGAACGGCAAGCCCTCGAAAACGAGCTGGAGGGCTTGCGGGAACAGAAAAACACTCTCGATGCCCGCAGACGGGAACTGACCGACAGCCTCGGCCTCGATACCCTTCCACCCGATGCGGAACTGGTGGATTTCGTGCGCGCCCTCGATCAATACCGCCTTGCCCGCGGCGATGACGAAGCCGCCGCGGGCAAGGTCAAGGGCCTTGAAGAACGGCATGCCGCTCTTCTGGCGAGCCTGGCCGTTGTCCTGGAAGATCATGGAGAACCGCAGCCCACGAGCGCCGCCACGGCCAGCGCCCGTCTCAACCATCTCGCGGACCGGGACTCGCGGTTGCAGCGGGCGCTTTCCGACGAACGGTCCGCGACGCGCCAACTCGGCGAAAACGCCGCCGCCCGCGAGGGGGCGCTCCGCGCGATCCGGCGGGTCTACGCCGAAGCCGGACTGGAGGAAGGGGATCTGAACGGCCTGTATTCACTCGTCCATTCGTTGCAGCGTTATCGGGAGTTGAACCACGAGAAGACAAGCCTCGAGGGCCAGATCGGTCTCGACCGCACGGAGCTTGAAGAAGCAGGCGAATCCGAACTGGCCGAATGCGACGTCCTGGCGCTCGTTCCGATCAAGGACGGCTTGTCGCGCCTGGCGGCGAGAGCGGGCGAGTTGAGGGCCGAGATCGCCGAGATCACCGCCCGGATGAACGAAGCAAGGAGCGGCAGCGGCGTGCAGGACCTCATTGCCGTCCGCGAAGAAGCCCGCGCGCGACTGGGAGACCTCCGGGACGAGGCCTTGTACGCAAGGGCCGGGAGATATCTCGTCGACGCTGTCGAAGAGGAGTACGAGCAGACACGGATGCCCCGCGTTCTCGAACGCGCACGCGACCATTTCTCCGGCTTCACCTATCACAACTATGAACTGCGGCTGGGAAAGGGCGAGGGGACTCCGCGCCTCCTGGCTGTCGAGTTGAATACCGGCGACCAACGGGAACTCGATGAGCTTTCAAGCGGTACGCGCGCCCAGTTGCTGCTGGCAGCGCGCATTGCGTTCGCCGAGCAGGTGGAGCAGGACAAGGTCCTGCCGCTGTTTCTCGACGAAGCACTCGACCAGAGCGACCCTAAACGATTCGAGGCCGCCGTGCGAAGCCTCGGGCGCATCGCAAGAGAACAGGACCGCCAGATCTTCTACCTCACCAGCGACCCTCTCGATGTCGACCGGATTCGGGATGCGCTCGAGAAGGAGGATTGCGAGATCGCCGCCTCCATCGATCTGGGTTGGATACGAACGAATGCGGTCAGCGCGGGCGGGCCGCAGGCGCTCCGCGTGGATACCGGACCGGCGGTCCCCACGCCCGATGGGCTGTCGCCAGAGGAATACGGGGCGGCTCTGGGCGTGCCGGCGTTCCGCCCGGCGCTGGGATCTGCGGAGCAGCATTTCTTTTACGTCCTGTGGGATGATCTGGACCTGCTGCACGACCTCCTGTCGAACGGAATCGAGCGGGCGGGACAGTGGAAGACCGTTTCGGGCACGCCGCTCGCCGGAAGGTTGGGCTCGCGTTCAGTCGCTCCGCCGGAGATCCCGTTGCGATTGGACTTGCTCGAGGTCTTTTGTGAATTGTGGAAGCAGGGAAAGGGTCGGCCCGTGGGCCGCGAGATCCTCGAGGACAGCGGCACCCTGACCGGGCGGTTCCTCGACGAAGCGGTCGCCATCGCACGCGAGCTGGACGGCGATCCGGAGAGGTTTCTCGCCGTCCTGGGCGAAAACAGGGATCCGCGTATACGGGGCTTTCGGAAGAGTAGTTTCCGGCGGCTCAAGCGCCATTTGATCGAGAATGGTTATCTCGACGAACGCCCCGTTCTCACCGAGGGCGAATTGCAGCTCCGCGCACTGACGACCCCGGCGGCCAACCGTTTGCGGCAAGGGATCGCGAGCGGCTGCCTCAAGCGGTGGTGGGAGTGGGCGCAGAAATTCTCCGAACCTGAATCAAGTGTGGTGTCTGGTTAATTCGCAGCATAATATGCGGAGGATTTTTCGTTGTCGGCAAGGCGCGATGACGAGCAGTGGCGGGTACCACGCGAGGAAGAGCAACGCAGCCGACGGCGAAAAAGACCCGCAGATTATGCTGCGAATTAACCAGACACCACACTAGGTAACCGGCTTCCCGACGCAAAGACCGTCATGGTCGCTTCCCTTGATGACGACATATGTGGGGCTACAAGTCCGGTACGAGCACCGGCTTGAGCGCTTCGCCGTCCCGGATCAGCTCGAATCCGCGCGACGCTTCGGAGAGGGGCAGGACGTGGCTTCGGACCGGAGCGAGGTCGACGGCGCCCGCCGCCAGGAGTTCGGTGGCGCGCTGCCAGGTTTGCCAGATCCGTCGTCCGTGTATGTTGTGCATCACCGGACACTTGAGCAGCCAGTAGGTGAAGTCGACCGGGATCGCCGTCGCCGGCGCGCCTACCAGCCGGAAGTCGCCGCCCTTGGCGAGGGAGGCGAAGACCGCGTTGAATCCGGCTTCGCTACCCGAAAACTCCATGCCGACATCCGCGCCGGCACCTCCGGTCATATCGTTCACCACACGTGCCAAGTCCCCGCTGCCGGCATCCACGGCCCGGTCGGCGCCCATGGTTTCGGCCGCGCGGAGACGAAGCGGGTTGATGTCGCAGGCAATGATCCTGCGAGCGCCCAGGGCACGCGCGACCGCCACCGCCATCAAGCCGATGGGTCCGCAACCGTTGACCAGCACCGACAGGCCCGCGACGCCGGCGCCCGCGAGGCAGGCGTGGACGGCGATGCCGAAGGGTTCGAGCATGGCCGCGGTCTCGTGCGGGAGGTCGGGCGGGTTCGCCCATGCGATAGACGCTGGCACCGTCAGGTACTCGGCGAAGGCGCCGTCGATGTCGATGCCCGGGTAGCGAGTGTTCTCGCAAAGATGGGCGCGTCCGAGCCGGCAGGACCGGCAGCGGCCGCAGAATATGTGGCTTTCAAGGGTGATCCGATCGCCGGCCGACAGGCCCTCGACCCCCGGCCCTATGGCCTCGATGGTGCCCGAGACCTCGTGGCCGAGCACCCGTGGCAGGACCATCCGGCGCGCCATTCGCGGCGCCCAGTTGTAGATCTGCATGTCGGTGCCGCAGATCCCGGCCGCGCCGACCCGGATCAACAACTCGCCGAGCCCCGGGTCGCGCGGCTCCAACTCGCGGAGCGCGATCCCGCCGACCTCGGGAGCGATCTTCTGAAGGCTCAGCAAGGTTCCCTACAGGTGGTAGATGTCCACCGGCCCTTCGAGCCGGTCGTCGATGAAGGTGATCTTCTTTCGCGCGATCCTGAGGGCGCCGTCGATGCGCCTGAACGCGAAGTCGTAGCGGCTGCCGCGGGTCGCCGCCCCTTTCTTGCCGTAGACGTGCACGATGCAGTTGGCGGTGGCCTCGATCGCGTCTCCCTCCGCGCTCTCTACCAGCACGTTGCCGATCACGTGCACGGTGCGGTCGAGAGGAAGCGAGGCCCAGGACTGGCGCGACTCGATGCGGAACACCCGGTCTTCGAGCCGGCCGCGGTTCTTGAGATAGATCAGGTTGAGCTGGGTCTCGGGATCGGTGGTGGTCTCCTCCTCGCTGGCCCAGGCCGGCACCCAGTACACGGCATCCTCGGCGTAGAGGTCGAGCCACTCGTTCCAGCGGCGCCGGTCCAGCAGCATGGCTTCGCGGTTGATCAGCGCCGCGACCTCGCGCTCCAGCCCGGCGTCGATGCCGTCCGTGCTCATCTAGTGTCCTGTCCGGTTAATTCGCACGATAATCTGCGGGTCTTTTTCGCCGTCGGCTGCGTTGCTCTTCCTCGCGTGGTGCCTGCCACTGCTCGTCATCGCGCCTTGCCGAC
>JAPPNF010000061.1 GCA_028818755.1 Deltaproteobacteria bacterium | reverse complement strand
GTGGGGGCGCCCGTAGGTCGCCCCAGGGCGGGCACCACGCGAGGAAGAGCAACGCAGCCGGCGGCAAAAAGGACCCGCAGATTCATAACGCTATTGGTGAGACAGGACCCTAGTGTCGCAGGCTTCGGGAAACGTTTGACAAGCCGCGCGCGGTCGTGTCAGATAGCCACCACACGGCTTCGGGACGGCCATGCATGCTTGCCGGACCGGAGGCGGTAGGAACCTTCCCGATACGCCCCCGTAGCTCAGCAGGATAGAGCACAGGATTCCTAATCCTGGTGTCGTGAGTTCGAGTCTCGCCGGGGGCACACCAACCCGCTTGAACGTGCGGCTATGCAGCAGAGAAGAGGCGGCTCGATGACCAGACTGATTCTCATCTCGATGGCATCCATTCTGCTGTTCGTCGTCCACGCCGGGAACGCGCAGGAAAGCGATTCAGCTTATGACGGGCAACTCTTTACCGGCTGCGCCCCGCTAAGGGTCGCCGTCGGTTTCAGCATGACGAACACGGACCTGGCGTTGGCGGAAGAGGCCCTTTCGAAGGCGGCCGAGTCCCGCCTCCGGGCAGCCCGCTTGTTCAGGACGGACTCGGCTCAATTCCTTTCCGTCGATTTGAACGTGGTCGGTACCGCTTTCAGCCTCCGTATAGGCCTGAACTCGTGGGTGGGGGATATGGGGTTCGGCCGTGGCGGCACGGTGCTTATGTGGGGGAGCGGCGCGACCGGAACGCACGGCGGCGACCCTCAGTACATCCTCGGTCTGGTGTCCCGGCACCTGGACGAATTCGTGCTGAAGTACCTGCGCGTTAATGAAGAGCCCTGCAAGCCGGGATAGCCGGCGACACGCACGCTGCACCACGGCCCGGACTGTCCCCGGGCGATACTTCCCGTAGCGGGAAGCCGGCGCTGCCGACCATCAAGGTAGCGCCACCGCGTCCAGATACGCCTGCCGGCAATCCGTCAGCAACGCGTCGGCGTCCTCGGCGAGCATGTATCGCGCCTGGACGAGGGCGTCGATCTGCTCGCGCACGCGTCCGAGATAGTCCTCCAGACCCGCGTACCTCTCCTCCAGCGACAGGCGCGCGTCCCCGCCGGCCTCCCGTTCCGCCCGGGTGCCGGGCAGGGGAATGAAGGAGCCCAGCAGGCCGGCGAGCTCCCCCTCCGCCAGCTCCCCGGACTGCAGGTTCCATCCGGTATGGGTGGCCAGGGGGACGGTGATCCAGGGGAGGCGGATTCCGGCGACGTCGTTGCCGTCCGCATCCACCGCGGGCACCAGGATGGTGTAACCCGCGCCGTCGGGTGGAGCCTTCGGGCGGGCGTCGATGACGCCCCGAGCCACGTCCTCGCTGTAGTCCAGGAAGAGCTGCCGGTTGTGGAGTCCCGTGCATTCCGCTCCCGGAATGGCCGGAAACCTTGTTTGGAGACTCTCCGGGGCGACCTGCGTGCCGTCGGCGTTGCGCGGGATGTTGCTCGGGGGCGGGGCGGTACCGTCCGTTGCCCAGCGGTCCATGGCGACGATAAGCGCGCGCAACGCCGGCCCTATGCTCAGGGGGTTGCTCGCGTGCCGCGTCTTCACCCTCTCGGCGCGGGTACCGTAGGGCGCGTTGTGCTGGGCGCTGGCCATCAGGTACATACGCACCCGGTCGGGGAGGGGGATGTCGTTTCCCCGGCCGTCGGTGTGGGCCAGGGATCCCCGTTTCTGCCAGTACTCGGTGGAGGTCTGGGTGTGGACCACGAGAGGGTCCGTGGCCGGGCGCTTGAGGATGCCGTCCTCCCGGCCCGTCTGCGGATCTTTCATGACGTTGTAGGCAAAGGGGAACAGCTCGGGCTCGAGCTGGTTGGTGTGCTGCTGGCACGAGGTGACCGGCCGCGCGAACTCGTAGTTGAGGAACATCCGGCCGCCGCCGGAAGCATGCGGCGCGATGGCGTCGAAGACCTGCCGGCCCTGCTCGTCCTCGTTGAACCCCTGGTACACGAGATCCCGCAGGAACCGCCCGCTCTGGGAACGGCCCCAGGCATAGGCTTTCTCGATATCCGTGGCACCGCCCAGGGGATTGGGATTGTCGGCGCCGTCTTGGTTCTCGTAGCGCAGGAACGCCACCAGATCGCGCACCGCGGCGAATCCCAGGCCCAGCACCAGCGGATCCCGCGCGGTGTAGATCAACTCGTAGATCGCACCCGGAACGAACCCGCCCGGCAGGTGGAGATGAGATGCACTCGGCACCACTTCCCGTGAACCGTCACCGCCCTCGACCGCGAACGCCCAGTCCGTGGGCGGGACGGCCTCTCGCCGGCTGTAGGAGTGCATTCTTACCGTCAACTCGGCGTCGGCAGTGTCCAGGGTGGCGGCCCCGTAGGCGCGAACCCGTGGATCGCCGCTAAGGGGTTGGGAGCGGACACCCGGGCGGTTGACGGAGATTTCGGTGCGCACAAGGCGCTGAATGGACCGTCCGTCGTCCGTGCCGACGGGGACATCCAGCACCATACCGTCCTTCCAGGGTATCAGGTCCCCTTGCCAGCCCGACGTGACCCAGGTATAGCCCTGGCGCATCAGGAAACCGTTACCGGCGTGCTCCCGGGTCACGGGGTCGTTGCACTCCGGCGCGTCGTTGAGGAACATCAGCGCGCGCTTGCTGCCCCGGTTGGGTGCCTCGTAAAGGACCCGGCCGTTGCCTCCGGCCTTGTCGCCAGGGCGCAGCATATGGACGTCGCAACGGTACTCCACAGCTCCACGTTCGTTCCGGGGCGCCTTGGCTAGATTGACGATACAGGCGTTGCGGGGCTCCTCCGGGACGACCTCGCCGTGGGCTTCGCCCGCCACGATCTCGTACGCGCCCGCCGGTCCGAATTCGTGCCCATCGGCGAACGGTTGCCGGCGACGTGTGATAAAACGGGTCAACATGGACGGAGCCTCCGGTCAGGGCGAAATGAACTCCAGCGAGTCCGGGGACGGATCCCGTCAGAAAATCAGTCCCAGGTCTACCTCGAGGCCGGGCAACAGAGGAGTGGTGAAAGTGTCCGGCCGGCCGTAACCGCCTGTGAACACCATTTGTCCGTCCTTCAGCGGTAACGTCTCCACGGTAGCGGTCGCCGGGTCCACCAGCCAGTATTCGACCACGCCGTAGCGGGCGTAAATCTCCATCTTGATGCCGCGGTCGCGCTGCCGTGTAGACGGCGATGCTATCTCGACGACCAGGTCCGGCGCACCGTGGACGTCGCGTTCGGTGACGATCGACGCCCGCGCCGCGGATACGAAGAGGAGGTCCGGCTGCACTACGTTGGTGTCGGAAAGGTAGACGTCCGTGGGGGCGATGAAGACTTCCCCCAAGCCATGCTCCCTCGCGAACGGCGCCAGAAGAAGGGTGAGATTGACCAGAACTCTCTGGTGTGACGTAGCGGGCGCCGGCTCCATTACCAGCAGTTCGCCCTCGATGAGCTCGCAGCGGACGTCATCAGGCGTGTTGAGATAGTCCTGATAGGTGAATGGGACATCGCTTGGTTGCGTCGGCATCAGGAACCCCCTGTCGCGTCTTCGAATCGGCCCGTCACCGCATGAATTGAAGGAACCAAGGACGAGGGGAAAAAGCAAGCGTGAGGGCCGCAAGTCCGGACGGAACACTACTTCATCCGACCGCCGAAATGCGCTACGTTGGCCGGTATCGTGAATGGACCTTGCTTGCCGCTCACCACACATCCCTGACGGAGGAAGTCCACATGATCAAGCCCACTGCACTCAAACGGGGACACTACGAATGCAAGTCCCTGGACGACACCCTGCCCGTGCTCACCGACCTGCTGGCGTTCGAGGTGGTGCGGCAAGGGGAGGGACAGGCCACGGTGAAGCACCCTAACACCGACTGGGAGCTGGTGATTCACGAAGGCGCTCCCGAGGCCGTCGACAAGCCGCACTTACATCACTACGGCGTGCGAGTGGAATCCCTCGAAGAGGTGAACGCGGCCTACGACTACCTCCAGTCGCAGAAAGAGCGCTACAAGCTCAAGCGCGTCAGCCGCCCGCACGAGAACCACTTCGCGCATTCGGTCTATTTCCGCGAGCCCGGCGGCAACGACTGGGAGATCGAATACTACTCCCCCGAGGCAGTAGCGCGGGGCCAGCGGAACGCCCTTGATCCCTGGCGGGAAAAGATGCCGGAAGAGCGCTTTCCCGGGCGCGGCTACGTGCCCCAGGCGCTGAGCCACGGCACCCGCGAATGCGATGACAAGGAGATCAGCGCAGAGTTTTACAGCGGGGTGCTGGGTTTGGAGATCGCCGGGGGCGGGCGGTCGTCGGTGTACATCAAGCACTACGACACGCCCTGGTACGTGGTCGTCTTGCCGGGGCGCACGCGCCACTACGTGTCCGCGTTGAACCGCTTCACACTTCAAGTGGAAACGGAACAGGAGGTGGTAGAGGCGCACCGGGCCTTCCGAACCTCCGGCAAGGACATCGGCATCGGCGAGGTGCAGGAACTGCAGGACGACAACGGCGAGGTCTCGTTCGTGTTCAGCGACCTCGACCAGAACTGGTGGGACATCTGCGCCACCCGGTAGTGGGGGGGGGGGGGGGGGGGGGGGGGGGGGGGGGGGGGGGGGGGGGGGGGG
>JAPPNF010000037.1 GCA_028818755.1 Deltaproteobacteria bacterium | reverse complement strand
TTGCTCTTCCTCGCGTGGTGCCCGCCACTGCTCGTCATCGCGCCTTGCCGACGATAAAAAATCCTCCGCAGATTATCATGCGAATTAACCGGACAGGACACTAGTGCACCGTTGAGCGCTCTCGAGCGTCACCGCTATTTTCTTCTGGCCTCCCTCGGAACGGTCCTTTACGTAACCTGCCTCGGGTTGCGCGACCTGTGGTTTCCCAACGAGCCCAACGTCGCCCAGACCGCCCTCGCCATGTACCTGAGCGGGGATTGGATCGTGCCGCGCCGCATGGGGCTCGTGTGGCTCGACTATCCGCCGTTGATCTACTGGGCGGGCTCCCTCTTCTCCGCCATGCTCGGCGCCATGAGCGAGGTGTCGTTGCGGCTGTCCTCGGCCTTGGGCGCCATTGCCCTGGCGCTTGTCACCTGCGCCATGGGCTCGCGTTGGTTCGGACCTTCCGCCGGACTGTGGGCGGGTTTCGTGCTGCTGACGTTCCCCCAGTTCGCGTTCCAGGCCGTCGGCTACCGTCCGGACATGCTGTTCAGCCTGTTCATCGCCTCCGGGCTCCTGGTCTACGCGTCCGGCGCCGGCCCGGCGCCGTGGTTGCCGGCGCGGGTCGCGGGGTTCGTCCTGTTCGGCCTGGCCATGCTGACTAAGGGCCCCCTGGGACTCCTGCTTCCCGGCCTGGTGCTGTGCCTGTGGCACGGCGCACGGCGGGAGTGGCGTCCGCTCGTCATGCTGGCTCCCCTCGCCCTGGTGAGCCTGGCGCTGTACCTGGCGTGGTTCATCGCGTGCGCGTATCAGACCGGCGCGGGCAACGTCCTGCAGGAGTTGTGGCAGCAGAACGCGGCGCGTTTCGCAAGCGGAGCCCGCGGGCATGCCCGGCCCGTGTACTACTACGCCGTGACGATATGGCCCGACATGGCGCCGTGGAGCCTGCTGTTGCCGTTGGCGTTGTGGTGGATCTGGCGCAAGCGCGCCTGGAACGACCCCCGGCAGCAGTTGTTGCTGTGGTGGTTCGGAGTATTCTTCGCGTTCCTTTCCGTTGCCGCGACCAAGCGCCAACTGTATCTGCTGCCCGCCTACCCGGCGGTCGCTCTCTTCGTCGGCCAATGGGTCGCGTCGGTCGTCGGCGGACAGGCCGGGTTCGGCGGGCTCGAGCGGCGCTTCGCCACGGTCGCGGCCATGCTCGCGGGTTCCCTGCCGGTCCTCCTGGGCGGCATCCTGCTGTCGGCGGCTTTGGGCGTGGACCTGCTGGTGCAGCGGCTCGCGCTGGATCCGTCGGAGACGGCGGTTGCCGGGAGTCTTCGGGCGCCGGGTCTCGGGATCGGTCTCGTGAGCGTCGTCGCGGGCCTTTGGGTCCTGCGCGCGCGGCGTTACCCCGACCTGTCGCGGGTATTGTGCCGGCTCGCCATCGGCATCGTCTCAGTCTATTTCCTCGTGTTGTGCTGGTTCATGCCCCGGTTCAATCCGGTCAAGACCTACGAACCGGCGGGACGCTGGATAGCGGGTAACGTCGGTTCAGAAACCGTGGTCGGGCTCGCGAATCCGCGCCGGGGACGGGCCAAGATGGCCGCGTTCGGGTTCTATTCACGGCGCAACGTGGAGCTTCTGGACACCGAAGATGCGATCGAGCGCTTCCTGCGGGACCATCCGGGCTCCGCCGCGCTTCTGGCCGGCGACGCCGCGGAGGCGATTTACGGCCCGGCCAACACCGCTTGGCAGCTTCAGGTGGTGAAGGAGTTGATGGCCGGCGGAGACCGGTACTTCGTCCTGCGGCGCCGATAATGGAGCCGGCGCAGCCGTCGCCGGTCGCTTTTCGTTTCTTATCCCCGCCCCACAGTGTTAGATTTGGGATATGGAGAGGCATCCGATGAAAAGGTTCCTGGTATCCCTCGCGGTCTTGTTCCTGTCCGCTTCGTTGTTCGCCGTCCCGTCGAGCGCGCAGCAGGTCACCGAGGAAGACCTGGCTCAGAGGGTGACGAAGGCCCAGTTCGCGTTCCGTGACTTCGAGAGGGATCCGCGGATGACGTGGTTCCGGCAGAATGTTCGTTATGCCAAGGGGCTTCTCATCATGCCGGTGCTGGTCAGGGGAGGGTTCTTTTTCGGCGGCTCCGGGGGCAGGGGCGTGTTGCTGGCCCAGGACGCCGCGGGCACGTGGAGTTATCCCGCCTTCTACGACGTGGGTTCCGCTTCTTTCGGCCTCCAGTTCGGCGCCGCCGGCGGGCAGGTCATCCTCATGATCATGACCGACCGAGGCCTGAGGAGATTCCTCAACGACAAGTTCCAGCTCGGCGCCGACGCCAGCATCAGCGTGGGTCCCGAAGGGATCGGAGCCAAGGCCGAGATCTTCGACATCTTTTCGTTCTCCCGCGTCAAGGGAATATTCGCGGGTCTCACCATCGAGGGCGGGGTGGTGGTGGTCAACCGGGCCGACAATCAGACCTACTACGGACGGACCAAGATCTCTCCCCGGGATATCCTGCTCCGGAGAAAGTACAAGAACCCGCAGGCGGACGACCTTATCCGGGTCCTCACCAAAGCGTCGCGCTAGTGCGGCGCACGGGCGGGTGAAGCCGGGCACGGGCGGGTTTGAAACCCGCCCCTACGGGGCCGGCATGAACTTGTAGAGCGTCACGTCCTCGGTGACGTCCTCGAACACCACCTCCACCGGTTGGTCGCATTCGAGCTTGTCCGGCGACTCGTTCACCACGTTGCTTACCATCCGCGGCCCTTCGTCCAGTTGAATGACCGCGAACACGTAGGGTATCTCGCCTTCGAAGCCCGGGTGGTACACCCGGTGGTAGACGCCGAAGGAGTGGATCCTGCCCCGCCCGGACGCCTTCTTCCAGTCCCACTCCGTGCTCCAGCAATGCGGGCAGGTGGAACCCGGCGGGAACCAGTAGCCGCTGCATTGGCGGCATTGCGGCAACAGCAGCTCGTGGCGCTTGCAGCCCTCCCAGAAGGGCTCGGACTCCACCGTGGGATACGGCAAGGGCTTGGCGTACTCGCTCATGACGCATCTCTTGCGAGGATCATGGCGGACTGGCAGGCGGTGTTGCCGCCGTGGCCGCTCACCAGGGCTATCTCGGCGTCCTTCACCTGCCGGTCCGGGCCGTGCTCGTGCCGGACCTGCCGGACGCCCTCGACGATCTGCAGCATGCCCTCGGTATGGCCTTCCGAGAGCTGCCCGCCCGAGGTGTTGGTGGGCAGCCGTCCACCCAGCCGCAGAGCCCCGGAGGCGGCGAAGGGGCCGCCCTCGCCCTTTCCGCAGAAGCCGTAGTCCTCGAGCTGCAGCAGCACCATCTGGGTGAAGCAGTCGTAGAGCTGGGCGGTGTCCACATCGTCGGGGCCGATGCCGGCCATGCGGTAGGCCGCCTCGCCGGCCTCCTTGGCCCCGGTGGTGAGCATGTTGCTCTCCTCGAACCAGCCGCTGAGGCGGTTGCCGAAACCGAAGCCCATGACATAGGCCGGAGGATTCTTGAGGTCCCTGGCGCGCTCCGCCGAGGTCACCACCACCGCGGCGGCGCCGTCGATGTAGATGCTGCAGTCGTAGAGGCAAAGCGGATCGACGATCATCCGGGCGCCCAGGTACTCCTCGATGGTCAACGGTTTCTGGAAGAAGGCGTTGGGGTTCCGGCTCGCGTGCTCCCGGAACGCCACCGCGATGTGCCCCAGTTGTTCCCTGGTGGTGCCGTAGAGCTTCATGTGGCGCCGGGCGGAGACCGCGTAGTTGGACGGAGCGCCGAACCAGCCGAACTCCGGCCCGAACTCTCCCTGGTTCTGAATGCCGATGTTGACCCGCTTGCGCGCCGCTTCGGTGCGGTGCGTGCGGGACCAGGTATCCCGCCCGAATCCGACCACGGCCGTGTTGCAGAGCCCCGCGTCGATGGCCATGCAGGCCATGACCACTCCCAGCACCTGGCTCGCGCCGCCGTTGTCCGTCGAGGTGCTGTAGGTGACGTTCAGGCCCAGCGCCTCGCCCACCCGCTGGTGATGGCAGTAGACGTCGTCCGGCCCCCGCGTGATCAGCCCGTCCACGTCCGCCTTGGTCAGCCCCGCGTCCGCGATGGCGTTTCGCGCCGCCACCGCGAACATCCCGATGGGACCCATCTCGGGCACCTTGCCGAGCTTGCTGTGCCCGACCCCGGCGATGGCGTACTTGCCTCGAAGGTTGCTCATGGGATTCCTCCTGGTGGTCCGTAGGATGGTTCGGTCGATCCGAGAGCCACGATACATGAAACGGGAGGTTTGGGCGAGGGGTGGTGAGCCGGCAACAACCATGGGAACGGGGGCACCCATCTCGTGCTCGAACCCGGGCCATCGGTCCCTTCCCCACGGTCGTCGCGTAGCCATTCCGTAGCGGGGAATGCTATGAAAGAGAGATTTGGGGAAGAGTGAATCCATCCGACCCAGCCGTCGGTACCTTATGAAATTCGAAGACCTCCAATCCAACACCGCCCTACGCGGTATTGTTACTGTGCGCATCATCACCGTGGTCCAGAGCTGGCTGGCGATTGTCCGACTGGTGCGGTCTAAGGCGCAGGGATGGTCGTTCGGTGATCTAGATGTGGAAGGTGAGACATGAGCCAGTCATGGAGTTGGCCCGGCGCGCGTTGGTGGCGCGTCGATCTCCATTCGCATTCGCCAGCGTCGTACGACTTCAAGCCCCCGGACGATGACGAGGAACCTATGTGGGCGCGGTGGATCAAGGCGGCGGGGGCCAACCTTGATGCGGTGGCGGTGACCGATCACAACACTTCGGCCGGTATCTCCGAGTTACAGCGGGCTGCGGCTAGCGTCGAAGACGCACCGACAATCTTCCCGGCCGTAGAACTCACCGCCAGCAATGGCGTGCATCTGCTCTTGTTGATGGATACGGCCTGTACACAACAGCACATCGATGATCTCCTCTCCAGGGTGGATGTTCCTGTAGACAGCCGGGGCCGCGATACATCTCGTTCATCGCTAAGCGTCGAGCAAATCCTGGAGAAATGTGGAGAAGACGCGCTAGTCATTGGTGCCCACGTCAACGGACCTGACGGCCTGCTCCAACACGGCGGTCAGCAACGGCTGGCGGTACTTGGGCATCCCAATTTGGTTGGTGTCGAAGTCGACCCCGAAAAGGACGTAGACGAGAGCTGGCTAGACGGCAGTAAGCGTGAGGTGGGACGAAAAATTTCCCAAATACACGCTTCCGATGGTCATGCGCTCGACGTGCTGGGTCGGCGCTTTACTTGGGTGAAGATGACTCGTCCGAACTTGGAAGGGCTTCGTTTGGCTCTGCTGGATGGCGAAGCTTCCCTCCAACCGGATACACGCGACGGCCCCAAGGCGCCAAACAACCATGCGGCGTTGGCTCTCGAAAGCATAACTGTTGACAAGGGGAAATTTATAGGTCGAGACACCCCGATCACGGTCGGGTTCAATCCATGGCTGAATTCAATTATTGGTGGGCGAGGCACCGGGAAATCGACACTCGTGGACTTCTGTCGCAAGACGCTCCGTCGCGAGGCAGAGCTTGACCGTAGCGACCGGAGTGAAGAAGGATCGCTTCGTGATTCGTTCAATCGTCGCATGCGAGTCCCTCCATCGCGCGGGGATGAAGGACTGTTGACGGACGAGACGTTAATCGAAGTGGTGTATCGCAAGGACGGGGAGCGCTTTGTTCTTTCCTGGAAAGAAGGCGGTAATGCTCCGCCGGTCACTCGCTTGGATGGCGATCAAAGAACTCCAGAAGAGGGCGATATCCGAGAGCGTTTCCCAATACGTATCTATAGCCAGAAGCAACTCTTCGCCCTCGCCCAGGATCCCAATGCGTTGTTGACGGTGATCGATGATAGCGAGTCCGTCCGCGGTACGGAGCAGAGCCGCACCATTGAACAGTTGGGCGATCGCTACCTGTCGCTGTGCGCACAGGCGCGTGCAGCGTGGACTCAGGCCGCACAACTGCCGGGACGCAAAGCCCTGCTGGCGGACATCCGACGCAAATTGGATCTGCTCGAAAAAGGGGGTCAAGCGCTCGTCCTCAACAAGTTCCGGAAGCAAAGGCAGCAGGACGAGACATGGCGTGCGATCGTCGAAGCGTCTTCGCAAGCGTTGGATGCGGTCAAGGAGAACGTAGCAGAACTCTCGGTAGCCGATCTCGATCTGAACGCCGACCTCCAGGAGGACGAACCGGAAGCCAAGCTCAGAGGTGCCCATGGAGCCTTGAGGCAGACGATTGACAACTTTCGGCAAGACGTGATCGAGCGCGTCGAACAAGCGCAGCAAGAGATCCAGCAAATTGAAGCAGGGGCGGATGCCGGACAATGGCGTGCGTCGGTGGAGGCCGCGACACAGGCATTTGAACAAGTATCTGCCCAACTGGCTGGCGCCGGAATTGCCGATCCGAACCAGTACGGAGAGCTGTTGGAACAGGCCGCTGAACTTGGACGACAGATCGTCGCTTTGGATGATGAGCGAGAACGCGCCGAGAAGTTGGACCAAGAGGCAACCGAAACTCTTGCGGCATATCGGGCACAGCGCTATGAGCTGAACCAACGACGTCAAAGTTTCGCGACCGGCACACCGAGTGAGAGTATCCGGGTCGAGATAGTCGAATGCGGCAACCGCGGGAATCTTGCGGAAAACCTCTCCGGTATCCTCGGTATCGAGCGCTTTGAGGGCGACCGGCAGGAGATCGCTCGACGAATACAACCGAAGGAGGGTGATCCGTGGAGTTGGGAAGGACTCGATGATGTGGTCGCGAGGATACGGCAGTCTCGTGCGGGCGGGTTGCGACCTTGGCCGATCAAGGACAACCGGTTCGCGACGGCCCTGGAAAGGGTTCCCCCCGAACGCCTCGATCGACTCGCTCTCTATCTTCCGGAGGATGCCGTTGAGGTCAATTTCAAAGACCGTTCCTCCGGGGAATGGAGGCCCCTCACACAAGGTTCGCCGGGACAGCAGACGGCGGCGCTACTAGCGTTTGTTCTCGGCTATGGTACTGAGCCGATTATCCTGGACCAGCCAGAGGATGATCTGGACAACACGCTCATTTACGAGTTGTTGGTGAGCCGACTGAAGGAGACAAAAATCAAACGGCAAGTGATCATTGTGACCCACAATCCCAACATTGTCGTGCACGGTGACGCCGAGTTGGTTCTCTCTCTCGAAGCTTGGGGAGGCAGGAGTCGAATCACGTGCCAGGGCGGCTTGCAAGAGAAGGCCGTTCGAGAAGAGATTTGTCGGGTTATGGAAGGTGGTCGCGAGGCGTTCGAGACCCGTTACCAACGGATCATGCGTCAGCAGGGACCCCAGCCATGATGGAACGTGACGAGTTGATCCGCCGCATTCGCTTGGGTGAGGATTCGACCCTGGAACTCAAGCGCGTACTGCTTGCCGGCTCCAAAGTCGCGGCTCCCAAGCGCGACGAATTCGCCGACGAATTGGGCGCCTTGGCCAACGGTTGGGGTGGAACCGTCGTATTGGGCGTTGAGGACAAGAGTCGCGATGTTATCGGGATCGCCACGAACCAGCTAGATGCGGTCGAGACTTGGGTGAGGGAAATCTGTAACGATTCCGTTGTGCCGCCAATCGACGCCTTGATCCGAAAGGTCGAGGTACCTGGGGGTGGTGGCGGTATCGTCACGGTGATTTGCGTCGAGATTGACCGTAGCCTGTTTGTCCACAAGAGTCCGGGTGGGTACTTTCGGAGGATTGGAAGCTCGAAGCGGGAGTTGGCGCCCGAGTTGCTCGCCCGGTTGTTTCAAGAGCGCAGCCAGAGTCGCGTTATCAGGTTCGACGAATCGGTTGTACCCAAAACCACGTCAGACAACCTGGACGAGGAACTGACCGTCCGTTTCTTGCCCGACGACTCGGTCGACGATGGGGTTCAGGGGAACGCTGCGCGAAAGCTGCGCTTGATAGCCGATGACGAAGATGAAGTGGCGCGCCTCACGCTCGCAGGTGTACTGATGTGCACGCGCGAACCGCAGCGTTGGCTGCCGTATGCCTACGTGCAGGCAGTTAGCTATGCGGGCGAGCGGACGGACGTGAATTATCAGACCGATGCTCGCGACATTGGGGGACCCCTCGACGAGCAGGTTGCCGCGGCGTTACACTTCGTGCGCAAAAACATGCTGGTGCGTGCTACGAAGACCAAGGGTCGGACGGATCGGCCACAGTTCAGCGAGCGGGCCGTGTTCGAGGCTTTGGTTAACGCGGTTGCACACCGGGACTATTCGATGGCGGGTTCGCGTGTACGGCTCCATACGTTCGGCGATCGTCTGGAGCTTTACGTTCCCGGCGCACTGGCGAACACACTCACGCCTGACACCCTGCACCTGCGGCAAGCCAACCGAAACGAATTGATCGTGTCTCTGTTGGCACGTTGTCCCGCGCCTGCGGGCCTCGGCCGTGAAAATCTCATGGACCGTCGAGGGGACGGGGTGCCGATCATCTTGAAGAATAGCCTCGGTTTGTCAGGACGTCGACCCGAGTACACGGTCATTGACGAGAGCGAGCTCCGTCTCATCATTTGGGCGGCGGAATAGCGGTCGGGACCGAGAATGCACGATTGTACGGGAGGCCACGCGTATCGCTGGGGATCCGTGAAAGTCGCAACATGGCCCGAGTCGCACAATTTGATAGTCTTCTGCGAACAAGAGACGCGGATCGTCAGGGAAATTGTTCGCAACCATGGAGTCGTCGATTTCGATTAACCTCCTTACCATCGGCCATTCCACCCATGCCATCGAATCCTTCGTCGGCCTCTTGGAACGCCACGGTGTTGGAAAGGTGGCCGATGTCCGTTCGACGCCGTACAGCCGCTTCAATCCGCAGTTCAACCGCGAGTCGCTGGCGCACGGCCTGGTCTCATGCGGCATCGAATACGTGTACCTCGGGCGCGAGTTGGGCGGACGCCCGGATGACCCGGCATGCTACGAGAACGGGCGGATCCGCTACGATCGTGTCGCGGCCACTCCCGTGTTTCAACGGGGACTGGAGCGGCTCGTTCACGACGCGGCCGACCACGGCGTCGCGATCCTGTGCGCGGAGAAGGAGCCGCTGGAATGCCATCGGACCCTGCTGGTGGCGCAGTCCCTCGAGGCTCAGGGTACTGCCGTTCGACATATACGGGCGGACGGCACCTTGGAAACCCACGCGGCAGCCATGGACCGGCTCCTCGTCATGCACGGCGACCTGCCGCAAGGGGAGTTGTTCGGACAGCATGGCGACCGCATCCAGCGAGCCATCGCCCGGCAAACGGCGCGCATGACGGCCAGGAAAAGAAGGGTGCCTGCACCGAAGAAACAATCCTGAACCGCCGGCACATGTTGTGGAACGTGAGGGTGGGATGGTGGAGCCGATGGGGATCGAACCCACGACCTCTAGATTGCGAACCTAGCGCTCTCCCAGCTGAGCTACGGCCCCACGCTGCTTGCAGACTTCCAAGGTAGCACTCATCGATCCGCAAGTAAACGCGCATCCGTACGCTTGACACGCCACCGGCGAGTTTCGTACGCCTGCCTTCAACATGAGAATCGCATACTTCGATCTCATCTCCGGAATCAGCGGAGACATGACGGTGGCGGCGTTTCTGGACCTGGGGGTGCCGCGCCGGCGTCTTCGGGAGGAGTTGGACAAGCTCAAGGGCGTCGATTTCCGCATCCGGATGGGCAGGAAGACCGTCAACGGCATCCGGGCGGTTCGGTTCCAGGTCATTGCCGAAAAGGACCAGCCCGGACGGCACTGGTCCGGCATCCGCCGCCTGATCCAGCGGAGCGGGCTGTCCGCGGACGTGAAGGCTCGCGCCATCGCGATCTTCTCGAAACTGGCCGAGGCCGAGGCGAAGATTCACGGCGTCGCGCCCGAGGAGGTTCATTTCCACGAGGTCGGGGCGGTGGACTCCATCGTCGACGTCGTCGCCGTCGCCATTGCAACGTGTCACCTGGACATCGATGCCTTCGCCTGTTCCGCGGTGCCGCTGGGCCGCGGCCTGACCCGTTCGCTGCACGGCGTGCTGCCGGTTCCGGCGCCGGCGACACTGGAGTTGCTGAAGGGTTTTCCGGTGGAGGACGCGCGCCTCGAAGCGGAGAACGTCACCCCCACGGGTGCGGCCATCCTTTCGGCCCTCGTTTCGCGGAAGGGCGAGACTCCGGCCATGCGTATCGAGGGTACGGGTTACGGCGCGGGAACGCTGGAGTTCCTGGACCGGCCCAATGTTCTGCGGATCGTGCTGGGAGAGGCCGAGCCGGCGCTGGGCCGTGACCGCATGCTCGTGATGGAGACCCATATCGACGACATGAACCCGGAGATCTACGACTACGTGCTGGACCTGCTGTTCGCCGCCGGCGCCCGCGACGTGACGTTGTCGCCGGTCCAGATGAAGAAGAACCGGCCGGGCACGCTGATGCGGATCCTCGCGGAGCCCGAGCTCAGGGACGCGCTCGTCGGGATCGTGCTGCGGGAAACCACCACGTTGGGAGTCCGGTGCTACCCGGTGGACCGCTTGGTGCTGCGGCGCGAGATGCGGAAGCTCAAGACCCGTTTCGGCACCATCACCGTCAAGGTCGCCGAGGAGCCGGGCGGTGGGAAGAGGGCGATGCCGGAGTACGACGAGGCGCGGAAGGTCGCGGCGTCGAAGAAGGTGCCGTTGAAGGCGGTCTACGACGAGGTTGCCCGCTGCTTCACGGACCCCGCCACCCCTGGATTCCCGCTTTCGCGGGAATGACGGAGTAGGGCGGGAATGACGTCCGGAGCAGTGCGTCGGGATTCCCGGCACCTCACATGATCTGTTTCAGGTAGTCGAGTTGGACCTGCCGCTGGAACAGGCTTCCCAGGTCCGACCGTGTCTCCTGCGGTCCGCCTGCGCTCGGGACGCCAAGGAAAGGGATCTTCCCGAGGCAGGGCACCCTGGTCATCTCCTGGAGGGTCTGCGCGTTGGTGGCGGTGGCAGGGGTGCCCTCGCTCTCGATGTCGTTCAGGATGTAGCCGCAGATGTTCAGCCCCATGCACGCTCCGTGCTCGAGGGTCAGGACGGCGTGGTTGATGGCGCCGAGGCGGTTGCCCACCACCACCAGCACCGCCAGGCCCAACTCCCGCGCCAGGTCCGCGTAGGTGTAGTCGGAGACCAGCGGCACCATCAAACCCCCTGCGCCCTCCACCAGCATGAGGTCGTGGGCCGCGCCCATGTCGCGGCACAGCCGCACCAGGAAATCCGGCCGGATCCGGACCGCGGCGTGGGCTGCCGCTACGCTGGGGGCCGCGGGGACTCCCAGCCGGTAGGGGCAGATCCGGTCGATGGCCTGGTTGCTGCCGGCCGCGGCCTTGAGGAAGGTCGCGTCCTGGGGCACCATGTGACCCTTCTCGTTGCGGCACCCGGACTCCGCCGGCTTCATCACCCCGACCTTGAATCCCGCGTCCTTGAAAGCGGCGGCGAGCCCGCACGCCACCAGGGTCTTGCCGACACCGGTGTCGGTGCCGGTGATGAAGAAGCCGCGGCTCATCGGGCTTCCGTGACTTGCCGGATGGAGTCCCGCACCACGGTCACCAGGGTTTCCAGCTCGCCGTCGCTGATGGTCAAGGGCGGCAGCATGATGAGGGTGTCTCCCAGCGGACGCACGATGACGCCCCGGCGCCGGGCTTCCAGCACCACCTGGTTGGCGATCCTGAGCCCGGGGTCGTAGCGTTCCCCGCGCTCCTTGTCCCTGACCAGCTCCATCCCGGTCATGAAGCCGCGCTGGCGTATCTCGCGTACGTGGGGGAGGGCGAGGACGTCGTTCCGGAGCCGGTCCTCCAGCCAGGCGATCTTGACGGGGACCTTCTCCATCAGCGCGTCCTTCTCGAAGACGTCGAGCCCGGCCAGCGCCACCGCGCAGCCCAGCGGGTTGCCGGTGTAGGTGTGGCCGTGGAAGAAGCTCTTGAACTCGCCGTACTCTCCCAGGAACGCCGAGAAGATCTCCTCGGTGGCGAAGGTGGCGGCCAGCGGCAGATAGCCGCCGGTGATGCCCTTGCCGACGCACATGAGGTCCGGGCCGACGCCGTCGTGTTCGCACGCCCACATCCGTCCGGTGTGACCGAAGCCCGTGGCCACCTCGTCGGCGATGAACAGGACGCCGTTGTCCGCGCAGATGCCGCGGACCGCCTTGACGTAGCCGGCGGGCTGAGGCCACATGCCCGCGGCTCCCTGCATGACCGGCTCCATGATGAAGGCCGCGAGCCGGTCTTTCTCCCGGCTGACCGTGTCCCTGGCTTCCGCCACCGACCGCTCCATGGCTTCGGCCTCACCGAGACCCTGCTCCCGCTGGTAGGCGTAGGGAGGCTTCACCGCCAGGGCGGGGAACAGCAGGTCCCGGTGGAAATGATGGAACAGGTCGCTGTAGCCCACGCTCATGGCCCCCACCGTGTCGCCGTGATAGGACTCTTCCAGCCGCGCGAACAGGGTCCTCCGGGTCTCGCCCCGCAGTTGCCAGTACTGGACCGCGAGCTTGAGCGCCACCTCCACGGCGGTGGCGCCGCTGTCCGAGTAGAACACGCGGGTGAGGCCCTCCGGCACCAGGGCCGCGAGCCGGGCGGCCAGCTCGATGCCGGGCGCGTGGCTCAACCCCAGGAAGGTCGAATGCGCGATGCGGTCGGTCTGGGCCTTGAGGGCCTCGTCCAGCTCCGGACGGCGGTGGCCGAACAGGTTGCACCAGAGCGACGACACCCCGTCAAGGTAGCGGTTGCCATCGACGTCGATGAGATAGCTGCCTTCCCCCTCGGCGATGATGCAAGGGTCTTCGCCCATCCATTCCTGCATCTGGGTGAAAGGGTGCCACAGATGCGCGTGGTCCATGCGCTTCAGGGTCTCGTACTTGTTGCTCATGTATTCATCCGGAATCGGGTTCGGGGCGACCGCCGGTCGCCGCTACGGTTGTGATCGTCGTGTCGGTACCGCTAGCCGGCGACCATGTATCTTGCTTGCTTGAAGGCATCCAGGGCCTGATCCATCTGTTCCGTCGTGTGGGTCGCCATGGTGGTGACCCGCAGCCTCGACGTTCCCGGCGGCACCGTGGGCGGACGGATGCCCTGGACGTAGAAGCCGGCTTCGAGGAGGCGCGCCGCGAGCCGCATGCACGGCTGTTCCTCTCCCACCATGACGGGGATGATCTGGGTGCTGCCGGCCACGGCGTAGCCAAGTTGCTCCAGGCCGTTTCGGAGGCGCTGGGTGTTGCGCTGCAACGCGCATTGCCGCTCCGGCTCCCTTTTCACCAGCGCCACGGCCGCCGCGGCCATGGCCAGCACCACCGGCGGCAACGAGGTGGTGAAGATGAAGCTGCGCGCGCGGTTGACGAGCAGGTCCTTCAGTTTCGCCGTGCCGGCCACATACGCGCCGAAGGCCCCCAGGGCCTTGCCCAGGGTGCCCATCTGCACCAGCACCCGGTCCCCGAGCCCGAGCTCCGCCACCACCCCGGCGCCGTCCGGTCCCCGGACTCCGGTGGCGTGGGCTTCGTCCACCATCACCATGGCGCCGTGGCGCTCGGCCAGCTCCACGATCTCTCCGAGCGGCGCGATGTCCCCGTCCATGCTGAAGATGGATTCCGTCGCGATGAGCTTGCGCGCCGTGGCCGGCGCCTCCGCGAGCAGGCTCGCCAGGTGGTCCATGTCGCAGTGGCGGTAAACCGAAACCGCCGCCCGCGAGAGCCGGCAGCCGTCGATGATGCTGGCGTGGTTCAACTGGTCGCTCAGGACCACGTCGTCCTTCTCCACCAGCGTGGCGATGATGCCGACGTTGGCCTGGTAGCCGCTGTTGAACACCAGCGCCGCCTCGGTTCCCTTGAACCGCGCGATGCGCTGCTCCAGCTCCTCGTGCGCGGTCATGTTGCCGGAGATGAGCCGCGACGCGCCCGAGCCGCAGCCGTACCGGTCCAGCGCCTCCCGGGCGGCCTCCTTCAAGGCGGGATGGTTGGCCAGCCCCAGGTAGTTGTTGGAGGAGAGGTTCAGCACCTCCCGCCCGTTCAGGCGGACGGTGGCGTCTTGCTCGCCGTCGACGACCTTCAACTGCCGGTAGAGGTTCCGGCTCCTGATCTCCTCCAGTTGTCGTTCGATGAAATCGGCCATGGCTCCGGTTGGGTAGATAGCAGAAATACCGTCCCCGAACCAGAAAACGAGTTTGTATTGCCGTACAAGTCTCGGATGTCCCGCACCGTCATTCCCGCTACCCCTCTGTCATTCCCGCGGAAGCGGGAATCCAGGGATGGGGAGGCCGCGTTGACTTTGGCGAATCCGTACCTAGATTTTTTGAAGGACTCCCGGGCATCCGGAGGAATCATGGACATCAATCGTCTGACCGAAAAGTCGCAGGAAGCGCTGCGCCAGGCCCAGACCCTGGCGTCGCGGCGCAACCACCAGGGGGTGGACGTCGAGCATCTTCTCGCCGCCCTGCTGGAGCCGGCCGATGGCGTCGTCACGGCATTGCTGACGCAGACCGGCGTGTCCGCGGCGGCGGTGAAGAAGGGGCTCGACCAGGAGCTTGATCGCATTCCGCGGGTCACCGGGGCGGGAGCGGCGGCCGGGCCGGAGCAGCTCTACGTCACCCAGCGGCTGGCCCGCCTGTTCACCCGGGCCGAGGACGAGGCCCGGAACCTCAAGGACGACTACATCAGCGTCGAGCACCTGCTGCTGGCGATTCTTGAGGAGGGGGGCAAGGCGAGCCAGGTGCTTCGAGCCAACGGTGTCGGCCGCGACACCCTGCTGGAGGCGCTGCAGAAGGTGCGCGGCCACCAGCGCGTCACCAGCCAGAACCCCGAAGGCACCTACCAGGCGCTGGAGCGCTACGGCCGTGACCTGACCCAGCTTGCCGCCCAGGGCAAGCTCGATCCGGTCATCGGCCGGGATGAAGAGATCCGCCGGGTGGTGCAGGTGCTGTCGCGCCGCACCAAGAACAACCCCGTGCTCATCGGCGACCCCGGCGTGGGCAAGACCGCCATCGTGGAGGGGCTGGCGCTGCGCATCGTGGCGGGGGACGTGCCCGAGGGGCTCAAGCGGAAACGCATCGTGGTGCTGGACATGGGGCTGCTCATCGCCGGCGCCAAGTACCGCGGCGAGTTCGAGGAGCGGCTCAAGGCCGTGCTCAAGGAGGTGCAGGAGTCCTCGGGCGAGGTAATCCTGTTCATCGACGAGTTGCACACCGTGGTGGGCGCCGGCGCCGCCGAAGGGGCCATGGACGCCAGCAACCTCCTGAAGCCCATGCTGGCCCGGGGCGAGCTTCACTGCATCGGCGCCACCACCCTGGACGAGTACCGCAAGTACGTGGAGAAGGACCGGGCGCTGGAGCGGCGCTTCCAGCCGGTGACCGTGGACCAGCCCACGGTGGAGGACACCGTCTCCATCCTGCGGGGGCTGCGCGAGCGCTACGAGCTGCACCACGGGGTGCGCATCAAGGACGGCGCGCTGGTGACCGCGGCGGTGCTGTCGCACCGCTACATCAGCGACCGCTTTCTGCCCGACAAGGCCATCGACCTGGTGGACGAGGCGGCTTCCAAGCTGCGCACCGAGATCGACTCCATGCCCGCCGAGCTGGACCAGGCTTCGCGCCAGGTGATGCAGCTCGAGATCGAGCGCGAGGCCCTGCACAAGGAGAGCGACGACGCCTCCCGGGAGCGCCTGGCCAAGCTGGAGAACGAGCTCGCCAACCTCAAGGAAGAAGCCAACAAGCTCAAGGCGCGCTGGGAGATGGAGAAGGACGCCATCGCCCGCCTGCGCAAGCTCAAGGAGGAGATCGACGAGACCCGCCGGGCGATGGAGCAGGCGGAGCGCGAGTACGACCTCAACCGCGTGGCCGAGCTCAAGTACGGCAGGCTGAGCGAGCTCGAAGGCAAGCTGGCCAGGCAGGAGGAGAGCCTCAGGACCGAGGACGGCGGCGTGCTGCTCAAGGAGGAAGTGGACGAGGACGACATCGCCGAGGTGGTGTCGCGCTGGACCGGCGTGCCGGTGTCGAAGCTGCTGGAGGGAGAGCGGGAGAAGCTGCTGCGCCTGGGCGACCACCTGCACAAGCGTCTCATCGGCCAGGACGAGGCAGTGTCGGCGGTGGCCGACGCGGTGGTGCGCGCCCGCTCGGGGCTCAAGGACCCCAACCGGCCCATCGGCTCGTTCATCTTCCTGGGCCCCACCGGCGTGGGCAAGACCGAGCTGGGGCGGGCGCTGGCGGAGTTCCTGTTCGACGACGAGGCCAACATGGTGCGCCTCGACATGTCCGAGTACATGGAAAAGCACACCGTGGCGCGCCTCCTGGGCGCTCCGCCGGGATACGTGGGCTACGACGAGGGCGGCCAGCTCACCGAGGCGGTGCGCCGCCATCCCTACTCGGTGGTCCTGTTCGACGAGGTGGAGAAGGCCCATCCCGACGTGTTCAACGTCATGTTGCAGATCCTCGATGACGGCCGCCTGACCGACGGCCACGGCCGTACAGTGGACTTCAAGAACACGGTGGTGATCATGACCTCCAACATCGGCAGCCAGCTCATCCTGAACTACAGCGGCCGAGGCGACGACAGCGGCTACGAGGCCATGAAGCGGGAGGTTCTGGATGTCCTGCGGCGGGAGTTCCGGCCGGAGTTCCTGAACCGGGTGGACGACATCGTGGTGTTCCACGGCCTCACCCGCGACGATCTCCGGGAGATCGTCGAGATCCAGCTCGGCCACCTGCGCGAGCGCCTGGACGAACGCCACATCAGCCTGGAGTTGACACAGAAGGCGAAGGACCACTTCGCGGACACGGGCTACGACCCCGCCTACGGCGCCCGGCCGCTCAAGCGGCTGATCCAGAAGGAGCTGGAGACCGCGCTTGCTCGAAAGCTCCTGTCCGGCGAGGTCAAGGACCACAGCCGGGTGGTGGTGGACCACGACGGCAGCGACCTGACGGTGTCGGCCTCGGCGGTGGCGGACGCGGCGTAACTGGTTCCCGATTTGCAAAGGCCGTGGAGGCTCGCTAGACTCTCCGGATGCAGTCCCTCCTGAGAAAAAACATCGAAGAACTGGAAGGTTACACGCCGGGAGAGCAGCCCAAGCGGGCGGATCTGATCAAGCTCAACACCAACGAGAACCCCTATCCACCGTCGCCCAGGGTCCTGTCCGCGGTGCGCAAGGAACTCAACTCGTCGCTACGCATGTATCCTGACCCGGTGGCACTGGAGTTGCGTCAGCGCGCGGCCGTCCTTTACAGCGTTCGGCCCGAGAACGTCATGGCCGGCAACGGCTCGGACGAGCTGCTGTCCATCCTCATGCGCTGCTACGTGGGCGAGGAAGACACCGTCGCATACCCGGTTCCCACCTACAGCCTGTACGAGACGCTGATCGCGATCCAGGACGGGCGGAGCCTCATGCTCCCCTATTCGGACGACTTCGCGATACCGGCTCCGCTCTACTCCCAGTCGAGCAAGGTGACGATCCTGTGCAACCCCAACGCCCCCTCGGGGACCCTGGAGCCGGTGAGTGAGATCGCCCGCCTGGCGCGTTCGGTCGCCGGGTTGCTGATCGTGGACGAGGCCTACATCGACTTCGCCGACACGGACGAGAGCGCCATCGCTCTGGTCAAGCGTTTCCCGAACCTGGTGGTCCTGCGCACCTTCTCCAAGGCCTTCTCACTGGCAGGAATGCGCGTGGGGCTGGCCTTCGGCAGCGAGGACATCGTCCGCAACATGCTCAAGGTCAAGGACTCCTACAACCTCTGCCGTCTGAGCCTGACGGCGGCGCTGGCGGCGCTGGAAGACGTGGAGTGGATGAGGCGGAACGTCGGGCGCATCCAGCGCACCCGCAAGACGTTGATCCGGGGCCTGCGCAAGCTGGGCTTCGACGTGCAACCGTCCCAGGCCAACTTCGTGATGGCGAAACTCGGGAAGGACAGCATCCGCTGGCTACACGAAGGGCTCCGGGACAGGGGCATCCTGGTGCGCTTCTTCGACACCCCGGAGCTCCGGAACATGATGCGGGTCACGGTGGGGAGGCCCCAGGAGATCCGGGCGCTGCTCAGGGAAACGGAAACCCTGCTGCACGGCCGCGGCGTCACGCAGCGGGCGTCGTAGCAGCGAGCGGGGCCGGCCAAACAATTCCATCCACGGCAGAATGTTTCCATCCGTTCCCCGGTGCCGCCGCCACTCACCTTGGTGAAAACCTCAATAGAGCGTGGTTTTCAGCCGTTCCGCATATTTCTCGTTGTATTCCTTCGCGAAAGCGGAGTCCTTGCCGTCGCGGGCGGCGGCGAAGTCGCCATGGGTCGGCGCGCCGGTCGGCCGTCCGTCGGTCTCCCACAGCTTCGCCCGCACCATCGCCTTGGGGCAGTGGTTGAACGCGGTCTCGACCGAGACGACCATGACGACGCGAGGCGGCCTGCCGCGTACCTCGAAGCGCCTGAGCAAATCGGGGTCGGTGCTGATTGTCGCCGTGCCATTGACGCGGTAGGTCTCGTTCGACCCCGGCACCATGAATATAATGCCGACCTTCGGTTTGCTGAGCAGGTTCTTCATGCCATCGATGCGGTTGTTGCCCGGCCGGTCGGGGATTAGCAGGGTGCGGTCGTCGAGTAGTTGAACGAAACCCGGTGCGTCGCCCTTGGGCGAACAATCGATCTTGTCCCCGTCCGACGTGGCCAGGATCAGGAACGGCGCCGCGGCGATGAAGGCGCGCCCGACTTCGGTGATATGGTCGGTTTCCTTGGTAGCGGTGGCGGGCAGCGGGCTGGCATAGATGTGGCCGAGACCTTCTAGTGATGTGACGGTGTGCGGGTCAGTCTTGTCGATGGTATTCATGTCGCGCGTCTCCTCGAGCTGTCCTTACACCGCGCCGCCGTTGGCGCGACGGTTCTCTTCCACCCGGATCTTCACGATCCTGCGGCCCTCCACGTCGACGATGGTGAGCCGGTGGCCGTCCGTCTCGATCTTCTCGCCCCCTCGGGGTATGCGCTTCAGCTTGGCCAAAACGAACCCCGCCAGGGTGTGGTAGTCCACCGACTCCTCGAAGGGCAGGTCGTAGTCGGACTGGAGGTCACGGAGCAGGGCGGAGCCCGACACCACCAGCGAGCCGTCCGGCAGCCGCTCCACCGGGCCGCGCTCCTCGGCGTCGTACTCGTCGCGGATCTCGCCGACGATTTCCTCGATGACATCCTCCAGCGTCACCAGCCCTTCAACCTCGCCGTACTCGTTCACCACCAGGGCCAGGGCCATGCGCCGCCGCTGCAGGTCCTTCAGCAACTGGCTGATGGCCAGCGAGCTGGGCACGAAGAAGGGTGGATGCAGCATGTTGCGGAGGTCGATGGGCTCGTTGGCCTGCATCGCCCGCAGGATGTCCTTGTTGTAGGCGATGCCCAGCACCTGATCGAGGTCGTTCTCGTACACCGGCAGCCGGGAAAAGCCGCTCTCGACGAAGTTCCCCAGGACATCGGCGGGCTCGGTGCCGATATCGACGGCGTGTATTTCTGTGCGCGGGATCATCACGGCCCTTACCGGCGTGTCCACGAAGTCGAAGACGCTGTGGATCAACTCCTTCTCGGTCTCGTCGAAGATCCCCTTGGCCGTGCCTTCCCGTATCAGCGACTTGACCTCTTCCTCGGAAATGAAGCTGGCGGAGCCGGTTTCCTTGCCGCCGAACAGCCGCAGGACCACATTGCTGGAGCGTGTCAGTATCTGAACCAGGAACGACGTGCTCCTGGAGATGGCGTCGATGGGAAGCGCCACGAAGAACGCGATGCGCTCGGAATAGCGCAGCGCCAACGACTTGGGCACGAGCTCGCCGAGGACCAGGCTCAGATAGGCGATGGGCAGGACCACGATGAGGATGGCGGCATAGTTGCCCCAGGTCTCCGCGTAAGGGATCGGCAACGACTGGAGGTGCGGCTGCAGGAGCCGGATGGCTCCGGCTCCCCCGATGGCGGAGGCCAGGGTGCCGACGAAGGTGATGCCGATCTGGACCGTGGCGAGAAACCGGTCGGGCTCGTCCTTGAGCCGGCCCAGAGCCGCGGCCGAGCGCGCGCCCCTGCCGCGGACCTGATCGATGCGGGTCCTGCGCGTGGCGATCACGGCGATTTCCGCGGCGGCGAAAAAGCCGTTGGCCAGGATTAACAAAAAGATGACGGTTCCACCCAACCATATGCTGTCAAGCATGAATCAATCTCCCGTCCGGGAATGCCGGGACGCAAAAGGGCAACGAAGAATCCCGCCCCCGGACGAGCCGGGCGCGGAGAATTCCCGCGGACGTTGAGTTCACTCTAGGGGCACATGAGTCCCGGTGGAGACATCGAGACGTTGAGGAAGCAGGGGAGGGTGATGGGAGCCTTCAGGTGCGAGTTGCGCGACGGAGGCTTACTGTCATCTTGTGGGTCATCTGACATTGACGGACTCCTTGTCTCCGTTACGCCGGAGACGGGCGTTGGATTAAGAAGAAAATTTCCTTCATCTGCCGCGAAAATGCAAGACCCTTGCGTACCCCGAATGCACTGGGTCACTAGTTGACCTGCACACCCTTATCCGTTATTCAGACCATCTTGAGCGTTTGGCCAATGACGACGCGCCGAGTCCCACGACTGCTGCAGGAATGTCTCGATGGGGGGGCCTTAGCGCCGGGCGACGCCCTCCTGCTGTCCAGTGTCGAGGGAGATGAGTTCACGGCGCTGCTTCAAGCGGCCGCGGAGTTGCGCGACCGGCACAAGGGCCGGACCGTCACCTTCTCCCCCAAGGTCTTCATTCCGCTGACCAATCTGTGCCGCGACTTCTGCGGCTATTGCACCTTCCGCAAGGCGCCTGGAGAGGACGGCGCCAAGACCCTGTCCCTGGACGAGGTGCTGGAGACGGTGCGGCGGGCCGGGGCCATGGGCTGCACCGAGGTGCTGTTCAGCCTGGGCGACAAGCCGGAAGCGATCTATCCCGAGATGCGGGAGTTCCTGGCGCAAGGAGGCTACCGCCGGACGCTGGAATACCTGCACGACGCCTGCCGCGTGGTGCTTGAAGAGACCGGGTTGCTGCCTCACGCCAACCCCGGACTCATGGCCCGCGCCGACCTGGCGCGGCTCAGGCAGGTCAACGTGAGCATGGGGCTCATGCTGGAGAACGTGAGCGAGCGCCTCATGGAACCCGGCGGCCCCCATGCCGACGCTCCGGACAAGAAGCCGGCGGCCCGGCTTCGGACCCTGGCGGAGGCAGGGCGATTGCGCATCCCCTTCACCACCGGGATCCTCATCGGCATCGGCGAGACCCGGGAGGAGCGCATCGCGTCGCTGTACGCCATTCGGGAGTTGCACGAGCGCTACGGCCACATCCAGGAAGTGATCGTCCAGAACTTCCGCGTGAAGCCCGAGATTCCCATGCGTGATCACCCGCACGCGGACTACGTGGAGGAGGCCAGGACCATCGCCCTTGCGCGCCTGATCCTGGGCGGCGACATGAACGTCCAGGCGCCGCCCAACCTCACGCCGGAATGCTACGAGTGGTACCTTAACGCGGGCATCAACGACTGGGGCGGCGTGTCCCCCGTCACCCGCGACTTCATCAACCCCGAGGCCCCTTGGCCTGAGCTGGAGGAGCTTGTGCGGCGGACCGCGGCGGCCGGCTTCACGTTAAGGCCCCGGCTCCCCGTCTACCCCGAATACATCGCCCGGGCGGAGCGGTTCGTCGCGCCCGAGCTGATTCCATACATAGAGAGGTTGTGCGGCGAGGACGGCCTCGTCGCGGGAGGATATCATGAGCCACATCGAAGCGATGTTCGATTATGACGACGGGGCCGAGCGGCTGAACCGGCTGTTGCCCCGCATCGAGGATCGAGTCGCACGAATCCTGGAGCGCGCCCTGGAGGGCCGCGAGATCACGCGTGAGGAAGGCTTCGCGCTGTCGGAGGTAGACGGCGACGAGCTTGCCGCTCTGGCGGTCACGGCCGACCTGATGCGGCAGGCAAAGGTGGGCGACCGCGTCACCTATGTCGTGTGCCGCAACATCAACTTCACCAACGTGTGCTACGTCGGCTGCAAGTTCTGCGCGTTCCACACCGGCCCCAACAAGCCCGGAAGCTGGGATCATTCGCTGGAGGATGTGGCGGACAAGGCGGAGGACGCGTGGAACCGCGGCGCCACCGAGATCTGCATGCAGGGCGGCCTGCCCCGCGGCATGACGCCGTTCTATTACCGGGACCTCTTGCAGTCCATTCGCTCCCGCGTTCCCGGCATCCACATCCACGCATACTCGCCCATGGAGATCACCTACGGGGTGGAACTCACCGGCATGCCCCTGGACGACTACCTGCGGATGCTGCGTGACGCTGGCCTCGACAGCGTGCCGGGCACGGCCGCGGAGATCCTCGACGACGAGGTCCGCATGGTGCTGTCGAAGAACAAGGTCAGCACCGAGCAGTGGATTCGGGTGATCCGCACCGCCCACGAGGTGGGCATCTTCACCACCTCCACCATGATGTACGGCCACCGGGAGGACGGCCGCCACTGGGTGAACCACATGCTGCTGCTGCGGGACATCCAGAAGGAGACCGGCGGCTTCACAGAGTTCGTCCCGCTCGGGTTCGTGCACGAGAACACCGCGCTCTACGCCCAGGGGCTGGCGCGGCCCGGCCCCACCGAGGAAGAGGACATCCGGGTCCACGCCCTGGCGCGGGTGCTGCTCAACGACAGCATTCCCAACGTCCAGGTCTCGTGGGTGAAGATGGGACGGCCGATGTCGCAGCTCTGCCTCCGCTCTGGCGCCAACGACTTCGGCGGCACGCTCATGGAAGAGAGCATCTCGCGGCTGGCCGGCTCCACCGAGGGGCAGATGATCTGGCCCCACGAGTTCCGCTCGCTGATCCGCGAGATCAACCGCATCCCGGCGGAGCGTGCCACGGGCTATGAGATCCTGCGGACGTGGGAGAACGAGTCCGAGGTCCTCGCGAGCGATCTCGCGCCTGCCGTGGGCGTGACGGACCAGACGGCCGCCGGCCTGTAAGGCGACAGCGGTGTCCAGGGACTCCAGTTCCAGGACACTCGTCCTCCTCACGGGAGGCACCGGCGGCGCAAAGCTCGTCCTCGGCTTCCACGAGGAGACCGCACCCGAAGATCTGGTGGTGGTGTGCAACACCGCCGACGATTCGGTGGTGCACGGCCTTCACGTATCCCCCGATGTCGACACCATCGTCTACACCCTCGCCGGCCTCATCGACCCCGCCAAGGGCTGGGGCATCCACGACGATACCTTTGCGGTGCTGGAGCAGATCCAACGGCTCGGCGGCGAGACCTGGTTCCATCTGGGCGACCGGGACATCGCTACCCACCTGACCCGCACGCGCCTCCTGACCGAGGGACAGCCGTTGTCGCGCGTCACCGCGGCGCTGTGCCAGGCGCTGGGAGTGAAATCCACGGTGCTGCCCATGTCCGACCAGCGGGTGGAGACCCGGCTGTCCACTTCGGCGGGGGAGCTTTCCTTCCAGGAATATTTCGTCAAGGCGCGCTGGCAGCCGGAGGTCCTGAGCCTGCGCTACCGGGGCATCGAAACCTGCGGGCCGTCGCCGGGGCTGCTCGAGGCCATCCACGGCGCCGCCCTGGTGGTCGTGTGCCCCAGCAACCCGGCCACCAGCATCGGCCCCATCCTCGCGGTACCCGGCGTGCGCGCGGCGCTGCGGGAGACACCCGCCAAGGTGGCGGCCGTCAGCCCCATGGTCCAGGGGCGCTCCTTCAGCGGCCCGGCCCACAAGCTGATGGCCACGCTGGGCGTGGAGGCGTCGGTGACCGGACTTGCCGCGGCCTACCGGGATTTCGTGGACGTGCTGGTCATCGATACCGAGGACCGCGGCCTGCAACCCGCCATCGAACAGCTCGGCGTCGACGCACGCGCCACGTCCATCCGCATGGACACCCTCGACGACAAGAAGCGGTTGGCCCGGGAACTGCTGCAATTCTCGGTGTAACGGAGACGTCGCGACGCCCCGCATCCGTCATTCCCGCGCAAGCGGGAATCCAGGATGGGTGAGGCGGGGAAACACAACCGTAGCACCCTGACGCACGTGGATTCCCGCTTTCGCGGGAATGACGGGAGGTGTGTATCGGCAAGTTTCAAAATTTGCCGGGCAGGTGCTATGGATTTCTGTTCGATCATGAACATTGGCGCGCTCATTCCTGTCAAGGGCTTTGAAGGGGCCAAGCAGCGGCTTTCCTCGCGGCTCAGTCCGTCCGAGCGCTCGGAGCTCATGAAGGCCATGGTGCACGACGTGCTGGCCGAGGTGATCCGGGCCGCGGGCCTCCACAAGACCTACGTCGTGACCGGCTCTTCCGAGGTGGTCGACTGGGTCTCGGCGCTGAGCGTGGAGGTCATCCGGGAACGCGAAGAGACCGGCGAGACCGATGCCGTTCACTTCGCTCTCGACGTGATGAAGGAGGTCGGCATGGACGCCGCCCTGGTGGTGCCGGGAGACATTCCGTTGCTGCGCTCCGGCGATGTAGAGGCCGTGCTCCAGGCGGCGCCCGCCGGATCCGGCGCACCCTTCGCGGTCATGGTACCCTCCCACGACCGCATGGGCACCAACGCGCTGCTGCTGGCGCCCCCGGACGTGCTCCAGCTCCGCTTCGGCCACGACAGCTTCCGCTATCATCTGGACGAAGCGGGAGCCCGTGGCGCCTCCGTAAAGGTGCTCGAGAACTCACGGATCGCGTTGGACATCGACGAGCCCGCGGATCTTGAGCAGCTTATCTGCCGGCTGGGGAGCGGACGCACCCACGATCGCCTCGCGGCCATGAAGGACAATGGCAGCAGCTTCTTCGCCAAGGCGGGCTGACGTCCCGCGGCCTGAGCATCATCGTTTCCGTTCGTGCAGTATGCAAGTTGATGCGGCGCCTTGAGATCATCGGCGTGGAGGGTCTCGGTGAGATCGGGCCCGGCGACCCGCTGGGAAGGCTCGTGGTGGAGGCGTGCGCGCGGCACGGAGTCACGCTGCTGGACGGTGACGTCCTGGTGCTGGCGCAGAAGATCGTGTCCAAGTCCGAAGGCCGCGCCGTGGACCTCGGCACGGTAAAGCCGTCCGGTGAGGCTTCGCGGCTTTCGGCCGAGCTCGACGGCAAGGACCCGCGACTGCTGGAGCTCATCCTAGGGGAGAGCCGCCGCATCGTGGCCAAGGGCCGCAGCACCATTGTCGTGGAAACCCATCACGGCTTCGTGTGCGCCAACGCCGGCATCGACCTGTCGAACATCGGCGTGGAGCGAGCCCTGCTACTGCCCAGGGACCCGGACGGTTCCGCCCGGCGCATCCGGGAAGAGGTGCAAGAGCTCACGGGGACCGCCGTGGGCGTCCTCATCACCGACACGTTCGGACGTCCCTGGCGCCTGGGCACCACCGACGTGGCCATCGGCGTGGCCGGCTTCGGCCCGCTCATCGACTACCGCGGCGGGAAGGACCCCTACGGATACGAGCTCAAGGCCTCGGTCACGGCCGTGGCCGACCAGATCGCCAGCGCCGCGGAGTTGGTCATGGGAAAGACGGACCAGGTGCCCGCCGCCATCGTCAGAGGTTGCGAGGTGCCTCAAGGCGACGGCTCAGCGCGGGAGCTGATCCGTCCGGCCGAGGACGACCTGTTCCGCGGCGGCCGGTGAGGCCTTCGACTTCGCTCCGCTGACGCGGAGCTACGCTCAGGGGACCGGAGAACAATGCCGTTCGTCCTGAGCCCTTCCACGAGCTCAGGACAGGCTCCGCGGAGCGTTAGCGAAGCGAAGTCGAAGGACCGGCTCGACGGGGCCGTATTTGTCGCACCCGGCGCCGGCATGCTATGAGCCTTCACATGCAAGATTCCATTTCAATCGCAATCGTGGGAGGGACCGGAAGTCTGGGGATGGGCTTGGCGGGACGCCTGGCGCGGCCCGGCGTACGGGTCCTTATCGGTTCGCGGGACGCGCAACGCGGCGCGGACGCGGCCAGGGATTTGAACGAGAGGCTGGGTACGGACTTCGTCGAGGGCATGGTCAACGCCGACGCCGTGCGGGAAGCGGAGCTGGCCGTCATCTCCGTTCCGTACGAGGGCCAGGAAAAGATGGTGACCGACTTGGCGGAGGAGTTGCGCGGGAAGATCGTCATCGACGCGGTGGTGCCGCTGCTCAAGGGCCGGCCGTTCGTGCCCGAGGCGGGCTCGGCGCTGCTGGAGGCGCAGAAGATCCTGGGCGACGGCACCCCGGTCATCGGCGCGCTGCACAACATCTCGGCGCTGGACCTCAGCGCCCCGGACGAGCCCCTGGGCGACGTCCTGGTGTGCGGCGACAGCAGGGAGGCCAAGGAGCGCGTCATCGAGCTTCTGGATCGCATCGGCGCCACCGGTCTCGACGCCGGCCCGGCGGCCAACGCCTACGTGGTGGAGGGGCTCACCGGCGTGCTCATCGCCCTCAACCGCCGCTACAAGTCGAAGCACGCCAGCGTCAAGATAACCGGAATCCACTAAAGGAGGCGGATACATGAGTCTGCCCGTCATCGATGCCGACGGTCATGTGATCGAGGACGAGTCCATCGTCGATTACATCGAGGAGCCCTACCGCAGCCAGGCGAGCAAGCGCATCCTGACGCGGGTCTTCCCCTCCCTGGACTATCACCACCTGGGGCTCAAGTACTTGAGCGAGGGCGCTTTCGGCGGCGGCGAGCCCGTGACCCCCGAGGACTGGCGCTCGTTCGTGGAACAGGCTGGGTTCGAGTGCAGCGTGCTGTACCCCACCTGGGGCCTCGCCATGGGCAACATCAGCATGCCCGACTGGGCCTGCGCGGTGGCTCACGCCTACAATAGCTGGCTCCACGACCGCTACCTCAAGGACAATCCGCGGCTCAAGGGCATGGCGCTGATCCCGCTGCAGGACCCGCAGGAGGCGGTGAAGGAGTTGCGCCGCGCGGTCACCGAGTTGGGCATGCTCGGGGCCATGCTGCCCTCGCGCGGCCTGCCCATGGACCTGGGCCACAAGACCTACTGGCCCGTTTACGAGGAGGCCGAACGGCTGGGCTGCGGCCTCGCGGTGCACGGCGGCTGCCACCACGGCATGGGCCTCGACACCCTCGAGGCCTTCGTCCCCATCGCCGGTCTGGGACATCCCTTCAGCCTGATGATCGCGTTCTCGGGGATGGTCTACCACGGCGTGTTCGACCGCTTCCCCAACCTGCGGGTGGCCTTCCTGGAAGGGGGTGCCGGGTGGCTGACCTTCTGGATGGACCGCATGGATCGCTCCCATGGCTTTTTCGGGGAGTGGAACTCCCACGGCAACTACCACGGCCCCGATCCGGAGCGTTATCCCAGTCACTATGCGGTGCTGGACAACGTATTCGTGGGCTGCGAGGGCGGGGAGAATGGCCTGGACTACCAGATCCAGCGTGCCGGCAACGGCCGGTTCCTGTTCGCCAGCGACTTCCCGCACGAGATCGGCCCCGGCGACATCGGCCACGAGATCGCCGAGGTGGCCGAGAACCCGGCGCTCAGCGACGACGACAAGGCCGCCATCCTCGCGGACAACGCCCGCCGCTTCTACCGGTTGGGCCAGTAACCGCGCGGCGACGGGCGACCGGCCCGTCGCCCCTACAGCGGGCCGCGCAAACGGCGGCGGCGATCGCTCTCACGTGTGCACCGGCGTCGTCGTCATGCGCCCAAAACGCCGGCGTCGTGGACCACCTTGCCATTGACCACCGTGAGCACGGACTTAATTTGCCGGACGTCGGCATCCGACACCGCTTGGGCATCGAAGTAGTCGCGGTCGAGGACCGCGAGATCTCCGAACTTGCCCACGGCAAGCCCGCCCATGTGCGCGTCCTCCTTGCTGAACCAGCCTTGCGCCGACGTCCATAAACGTAGCGCCTCCTTGCGGTCGATGGTCTGGTGCGTGTTGATCGGCGCGCCGGCGGAGTTGATGCCAGTCAGCGCGTAGTAGATCATCAGCCACGGGTTGATCGGCGCGATGCGCGCCCCGTCGGAGCCGCTGCCAGCAGGGATGCCGCTGTCGACGATCATGCGGAACGGCGGGTTACCCATGGGCAGCGGCTCGCCTTCGAGGTAGGGGGAGCCGTGCGCGCTGATGCCGATGCCGAGGTCCTTGCAGCGGCTCAGGGTCTTGTCGTCCATGCCGTAGCAATGGTCGATGGACCAATGGAGGTCGCCTACGGAAAAGGACCGGTTGACGGCTTCCCAGACATCGAGGTGGGCGCACTGTTCGGGCAGCGTGATCATGTGCTGCTTATAGATCCAGCCGCGCTCGGCCACTGCCCGCACCGAGGCGGTATAGAACTCCGGCAGCGGCTGGAGGCGCTGTAGCCGGGTCGGTATGAGCCATTCGCCGAGGCCGATGACACGGAGCATGTCGTTGCCGAACTCGTTGAACGTGTTATCCAGGCGCGCCGTGAGCTCGGGCAGCGAAGCGGCATCGTCCTGCACCGGCAGGAACAGCCGCAGGCGCAGCGGCAGGCGGTCTTCGCGCATCAGCTCCAGTATCGGTACGTAGCCGGTGCGGGGATCGAGGAACCCGCCCGCCGGGATGGTGCCGCCCATGTCGAACAGGCACACCAGCCCGAGGCCCAGCGCGTGGTCGATCTCCCACATCGTCTGACGCCGCACGTCCGCCTGTGTGCGCATGCCGCTGAGCGCTTCCCAGGCAGCGTAGGTCGTGCCGCCGGGTGCGACGGAGCCGTCGTCATCCACTTGGATACCCCTTGCCCTCAGCAGGTCACGGGCGAGCCCGTTGGTGGCGCCGGGTCCGAAGTTCGAGATGGACAGGTAGACGGGGTGGCGCGGCGCGGCGTCGTCCAGCTCCTGCAACGTGGGATAACGTTTCTCCTGGAACTGGTTGGGGTGGATCCCGCCGAGAGCGCTCAACAGCTCGCCCTCCAGGACAACGGATGCGCGCGCGGCGATGCATGCGAGCGCGTCTTGGAGCGAGAACGCGGTCTCCAACTCCCGCATGTCGTGGCCCGGCAGCAGTCCCATGCGCAGGAAGTGGACGTGGTTGTCGATCAGGCCCGGAATGACGGTGTAGCCCTTGAGGTCGATGGTGCGCGCATCCGGGCCGCGCGGCTTCAGGTCGTCGCCTAGCGCCGCGATTCGGCCGCCTTCGATGGCCACCGAAGAGACGACGGTACCGTCGTCGTCCATGGTGTGGATGTCGCCGTTGACGAGGATGAGTTCGTCAAGCATCGGTAGGGTCCGTTTCGCTATCCGCGGTTACCGGATCGCTGCTGAAACTGGCGGCTCGGCGACCGTATCGCCGGTGAAGCCCGTCGTCGTGGCTCGACACGAAACGCAATGGCCGGGAAATTTGTTTGACAAGTCTCCCGATCATGCGGTTGTATGGGCGGCCGATCGCCTTGTCAATGGCAGGGCCGGCTCGATGACTGCGCACGGGATTTCGAGCCGGCACGCAAGAGATTGTAAAGGAGTCCTTTATGTCGAACGTCTACAGAAGTTCCTTCAGTCGCCTTGCCTTGGCGGCATTGTTGTTGATCGCCTTCTCCGCCACCGCCAACGCGCAGTACTTCAAGGGTAAGACCATCGAGATCCTCGTCGGGTTCGCCTCCGGCGGCACCGACACCACGGCCCGCATCGTCGCCCGCCGCCTGTCGAAGTACCTCCCCGGCAATCCCTCCGTCGTCGTCAAGAACATGCCCGGCGGCGCGAGCCTGAAGGCGCAGAACTTCGTCTTCGAGCGGGCGAAGCCCGACGGCACGACCCTGAGCTTCAACCCGTTCCAGGTGATGGCGGAGATCACGGGACGGGAGGGCGTGCGCTTCAGCTATCCCAAGTTCACCTTCGTCGCGGGCGTCAAGGCCCCTTCGTTCGTGGCCGTGGCGCGCAACGACCTGGCTCCGGGCGGGCTGAACAAGCCGTCCGACATCGCCAAGATCACGAAGGCCTTGAACTATACCGGCCGCAATCCACTGCACTCCATCGACGTCATGTCCACACTGGGGTTCGACTTGCTGGGGATGAAGCACAACTACGTCCGCGGGTTCCGTGACTCCGCCTCCATCACGACATCCATCGAGCAGGCGGAGACGCACATCACGGGTGTGGGGTCCGCCACCTGGAACACGCAGATGAAGCCGCGGTTGATCGATACCGGAAAGGTGAAAGCGCTGTTCCAGTTCGGCGTATTCCAGCCCGACGGCTCGCTGACCCCCGATCCGGCCTATCCCGGCGTGCCGCTGCTCGACGAATTCTACCTCGCGGCCAAGGGCTCCAAACCGTCCGGCCCGCTGGCCGCGGCCTACGATTTCGCCAAGCGCGCGCAGGGCACGGCCAACTTCCTGGCCCTCGGTCCGCCCAACATGAACCCGGAGGCGACCAAGCAACTGCGCGCGGCCTACGAGAAGGCGATGGCGGACCCCGAAACCATCGCCGAGGCCAAGAAGGCCTTGAAGGCGGCGCTCCGCCACATCAACTACGACCTGGCCAAGAAGGTGATGGACAGCCTCCGTGACGCGGATCCGAAGATGGTGGCGTTCTGGAAGGATCGCACCGCCCGCCAGGCCGGCGCGAAATAGGCACAACGTTTTCTTCTTCTCCGGGCGGCGGCACCGGCCCGTGCCGGTCCTGCCGCCCAGCTCCGTGAATGTTAGAGGCCTTCGTCCAGGGGCTGGTCCTCATCTTCCAGTGGCCGGCCATCGGCTTCCTGCTGCTGGGGATACTGATCGGCCTCTGGCTGGGCGCGGTTCCCGGCCTGGGACCGATCATCGGCCTCGTCCTGCTGCTGCCGTTCACCTTCGACATGGAGCCGGTACCGGCCATCGCGCTGCTGCTCGGCATGTTCACGGTGACGTCGACGGCCGACACCATCGCCTCGGTCCTGCTCGGCGTTCCCGGCACCGTCGCCTCGCAGGCGACGATCCTCGACGGCTACCCGTTGGCCAAGGCGGGGCACGCGGCGCGGGCGCTGGGCGCGGCGTTCACGGTCTCCGCCTTCGGCGGCGTGTTCGGCGCCCTGGTCCTGTCGGTGTCGCTGCCGCTGGTGCTGCCGCTGATCCTCGCCTTCTCGAAAGCCGAGCTTTTCATGCTCGCCGTGCTCGGGCTGACCATGGTGGGCTCGCTCACCGGCCGCTCCGTCACCAAGGGGCTTACGGTGGCGCTGTTCGGTCTGATCATCTCTACCGTGGGCTACGGCGACATCCAGCCGGTGCCGCGCTTCCACTTCGGGATCGTCTACCTGCTGGACGGCCTGCCGCTGATCCCCATGGTGCTCGGGCTGTTCGCGGTGCCCGAGTTGTTGGAGCTTGCGGCCAGCAACACGTCGATTTCCCGCGTGCCTCACGGCCAAGCCAAGGGCGGCGGCCTCCTCGACGGCGTGCGCGACGCCTGCCGCCACTGGTGGCTGGTGGTGCGTTGCAGCGTCATCGGCACCTATGTCGGCCTGTTGCCCGGTCTCGGCGGCCAGATCGTCGACTGGGTCGCCTACGGCCACGCCGTACAAAGCGCCAAGGACAAGTCGAGGTTCGGACAGGGTGATATCCGCGGCGTGATCGCCCCCGAGGCCGCCAACAACGCGATCCGCGGCGGCGCCCTGGTGCCCACCATCGCCTTCGGAATCCCGGGCAGCCTGGGAGCGGCCATCCTTCTCGGCGCGTTTCTCATCCAGGGTCTGCAGCCCGGGCCGGACATGCTCACCCGCAACCTGCCGATCACCTACAGCCTGGTATGGACCATCGTCGTCGCCAACCTCATCGGCGCCGGGTTCCTTATGCTGACGAGCCGTCACATCGCCCGGCTGGCGTTCATTCCCGGGCACCTGCTGGTGCCGGGCGTGTTGACGTTCGTCCTCATGGGATCCTGGCTGTCGCGCACATCCGTGGGGGATTGGGTCACCGTCATCGTCTTCGGCTTCATCGGCTATGTGATGAAGCGCGGCGGCTGGCCCCGTCCTCCGTTCGTCCTCGCGCTCATCCTCGGCGGGCTCATGGAGCAGACCTTTCAGATCAGCATGGCCGCGCATCGCGGACCGAGCTGGTTGTGGGAGCGCCCGATAGTGATGGCCATCGCCGGGCTGTGTGTGCTGACGATCTTCTTCGCCGCGCGCGGCATCGCGCGAAACCGGAAGCTCGACGACCGGCAGGCCGGTGGCGAAGGGACCGAGGTCAATCCCATCGTGTCGCTGCCGCTGTCGCTCTTCCTGTCGGCCGTTTTCGCGTACGCGGTGTGGGTGTCGCCGGGTTGGCCGCCCAGCGCGCGGCAGTTCCCGATGGCCATCGCCGTACCCGGCTTGGCGTTGGCGTTGGGGACGCTCCTGATCGATGTACGGCAACTCGCCGCGCGCCTCAGCGAGTTGGGCGGGCTGACCACGCTGTTTGAGGAAACGCGCGAGAACTTCCAAGCGCGGCCGGCGGCGGCCTTCTTCGGTTATCTGGTGGGCGTCCTGCTTCTGACCATGGTGCTCGGCCAGAAGATGGCGGTGCCGATCTTTATCACCGCCTATCTCGTGCTGTGGGGCCGTTACCGCTGGCGGCTGTCAGTCTGCTATGCGCTCGGCGGCTGGGCCGTGCTGGTAGCGTTCTACGACCGCATCGTCCACCTGTTCTGGCACCCCTCGTGGCTGTCGTACTGGCTGCCGGAGCTACTGCCGGCGTGGTTGCCGGCTTGGCTGCTGGTCTGAAGGCCCCGTAGGCTCGATCGGCGTCACTCCTTCCCGGCCGCGCTTGCGGCCGCATCATCCAGGGCATTGCCGCGCTGATACGCCTCGCGTCCGCTGAGCCGCGACCAGTAGGCCTCGAAGGCCGGGCGTTTTTCGATCATGTCGTACTGCATGCCCCAGCCGATATGCGACCCGACGTAGACGTCGGCGGCGGAGAAGGTTTCCCCGGCAACGTAGCCCCCGCCCTCGACGGCTTTCTCCAGCGTGTCCATCACCGTGGCGATGTTGCCGTAGCCGACCATCGATTCCTTGTCCTGCGGCACGGCGAGTCCGAACGTGCGGTTGGTGACCGCCGCCTCCAGCGGGCCGGCGGCGAAGAACAGCCAGCGGTAATAGGCGCCGCGCTGCCCGCTGGGAGGGGCCAGGCCGGCAGCGGGGAAGGCGTCGGCGAGGTACGCGCAGATGGCCGCGCACTCGGTGACGACCGTCTCGCCGTGGCGGATCGCTGGCACCTTTCCCATTGGGTTGATGGCCAGGTACTCCGGCGACTTCATGGGAGGGCCGTACTCCACCAGCTCGGTACGGTAGGGGACCCCCAATTCCTCCAGCATCCAGCGCACGACGCGGCCGCGCGACATCGGGTTGGTGTAGAAAACGAGCTCCGCCGTCACCGTCATCCTCCTTTCAGTCCGAAAGCCGTCCGCGGGTTCAGGCTTCCTCCACGGGCATGTACTTCCCCTCTTCGTCCAGGGTGATCTGCTTCCGTTCATTGAGGCGTCCCACCAGCGCCATGACGGTGGCGAACCCCTCGTCCGAGTACGCGTCCAGCAGCTCGCTGAAGGTGAGCCGTTTCTCGCGCAGCATATCGAGGGTTTGCTCCGCAAGCCGCTCGATGGCGTCTTCGCTGGCGGCGGCCGGCTGGGCCGCTGCCGGGGACTCGCCCAGGTAGTCGTCCAGGACCGCCTTCCCTTGGTTGTGGTAGACGATGCGGTTGTAGCGATAGCGCGGCACGTTCTCCGGGATCGTCGCGTCGATGCCCATCTTGGCCGTGGTGGGGACGCCGTTGGCGCTCGGCGGGATGGACGGGTCCAGTGGCTTGGAGCGCGCGTTGGACAGGATCACGGTGTCGCGGTCCGCCTGCACGCGGGTGGCGATGGCCCACTCCACCTCAACGGGATCGTAGATGTCGATGTCGTCGTCGGTCACCACCACGTACTTGATGTCGGCGATGGACAGCAGCGCGGCGATGGCGTTCTTGCCGTCGCCCGGGCTCTTCTTGATGGACGCCACGATGTGCCAGTGGCAGCAGCCCCCCGGCGTCACGTTGATGGCGGTGACCTGTACGCCCGTTTCCGCCATCACGCGCCATGCCGCTGCTTCGTAGATGGGGGCGCTCATCCACAGGTTCTCCCAGGGCATATGCAGCGCGTAGTAGATGGGGTCGCGGCGGTGCAGCACGGACTTGATGTGGACGTTGGGGTTCCGGTGGGTGCCTCCCACCAGGCGCGAGAACTCGCCGAAGGGCCCTTCCGGGTGCACCCAGCCTTCGGGCGGGATCTCTCCTTCCAGCACGATCTCGGAGCCGGCGATGAACGGCACCGGGCCGGTGACGCCGGGGGTGAGCTCCACCGGGCGTCCGCCGAGGCCGCCGGCGAAGCCCAGCTCGTTGGTTCCCAGCGAAGCCTTGAAGAGCGCCCCCATGAGCTCGCGCGGGTGCACGCCGATGGAAATGGAGATGGGCAGCGGACGGTTCTCGGCCAGCGCCCGCCTGGTGAAGTTGTGGAGGTTGTTGGGCGTGACGATGTCGATGCCGGTGACGTTGCGCTCCTTGAGCATCAGCCGGTAGCAGCCGGCGTTCATGCCGTACTCGGGGTCCTCGGAGATGACCACCGCGGCGGTGATCATGGGGGCGCCGTCCAGGGTGGAGAAGATGGGCACAGGCAACTTGAACAGGTCCACGTCCGCGCCCAGTTGCATGAACTCCTTCACCGGGGCGTCTTCCACCGTCACCGGGTCGATGGAGTTGGACATGGCCCATTGGAAGCGCTTGTGGATCTCGGGGTAGGGCGCGTCCAGGGCGATGGCGAGACGTTCCCGCTTCTGAAGCATGCCGCACGCCACCGGCATGGAATATCCCAAGGGATTCTCGAACAGCAGCCCCTTGTCGCTCTGGTCCGTGAGCGCCGCCACGTCCCTCAGATCTACCGGCTTGCGTATGTCCAGCAGTTCGTCATTGTCCCGCAAGAGCTCGATGTACTCCCGAAAGGTCCCGTTCATTTCTGGCCACCTCCAGACGGCAACATAGCCAAGAGGTCTGGCTGCATCAACCAAGGAAGCCCGCACCCGTCCAACCAAGGAGTTCCGCATCCGTCATTCCCGCGGAAGCGGGAATCCAGGGGTGGCGAGGGGCGGGCATTGCCGGCCGGATTGACACCGGCGAGACGGAGAGGAATATTGGTTCAGCGTTAATCACACGGGAGATAAGCGTGATCGATCAGCAATTGCTCAATATCCTGGCATGCCCCGAGACCCGGGAGGCGGTGTCGCTGGCGGACGAGGCGCTCATCGAGAGCCTCAACCGGAAGATCGAAGCCAGGGAGTTGGTCAATCGCGCGGGCGAAACGGTGACCGAACCCATCAGCGGCGGGCTGGTCCGCGAGGACGGCCGGTACCTCTACGTTATCCGCGACGGCATTCCCCTGATGCTCGTGGAACAGGGTATCCCGCTGGAGGAGGCTGGCGGCGACCGTTGAGGACGTATCCCGACCTTGACCTCTCCTCACCCATGGGCTAGTCAATTCTTCTCCGTGCCGGAGTGGTGGAACTGGTAGACGCGCTGGACTCAAAATCCAGTAGGGGCAACCCTGTGGGGGTTCGAGTCCCCCCTCCGGCACCAAACCGTTCAGCGAATATTCTTCCAGGGAGGTTCCCATGAGCATCCAGTTGTACTATGCCCCAACCACCTGTGCGCTGGCGCCCTACATCACGTTGACCGAGGCCGGCGCGGACTTCGAGGTGAAGCCGCTGAACTTCCGGGCCGGACAGAACCGGACCGAGGAGTACATGAAACTCAACCCCAAGCACAAGGTGCCGCTGCTGGTGGTGGACGGAAAGGCGCTCACCGAGAACGTCGCCATCCAGGTCTGGATCGCGCGGCGTTTCCCCGAGGCCGGGCTGCTGCCGTCGGATCCCTGGGACGAACTCAAGGCGATCTCGATCATGTCCTGGTGCGCGTCGGGCATCCATCCGTACCTCAGCCGCATCAATTCGCCGGCCAAGGTCAGCGACGTGGCAGGAACCGAAGAGAGCGTGTCGCGCATCGCCGCCGAGTTCCTGGCCGAAGCCTACGGCATCGCCGAGGGCATGCTGGAGGGGCGCGAGTACTTCTTCGACCACTTCACGGCGCCGGACGCGCACTTCTTCTGGTGCGTGCGCCGCAGCACCCAGTTCGACATCGACCTGGAGCCCTATCCCAACACCCGGGCGCATTTCGCGCGCATGCAGACGCGGTCCAGCGTGCAGGAGCTGCTGGCTTTCGAGAAGGAAACGCAGGCGTCGTTCGCCGCGTAGGGGCTGCCGGGACTTCTCTTTCCCGCGGATCGAACAGGGGCGGGTTTGAAGCCCGTCCCTACGATTCGCTGCCGGGCCGCGCCGTCTTGGGGCGCACCAGCCACGCACCCAGGGCCGGCAGCAGCAGCACCGCGGCGATCATGTTCACCAGGAACATGAACATCAGCACCGTGCCCATGTCGGCCTGGAACTTGAGCGGAGCGAGGATCCAGGTGGCCACGCCCGCCGCCAGGGTAAGGCCGGTGAGGACCACCCCGGCGCCGGTGACGTTGAGGGTACGCTCGTAGGCGGTGGCGAAGTCCAGTCCCTGGTCGAGATGCGTGCGTAGCCTCCCGTAGATGTAGATGGCGTAGTCCACGCCGATCCCCACCCCCAGGGCCACCACCGGCAGGGTCGAGATCTTGAGCCCGATCTCGAGGATCGCCATGAGCCCGTAGGCCAGTAGCGACACGGCGGCCAGCGGCACGATGATGCACACCGTGGCCGTGACCGAGCGGAACGAGATCAGGCACAGCAGGATGACGCCGGCGAAGACGTAGCCCAGGATCGGGAACTGGGAGGCGTCCACCTCCTCGTTGGTGGCCGCCATGACCCCGACGTTGCCCCCGGCGAGCCGGAAGTTGATGCGGTCCAGGGTGTTGCGGCGCTGGAAGTCCTTGGTGGCGTCGACCACGCGCTGGATGGTCTCGGCCTTGTGGTCGGTGGTGTAGATCAGCACCGGCAGCACGCTGCAGTCGTTGTTGATGAGCCCGCTGCTGGTGGGCACCGGGGAGACGGATTGCACCAGTGAATATCGGTTGCGGGGCAGGGTGCGCCACTTGAGGTTGCCTTCGTTCCAGCCGGCGTTGATGTTGCGGGCGACGCCGGCGAGGCTCAGCACGGACTGGACCCCGTCTACGTTGCGCACGTGCCACGCGAACTCGTCCAGGGTGGTGAGCACCTCGTAGTCGATGCAGCCGTCCGGCACCGTCTCCGCGAAGACCGTGAGCACGTCGACGCCGATCTTGAAGCGCTCGGTAATGACCGCGATGTCCTGATTGTACACGGATTCCGCCCGCAACTCCGGTACGCCTGCGTGGCTGTCGCCCACCCGGACCTGGACCGCGTAGTGCGCCCCAACCGCCACCAGTACCGCGGCAAGCGCCACCGTCACCGCCGCTGGACCCCGGCGCGCCAGCCGCGCCACCCGCGACCACAACGGCCGCAGGACGCTGTCCCGCTCGGCCGCGGCCCGCCGCTGCGCGTCGCTCATGCGGAAATAGGAAAGCAGCACCGGCAGCAGCCCCAGATTGGTGAGGATGATGGCCACGATCCCCAGGCTGGCGGTGATGGCGGTCTCCCGGATGACCTGGACGTCAATGAGCGAGATGGTGATGAACCCCACCGAGTCGGAGGCGAGGGCCACCGCCCCCGGCAGCAGCAGGCGCCGGAAGCTGGCCCGGGCGGCGTCCAGGCTGGCGGCGCCCGCCACCACCTCGGCGCGCACCGCGCTCACCATCTGCACGCCGTGGCTGACGCCCACCGCGAACACCAGGAACGGCACCAGGATGGACATGGGGTCGATGCCGAAGCCCAGGGCCGTGACCGTTCCGAGCTGCCACACCACCGCCACCAGCGAACACACCAGGGGCGGAATGGTGAGCCGCACCGAGCGGGTGTAGAGGAACACGAACAGGGCGGTGATCAGGAACGTGATGCCGAAGAACACGATTACCCGCGCCGCCCCCGCGGCGATGTCTCCCACCAGCTTGGCGAAGCCGATGACGTGCACGTGCACGTCCACGTCGGCGCCCGCCAGCGCCTTGGCGCGGATCTGTTCGAGTTGGCGCGCCACCTCGATGTAGTCGAGGCGCTCGCCGGTGTTCGGGTGGAACTCCTGCAGCCTGCCGCTGACGATGGCGCCGGTGAAATCGTTGGCCACCAGGCGGCCGACGATACCGGCCTTGATGGCGTTCTCACGCACCCGGGCAAGGCCCTCCGGGGTGGGGCGGAAGTTCGCCGGCAGCACGTTGCCGGCGACGACGCCGTCCTCCACCACCTCGATGTAGCGTACGTTGGGAGTCAGGATGGAGGAGACTTGGGTGCGGTCGATGCCGGGCAGGAAGAACATCGCGTCCGTGACTTGCTTCAGCACTGTGAAGAACTCGGGGGTGAACATGTCGCCTTCGCGCGCCGTGATCGCGATCACCACCCGGTCGGCGCCGCCGAACTCGTCCTGGTGCTTGAGGAAGGTCTGCATGTACTCGTGCTTGAGTGGCACGAGCTTGAAGAACCCGGCGTCCACGCGGAGCTGCGCGGCATACCATCCCATGACGATGGTGACGAGCGCGAAGGCGGCGAGCACGAGGACGCGACGCCCGAAGAGACAACCCTCGATGCGGGCGGTGAGCCAGTTCGGTGAGGCGTTTCGAGGTGCGTCCGGCATGGGCGGCTACTCGCGCGTGGGCGTTACTCGGGTCGCGGCAGGCGCCGCACGCCGAACTCTCCGGTCAGCAGCACGCCGCCGTCGGCCAGCGCGAGCGCCGACGTGATGCCTTGACGCGACGGCAGGCGGGTGGCCGATACGCTGCGGCCCCCGTCCCGGCTGGTGAGCAGGATTCCTTCGAGGCCGGTGATGAGCACCGCCCCGTCCGGCAACCGGATGGCATCGGTGAGGGTCGCGGTGGTGCCGGTGGCTACCTGCGTCCAGCTCCCGCCGCCGTCCTCGGAGCGAAACAGGTGGCCTCGGAGCCCGAGCAACAGCACCTCTTCCTTATCCGTCACGAGCACGCCGTACCACGAACCGGTATAGGGGGAGGAAAGCTCGCGCCAGCTCGCGCCGCCGTCGTCGCTACGGTACACCACTCCCGCTTCCGCGGCGATGAACAGCCGCCGCGGGCCGGCGGGCACGATCTCGTTCAGGTGGAAGTCGTCCTTGCTGATGGCGCGGGAGGTCCAGGTTTTGCCGCCGTCGTGGGTGGTCAGGAAGTACCCGTAGGCCCCTACCGCGAAGCCCGTCTGCTTGTCGCGGAACCAGACGTCGAGCAGCGGGCGCTCCTCTTCCGGCGCGCGGTGCACCAGCCGCCAGGTTTCGCCGCCGTCGTCGGTGCGGAGGACCACCGCGTCGTGCCCCACCGCCCAGCCGGTGTTCTCGTCGTGCATGTACAGCGCGGTGAGCAGTGCGCGGGCGGGCACCGGCGCCTGCGTCCAGCTCGCGCCGCCGTCGCCGGAGACCAGGATGTGGCCGCGCTGGCCGACGGCCACCACACGCGTGCCGGCGGTGGCCGCGTCGAGCAGCAGGGACGTAGGCGCGAGTGGCGCCTCTACCGCCGGTCTGGCGTCCGCGAGGGCCTGGCCGGCGAGGCAAAGGATCACGGCCGGCAGGATCGCGGCCAAGCTCCAACGGGTCCTGCGTGGGGATGTCCTGGGGTCTTTGGGTGCCCTACGCTGTTGATTCAAGGTGCTGACTATTCGCATCGGTCATTCCCGCGACAGCGGGAATCCATTCCTGCTCCCCGATCGGGGTCGGGGACAAGCTTCGCGGGAATGACGCGGGGTTGGTGGGCATCACCGCCGACCCGCGCGCCGCAGGGAACTCGGCTTGAAGTCCCGGGCCTTGAACTTGATGTCGTACGTGCACATGGGGAACTCGTTGTCGAGCCCGAGGGCGAGATAGCGTCCCGCCTGCAGATCGTGGTGGACCTCCAGGGTCGGCCACGTAAGCGGCTTTTCGTAGAAGTTGATGACGTGGCCCTCGGACACCCGCCAGAGCTGATCGCGGTTGTCGTAGATGTCCGCCAGCATGATCTGCCAGGAGTCTTCGTCAATGTAGAAGGTCCGCCGCTTGTAGATGTGGCTTGCGCCCTCCTTGAGCGTGGCGTCGACGATCCAGACCCGGTGAAGCTCGTAGCGCAGGTGCTCCGGGTTCACGTGCAGCGGCCTGATGATATCGCCGAATCTGAGCTTGCCGCTGTGCACGCGGTAGGCGTTGTACGGTACGTACATCTCGCGCTTGCCAACGAGCTTCCAGTCGTAGCGGTCCACCGCGCCGTTGAACATGTCGAACTGGTCCGCGGTGCGCAATCCGTCCGAGGTGGTCCCCGGGTTGTCATAGGCAATGTTGGGCGCGCGCCGCACCCGGCGCTGGCCGGGGTTGTAGGTCCAGGCGCTGCGAGGCTCCCGTGCCTGGTTCATCGTCTCGTGCACCAACACGATGTCTCCCGCCAGCCGCGCCGGCGCGGTCACCCGCTGCTTGAACAGGATCATGGTGTTGCCGAGCTTCTCCACGGTCATGCCCGGCCACGAGTAACGCACGTTGACGTCGACGGCGTACTTGACCAACGTGTAGTCGCCGCCGCGAGTCACGGCCGCCTGGCCCAGTGTGCAGGACACCGCCTCGCCCCGATAGCGCAGCAGGTGGTTCCAGATCACCTCCAGGCCGTTCTTGGGGATAGGGAAGGGGATGCCGATGACGGCGCCGTCGACGCCGTCGCCATCGTCGACGAGCTTCGTCACGGCCGCGATTTCCCGGGTGGCGTCGTAGATGCGCTGTGGCACGGAGGCGCTGCGCCGGGTCGGGTATACCACCAGCCTGTAGGTCGGATAGGTTTCCAGCAGGCGCTGGTGACCCACCGAGAGCTTGTCCCGGTACTTGTCCAGGCTGGCTTTGTCGATCACGAAAAGCGGCTTGTCGGCCGCGTACGGATCACGGTGGTGTTCCCCCAGTTGGTAGCCCTCCGGAGGCTTGGTAATGCCCCCGGTCCACTCCGGGATGGTGCCGTCGGCATTGCCGGCCCGCTCGGCACCGAGAGGAGTCAAATCCTTGCCGAGACGCGCGATCTCGTCCGCGGAAATTTCCGCGGCCGCGGGAGAGCCGAGCGCGCACGCCAGCACGAGCGCGGCGGCGAATCGAATCGTGAGTGTTTTCATTTTCATGGCGCCTAGAAAGAGTATTTGACCGTGGCGGTGATGAAATCACGGTCTCTCAATTTGTTCCCGCGGCCGGCGAACTGGGTGTAGCTGAGGTCTGCCTGCCAGCGGCTGAGATAGTCGGCGCTGAGGCCGAAGGTCAGCGCGGTCCGGCCTTCCACGAAAGAGCCGCTGGGCGCGGGGCTGTTGCCGCTGACGTCTTGCCCGAACCGAATATAGGGGAACAGGTTCACCGCTCCGATTGCCCTGTTGTAGTCGAGCCGCGCGGCCAGCCGGTAGCCCCAGGAGGTGGCGTCAGCGTCGTTGTCGTCGTCCCCGACCGCGCCGGCAGGGCTTTCCAGGGGTTGAAGTTTGTCGTTCGCAGCCAGTTCCTTCGATGTCGCACCTTGGCCGTCCGGTATGTCGTGCACATGCATCAGCGCCGCTTCGGCCACGAACACCCCGCCGTCCGCTCCCAGAACCGGGCCGAACACCTTGGTGACAGTGGCTTGGGTCTGGCTCACGTCGCGCAGGACGTAGCCCACGGTGTCCGCGTCGTACAAGCGGGCGGCGGCGTTCTCGCCGATGCACAGTTGGGTTGCCTGTTGTGGCGGGACACCGCTCCGGGCCTTTTGTTCGATGCATCCGCCCAAGCCGGTGAACGGCCCCAGGGCATCGGCGAAAACCTTGCGTTCCGCTAATTGCAGCGGCGCGTTACGACGATAGGAGTATTCGCCCTGCAGTGCGAAGCCGGTCGGCCCGAGCGTGGTGTTGAAACTAACGCCATAGAGCTGGATGTCCTCTGGATACTCGATGAAATAGTGCCCTTCCTTGGCGTAGGCGTCGATGCCGACGGCTCCAGCAGCGCCTTCAGCGAGAGGTGCGAGCTGGGCTGTCGCTTGGCCTTGAACCTGTTGTGCGATGGCACCGCATTCCACGCTATGCGTTGGAGAAGGACACTGTGCTGCGGCCAAGGCCCGCCCGACGGCGCCGCGCACGAGTTCTTCGACCGCCATCGCGGCCGTGGCCCCAATGGTCTGGGCCGCGACCAAGCCTCTCCCTGCGTCCACCGCTGTTCCGGTGTGCGCGCTGACCACAGGCAGGCGGCTGTGGTAGTTCATGAAATACAGACCGAACTCGGTATTGTTCAATCCCTCGGCGAGATAGCGGAAGCCGATTCCCCATTGGCCAGAGTCGCGGGGGTCGTGATCTTGCTCGCGATCCGCTATCAGGAAGTCGGGATTCGGCGCGATGAGGGGAGTCAGAGCACCGGCGAAGGAGGTTTGCGAGAAGATGAGGAAGGGATTTTTGTCAGGGTCGGCGGTCAGTCCCATGTCGCCGAGTTCCAGTCCGGGCAGGGCGATCACCGCATTCTCCGCCCCCGGACCGACGTAGTCGGTGACCGAGAAGTAGCTGCCCACCGCGTCGATCTCGGTCTTCTCCCACGCGATCTGGTAGAAACCCTCCATCGTGAAGTTGAGGTCCCCGGCGACGGACGCCGAAACCAAGGGGACCGCGACCAACGCCTCTCGCAATTCAGACCCCGGCACCCTGAGTTTGCTCACATCGAACGGGTTGACGGCGTTGATGCCGTTCTGGATGAACGTGCTCTCACCCCAGTTGAGCACGTGATTGCCCAACCGGACATCCACTGCCAACTCGTCGAAGTCGAGGTTGGCCGAGACGTAAGCGTCCAGCAGGTCCAGGTCCTTCCCTACCGCGCTCTTCGCGTCCGCGGACAGCGGCCTGTATTCCCGGACACCGTTCTCATTCTCGTAGTCGAAGAACCCGGTCGCGCGCAGGAACAGCCCGATGTTCTGGTAGCCTATCTCAAGATCGCTGGTGAACTTCGCGGCGTTGCTGACGATCCCGCGTTTGTAGTTGCTGGCGCCCTCGTTGTCGTTGACGCTCGAGGTCAACTCCGGGTCCTGCCCCTCGACGCGGACGGTCACCCCATAGGAAATGGTGGTATCCAGGCTCGCCTCCACCTCGCCCGAACTCAGGTCCACGGCGTCGGCCTGTCTCAACGGCAACGAGGCGCTCATGGCGAGCACCGCGGCCGCCACAATAACACCAATTCCGATATGCTTTAACGTCATCATGATGGGCGAGTATCACTTTCTCCAATTGGATGTCAAGATGGGCAGGAATGCGCGGTGGGTCAAAGAGTTCGATTCCGATATCGATATTCTTGAATGGGAATAGCATAAATTCTCTGGATGCGGACGGATTCCGAGAAGCGTGAGTGGTGACGCGTGTCGTATCGGCCCCAGGACGGATTCTTCCGCAAGGCCAAGCGCGAGGGTTATCGTTCCCGGGCGGCCTATAAGCTGCTGGAGATCAACCAACGATTCCGGGTGATCCGGCCGGGGTACACGGTGGTGGACCTGGGGGCCGCGCCCGGCGGGTGGCTCCAGGTGGCGGCCGAGGCTGCCGGTCTTCGGGGGCGGGTGCTGGGCTTCGATTTGCAGCCGGTCCAGCCCCTCTCCCGGCCGCAGGTGAAGACGTTCGAGCTGGATATTCTGGCGCAAGACGCGGCGGAGCGCATCGGCGCTCTCGCCGGAGGGACGGTGGACTGCGTTCTCTCCGACATGGCGCCGCGCCTCTCGGGAATCCGCGACGCTGATCGCCGGAACGCCCTGGAGCTTACCCGGAAGGCATTCGACATTGCCCGGACGGTCCTGAAACCCCGCGGCTCGTTCCTGTTCAAGACCTTTACGGGCGCCGACGTGGAGGCCCTCCTGAAAGAGATGTCGGACGGTTTCCGGACGGTGCAGCGAGTCCGGTCCGCCGCCACGCGCAAGGGCTCGTCGGAGATCTACGTGGCGGCCAAGGGTTTCAGAGGCTGACTGACCGCCTATTCCACGGTCACGCTCTTGGCGAGGTTGCGGGGTTGGTCCACGTCCGTGCCGCGCTGGACAGCGATGTGGTAGGCGAGGAGTTGCATGGGGATGGTCAGCACCACCGGGGCCAGGTGGTAGGGAATTTTGGGAACGACCAGCGTGGACTCCGGCGCCATGCCGTCGTCGGGCTCGTCGGTTACAACAAGCAGTCTGCCGCCCCGTGCCTCGACTTCCTTCAGGTTGCTCAGCGTCTTCGGGTAGTAGTGGTCCCGGGGCAGGATCATCACCACCGGCATGCTCTCGTCGATGAGGGCGATGGGCCCGTGCTTCATCTCCCCGGCGGGATAGCCTTCGGCGTGGATGTAGGAGATCTCCTTCAGCTTGAGTGCGCCTTCCAGGGCGATGGGGTAGTTGATGCCCCGGCCCAGGTACAGCACGTCGTCGGCGTGGCTCAGTCCGTGGGCCAGTCCGGCGATGGCGTCCTCGAGCTTCAACGCGGCCTCGATCCAGCCGGGCAGCCGGGTAGCGTCCTCCAGCAGGCGGGTGGCCGCGTCCGGGCCGAGTTGCCCGTTGAGCCGCCCCAGTTGCACGGCGAGCAGGTAGAGCGCCGTGAGCTGGGTGGTGAACGCCTTGGTGCTGGCGACGCTGATCTCCGGGCCGGCGTGGGTGTAGAAGACGCCGTCGGACTTCCGCGCCAGGGACGAGTCCACGACGTTGCAGATGGACACGGCCCGGGCGCCTTGCCGCCGGCCCACCTCCAGGGCCGCCAGCGTGTCCGCGGTCTCCCCCGACTGGCTCACCGGCAGCAGCAGCGAATCCGGTCCCAGGAGCGGGTTGCGGTGCCGGAACTCGGAGCCGTAGTCCACCTCGGCGGGGATCCGGGCCAGCTCCTCGATCAGGAACTTGCCCACCAGCGCCGCGTGCCACGCCGTGCCGCAGCCCACCAGGTGGATCTTCCCGGTGCGCGCCAACTGATCCTCGGTGAGGTTCAGCTCGGCTACGTTGATGGCGCCGGTTTCGAGGGAGATGCGCCCGCGCAGGGTGTCGGTGACCGCCTGGGGTTGCTCGTGGATCTCCTTCAGCATGAAGTGCCGGTAGCCGCCCTTTTGCGCGGCCACGGCATCCCACGTGATGCGTCTGGTGGGGCGCGCGACCGTACGCGACTTCGAGTCGAGAATGCGGTAGCCGTCGGACCGGACCTCGGCGATCTCGCCGTCCTCCAGGAATGCCACGTCCCGGGTGTACTCGAGCAGCGCCGGGACGTCCGAGGCGATGAAGCTTTCTCCGTCGCCTGCGCCGACGACCATGGGCGATGCGTTCCTGGCCGCGATGAGCCGGTGGGGCTCGCGCCGGCTCAGGAACACCAGGGCGTAGGAGCCGTGTATCTCGCCGATCGTCTCGCGGACGGCGTCCAGCAGCTCCATCCCTCGGGCGAGCCTGGCCTCCACGAGGTGGGCGACGAGTTCGGTGTCGGTATCCGACGCCAGCTCCGCGCCGCTTGCCAGCAGGGCTTCCTTGAGCTCCAGGTAGTTCTCGATGATGCCGTTGTGCACCACGACGGTATCGCCGGCCCGGTGCGGATGGGCGTTGGCCTCGGAAGGGCCGCCGTGGGTGGCCCAGCGCGTGTGGCCGATGCCGGCATGGCCCGCCACGGGCGCTTCGGCCAGGAGCGCTTCGAGTCTGGCCAGCTTGCCTTCCGAGCGCCGCAACGAGAGCTCCCCGTCGTCGAGGACGGCGATGCCGGCGGAGTCATAGCCCCGGTATTCCAGCTTTCTCAGGCTGTCGATGAGCACCGGGACGGCGTCCCGGCCGCCGATATATCCCACGATTCCGCACATGGATGGCTAGTGTCCTGTATGGTTAATTCGCATAATAATCTGCGGGTCTTTTTCGCCGTCGGCTGCGTTGCTCTTCCTCGCGTGGTGCC
>JAPPNF010000050.1 GCA_028818755.1 Deltaproteobacteria bacterium | reverse complement strand
GTATTGACGAGGGGTTGCAGACTCAACGCAACATAGTCCTGTACGCAACATTAGGAAAAAGGGCAGCTCCTCGACCACTTGAGCCAGGAAGGCCAGAGTCGAGGCCGCGGTCTTTCCGCCGGAACACCCCGATCACCTGGTACCGTGAACAGTCATCGATGGCCGTGTATTGATAGAGCCCCGCGCCGATCTTGCAGACATCTATCTGGACCCGATCACCCGGAACCGGCCGCGAGTAGTGCTTCCACCTCTTGCGAGCCAGTTTCGGGCGTTTGATGCGATTCAGGCCATGCCGGCACAGGACCTTGTGTATGGTATCCACCGCAAGGTGCATGCCGTGAAGCCGGCGGAGTTCGTTCCGCAGGCGCTTGATGCCGAGTTGACGGCTTTTGCGCATCGAAACGATGTATTCCCCCTCCGCTGCAAACACCCGCCGGGACGGCGAGCGGTGAGGGCGCCGGCTGCGATCAGTGAGACCCACAGGCCCCTCGGCCTGCGCCGCCACCAGTGCCGAAGTGTCGGCCGCGAAATGCCACAGCGCCGACAGGTCAGTCCTGCGTCTCCTGTTTCCTCATACATACGCACCTAGGTCAGCCGAGCTGAAGGTGTCATGGAAGCCTCCTACCTTGGTCGTGTACGCGCCTTCGGGTGCCGTTTCAATCAAGAATCCGTTAAAACGATGTAGGCAGACTCCACAGATGAGGTGTCCACGGCAGCCAATGGGAAGACTTCAATCTGGCGAACCAACAAACGCGTCGTGACGGACGACGCTGGGCGTGTCACGCAGGACTAGACAAAGGGCCTAGCCCAGGAGCTCTCGGAAGGCGTCGCCGCACGCGACGACCCTGCGGAGGAGCCGGCCGAGGCGCGTTCTCTGCCGAGGCTAGGACGACGGCTCGAGGATTACGGCGCCTCCGGCCACGACGGGGCGGTTGGCACCGAGCGGAGCTATCGCCGCTATGAGGCCCTCTATCTCGGCGACTGGGTCTCTCGTCCTTTGGCTGCCGTCACCCGGCGCGACGTCGAGAGCCGCTTCCGGCTTCTTACCGAGTGCGACGTAATGGCGCTTCGGTGGGAGCGGGTGGATCTGGACGGGGCTGTTTCGAGTGGACGAGACCAAGACCGCAGTGCCGTTCGAACTGCCGGTGACGCGCCAGCTCGGGGAGATCCTGGCGTAGCGGCGGGCGGGGCGAGAGCATGCCGGAGGAGCTTGGCGGGTGGGTGTTCCCGTCGCGGGTGAGCATGTGGATGAGCCTTCACGCGCGGCGCGGCGACGTGACTGCGGGTTATGCTACGGACTGGACCGTGGAGCAACTGCGTGAGCCCGCGCAGCGGATCGCCGACCGCATCGACGAGCTGATGGCGCCAGACGTGGGTGTTGCGGAGGCTCAACCGCCCGAAAAGTGACGCGTGGCTGCGCACATGGGAGCGCCTTCTTCGACAGGTGGCGTAAGGTGAAATGGCTCGATGGGCGGACGAAGACGGTACGCGATCAATTCGGAGCAACTGACGAAAGATCTCGGGCGGCCACGGAGTCCCGTCGGTTCGGATCTACTCTGCTCATCCGTCGGATACGACGGAGGCGGCGAAGAGCGCCCAAACGGCCGCAATACCGGCAGTTGCACCCCGCACGCAAATACGGCAGAGTGAACAAAACGGGAACATAGCGGCGTCCAACCATGGAGGGAAGCACTCGCACGCAGGTTCCCGCCTCACGGGCAGTCTGACGGGCAACGAGTGCGAAGCGCTCGCTGTGCTCGCCGACAAGGATGACGTCTCCATATCGTGGGTCATCCAGTGCAGGCCTGAGGTGTATCGCCGTAGGCGTCGTCATACCCTGAAGGCTCGCTGTCGCCGTGCGGCTCCAAGGACGCTGGAATATCACGCCAAGCGCGACCGCAAGAAAGCCACTCCTGAGGGGGAACAATGAAGCGGACAGAGCCCGAGGAATCGCATGCCCGGATTCCTTCCGGCTACCTGGAAGGGCTTTATGCCACGGCTCTGCCGGCAAAGCGCAGCGGTCACCTCTACGGCGCTTTTCCGTACCCCACCAAGATCTCACCCGAAGCGATCGCGCTCTTCATCGCCGCCCATACTAGGCCGGGCGATACCGTCTTCGATGGCTTTGCTGGAAGCGGCACCACCGGTCTTGCCACGTTGCTCTGCGAAGACCCGCCGGCTGTGCTGCGCGCGGAAGCGCAGCGGCTTGGCCTGGATGTAGAGTGGGGGGCTCGCAACGCCGTGCTATACGAACTGGGCGCTCTTGGCGCCTTTATTGGCCAGACTCTGACTAACCCGCCAGACCCGAAAACTTTTCGGAAGGCGGCGGAAGACATCCTGCGCGCCGCTGAAACCGAAGACGGCTGGATGTACGGAGCCAAGGAACCGGGAGGGCGGAACGGCACCATCCGCCATGTCATCTGGTCCGACGTGCTGCAATGCCCGGCGTGCCGGCGTGAAGCGACTCTGTGGGATTCCTGCGTCTTCTTCGACCCCGCCCATATCGCATCCCACTTCACCTGCCCGTCCTGTGCAAATGAAGCGCCGCTCGATGATGTGGAGCGCCTGACTCACAAGACGCGCGATTACCTTAACGGGAACAAACGGAAGCTCCGCGCCCGGCGCATCGCCCGCATCTACGGATTGACCGGCAAGAAGGGCTGGTCGCGCGAAGGCAACAGGCACGATCTCTCCTTGCTCAAACGCATCGAGGCCGAGCCCATCCCGGATTCCGTGCCGCGCGTGGCCATACCCTGGGGCGATCTGTACCGCCGCGGCTATCATCTCGGTATCACCCATCTCCATCACTTCTACACAAGGCGCAACCTGATCGTGTTTGGCCGCCTGTGGGAGCGGACGGCGGGCTATAAGAGCGCCCTTCGTGACGCCCTGCGCTTCTGGCTGCTGAGCTACAACGCTTCGCATGCGACGATCATGACACGCGTTGTCGCAAAGTCGGGCCAGAGAGACCTGGCGCTCACCAGTGCCCAGCCTGGCGTTCTCTATGTCAGCGGCCTTCCGGTCGAGAAGAACCTGATTTCTGGATTGCGGCGCAAGCTTTCGACTATCGCCAGCGCTTTCGCGGTCACGCGCGGCCGCAAGGGCAGGGTCGAAGTTCGTCAAGCATCGAGTTGCCGCACCCATCTCCCCGATCACAGCATCGATTACATCTTCACTGACCCACCCTTTGGCGGAAACATCCCTTATGCCGAAGTCAGCTTCATCAATGAAGCTTGGCTCGGGCGATATACGGACCGCGCCGAGGAAATCATTGTCAGCAATGCTCAGGAAAAGACCATCTCCGAATACCGGCGACTCCTCACGACTGCCCTCAGCGAGGCCCGCCGGATCCTGAGGCCCGGCGGCAAGGCCACACTTGTCTTCCACTCGGCTTCGGCCGGCGTCTGGAACGCGCTCCAGGCGGCTTATACTGATGCTGGATTCGGCGTCGAATGTGCAGGCGTTCTCGACAAAACGCAGGGGAGCTTCAAGCAGGTCACCACAAACGGTGCCGTGCGAGGTGATCCCGTTCTTCTGCTCGGCAAGAAGAAGGCACAGCAAAGCAAGCCGATTGCCTGTGTCTGGACGGTTGCTGAACGGCTGTGGCAGGAAGCAGCCTTGACCCTGGACCCAGACGAACAGACGGCGCAAAGGCTCTATTCACGTTTGGTCAGCCACTTCCTGACCCGTCATCAACTGGTGCCGCTCGACGCCGATTCATTTTACCGGTGGCATGAAGAGCGGTACAACGCGGAGGTGAGAGAAGGTGCCGGGCGATGAGGCGCGCCGAATAATCAGAAATGCCGCGCGTGCCTACGAGCAGACGCTCGACCCGGTGCAGCGCAAACGCCTCGGCCAGTTCTTCACTGGCGTTCCACTCGGCAAGCTTCTTGCCCATCTCGCCTTGCGGCCGGATACCCGTACTGTTCTCGATCCGATGGTCGGGCACGGCGACCTTTTGGATGCGACCTGCGAAGCGGCAGCCGAGCGCGGCAGTTCTATCGCTCGGCTTGACGGAATCGAGGTCGACGAGGCCACCGCGGATACATGCCGCGACCGCCTCGCCACGCTTATCCCTAACGACTCCGCTCCCGATTACTCAATCCTTGCAGCAGACGCCTTTGATCCGGCTACGCTGGGTGCCTTACCGGTCTCCAGCTACGACCTCGTTATCACCAATCCGCCCTATGTGCGTCACCAGACGCGCAACGGCAACAACGCTGCCGCCGACCCGGCACGCGCGGGCCTTGAGCAAATCGTAGACAGTCGTCACATGGGGGCTGACAGCGCAGTCTGGAAAGTGCTTGCTCAGAACTATTCGGGCCTTGCCGACCTTTCAATACCGGCGTCGATTCTTGCCGGTTCCCTGGTGCGCCCCGGCGGCCAACTCGCTCTTGTCGTTCCGGCCACTTGGCGGTCCCGTGACTACGCCGATGTTATCCGCTATATGCTCTTGCGTTGCTTTGCGCTTGAAACCATCGTCGCGGATACCCAACCCGGCTGGTTCTCGGATGCTCTGGTCCGTACCCATCTAATCATCGCCAGACGCTTGATCGGTGCCGAGGCCCGGCAGCGCCTCAGCAGCAGAGAGAGATGGTCCGAAGCGCGGTGGCTTCACGTTGCGCCGGACGCGGCTGACGAATGCTCGCTGGTCGGAGCCGCTTTCGAAGGCGAACATCCCGAAGCCGACTTTGCCGCCTACGTCCACGCCGGCGGCGCCGACGCGGTGCGCGGCATCAAGGTCAGACCCTTCGATCTGCACCATGAATGGGTGACGCTACATGCACGCATGCGCCGACAGCACTGGTACGCAATACTTGAAGGCGGCAGTCACAACTTGCCGCTATTCGCAGCTTCTCAGAAGCCTGGGCCGCCGGTGCTTCCCGAGGCGTTGCGCGACATGTTGCCGTCAGCTGCCGATACCGCGAAGCTGGTTCTTCTGGAAGATACCGGCATAAAGGTCGGTCAGGGTCTGCGCACCGGATGCAACGGATTTTTCTATGTCACCGCATGCGGCACGGCTAGCGACGGTGGCGAACAGGTAAACGCATCCCCGGCCCTAGGCGGTATGGAGTTTGCGGTCCCGTCAGGCGCGCTTCGCCCTGTTCTCCGGCGCCAAGCGGAGATGCACATCGTCGAGCGCGGCGAAGTTCCGCCTGGTCGCGTTCTCGACTTGCGGGATTGGGTGCTCCCGGAAGATTTCCGAATCGTAGTGGACGCGCGTCTGGCCTATGAGCAGCATCAAATAAATCCTCCGCACGTCATGCCGCACCCGTTGACCGCGTTTGTCCGCCAAGCGGCTACCATATCTCTTGATGGCTCCGCAGACAACAAACCCATTCCTGAGCTTTCAGCGGTGCGTACGAATGTGCGCCAGCCAGGCCGCAAAGGCGTGATCCCCCGCTTCTGGTACATGCTTCCGGATTTTGCGCCCCGTCACTTGCCGGCTGCTTTTGCGCCTCGGGTGAATCAGGGAACGCCGTGGATCGAATGTAACGCAGATCCGCCGTTGTTGATTGATGCCAACTTCTCGACCTTTTGGACGCCAGACGGCGGTTGGACGCGCTTTGCCCTGAAAGCCTTGCTGAATACCGTATGGTGCCGCGCCTTTATGGAAGCGACCGGCACACCGCTCGGCGGCGGCGCCTTGAAACTGGAGGCCACGCACTTGCGGCAAATGTCTGTCCCCGTCCTTACCAACGAGGCCCGGTCGGCACTGGATGCCGCCGGTAGGAAGCTGACCAGAGATTCGGGCGAAGTGCAGGCGTACATCGATCGCATCATCTTGCAGGCGTTACTGCCCTGTACGATGCGGGAGGCGTCGTTGCTGGAACTGGCCCACCACATGGCGAAGCAAACGAGAGCGCTCTGCGCTGCCCGGCAAAGGACTGCGTCGTGACAGACGACATTACGCAAGCCAGGGAAGCGATTAGGCGGTGCAGGGAACTCCGCGAGGCCGGCAAGGTGGAAGCCGTTTTGCGTGGCGAGTTCCAGTCGCGGCTACGCCTGATCTTTCCGGATGAGGACCATCAGACCTGGATCAATCACTATAGTGAGGGTGCCGAGGCCGGAACAAGGGTTGGACAGGCCGACGGCGCTGTCGCGAACCGCTTCATTGATAATCTTGTCGGCTGCACGACGATCGAATACGAGCCCGACCTGCGCATCACGGTTCGGCGCGAACACGGTTTTGCCCAAGTCCGCGAACATGTCGCCGGACTCGTCCGAAGCCTTGTCCCTGTGTCCCAGGTGCGCGGGATTCTCTCCGATACGGTCGAGTGGGTGGCATACGACGCGGAGCTTGCCTCCGACAGCGACCCCGCTGCCTGTACGGCAGATGATATTACGCTGGTACCGGTGGACAAGTTGAACCTGACCACCGATGACGAACCGTCCGCTACGCGTCTCATTGGCTTCGTCCGTAAACATCTGGCCCGCGAACAGTCCCGCCCTCTCAAGGCTGAGTTCATTACAGACGATCTTGGTCTGGAGAGTACTTCCTGCGAGCGAAGCAAAGGACCGTTGCGCAAGCTTGTCGATGACGGCCGCGCCACCGACCCGTCAATTGCCCTGGCAACCGACCTGTGGTCCGGGTTTGTCGACCACCTCGAAGGCGAGAAGGGCACCTTCCGCACCGCGGCATATGTCGATGAAGTCTATCTCTGCATTCTCGCCCGGCTGCTTGGCGCGAATGTTCTCGCAGGCCATGCAATCTCCAGCGATGATGCTGGCCTCGGTTCGATCCTGGACGGGTCGCATTTCAGGGACCGCTACCAGCTTTCCAATGTGGTCGAACAGGACTATTTCGGCTGGCTCGTCAATGCGTCTCATCTTGGCCAGCTCGTCCCCATCGCACGGCAGATTCAGCAGGACCTCTACGCCTACGATTTCTCGTGGCGTCCCGAAACAGATCTGTTTGGCCGCCTTATGGCGCAACTTGCCCGGCGCAGCCAACGCAAGCTGCTTGGACAGGAATGGACGCCTGGCTGGCTCGGCCGACATCTCGCCTTGCGTTGCCTCGACAATCTCCCGGAAGAAGAGGAGCCGCGCATTGTCGATATGTGCTGTGGCTCCGGTTCCATCCTGGCCGAGGTGCTCAAAGCCGTTAAAGACCGGTTCGGTTTCACCGACATCGCGGTGCTGCATAATGTGGCGACGGGCTTTGACATCGATCCGCTCGCTGTCAGCTTGGCCAAGACCACTTGGGTCGTGACGCTCGCCGACGAGATCAAGGCCGCGACAAGCCCGATCGTCATCCCGATCTATCACGCCGACTCGCTGTTTTCAGTCACGCCGATCACGCCGCGACTACCGGACTTTGGCGAGAGCGAAACCATCCCCATTTCACTGGACGGTATCAAGATTGACCTGCCCGACGCGCTGATTCAGCCTGAATGCCGCGAGCTGTTCGACCGGATCATTGACTGGGCATATGACGAGACCCTCGACGCCCAAGCCAATGGCTGCGCCGATCACCTGACTGAGCAGGGCACGGCGCGGTTCCTCGATGGCGCTGCGGCCGCGCTAGGTATTTCGCTCAGCGCCGAACTAAAAAAGACGTTGGTCCCGGCCGTCTTTGCGCTGGTTCATCGCATGGCCGAGCTAGCCCTCGCCGGCCGTAATGGTATCTGGGCTTTCATTCTGCGCAATACCTACCGGCCAGGGCTTCTCGCTGGCCGGTTTAATGGGCTTGTCTCGAATCCACCATGGCTTGCCATGAGCAGTCTTGGCGATAACCCGTACCGAGAAGTCCTCACCGGCAGGGCTAAGCTTTACGGGATCCGCCCGCCCGGCCAGTCGTTCCTACATCTGGAGCTTGGCACGACTCATCTACTCCACGCCGTGGACCGCTATCTCGCCCCTGATGCGGCTGTTGCCTGTTTGATCCCTGGCACCCTCTTCAACGGCCACCATCACGAACTCTTCCGCCGCCGCGAGTTCTTGACCGCCGCACGCCCTATCGCGCTTGACATCAGCGAAATGTGGCAAGTCGAGCACGGTACCTTCAAATACCCGGGCGCCGCCGTCATCGGCCACAAGCGGGCCAGTACGGACAAACTTGCAGAAACGGCAATTGCTGGGTTTCTCGCGCGATGGGACGGCCTTGAGGCCACCGAATTCTCGGTTCGCGCCATCGTCAACAAGCGCACCGCTTGGGTACTAGAACAGGAAGGAGTACCGGTCGCCTCCTCCACGGCCACAGTGATGCCGCAGCAGGGTGCCGACCTTATGCCGCGCACGGCCGTTTGCATCGAGATCGTCAATGAAGCTGGCGTTGAGTACAGGGTTGATACGCCGTCGCGTGGCACGCTTTACGGATTTACTATCAAGGAGGCAAAGGAGCTCAAGGATGAGCGCTTTCCCGGCTATGTTGCGCCGTGCTTCGTCTATCGCATGGCGCAGTCGGCAAACTTGCTGCCCTTTGTTCTTGGAGAGCACTGTGCCCCGATCGCGATCCCGGCAGTCCGCGACGATCACGGGGCATGGCGGATTCTTGATGAGGCCCATATCCGCGGAATGGGCCTGACCGAAACGGCACGCCGCTTTCGCACTATCAACGACAAGCTCGAACAGGTTGGCCAGGGCAAGAAGCTCCAGCAGCGCATTGATGAACGGATGAAGCTGTCAAAACAGGTCATGCCCCAGGACGGCTACCTCATTCTGGCTGGGGCTGGCGGCAAGCATATCTGCGCTGCCTGTGTCCAGATTGCCCCCAACGACAATCTAGTCGTGGATCAGACTCTCTATTGGCGCGCCGTTTCCGGCGAAGTCGAGGCGTGGTTTCTCGTTGGCATGCTGAACAGCTACGCCATGACCGAGGCGATCACGCCATTCAACCCGAAGGGCGCTTTCGGCGAACGTCACATTCATGCCTTGCCCTATCGGCTGATGCCCGCATTCGATCCCGCGAATGAGGATCACCGCGAAGTTGCAAGGCTTGCGCAGCAGATCGCGGAGTTAGCCGGAGAGATCGTTGCGGCGGATGCGTATCTGTCCGATCCGAACAGAGCACTCTCCACCCGCCGCATGCGGCTGCGCAAACGGCTTCAGCAGCTAACGCCTTACCGCGAACTGGAACAGCTCTGCGCCGCCGCGCTGGCCACCACCACCTTTGGCCAAGAGGAGGATGACGGGGGAGATGAGTAGCTATGGGGCGTAACACGTCAAGAATATTGGCCGTTTCCTCAATGCCGCCGCACCGGAGATGTGGACAATTCAGGCACAACACCTTGATCTTTGCGCCCAATGGCCGGGCAAGAGGACGCTGTGCGCAGGCTTGCGATCACTCAAGCACGGAGAGCTTGCCCACATCACCGCCGCAGATCGCTTGGCAGCCCCGATCAGCACGGAGCCGGTGCCCCCGGCTCCGTGCCTTCTTGCTGGCACGAAGAATCAGGTGAGCAAGCCCACGAGCCGTGGACTCATCTCTCCGACGCGAAACACGAGCCCCGCAAGGCGTGAGGCCTCGACAAAGGAACGCGCCGCGTCCGAGTTCCAAGGGTATACCCGTAGCTCGAACGTATTTGGTTCCATCCGCCTGAACAGGATTAGCGAATTTTCATACGCATATCCGCCCATTCGAGCCGAGGGCAGGTTGATCCGCTCCATGCGGTTATCGCCATGCCAAGTCACGGGACGATTCCGCCACATCCTTTGTCCAGAAATCAATGACGGCTCAGCGATATGCTCCACCCGTTCATAGTCGTACCCCTGATAGGCGGGGCCAAAGAAACGATGGCTGCCGCGCGGTAGTTCGAGTTGCGTTCGGGCTCCGCCAGAGAGGCGGTGTGCCTGCACCCACATCTGTTGATGGACCCCGGGATCGATGCCTGCATCTGTCATCAGCCCGTAACCGCCAACTTGGCCAATCTGCGGCGCAGGCACCGGCTCCATCTCCTCGGCCCGTTGCTCACGCGGGAGACGCTGGCGAAGCGCGCTGTAACGATCGAGGATCTCAGGCGTCAAGTCTACGGCTGGACCAATTGCTGCGTTCCACGCGCCGTTCACCGGTTCCGGCACGTGATGTTCCATTTCCAGCCAGCCGGCTTCAGTATTGACCGTCAATCCGCGGTTCGTGAGATTAGCTGATCCGACCAGACTGCCAACGGTCCCGTTGTGCCTTCCGAGTATGTAGAGCTTCGGATGAAAGGCTGCGTACGTTGTAAGGCGCCCGGCTTCTAGGTACGGTGCGCCAGCGACAAGAACACGGCTATTGTCCATATCCCTCCAGAACCGCAAGGCATCGGGTTCGGTCAGGCCGAAATCAAGAGAGGCCACAATCGTCTTGTCCACGGTCGCAGGATTGCCGTTTGCAGCCGACCGCGCAATCCCGTCAAGGAGCATCTGACTGCCCGACATCGAGACATAGGCACAACATATCCGAACGCTGGCAATGCCGTCGCGCATCAGGTCGAGCAGTCCGCTCAGCATCGTTCCGGGACAAGACTGATTTTGCACAATGAGCATCTGGGCAACTTTCGCTACCGTGAGTACCAGCTTCTCCCTTTCCCCCGCCTCAGCGGCGAACTGGGACGGCGGTTGACAGCCGTTTGGGCCAGTCGGCGTCAAAGCAGTCCCTGGATCTCCCTGAACTGTTCCTGAGTGATCCGCATCAATCCCGAGCCGCCGCCAATGCGGTATAGGCTACGGTTCAGAATGCGGCAGACCTCCCTATAGGGAATGAAACCGTGGGCGACAGGCTCCAGGGACGCCGCCCACTGCCAGTGTCGGACTGTACCGTCCTCGTAGGTGAATGGCTCATTCCCGCTCTGGCCGAATGGCTCAATCACCCGGCCGTAGCACGTCACCCCAGCAGGACCACCAGTCATTTCGGGGTGGGTTGTCCCGTCCTCTTCGGTGTAACCCGGGCGCGTCGCCGCAACATACACGACGACGATATCGCCGACGTTCACCTCGTGAGCGTATCGCCGGAACCTGCTTTGGAGCCAGACGCTGGTGCAGTCACCGGGCGGCCACTGTAATGTCAACCAATAATTCATGAGTGAGGTAGTCCTTTCTTGCTAAGCCGCCAGGAGAGCACGCGGCGAGTGGCCCACCCCCTCTTCGTTGGCTAACAACCAAGCTCAGCGGCGGACAAGTCGCGTAGCGCGTTGGCCGTCGCCTGGAGGCGCAGGGTGAGGCGGCATGGGCATCAGTAGAACTCCAGAACGCCACCGGTAATCGAGGTCACTGCGGTGACGAAGGCAACCAGGATCTGCTCGTCATCGAGGTTCGAGGAGATCGGGAAATCAGTCGAGTTGCCCGCCGGACCTGTGTGAGGTTCCTCCACGCGAACCACGTTGAGGTACCGTCCGACCCCTGCCCAGTCGTTGTCCGGATCCGTCGGATGACGGATCCACGCCCGTTTGTACCCGCGGCGCTCTTGACTCCACTCAACGTAGGGTTGGCCGTTTCCGTCTCTGTGAATTGGAATCTCCATCTAACGCTCCAATCATGCCTCAGTATGCGGTCACCTGCCTAAGGTAGGACCGAGGTTTCTGGCCCGCATGGTACGTTCGTGGCGTCACGGCCGCTCACACTAGGATTTCATGAATGGGAAGGAAGATGCGACCTGTCTGCGCAGCGTGGCGCTTCTTCCGTATAAGCAAGCTTACGAAATCGATGCGCTGTTCGAGTACGGCGTGTAAGTCTGCACCGTCCATGAGTACTGAATTGGGTGTGCTGCGGGAATGAGCGTCGACTGCATCCATAGAGAATCCATTCATAGAAAGGAAGAGTCCCAGAGTATTCTCCAACTTCCGCTGTATTTTGCCGGAGAACGCGTCGAGATCCTGAATGCCTACAGGATTCTGTTGCCACTTGGCTTCGAATAGGTAGTCGGTCCCTTCCAACGAGAAAGCGCCGTCGATCTGTTCACCGACGTTTCGAAAGGAGGCTTTTGGGTCGAGGTCGAATAGCTCGAACAAGTCGAGCATGAACCGTTCGAGTTCAAAACCGCGCTGCTTTGGATTGGTGCCCATAGCTATGCCCATAAACTGGTGCTTAAGCTCGTCCAGTTTCTCGCGCACTGCTGCGCTCTGGCGGAGGCGACCCTGATAGTCTTCTTGTCGTTTCCGGATAGCTTCCTCTTCGCGCTCGGTCTCAGTATGGGTGTCAACCAGTTGCCGTAGCTGTTCTACCGCCTCCCGGGCCTTCGTGGCCTTCTGTTCTCCTCCATCAAGTTGTTGGAGGTGAGGGAATGACCGCATCGCAGTGACATCGTAACAGAGCCGCGTGAGAGCGGCGAGGTTGCCATCCTGATCCGCGCAGAGATCATCTATGAGGTCCGAGACGACCTGACGCTTATAGGAGTCGTTCCAATTGAGGGAGGATATGAGGGGTCGATCGCCGGTTGAGTTTTGAAGGAAACTCCGAAGGTCGCTCTTGTACCAGTAGATGCTACTGAGCGCTTCCTTAAGCGCTTGAATTGCAGCGGCTGAAAGGCGTTTCGACATCGTTCACGAACCTTTGCTTGGCGGCGCGATCGCCGATGACGGCGTACGTTCCAACCATTTTTCAAACACGGTCATCGCGTGCATGCTGTGCCCTCTGATCTCAATCCGCGAACATAGCGCTGGCGGTGGAGGAAATAGGTTGGGGTGGATGCGGATGCAGAGGAGCTATGACTTGGCGCTAGCTCGCGGAAACCAGACTGGCGGGTACGCGGTTGGCGTGAAGTGACCTCATAGTTCTGCGGGTGAACCGCTACGCTCAATCTCGGTGGCTCGCGCCCTGCCTTTTGTGATCGCATCGAGGCGTTGACCGCCGGGCAAGGGAGCCTCAGTTCTTGCCGCCTAGTCAGCGGCCTTCTTTATCGCGCGACGGTGTGCGGGCGTTTCTGACATCGACTGTCTCCTTGTCCAAGAATTACCTAGCCGAACTACACTAAGTACCAGTTTTGGCGTTACAGGGCAAAAGGACACGGTGCGGGCTCGGTACTTGGGCAGCCCGATGTGATGACGGCCGTCGGATGGGTTGCTATATTAACCCGCGCCATCGGGAGCGAACTGTGGAAACCGGCCGGCTCTCCGCACTGTGCAGATTCTTGCCGCACTTGACCGTGATTCTGTGGATGGCTGGGGGGCTCCGGGTGTGGCGCTGCTGACTGTGGCAGTCTCTGAGCGGGAAGCGCGCAGAATCAGGAAGAAGACTGGCGTGTCGTCGCAACGAATCCGGCGGGTGGAGAAGGGAATCGGGAATGCCCGCGAAGCGGGGAAGGAACGGACCGCTGGACAGATACTCGGCAGCGGAGTCTTCGATACACAGGCCGACGGCGTAGCGGTCGTCGGACACCACCGGCCCGCGGGGAGGCGCCGTCGAGGTCCGGGCGTCAGGAGCAGGTCGGTGTTGGATGATCTGCTGGACAGAGACAGAGCGACAGAGCCGCGCTGATACGCGCACAAATTGGAGTGACTCTGCTTACAGTATGCTTACGACGAGGATTCGGACGTTCAGCGATCCACAGTTCACGATCCTTATAAACAACAACTATATCAGCTAGTTATGAGTGATTCCCGAGGTCGATATCTGGTAGGCGTGGACGTCGGCGGCACCTTCACGGACGTCACGGTCCTGGAGGAAGGGACCGGGGAGATCCGGGAGGTCCGCAAGGTGCCCTCCAATCCCGCGGCGCCGCTGGAGGTGCTCGATGGAGTGCTGGCGGACCTGCACGCCAAGTGGGGCGCCGATGCCTTGTCCTATATGCTCCACGGCTCCACCCACGCGCTCAACACCGTGCTCGAGGAGAAGGGCAGCCGCACCGGTCTGCTCACCACCCGCGGTTTCCGCGACGTCTACGAGATCGCCCGCCAGTGGAAGGGGCACGAGGTCTTCAACATCTTCTATCCCGGTGGCAAACGGTTCGTGCCGCGGCGTCGAGTCGCCGATGTTTCCGAACGTCTCGACAAGTCCGGAGAGGTGTTGGTGCCCCTGGACCTGGATTCCATCGAAGAGGCCATGGCGGGGCTCATGGAGCAGGGCATCGACGCCTTGGCCGTTGCGTTCCTGTTCTCCTACGTGAATCCGGCCCACGAGCGGTTGGCGGCGGAGCACATCCGCTCGCGTTATCCGGACCTTTTCATCGCGCTGTCGTCGGAGGTGAACCCGGTGTGGCGCGAGTACGAGCGCACCGCCACCACCGTGCTGAACGCCTATCTCGGCCCGCGCATGGAGCAGTACTTCTCCGGCATGGAGGAGACCGTGCGGCGGCATTTCCCGCGTGCGCATCCCTTCCTGATGAAGTCCAACGGCGGCATCGGCGCGCCTCGGGCCATGGCCCGGTTCCCGGTACAGACCTTGATGTCCGGTCCGGTGGCGGGGGTGGTGGCGGCGCATGAGCTGGGAGAGCGCACCGGGGTCTCCAACCTCATCTCGCTGGACATCGGCGGCACCAGCAGCGACATGTCGCTGATTCCGGGACGGCCGCTGTTCCGCACCGAGTGGCACATCGGGCGGCATCCCGTGCGGGTCGATTCGGTGGAGGTGGAGAGCCTGGGCGCAGGGGGCGGCAGCCTGGCGCAGGTGCGCTACGGCAAGGTGCTCCAGGTGGGGCCGCAGAGCGCCGGGGCGGTGCCGGGGCCGGCCTGCTACATGCGCGGCGGCGGCCGCCCGACGTTGACGGACGCCTTGGTGCAGTTGCGCCACCTCAATCCCAGGGTGTTGCTCCAGGGCGAGATGCTCATCGATGCGGCGTTGTCGGCGGAGGCCATCCGCCGGGAGGTCGCCGAGCCCCTGGGGATGTCAGAGGACGAGGCGGCGTTGGGGATTCTGCGGGTGCTGGTGGCCAACATCGTTTCCTCCATGCGCACCATCACCATCGAGCGGGGCTTCAATCCCGCAGACTTCGTGCTCGCGCCCTTCGGCGGCATGGGGCCGACGCTGGCCACGGCGGTGGCCTCTTCTCTCGGTATCGGCCGGATCCTGGTTCCTGCGGATCCGGGCAACTTCAGCGCCTTCGGCATGCTGCTGTCGGACCTGCGGACGGACGCGGTCACCACGCGGGTGGTGGCCCTCGACCCGGACAGCCTCAACGATGCGGTGGCGGCTCTCCGCGACCTCGAGGACGGGGTCCGGCGCGACCTCGCCTCACAGGGACCGTCCCCCGAGCAGATCCGTGTTGATTGGCTGCTGGACATGCGTTACCGTGAGCAGGCCTACGAGTTGACGGTGCCCATCGCCAAGGATCCCGCGAAGCTCAACGTCGAGGAAATCTGCGAGCGGTTCGGCCAGGCCCACGAGCAGCGCTACGGCCACCGCGCGGACGACGAGGTGGTCGAGGTGGTCAACCTGCGGGCGTCGGCCTACGCCTCGCTGGGCAAGCCGGAGTTGTCGCGGGATGAGCGCACCGGGCGGCAGCAACCCACCGAACACCGCCAAGCGCTCATGCTTGACGGGCCGCACGAGGTGCCGGTGTTTCGCCGGGACGGTCTGGCACTGGGCGCGGAGTTGAGCGGCCCGGTCATCGTCGAGGAGAAGACCTCCACCACGGTGGTGGAGCCGGGCTGGACGTTGCGCGTCGACCTGGAGGGTAATCTGGACCTCGCGCGCATACCGTAGCGCGCCTGGATCAATCCCCTTCTCCCCCTGGGAGAGGGTCGGGGTGAGGGTCACCGCCCGCGCGGTGAGTATTTGGCAAGAAGCGACGGAGGCGAGACATGAAGATTCTGATTACGGGCGGCATGGGCGTGAACGGCGCGGTCACCGCCAGGCACTTGATCCGGGACGGTGTGCGGCCGGTGCTGATGGACAACCGGATGGACACCTCGCTGATCTCGGACATCGAGAAGGACGTAGACTTGGTGATCGGGGACATCCTGGACCCCGAGGGCCTGGACAAGATCATCGTCGACAACGGCATCACCCACGTGGCCCATCTGGCGGCGCTGATGCCCATTCCGGCGGAGACCGACCCGGCTTTGGGCATCAAGGTCGGCGTGGACGGAACCCTCAACGTGTTGGAGATCGCACGGCACCGGGGCCTGGAACGGGTGGTATTCACCAGCTCCAAGGCGGTGTACGGCGAGATCTTCGGGAAGCATGCCTACCCCGAGTACATGCCGGTGAACGAGGAGCACCCGCAGAACCCGGCGGACCTCTACGGCACCATCAAGGTGTGCTGCGAGACCCTGTGCACATACTATCAGAAGAAGTACGGCGTGAGCTCGGTGGTGCTGCGCTTCGGCTCCATCTACGGTCCCGGCAAGGAGGTGCGCCACGGCGCGCTGTCGCTCTACGGCCAGATGATCGAGAAGGTGATGTCCGGCGAGGGTTTCTCGGCCGAGGGCGGGGACCAGTCCAACGAGGCCCTGTACGTGGGCGACGTGGCCCGTTCCATCATCCTGGGCCTGCAGGTCAAGGACCCGGCCGAGCGCACCTTCAACATCGGCACCGGCGTGGGCGTCACGCTCCACGATTTCAAGCGCATCCTCGGCGGACTCTATCCGGACAGCAAGATCGAGATCAGCTCGGGGCTGGAATTCCGCATGACCGAGAAGAAGAGCTACTGCATCTTCGACATCAGCAAGGCCAAGGAGCACCTGGGCTTTACCCCGGCCTACGACCTCGAGGCGGGTATCAAGGACTACATCGCCACCATCGAACGGCTGCGGCCGCAGTAGAGCCCGTCATCCCGGACTTGATCCGGGATCCAGGGGCCGGTGGTGGGGGGGTGGCTACGCTGCCCCCTGCCGCTCCAGGATGTGGGGCATGTCCACCGTGGCGCCGGAGGCGCCGCAGGCGTCGACGAAGAGCCGGATGACGTCGTCGTCCTCGTCCTCGTGCTCTATCTGCCAGCCGCCCTGGTTCAGGGGGACGTCGGACTGGATCGGGCCGGGCACCAGCTTGAACATGCGGCTCAGCATCTTCAAGGCGAGATAGCGTGCCGGCTGGGGGCCCGAGTTGAAATGCTGGTGGAACCAGCCCTCGGGCGGCACCACCAGGGAGCCGGGCTTCCAGATGAACTGCTGTTTCTCCTCGCCCTCGGGCCACATGAGCGAATAGCCCTCCCCAGAGAGGATCATGACGTGCGCGCCGGGGCCGTGGCGGTGCGCCTTCTTGTAGCGCCCCACCGGGAACTCGGAGACGTGGGCGCCCATGTGGCTGTTCACCAGCTCGAAGAACACCGTCCGGCTGCCCTTGCCGCGTGCTTCCCAGGCGATGGGCTCGATGTTGGCGACGTCCGGGACGAAGTTGGTCTCCAGGACGCGGTCGTTGTAGAGGCGCGCGTGGCCGCGGAAGTCCTGGTCTTCGCCGAAGCGGTCCTTGAACACGTAGGAGTTGTTCATCACGAAGTCCACGTTGTGGAAGATGTTGTGGACCAGCGGCGCGTTGGTCACCCCCAGGAGCTTGGCCTCCCGGTCGCCCGAGCCGTTGAAGTGCTGGTAGGTGGCGTTCACCGGGATGGCGAACAGGCTTCCCTCCTGCCACTCGAAGCTTTGACCCTTGCCGTCGCCCTGCCAAAGGGTGGTGGCGCCCCGGCCCGACAGCACGTAGACGAGCTCGTCGAAAACATGTCTCTCCGGGTTGAGGCTCTTGCCCGGGGGAATCGACACCACGAAGGCGTCGTCGAGGTAGCCGGCCCCTTCCAGGTTTATGTAGACGCCGTGGCCGCCCTTGCGGTCCCACCACTTCATGGGCACTTCCTTGAGGTCCTGGACGAAGTAGCCCCGGATCACGTCCACGCCCTGGGACTCGACCCAGCGGTCGTAAGGCGTGTCCATCACCTCGGCGTTGCGGTCCACGCGTTCGAAGTTGCCCAGGCTCTCGATCTTCATTCGGTTCGTCCTCCGAGTTCAAGGCCGGGCTTACATGCCCTTGGTTTCGGTGGCCTTGGGTTCCATGGCCTTGGCCTCCATGGTTTGGGCTTCCTTGGCCTTCATGCCGGTGTCTGGAGTAGGCGCGGGCGCAGCGGCAGCGGGCGGCGCGGCCGGCACCTCCGGAAGATCGCCGAGCTGGGCGCTGCCCAGGTGCCGGAACAGCCGCGACTCTTCAGAAAGGATGGCGGTGCTCTTCTTCGGCAGGAACTTCTCGTAGGCCTCGAGGCTCCGGGTGAAGCTGTAGAACTCCGGGTCCTGTCCATAGGAAGCGGCGTAGATGGCCGTGGCCGCGCCGTCACCCTCGCCGCGCAGCTTCTGGCTCTGGCGGTACGCTTCCGCAAGGAGAATCGTCTTTTCCTTGTCGGTCAGGGCGCGGATCTTCTTGGACTCCTCCTCGCCCTCGGACCGATAGCGCTTGGCGATGCGCTCGCGCTCCGCGCGCATGCGCTCGAAGACGCTTGTCTGAACCTCGGAAGGGAGGTCCGCGCGTTTCACCCGGACGTCCACCACCGTGACGCCGTACTCGCTCTTGGCCTTCTGGGCGGAGCGTTTGGCCACCGCCTCCATGGCGGCTTCACGCTGGCCCGCGATGATATCGGCGAAGTTTCGCGACGCCAGCTCCTGGCGCAACTCGGAGAACACGATATCGTCCAGCAGCAGTCGTCCGCGCTGCTCGGTCAGCGCGGTCTTGAAGAACTGGAAGGGATCGCTGATCTGCCACCGCGTCACGTGGTCCACCACCACGCGTTTCTTGTCCAGGGTCAGGTAGTCCCTGGGCTGCGCGTCGCTGGCGAGGATGCGCCGTTCGTACATGGTGACGTCTTCCACCAGCGGCGTCTTCCAGTGAAGTCCCGGCTCCCGCACCGCGCGCTTGAACTTGCCGAACTGGGTGACGATGGACTGCTGCCATTCGCCCACCACGAAGAACGGCCGGACGGGCGGGAACAGCAGCACCACCACGATGGCGCCGACGACGATCCCGACGATGTAGGATCGGTTCATTATTTTCCTCCTGCTCCGGGAAACCCCGCCATGCCCTTGAGCGGCAGCAGCGGCACGACGTTCTTGGCCCCTTGGGAGTCCACGATGATCTTGTCGACGTTGGGCAGCACGCGTTCGATGGCTTCGAGGTGCATCCGCTCCCGCGTCACCTGGGGCGCCTTGCGGTACTCGGTCAGGACCGCATTGAACCGCGAGCCGTCACCCTTGGCCCTCAACGTCCGCTCCTCCTTGTAGGCCTCGGCGGCCTGGACGATCTCCTGGACCTCGCCTCGGGCCTTGGGGATGAGATCCTCGCGGTAGCCCCGCGCCTGGTTGATAAGCTTCTCGCGGTCCTCACGCGCCCGTACCACCTCGTCGAAGGCGTCCTTGACCTGGCTGGGGGCCTCCACCGTCTGGAGCTTCACCTCGGTGATCTGGATCCCCGACTCGTAGGTGTCCATGAGCTGCTGCAGGAACTCCTGGGTCTCGGTCTGCACCCGGTCCCGGCCCACCGTGAGCACCTCCTCGATGGTAGTGTTGCCGACCCGGCTACGCAGCGCCACCTCGGTGGCCGCCTGCAGCGTGGTCACCGGATCCCGCAGCTTGAACAGGAACTGCTCCGGGTTCTTGACCCGGTACTGGACGGTGAGCTGGGCGCTGACGATGTTCTCGTCGCCGGTGAGCATCAGCGATTCCTGCGGGATGAGGCGCACCAGGTTCGGCCGCAACGGGTTGCTGCGGAACCCCACCTCCAGGCGGCGGATTTCCGCGACGTTGACCTTGCGCAGCTCCTCGATGGGCCAGGGAATATGGTAGTTCAGACCGGCGGTGGAGATTCGCGCCACCTTGCCGAACCGCGTCACCACACCTTCCTCGCCGGGCTGAATGGTGTAAACGCCGCTGGCCAGCCAGATGACGGCGATGGCCCCGGCGATGAGAAAGGGCACGCCCGACTTCAGGAAGCCGGGCAACTCGGGCAACCGCGAGAGCAGGTCTTCCCAATCCGGCCCGCTCTGCTGCCGTCGCCCCCAAGGGCCCTCGGATCCGCCTTGCATGAATAGCTCCTTTGTCTGCGCCCCGAATTAATGGGAAGGTTCTAAAGGGACTCTACCATTGCGCGCCGGGATCAAGCAATGTTCCGTGAGCCCGGCGGTCCGGATCGCCGCCCCAGCCTGACCGTGAGCCAGTACCATTGATCCGGATAGCGGCGCACGAGTTCCTCCAGCAATCTCATGATGCGGCCGGTGTTGGCGGCCAGGTCCGCACCCAATTCCCCGCTCCGGACCATCTCCATTTCAGGCTCGATGACCAGTTGCAGCCGTCCTTCACGGCCGCGCACGAGATAGACCGGCACCACGGCCGCGCGCGTGCGGAGCGCCAGGCTCACGAATCCCCGGGCGGTCCGGACGGGCTGCCCGAAGAGGGTGGTCTCCAGTTCGCCGCGCTTGAGGTTGTCGGCCAGCATCAGGACGGTGCCGTTGTCACGGAGAGCGGCCAGGATCCTCCCCACGGCCTGGCGGCGGGGAAGGGAAGGGATCAGCTCGACGTGGAACGACCGGCTGTGGTGGCGCACCAGGTCCGCGAGCCTCTCGTCGTCCGGGAAACGTATCAGGCCGTGGACGGGGTGTCCGGCTACTCCCATGGCGGCCGTGAGGAGCACGAAGTTGCCCAGGTGGAAGCCCAGCGCGATGACGCCGTGGCCTTTGGAGAGGGCCGCCTCCAGGTGCTCGAGGCCGCGGATGTCGAGAATCTCCCGCAGCCGTTCGGGGCAACCCATCTGCACCAGACAATCGACGGTGTTCTCGGCGATGCTCCGCTGCACGCCTCTGGCGAGGGCGCGCTTGGCGGCGGTCGTGCAGGAATCGTCGAAAGCCGCGTCCATCAGGGCAACGATGCGCCGTCGCGGCACGGCGCAGAAAACCACGAAACCGACGACCGGCGTGAAGATCCGCTTGAACCGGTCCGGCGGCATCACCCCCAATACCCGGAGAAGCAGGCGCCAGAGCCCCTCGCCCAGCCGGTACGCCAGCCACCGGGCGGTCGTGACCGGGCGCGTCGCGTCCTCCGTCGAGGGGCCGGGGGCGTGGTCGCGGGCGCTGTCAGCGGAGGGCGGCAAAACTGTCTCCAAGGGTCCGGGCGCGGGTGTCTGGCCGAGGGAAAATGCCAGGTTTTAAGGCGAGTTGACACGTATCCGGCTGTGCCATAGGCTACTCGGGCGCAAGCGACCAAGGTGACACACGGGAAAGGAGATGGCAATGGCCCCTGTCATCGATTCCGACGGACACTATCACGAGCCCTTCTACCTCTTCGACGAGTTCATCGAGAAGGAATACTTCGCCAAGCGGCCGCGGGTCCTGGCGATCCGCGACCATGTCCTGGAAGGGGGGCGGTGGGTCGTGGAGGGCCGGGTGGTGCCGCGGATCCCGTTCTCCAGGGGCGTGAGCGCCGGCGGCTTCGAGTACATGAGCCCGCGCCACAAGCAGATGCACATGAAGGACAACACGCTGGACGACACGGAAGGCCGGCTCAAGGACATGGAGCTCCTGGGCGTGGACATCCAGGTGATCTATCCCACCACCATGGTGTTCGTCTCGGACGTGGAGGACAAGGATCTGGCCACGGCCATCTGCCGCGCCCACAACAACTATGTCGCCGACCGCTGCAGCCGGGCTCCCGACCGCCTCAAGGGCATCGCGCTGGTGCCGCTGCAGGATCCCGGCTCGGCGGTGGAGGAAATGCGCCGGGCCACTCAGGAGCTGGGCCTGGTGGCGGTGACGATTCCGGGCCTCGTGGGCACCAGGCCGCTGCACTCCAGGGAGTTCGAGCCCTTCTTCAAGGCCGCCAACGACCTCGACTGCCCCATCGGCTTCCATGCCGTCACCGGCATGCACGATACCCCCTGGGCGGACTGCTTCAAGGACTTCTTCTCGACGCACATCACCGCCATGCCGTTTTCCATGATGGTGGCGCTGATGTCCGTGACCCGCATGGGGCTGATGGAGGACCTGCCCAACTTGCGCTTCGCATTCCTGGAGATCGACGGACAGTGGCTCCACTACTGGGCCAACTGGGTCAACCGCCACGTGCAGGACCTCCCGCGGGTGTCCGGAAGCCATCACCGGGAGCAGGACTGGGGCGACGAGCCCTACCTGCTGCCGGAGGGCGTGAAGAACCCCCACGAGTACATCCAGTCGGGCCGGTTCCTGTCCGGCTACAGCGAGCACGAGGACCTGCGCTACCTCATCGACCACTTGGGGCCGCGGACGTTCATGTACGCCAGCGACTACCCCCACGGCGATACCGAATGGGAGCGCGTCCACGAGACCCGCGAGTTGACGACGCTCACCCAGGAAGAGAAGGACGACATCCTGGGCAACAACGCGGCCCGGTTCTACGGGCTGTAGGGACGGTTCCCGGGCGGTCCGCGAAACCGCGCGTGGCGCCGCCCGGCGTTGACACGCGTCGAAACCGTATGGTAGCTTTGCGCCCTTCGTTGTGCTGAAACTGGGGCAATTTCAAAGCATATTCAGGAGGTTTTCATGATGCGTCGGTATCTTCTTGCCGTGGTCGCAGGACTGTTTCTCGTTCTGGCGGCGAGCCAGACTTCCCTGGCCGCGAAGGATGACAAGTATCCCAGCAAGACCATTACGTGGCTGATCAATGCCGCTCCGGGTGGCGGTTTCGACCTGCACAGCCGGGCGGTGGCCCGGGTGATGAGGAAGAAGCTGGGCGTCAACATCATCATCAGGAACGTGCCCGGCGCCGGCGGGGTGATTTCGTGGAACCTGCTGACGGTGGCCAAGCCCGACGGCTACACCATCGGCATCGTCAACCTTCCCGGCGCCATCGTGAGCCAGTTGTTCAAGGAGACGCAGTACAAGCTCAGGGAGTTCAGCTGGATCGGGCGCATCTCGGCGGCGCCGTATATCTATGCCGCGGGAAAGCAGTACGGGCTCCGTACCCTGGAGGACTTCCGGAAGAGGAAGGAAGTGCTCATCACCGAATCGGGCTACGGCACCACCGGCTGGGTCAATTCCGCGCTCACGGCCGCGACCATGGGGTTCAAGCCGAAGTTCATCATGGGCTACGCCGGCGCGCCGGCCTCGAACATGGCCATCGTGCGCGGCGAGGGCCACGCCCGCGCCCTGGGACTGGATTCTCCCGGCCAGATGGCCTTCATCAAGGACGGCTCCATGGTTCCGACCTGGGTCTACCTCGACAAGCGTGACCCCAGGCACCCGGACGTCCCCACCGTAGGCGAGTTGGGGTTTCCGCAGTTGAGCGTCCTGGCCGCCAACCGCGTGGTGGCGGCGCCTCCGAAGATGCCCAAGGATCGCATGGCGGTGCTGATCAAGGCCTTCCGCGAGTCCATCGAGGACCCCGAGACCCAGGCGGCGTTCAAGAGCATGAGAGCCAAGACCTCGGGCGTCTACGGCGACGACTGGCTGCCGGTGATGGAGACCATGTTCAAGCTGATCCAGGACAACGCCGACGTCTTCAAGAAGGTCCTCAAGTAGGGCGTTCGTCGCGGGACGCCTGTCTCAGGACGTGAACAAAGGGGGGCAAGTCCGGTTCGGACTTGCCCCTTTTTTGTCGCCGCGAAAATGCTATGAACATATCGCCCACGCAATTGTTTCGCAGGAGGAGTCCATGAAGATCGAAGGCAGCTATCAGTTCAACGCCCCGCGCGAGCGCATTTGGGAGATCCTGCAGGATCCCAAGATCATGGCCCAGTGCATGCCGGGCTGCGAGAGCATGGAAGAGATCGGCCCCGACGAGTACGAGGCCACGGTCAAGGTCGGCATCGCGGCGGTCAAGGGCAGCTACAAGGCCAAGGTGGCCATCAAGGAGAAGCAGGCCCCCAGCCACTACGTTCTCAGCGGCCAGGGCTCAGGCGGTCCGGGTTTCATGCAGGGAGACTTGGTCATCGACCTGGAGGAGAACGGCGACTCGGGCACCACCCTGCGCTACAGCACCGACGCCAAGATCGGCGGCCTCATCGCCGGCGTCGGCCAGCGCATGCTGGGCGGCGTCGGCAAGATGATGGTGGACCAGTTTTTCAAGAAGATGGAGGGGTTCGTGTAGGAGCCGGTTCGCCTTGTGGCGCGCGGGGATTTGTGGTGTAATCGCGCCCCCATTTTGGAAGACTGTTCACAGGGAGGTCGATGATGTCCAAACCGCGTCTGATTCTCTCTTCCGTGGCCGTGATCTTCGCGGCCTGTCTGCTGGTGGCCGCCTCCGCGGCCGCGCAGTCCGTCACCATGAAGATCGGACACGCCACCACCAAGGGGGCGTACGACAACTGGGCCGACACCTTCAAGGAAGGCCTCGCCAAGCGGATCGGTGACCGCATCAAGGTGGAGGTCTATCCGCTGAGCCAGCTCGGGGCGATACCGGCCATGGTACAGGGCGTGCAGCTCGGCACCATCGAGATGGTGATGACCCCGCCGGCGTTCCTGTCCGGGGTGGATCCGCGCTTTGGGGTGCTGTCGGCTCCCGGCATCTTCGAGGATCTCATGCACGGGTTCCGCACCGTGCACGATCCTGCGTTCAAGAAGGCGTACTGGTCCATCGGCGACTCCAAGGGCCTCAAGATGGTCAGCATGACCTGCGACGCGCCCACGGACTACGCCACCTCGACGCCCATCCGCAAGCTGTCGGATTTCAAGGGGCGCAAGCTCAGGGTTTTCGGCAGCAAGCTGGAGATCGAGACCCTGCGCCGTCTCGGCGGGGCGGGCGTGCCCATGCCGCTGTCCGAGGTGGTTCCGGCGATCCAGCAGAAGACCATCGACGGCAACAAGGCGGGCATCACCATCTTCGTACCGTTCAAGTACCAGCGCATCGCCAAGTACGTGCTCAAGCCCGGGGAGGGGCTGATCTGCAGCGGCCGCTTCGTGAGCAAGGTGTGGTTCGACAAGCTGCCTTCCGACCTCCAGAAGGCGATCCTGGACCAAGCGCTGGCCACGGATCCGCTGAACCAGACCTGGACCCTCAAGTTCGTCGAGCGCATGTACAGCATCTGGACCAAGAACGGCGGCGAACTGGCTGAGCTTTCGCCCGAGGACCAGGCGGAGCTGCGGAAGCGTCTTTCCACCGTGGGCGACGACGTGTTGAAGGACCGACCGGCGGTGCTCGAGACCTACCGCGTCATGAAGGAGGCGGCCAACCGTACCCGCGGCGGCTGAGGCATTCGTGACGGGGCTTCTCCGCTTCGTCATCGTGACGGTACCGAGGGCGATCGTCGGCGCGCTGATCCTCGCCGGCATCGCCGTCAACTTCGCCAACGTCATCGGGCGGTACGTCTTCCTTCAACCGCTCATCTGGGCCGACGAGGCCATGGTCTACATCATGGTCTGGACGGTCTTCATGGGCGCCGTCCTCGTCTCCTACGAGGGCCAGCACCTCAAGATGGACTTCTTCTCCATCCTGTTGCCCTCGCCCTGGAAGCAGATCATCAACAGCATAGCCGCGGTGTCGTTCCTCGCCGTCTGCGTCTTCGTCGTTCCGCAGACCTGGACCGTGCTGAAGCTCCTGTGGAACTTCGGCCAGCGCAGCGTCGTAGCCGAGATTCCCCTGGTGATTCCACACTTCGCGCTGCTGTCGGGCTTCGCGCTCATGTTCCTGGCGGTGGTCCTGCGCTTCCGTTCGTACATGAAGGGCGAGTTCACGGGCGATATCGCGGAGCGGTTCGGCGGCGGGCCGGATGACTCGTAGAGGCAGGTTTGAAACAAACCCGCCCCTGCAAAATATCCCCTCTCCCTTCGGGAGAGGGTGGCCGAAGGGCCGGGTGAGGGCTCTGCACGGGCGGGCTTGAAACCCGCTCCTACAAGAACGGGATGATGCCGTGGAATGGATGATGGCCCTGGTGCCGGTGGTGTTGCTGCTGCTGGGCTTCCCGATCTTCGTCATCCTGCTGGCCACTTCGGCCATCGTGCTGCTGCTGTTCGCGCCGGTCCCGCCCATGACCGTGCACATCAACATGTTCGACAGCGTCGACAAGTTCGCGCTCATGGCGGTGCCGTTCTTCATCTTCGCCGGAGATCTGATGGGCCGGGGCGGCATCTCCCGGCGCATCGTGGGCTGGGTCCTTGCCGTCATCGGCGGCGTCCGCGGCAGCCTGGCGCTGACCGCCGTGGGGACCTGCACCGTCTTCGGCGCCATATCCGGTTCCAGCCCGGCCACGGTGGCCGCCGTCGGGCGGCTGCTCTACCGGCCCCTCCGGGACGCCGGTTACGACGAGAAGTTCTCCACCGGCCTGCTGACCTCGTCGGGTTCCATCGCCATCGTGATACCGCCGTCCATCGGCATGATCCTCTACGGCGTGTCGGCGCAGGAGTCGGTGGTGCTGCTGTTCGTCGCCGGCATCGTTCCCGGGCTCATCATGGCGCTGCTGATGGCCGCCTACATCTACGCGTTCGCCTTGAGGCGGGGGATCCGCGAAGCTTCGGGGTTTTCGCTTCAGCAGTTCCTGGCGGCCAGCAGGGAAGGCGTGTGGGCCCTGGGCATGCCGGTCATCATCCTCGGGGGCATCTACGCGGGCGTCTTCTCGCCCACCGAGGCGGCGGGCATCGCCTGCGTCTACGCCATCGTGGTGACGCGTTTCATCTACGGCGACATAGGCTGGAAGGGCATCTGGGAAGTATCCGTCAACTCCATGTACCTGACCGCCCAGGTGCTGATCATCGTCGCCGCCGCCGGGGTCTTCTCGAAGCTTCTGACCATCAGCGGGGCGCCGCAGAGCATCGTCGGGATGATCCGGGACCTGGACCTGCAGCCCTGGATGGCGCTCCTGGCCATCAACATCTTCCTGCTGTTCGTGGGCTGCCTGCTCGATCCCGCCTCGGCCATCCTTGTGCTCACGCCGCTGCTGGCACCCATTGCGGTGGCCGTGGGCGTGGACCTGGTCCACTTCGGCATCATCATGACCATGAACCTCGCCGTCGGCATGTTCACGCCCCCCTTCGGCCTGAACATCTTCGTAACCCAGGCGCTGTTCAAGGCGCCGCTGAAGAGCATCTACCCCGGGCTCGTGCCGTTCATCGTCATCAACATCGTCGCCCTGCTCATCGTCACCTACATCCCGGAGTTGTCGCTGTTCCTGACCCGCTACCTCGGCTGACCATTCTGTACGCACTCCATGCGAAACCACGCATTCAACCCCTCTATCTCCGTGAGAAAGTGCCCGAAGGCCGGCGCATCCAACCCCTCTCCCTCTGGGAGAGGGTGGCCGAAGGCCGGGTGAGGGCCTGCGAGTGCTCGTCAGCGTCATCATTCCCACCTTCAATCGTTGGCCAATGGTCGGCGAGGCCGTGGACTCGGTGCTGGCGCAGACGGCGAGCGACCACGAGCTGATCGTCGTCGACGACGGCTCCACGGACGAGACTCCTCTCCGGCTGCGAGACTACGGCGCGCGGCTCACGGTGCTGACCGAGAGTCGCCAGGGTGTGGCGGCCGCCCGGAACCTAGGGGCCCGCCGGGCCTCGGGCAAGTACTTGGCCTTCCTTGACTCCGACGACCTCTGGCACCCGCGCAAGCTCCAGCGTCAACTCGACTTCATGGACCAGAACCCAAATGTCCAGATCTGTCAGACCGACGAGATCTGGATACGCAACGGCGTGCGCGTGAATCCCCGCCGAAAGCACCGCAAGCCCTCGGGTGACATCTTTCGCCCCAGCCTCGAACTTTGCCTGGTGAGTCCTTCGGCGGTGATGATGCAGCGCGAGCTGTTCGACCGTGTGGGCGGCTTCGACGAGTCCTTTCCCGTGTGCGAGGACTACGACCTGTGGCTACGCATCTCGAAGGATACCGAGGTCCCGCTCATACCCGATGCCTTGGTCACCAAGCGGGGCGGTCATGCAGATCAGCTTTCCCGCTCCACCTGGGGCTTCGACCGCTTCCGCGTCCAAGCCATCGGCAGCCTCATCGAGGCCGGTCTGGACGCCGAGAAGTCTGGATGGGCCTTGGAGGCCATGACCAAAAAGGTTACGATTCTGGCTCGGGGGTCCCGCAAGCGCGGCAACGAGGCCATGGCACGAGAGTACGAGGACCGGTTGCGCCGGGCGCGCGCAAGTGTTGGTTGAGATGGCACTGCACGAAGACATCGCCGACTACGCCCGGGAGCGCGGCATCCGCGCCCAGGACGTGCAGCGCTGGCTCGCGTTGGGTGAGCCGGACCAGACCGCGATGCTGAGGCTCGCGCGCACCCTTCGTCTCGGCGGTAACCACTTCAACGACTTCCTGGACTGGTGCGTAGAGATCTCCCTGCGCGACGGTTGCTCGATCACGTCCGTGATCAACGGAGCGGAGCTGGCGCCGACTCTGTCCGACGGTCGAATGGGCCGCAACGACAGGCTCAAGCACACCAAGGAGATCCTGCGGCGGCTCCGCTACCCTCGTCTGACCGCCATCGAAGACGAGGTCCGCGCCCGGCTCCGCGGCCTGAAGCTCGATCCGCGCATCCGCATCACGGTGGCGCCGGGACTCGAGGGCGGCCTCAAGGTGGAGTTGCAGGCCGGCGGCGTGGATGCGCTGGCACGGCTGGCCCGCGAGTTGGAGTCCCTGGCCGAGAACGACACGGCAAAAGAGGTGTTCGCGCTCATGGAGGGCAGAGAGGATGCAGGCGTATCGGCCTGACCGGGTCATCGTGGAGAGCGGCTCCGAGGGGTCGGTGATCTTCGACAACCTGCGGAGGTCCCTGCCCGAGGTGCCGTTCGTCACCGTACCGGATCCCCAGCGCTACTGGGCGGAGCGCGACGGCGCCGCCGACCCCATTTCCCGGGGCAAGCGCGACCTCCTGCTGACGCGCCACAAGGGCAAGTTCCTGAAGGTCTGCCCGGGCAGCGACGGCCAGGTCTGCTGCAACTACTTCGTCATCAACTTCGCCAGTAACTGTCCCATGGACTGCAGCTATTGCTACCTGCAGGACTATCTCGCCGAGAACCCCGCCCTCAAGGTGTTCAGCAACGTCGACGACCTCCTGGCGGAGACCGGGGACCTGCTGGCGAAGCACCGGGACTACTTCTTCCGCATCGGCACCGGCGAGATCACCGACAGTCTGGCCCTGGAGCCCCTCATCGGCTTCGCCCAAGCCACGGTGCCGTTCTTCGCCGAGCAGCCCAACGTTCTTCTGGAGCTCAAGACCAAGAGCGACCACGTGGAGAGCCTGCTCGGCCTCGACCCCAAGGAGCGGGTGGTGGTGTCCTGGTCCATGAACCCCCAGGCCGTCATCGACGCCGACGAGGGCCTCACCGCCTCCCTGGAAGAGCGGCTGGACGCCGCCTGGCGCTGCCAGCAGGCCGGCTACAAGCTGGGCTTCCACTTCGACCCCATGGTGGAGTACCCGGGCTGGGAGGAAGACTACCGCGACCTGATACACCGAATCTTCACCCGCCTGGACCACCGGCGCATGGCCTGGACCAGCATGGGCGTCCTGCGCACCACCCCTTCGCTCAAACGCGTGATGCGCCAACGTTTCCCCGCCACCCGTATCCTGTCCGGCGAGCAGGTCCCGTGCCCCGACGGCAAGATGCGCTACTTCCAGCCGCTACGCGTCGCCATGTACCGCAAGATGCGCCAATGGATACGCGACGCCGCCCCGCTGGCGCCCATCTACCTCTGCATGGAAACCCGCGAGGTCTGGGACCAGGTGTTCGGCTACTTCCCGAGCTGCGGCAAGGAGTTGGGCAACGAGCTGGTGGGGGCGGAACCGCACTTCTAGCGGGTTGTCAAACGTCGTTGGAGGTAGGAGTATAGGTGTCGATGCCCTCAAGCGTCATTCCCGCGAAGGCGGGAATCCAGGAGGGTGGAGGGGCGTCGTTGCTGACTGGCGTCGCGAGCAAATGGAGGAACAGCGGTGGAAACCGAAGACGAGTTGCTCAAGCGAATCACCGCGCGGCCGGACGTGTTCGGTGGAAAGCCGATCATTCGTGACATGCGGGTCTCCGTGGAGCTTATCCTGAGCCTTTTGGCTCAAGGCGTGTCCCATAGAGAGATTCTGGAAGACTACCCCGACCTGGAGCCGGAAGACATTCGTGCCTGCAATGCCTATGCGCACGCCGTCATCGCTGGAGACACACTGGCTGCGGTATCGGTAAAAGGCCGGTGAAGTTCTTGGTGGACCGGTGGACCGGTGTGCCGGCCGCCGGCTCGCCGATTGGCTGCGCAGCAGAGGTCACGACGTGATCGAGGCCCGAGAACTCGGTCCGGATCCGGGTGACCGGGCGCTGTTGGAGAGGGCCGAAGCCGAGGGCCGGATTCTCATCACCATCGACACCGACTTCGGGAAGCTCGTTCATCTACATAGCGTTCCACACGCAGGGCTTGTTCGGCTTCCGGATGTTCCGGCTGAGCAGCGCATCGACATCACTGCCGAGTTGATCGAACACCATGGTAGTGCCTTGGACAGTCGGGCCGTGGTCACGGTACGGGATGGGAGACTCCGCATTTCGCGTGTTGTATCTAGGAAAGGGTAAGTCGACGCGAGACCGCGCGCTGTCCCGAAAATTGCATCCCGCCCTCTGAATCGCTATCCTTGACCCTATGCTCGGCAACGTCGTCAAGAAGGTCTTCGGCACCAAGAACGACCGGGAGATCAAGCGCTTCATGCCCGTGGTGGAGGAGATCAACGGGTTGGAGCCGGAGTTCGAGAAGCTGACGGACGCGGAGCTGCGGGAGAAGACCGGCGAGTTCCGGCAGCGGCTGGACGACGGCGAGACCCTGGACGACCTCTTGCCGGAGGCCTTCGCGGCCACCCGGGAAGCTTCCCGGCGCACCATCGGCCTGCGCCACTTCGACGCCCAGCTCATCGGCGGCATGGTGCTGCACCAGGGCAAGATCGCCGAGATGAAGACCGGCGAGGGCAAGACCCTGGTGGCCACGCTGGCGTTCTACCTGAACGCGCTCACCGGCAAGGGCGTCCACCTGATCACGGTCAACGACTACCTGGCGCGGCGCGACGTGCAGTGGATGGGGCCCATCTACCACGCCCTGGGGCTGTCGGTGGCTTCCATCGTGCACGACCACAGCTACCAGTTCGACCCCACCTACATCACCAAGGACTACCGCTACCTTAACCTGCGGCCGGTCTCGCGCCAGGAGGCCTACCGGGCGGACATCACCTACGGCACCAACAACGAGTTCGGCTTCGACTACCTGCGCGACAACATGAAGTTCGCGCTGGAGGAATACGTCCAGCGGGAGCTCCACTTCGCGGTGGTGGACGAGGTGGACAACATCCTGATCGACGAGGCGCGCACCCCGCTCATCATCTCGGGGCCGGCGGAGGAGTCCACCGACAAGTACTACGGGCTGAACCGCATCATCCCCAAGCTCCAGCGCGGCGCCGTGACCCAGGGCGATGTGCGTCAGGAGGACCGGGCGGCCATCGAGGCCCAGGGCGACTACACCATCGACGAGAAGGCCAAGACCGTCTCCCTCACCGAGGGCGGCGTGGCCAAGGTGGAGCGGCTGCTGGGGGTGCACAACCTCTACGACCCACGGCACATCGATACGCTCCACCACGTCAACCAGGCGCTGAAGGCCCATAACATCTTCAAGCGCGACGTCGACTACGTCATCAAGGACGGCGAGATCATCATCGTCGACGAGTTCACCGGCCGGCTCATGCCGGGGCGGCGCTGGTCCGACGGGCTGCACCAGGCGGTGGAGGCCAAGGAGGGGGTGCACATCCGCGAGGAGAACCAGACCCTCGCTACCATCACGATCCAGAACTACTTCCGCATGTACACGAAGCTCGCGGGCATGACCGGCACCGCCGACACCGAGGCCCCCGAGTTCAAGAAGATCTACAACCTCGACGTGGTGGTGGTGCCCACCCACCGGCCCATGGTCCGGGCGGACTACGCCGACGTGGTGTACCGCACCGAGCGCGAGAAGTACGAGGCGGTGGTGGAGGAGATCGCGGAATCCAACGCCAAGGGCCAGCCCGTGCTGGTGGGCACGGTGTCGGTGGAGAAGTCGGAGCTGATCTCCTCGATGCTCAAGAAGAAGAAGGTCAAACACAACGTCCTCAACGCCGTGAACCACGAGGCCGAGGCGTCCATCATCGCGCAGGCGGGGCGGCTCGGCGCCGTCACCATCGCCACCAACATGGCCGGCCGCGGCACCGACATCCTGCTGGGAGGCAACCCCGAGTTCCTGGCGCGCTCCGACATGGAGAACGAATGGATCACCCGCGCCGCCAAGCTGCCGCTCCAGGGAGCGCAGCGCTACGAGGACGCGTTGCGGGAGCTGAAGGAGAAGTACGACCAGCAGGTCCGCCAAGCCGACGAACGCTACAAGGCGGCGTCGGAAACGTACGAGCAGCAGCGCAGCGACGCCTTGCGCAGCTTCACCGAGATCCAGGGCCGCCTCATGGGGCTGTCGCCGTTCCGCGACCTCCGCCAGGAGTACGAAGAGGTGTCCTCGTCCGAGCTCATCGACGCCCTGCACAGCTTCCGCGCCATCCCGGAGTCGTACCTCGAGGTCAAGGAGACTCTCGACACCGCGGTGCTGGCACACGAGGACGTGGAGAAGTCGCCAGCGCGACGCGAGTTCCGCGCGGCGTGCGAGGCCTTCGGCGCGTTCGTGGAGCGCTGGCAGGGCGCCGACGGCCAGCGGCAGCAACTGCTGGAGGCTGTCGACGACAGCCGCCGGCTGTACGAACAGCGCCTCGAGGAGTACGAGTTCGTGGTCACGCAGTCGGTGGTCTCCACGAGCGAGGACGCGGCGCTGGTGAAGGATTTCGAGGCCAACCGCGCCGCCTTCGAGGAGGCGGAAGCCCATTGCGAGGCGCTGCGGATTCCCTACGAGAAGGAGACCCGGGAGGCCCACGAGGCCTACGAGTCCAAGCGGCTCGAGTACGTGCAGGCGGTGGAGGAGGTGCGCGAAGAGCTGGAGAAAGCGCCGGAGGCCTACAGTCACCGCTACGACGAGATCCTCGCCGGCTACCAGGACAACTCGACGACCGAGCGGGACAAGGTGGTGGCGGCCGGCGGGCTCCACATCATCGGCACCGAGCGCCACGAGAGCCGCCGCATCGACAACCAGTTGCGCGGTCGCGCCGGGCGCCAGGGCGACCCCGGAGCGTCGCGGTTCTTCCTGTCGCTGGAAGACGACCTCATGCGGATCTTCGGCGCCGACCGCATGCAGGGGATCATGAACCGGCTGGGCATGGAAGAAGGGGTCCCCATCGAGCACGGGATGGTGAGCCGGGCCATCGAGAACGCCCAGAAGAAGGTGGAGGCGCACAACTTCGACATCCGCAAGCACCTGCTGGAATACGACGACGTCATGAACAAGCAGCGGGAGGTGGTATACGGCCAGCGCCGGGACGCCTTGGGGGGCGAGAAGCTCAAGAGCGACGTGCTGGAGATGGCCGCCCAACTCGCCGAAGACACCGTGGACCGCTTCGTGGACAAGCAGGCCATGGCGTCGGAATGGGACATCCCCGGGCTCGTCGAGAACCTTCGGGGCCGTTTCAACGTGCGCCTGGATTTCACGCCTGAAGAGCTTGAGACCCTCAACGCGGAGGAGATCGAGGAGAAGGTCGTCGAACTGGTCGGCGACAGCTACGAGTCCAAGGAAGAGCGCCTCGGCGGGGACCTTCTGCGGCAGCTCGAGAAGATCATCATGCTCCAGACCATCGACGTGTTGTGGAAGGACCACCTGCTCAACATGGACCACCTCAAGGAGGGCATCGGCCTGCGCGGGTACGGCCAGAAGAACCCGCTGCACGAATACCAGCGGGAGGGGTTCGAGCTGTTCCAGGAGATGTCCGACCGCGTCCAGGAGGACGTGGTCAACAAGCTCTTCACCGTGGAGGTGGATCTGGATCGGACGGCCGCGGATCTCGAAGAGATGGAAGCACGGCAGGCGCCCCGGCAGATGATGTTGAGCCACGGGGACGGCGAGGGCCCGGAGCGCGTGTCCACGGTGCGGCGGGACGGCGACAAGGTCGGCCGCAACGCGCCGTGTCCCTGCGGCAGCGGCAAGAAGTACAAGCGATGCCACGGCAAGTGAAGCCCCCGCGGGCAGACTGAAGCAATCCTCTTCAACTCAAGGAAAGGGGTCTACAAGCGATGCCACGGCAAGCAGCACCGCCGTCGGGGGTGCCCGGCTTCCGCTTCGCCGGAGTGGCGTGCGGCATCAAGGAGAGCGGCCGGAAGGACTTGGCGCTGATCGTGTCCGAGCGCCCGGCGGCCGCGGCCGCTCTGTTCACCAGGAACCGCATCAAGAGCCCCAGCGTAACCGCTGGGGCGCAAAACGTGCGCCGAGGCCGGCTTCAGGCGGTGGTGGTCAACAGCGGCAACGCCAACGCCTGCACCGGCCCGGGCGGGCTCCGGGACGCCGAGGCCATGTGCGCGGAGACCGCCGGGCACGTGGGCATCGGCGCGGCGCAAGTGCTCCCTTCCTCCACCGGCATCATCGGCGTGCCGCTGCCCATGGACAAGATCCGGCGGGGCATCGCCGCCGCCGCCGCGGCCTTGTCGCCCGACGCATTCCAGGACGCGGCCCAGGCCATCATGACCACCGACAACGGCCCCAAGACCGCCGCGGCCTCGTGCCGTATCGGCGGCCGAACGGTGCGCGTCGCCGGCATCGCCAAGGGCGCCGGGATGATCGCCCCCAACATGGCCACGATGCTGTGCTACGTGCTCACCGACGCGGCCGTCGCCCCGGCCGCGCTCCGGCCCATGCTGCGCCGCGCCGCCGACGGCACCTTCCACGCCATCACCGTGGACGGTGACACCAGCACCAACGACACCGTGCTGTGCCTGGCCAACGGCGTTGCCGGCAACCCCCGCGTCACGCGCGGCGGGGAGGGCGAGGACGTGCTGGAGCGGGCGCTGACGCGGGTGATGAAGGAGCTGGCGCTCAAGGTCGTGGCCGACGGCGAGGGCACTACGAAGCTGGTTGAGATCCGGGTGGACGGTGCCCGGAACATCGCCGAGGCCCGCAAGGTGGCCTTCACGGTGGCCAACTCCAAGCTGGTCAAGACCGCCTTCTTCGGCCAGGACCCCAACATCGGCCGCTTCATGATGGCCATCGGCAACGCCGGCGTGCCCGTGGTGGAGGAAACCATCGACATCGCCCTGGGCGGCGTCAAGGTGGTGCGCCGGGGCTTGGCCGTGGGCACCCGCGAGTCCGCCGCCGCCAGGGTCATGCAGCGCCCGTCCTTCACCGTCCGCATCGGCCTCGGCATGGGCGAAGCCCGCACGTCCGTGTGGACCTCGGACCTGGGCCACGAGTACGTGCGCATCAACTCCGACTACCGCACGTGAGGTTGGCAAGCCTCCGATCGACTGTGTCGGCGTCCTTCGACTTCGCTCGCCCTTCGCCGCGCTCAGGGCTCCCTACGCTCAGGACGAACGGTTGTGGTTTATGCTCAAACTCCAACCACCGTTCGTCCTGAGCGTAGCGAAGCGAAGTCGAAGGGCGCCAACCATGTTTTTCAACAGCCTGTTAGGCCAGGGGGCGCTCGACATCATAGCTTGCTCCGCAGAATCTCGTTGACCATCTGCGGGTTGGCCTTGCCGCGGGTGGCCTTCATCACTTGGCCCACCAGGAAGCCCAGGACCTTCTCCTTGCCGGCCCGGTACTCCGCCACCTGCGCCTCGCACGCCGACAGCACCTCGTCCACCGCGGTTTCCAGCGCGCCCGTGTCGGACACCTGCTCAAGGCCCTTTTCCTTCACGATGGCGTCCGGGTCCTTGCCGGTCTCCAGCATCTCGTTGAAGACCGTCTTGGCGAGCTTGCCGCTGATGGTGCTTTCATCCACCAACTGCACCATGCGGGCCAGATCGCCGGCCGCCACCGGCCAGCTCTCAATGCGCAGCGCGGCGTCGAGCTTGCGTTCCTTGAGCACCCGGAAGAGGTCGCCCATGAGCCAGTTGGCGACGGCCTTGGGGTTGTCGTGGGCCTTGACCGCCTCCTCGAAGTAGTCGGCCACGTCGCGACGCTGGGTGAGAATATCGGCGTCGTAAGCGGGCAGCCCGTACTCGTCGATGAAACGTTGCCGGCGTTCTCGCGCCAACTCGGGGAGGGTCGCGTGGATCTCTCCGATCCACTCGTCGTCGATCTCCAGCGGCAGCAGGTCCGGGTCGGGAAAGTAGCGGTAGTCGTGGGCGAACTCCTTGGTGCGCATGGCGCGGGTGACCTCGGCGTCCGGGTCCCAGAGGCGCGTCTCCTGCGAAACGGCGCCGCCTTCCGACAGCACCTCGCCCTGTCGCCGGATCTCGTACTCCAGCGCCTTCTCCACCGCCTTGAACGAGTTCAGGTTCTTGATCTCCACCTTGACGCCAAGCTCCTCGTCCCCCTCGGGCCGCAGCGAGACGTTGGCGTCGCAGCGGAAGCTGCCCTCCTCCATGTTGCCGTCGCACACTTCCAGGTATTCCAGGATCGACCGCAGGGTCCGCAAGTAGTCGCCGGCCTCGACCGGGCTGCGCATGTCGGGCTCGCTCACGATCTCCATGAGCGGGACGCCGGCGCGGTTCAGGTCCACCAGGCTGTGGTCGCCGCGCACGTCGTGGATGTTCTTGCCGGCATCCTCCTCCATGTGAATGCGGGTCAGCCGCACCCGCTTCGAGGCGCCGTCGACGCTCACGTCCACGTGGCCGCCCGTGCAGAGCGGCAGCTCGTACTGGCTGATCTGGTAGCCCTTGGGGAGATCGGGATAGAAGTAGTTCTTGCGCGCCCAGCGGCTCTGCCGGGCGATGGCGCAGTGGGTGGCCAGCCCGGTGCGGATCGTGTGCTCCACAACCTTCCGGTTCAGCACCGGCAGCACTCCCGGAAACCCCATGCACACCGGGCAGGTGTTGCGGTTGGGGGCGTCGCCGAAGCGCGTGGAACAGCCGCAGAATATCTTGGATTCGGTGAGGATCTGCGCGTGCACCTCCAGCCCGATGACCGGTTCGTAGCTCATTCTTCGGCAGGTAACAGAAAGGCTGGGGCTCCGCAATCAAGCCGCACCTCCTACCCCCTCTCCCTCTGGGAGAGGGTCGGGGTGAGGGTACTCGGGCGCAAGCAGCCGCTGACGGAAAGGGGCAGGGTAATCGGGCGGCCCTCACCCGGCCTTCGGCCACCCTCTCCCGGAGGGAGAGGGGATGGTCTCGGCACAGCTTGGCTCGCAGGAGACCAACATTCTTGACGCCCTTCGCGGTTTGTTGCTACGGATTCGAAATCACTCGATCATCTCTCGGCTCCGGGGAGACAGCCCCGGTAAGGAGGAACCATGGCCAATCTCGGGGGAAAATACGCCATCGTGGGCGTGGGTGAGACGCTGGTGGGCAAGCGTCCGGAAGCCACCACCCACTCACTGCATCTGGAGGCGATCCGGGAGTGTCTCGATGACGCGGGGGTCCGCGGCGACGCGGTGGACGGTTTCCTCACCAACCAGCCGCTGAACGACGCGCACCGGAGCTACGCGGTGCGGCTGGCGCACATGGCGGGCATCACGCCGGTCTACGCCACGGACTTGGCCCTGGGGGGCGCCACCCCCATCGCCATGGTTCAGCACGCGGTCATGGCCATCGACTCGGGCATGTGCAACACGGTCCTGTGCGTGCACGCGCGCAAGCGCTCCACCGGCGACTCCACCCCGGGATACCCCATCCGCCGGGGGGACGAGCACTGGGAGCGGCCCTGGGGGCACTTCGCCGCCGCCGCCGGCCACGCCCTGGCGGCCCAGCGCCACATGTACGAGTTCGGCACCCGTAGCGAGGACCTGGCGGAGATCGCCGTCTCCACCCGCCGGCATGCGTCGCTGAACGCCAACGCCACCATGAAGAAGCCCATCACCATCGAGGACCACCAGCAGTCCCGCATGATCGTCGACCCATTGCACCTGCTCGACTGCTCCCTCGAGTCCGATGGCGGCGGCGCGGTGCTGGTCACGAGCCTGGAGCGCGCCAAGGACTTTCCCAAGCCGCCGGTGGTGATCCTCGGCATGGGGCAGCACCACCCCCACTTCAGCCTGCTGGACGCGCCCACCCTCACCACCCTGGGCGGACGCAAGTCCTCGCGCATGGCCTACGACATGGCCGGGCTTGAGCCCAGGGACATGGACTTCGCCGAGCTCTACGACTGCTTCACCATCACCGCCATGATCACCCTGGAGGACTACGGCTTCTGCGAGAAGGGCGAGGGCAAGGACTTCGTCAAGGACGGCCGCATCGGCATCAACGGCGAGATCCCCCTCAACACCCACGGCGGCCTCCTGTCCCAGGCCCACCTGGAAGGAATGCTCCACCTCACCGAAGGCGCCCGCCAACTCCGTGGCAACGAGGTCGAGCCCGAACGCCAGGTACCCGACGCCAAGGTGGGCATCATCAGCGGCCACGGCGGCAGCCTGGCCATGCACGCCACGCTGATTCTGGGTACCGCTTGAACCGAGGACGCTCGGACCGGTAACGCGGGGAATCCCACTTTCCGTCACCCAGGGCTTGCCCCGGGGTCCATGGGCGGGCTGAGGCAGGGAGTGCAGGGCTTTCGGGTGCGGGGCTAAATTTCCGGCCTCAGCGTACGCCACTCCGTCGCCTGCTCGTAGGCGTAGCCCAGGCGCAGCACCGTGGCTTCGTCGAAGTGCCGGCCGATGATCTGCATGCCGATGGGGAGGCCGGCGTCGTCGAACCCGCAGGGCACGGACAGCGCCGGCAGGCCGGCGAGGTTCACGGAGATGGTGAGGATGTCCGACAGGTACATCTGCAGCGGGTCGTGGGTCATCTCTTCGAGCTTGAAGGCGGTGGTGGGGCAGGTGGGGGCGACGATGGCGTCGCATTCTCCCAGGGCGGACTCCATGTCTTGTTTGAGCAAGGTTCTCACCTTCTGGGCCTTGAGATAATAGGCGTCGTAGTAGCCGGCGGAGAGCACGTAGGTGCCCAGCATGATCCGCCGCTTCACCTCGTGCCCGAAGCCCTGGGCGCGGCTCTTCATGTAGGTGGAGGTCAGGTCTTCGGCCTGGACCCTTGGGCCGTAGCGCATGCCATCGTAGCGGGCCAGGTTCGAGCTGGCCTCGGCCGCGGCGATGATGTAGTAGGCGGCTACGGCGTAGTCGTTGCGCGGCAGCGACACCTCCGTCACCAGGGCGCCGGCCTTCTCCAGTTCGTCGATGCCTCGCCGCACGGCCTGCTCCACCTCGGGCTGGAGCCCGGCGGCGAAGTACTCCTTCGGGACGCCGATCTTCAATCCCTTCACATCGCCCGTGAGCGCTGCGGCGTAGTCCGGCACCGGCACGTCCACCGAGGTGGAGTCTGCGGGGTCGTGGCCGGCGACGGCCTGGAGCACCAGCGCGCAGTCGGTCACGTCTCGAGTCATGGGTCCCACCTGGTCCAGCGACGACGCATAGGCCACCACGCCGTAGCGGCTGACCCGTCCGTAGGTGGGCTTTAGGCCCACGATTCCGCAGAACGACGCCGGCTGTCGGATGGAACCGCCGGTGTCGGTGCCCAGCGCGGCGATGCACTGGCCGGCCGCCACCGCGGCCGCGGAACCGCCCGAGGACCCGCCTGGCACATGGTCAGGGTTCCACGGATTGCGGGTGATGGAGTAGCCGGAGTTCTCGGTGGAGGAGCCCATGGCGAACTCGTCCATGTTGGTCTTGCCCAGCACCACCGCCCCGGCCTCCTTGAGGCGGCGTACCGCGGTGCCGTCGTAGGGCGGCGTGAAGCCGTCCAGGATCTTCGAGGCGCAGGTGGTGGGCACGCCCTCGGTGAGGAGCACGTCCTTGAGTGCCACCGGGATGCCCAAGAGCTTCGAGTCCGGGTCGCCTGCGGCGAGCTTGGCGTCCGCCCGGCGCGCGTCCTCCATGCCCTGCTCGCGGCACACGGCGAGGTAGGCGCCGATGGCTCCGTCGGTGGCCTCGATGCGGTCGAACAGCGCTTGCGTCAGTTCGACGGCGCTCAGTTCACGGCTGCGCAGCCGGTCGTGCACCTCATGAACGGTGAGAAAACTCGGATCGATAGTCACGGCGTCCTTCGACTTCGCTACGCTTGCGCTTCGCTACGCTCAGGACGAACGGAGAATCCCACCAACCGTTCGTCCTGAGCGTAGCGAAGCGAAGTCGAAGGACGCCATTGTGCACGATGGCAGTTGATGATGGGTTCTCGTCATTCAATGATCTTCGGGACGCTCAGGAAGTCGTCGTCCCGGGCGGGAGCGTTGCTGAGCAGGGCCTCGGTCCGCGGCTCGTTGACGGCCCGGTCCGGGCGCAGGACGTTGACCACGTCCACCGCGTGGGACATGGGCTCGACGCCGCCGGTGTCGAGCTCGTTGAGCTTGTCCATGTATTCGAGGATGCGGTCGAGCTGGCCGGCGAGCTGTTCCTGCTCGTCCGGAGTGAGGTCCAGACGGGCGAGGGTGGCCACGTGCCGGACCTCTTCGCTGGTGATTTTCACGCCGATTTTCTATCATACGCCTCGAATGCCCGGCAAACGAACCTCGCCCGAACCGTCTCGAAACGGCCGCCTGCTCGCTCCCGAGCGCCGTGGACCCGACGGCACGTCCTACGAAACGGATGCACTTTCGCGGGGTTTTCGATGCGTCGCCGGCGTGGACGAGGTTGGGCGCGGCCCCCTGGCGGGACCGGTGGTGGCCGCGGCGGTGGTCTTCGATCCCGGCGCCTTCAATCCCGACATCAAGGACTCGAAGCTGTTGACCGCCAGAAAACGCGAGCGCCTGGCCGATTGGATCAAGGAACAGTCCGCCTCGTGGGCGGTGGGCGTGGCCGATGCGCAGGAGATCGACCGTTTCAACATCCTGCGGGCCAGCCTCCTGGCCATGGCCCGCGCCGTCCGGGGCTTGGCGGTCACGCCGGATTACCTCATGATCGACGGGCCCCACGGCATCCCCGCCGCGAGTCTTTTGGAGGACGGCGGCCCGTGGACGGCGGCGCCGGCGCAGCGCGCCGTCAAGGGCGGCGACCGGCTCTGCTTCTCCATCGCGGCCGCTTCCATCATCGCCAAGGTCGCCCGAGACCGGATGATGGTGGAGCTGGACGCCCTGTATCCGGAGTACGGCTTCGCCAGCCACAAGGGTTACCGCAGCCGCCGCCATTCCGCGGCGCTGGACCGCCATGGTCCCTGTCCCATCCATCGCCGCAGCTTCAAGCCCGTGCGGGAATTCCGGGAGCACACGGCGCCAGGGTCCGCCGAGGCCACGGAGGCAGGCTTGCCGGTGCGGCTCTTTGCTGCCAGAAAAAGGGATGGGCGATGAGCGGAAGTCCCTGGGCAAGGCCGGAGAGGATCTCGCCGAGCGCTACCTCAAGCGCCGAGGCTACGCTGTCGTCGAACGCAACTACCGGTGCCCTCTTGGCGAGATCGACCTGATCGCCCTCGACAAACGCGCGGTGGTGTTCGTGGAGGTCAAGACCCGCAGGGTGGACACGTCGGGCGCGCCTCTGGAAGCGGTCAACGCCGCCAAGCAGCGCAGGTTGAAGCGTGTTGCTCTTCATTACCTCACCAGACACCGGTTGCATGACCGTGACGTCCAGTTCGATGTGGTCGGCATTTCGCTCGGTTCGACTCCGCCGGCGGTGTGCCATGTCCGCCATGCGTTCGATTTTTCCGAGCCGTAGGAGAAGGGATAGTGGATGATTGACGTCAGGATCCTGCGCGAGGACCCGGAAGGGTTGCGGGAGCGCATGGCCGCGAGAGGGACAGATATCGACTGGGAGGCCGTGCTGGCGGCGGACCGGGAACGCCGGGAGACCCTCGCCCGCTGGGAGCGGCTCAAGGAGCAGAAGAACAAGCTCTCCGGCGAGATCGGCCGGCTCAAGAAGTCGGGCGGCGACGCCGCGTCCCTGATGGAGGAGATCGGCGCAGTCAGCAAAGAGCTCGACGCACTGGATCAGCCGCTCGCCGAGACCGAGCGCCGGTTCAGCGATTCCATGCTGGACATCCCGAACCTTCCGGACGCCGGCGTGCCCGTGGGCGAGTCCGAGGCCGACAACCCGGTGCTTCGGGATTGGGGCGCGGCTCCCGAGTTCGGCTTCACCCCGAAGAATCACTGGGAGATCGGCGAAAACCTCGGCATCCTCGACTTCGCCCGTGGCGCCAAGCTCACCGGCGCGCGCTTCACCCTCTACCGGGGCCACGGCGCGCTGCTGGAGCGGGCGCTGATCGCCTTCATGCTGGACCTGCAGACCCGGGAGCACGGCTACGAGGAGATGCTGCCGCCGTTCCTGGTGAACCGCGACACCATGACCGGCACCGGGCAACTCCCCAAGTTCGAGGCGGACATGTTCCGCACCGCGGACCCCGACTACTTCCTCATCCCCACCGCCGAGGTGCCGCTCACCAACATCCACCGGGAAGAGGTCCTGGACGCCTCCGACCTGCCCCGCTACTACTGCGCCTACACCCCCTGTTTTCGCCGGGAGGCGGGCTCCTACGGCAAGGACATGCGCGGGCTGATCCGCCAGCACCAGTTCAACAAGGTGGAGCTGGTGAAGATCGTCGAGCCGGAAAGCTCCTTCGAGGAACTGGAGAAGCTCACCCGCGACGCCGAGGCCGTGCTCCAGCGCCTTGGGCTGCACTACCGGGTGGTGGAGCTCTGCACCGCGGACCTGGGCTTCTCCGCGGCCAAGACCTACGACATCGAGGTGTGGCTGCCGGGGCAGGGGACCTACCGGGAGATCAGCTCCTGCTCCAACTGCACCGACTTCCAGGCCCGCCGCGCCGCCATCCGCTACCGCCCGGCTCCCAAGCAGCGCCCCCAGCTCGTGCACACCCTCAACGGCTCCGGCTTGGCCGTCGGCCGCACCCTGGTGGCGATCCTGGAGAACTGCCAGCAGGAAGACGGCAGCGTCGTGATCCCGGAGGTGCTACGGCCGTACATGGGCGGGTTGGAGCGGATCGGGTAGGGATTCCGCTGCGCCTCCGGCGGGGCCCCAGGACGTATGGCTTCCGTCCGTTTCGGAATGGCTCGCCGTCCAATTCGGAATAGTTCGCCAAGGTTTCCGGCGGAGTACTGGGTTTCGGACGGCGAACTGAAGGCCGTCGTGCGCGTCCGGCTCATAGTTGACAAACAATAGGACATTGGCCGAGGATACAAACGCGCAACCAAGCGAACAGTCCGGCCACGGTTCCGGGAGAACGGACTGCAGCCCTCCAAGGAAGTAGAATGAAATTCTCGTACACGCACCACATGCCCTATACCGGAGTCGAAAAGGTCGGGCAGGATTGGCCGGTGGCCAACAAGCAGTTCTCCCCGGACGAAGGCATGCGGATCTTCCGGGCCGGGATCGACACCAAGGTGTTCGCCGAGGAGTGCGGCTTCGACTGGATCGGCAACAACGAACACCACATGAGTCCCTACGGGCTGATGCCGAACCCCAACCTGATCGGCGCGTGCGTCGCCGAACGCACCAGCAAGTCGATGATCCTGCAATCCGGGAACATCGTGCCCATCGTCAACCCGATCCGCGTGGCCGAGGAATACGCCATGCTGGACATGATTTCCGGCGGGCGGCTGGTCGCCGGGTTCATGCGCGGTATTCCGCACGAATACGTCGCCTACAACGTCGCGCCCAGCGAGTCCTACGGGCGCATGAACGAGGCCATCGAACTGATCAAGAAGGCCTGGACCGAGCCGGAGCCGTTCGGCTGGGAGGGCGAGTATTACCAGTTCCGCGCGGTTTCCATCTGGCCCAAGCCGGCCCAGAAGCCGCATCCCGAGATCGTCATGTCGGCGAGCAGCGACGGCTCCGCCCGCCTCGCCGCCGAGCACGGCGCGACCATGGGCGTCCTGCGCGTCCAGGACTACGAAACGGCGCACCACTCCATAGACGTCTACCGGGAACATGCGCGCAAGCTCGGCTGGGAGCCGCGGCCCCACAATATCATCCTCGCCATGAACTGCTCCGTCGCCCCGAGCAAGGACGAGGCGGTCAAGACGCTGCGCCGGGGCTACGACTACTTCTTCAACGTGCTTGGCGGGGGCATCCGCACGGCACAGCGGCTGGTCGTGCAGAAGACCCGCTATTTCAAGGATGACCAGGACGCCGAGCGCCAGACGACGAAGCTCCGTACACACAATCAGCTTTCCCTTGAGGAGCGGATGGAGCGCGGTCTGGTCATGTGCGGAACGCCGGACATGGCCATCGAACAGATCACGCGACTTTACGAGGAGTTCGGTCACGGCGTGACCAATCTGAGCGTCAAGATCGGCAACGTGCCCGACGACAGTGTCCGTCAGACCATGAGGCTCCTCCGTGACGAGGTTTTCCCCGTGGCGCGTCGTCTTGGCCTGGAAGAAGGGACAGCCACCGCGGAAGCAGAGGGAGTTCCAGCATGATCGACAAGTACACGGCCGTCGCCGTTCAGACGATAATCCGGCACGTCCGCGAACCGGAATGGCGCGACGCCATCATCCGCGAGAACGTCAATCGTTACCTCTCGCTGATGGAGTACGTGAGCTGCCGTTGGGGCCAGGCGAAGCTCTATGTCCTGCCGGAGTTCTCGCTGACCGGCGTCGAGCATGTCCGGTCGGTGGAGGAATGGACACGCATCGCCCTTCGCATTCCCGGTCCGGAACTGGAACCCCTTGCCAACTTCGCGCGCATCAACCGCGCCTACGTCGCCGGCGGAACCATGGAGTACGACCCGGCCTATCCGAATCGCTGGTTCAATTCCGCCTACCTGTTCGGCCCGTCGGGCGACCTCGTGCTGCGCTACCGCAAGATCAACGGAGCCGACGTACAGGGCCACACCACCTATTCGACACCCACCGGCTGTTATGACCTGTACGTGAAGAACGAGGGCGGGGAAGACGCGCTCTTCCCGGTGGTGGACACCGAGATCGGGCGGCTCGCGCTCATCAACTGCTACGACATCAATTTCCCGGAGATGCCGCGCGCGTTCGCGCAGCACGGCGCGGAAATCCTGCTGCACTGCACGGGCGAGCCGTACGGACCGCACCGCGAACCGTGGGAGATGAGCCGGCGCACCCGTGCCTACGAGAACGGCATGTACGTCATCTCCTCCAATCACGGCGGCTACGCCGCGCAGGTGTCGGGCAGCGTGTTCGCCGATTCGCCGGGCCTGAACTTCCAGGAGCGGCGCGACGGCGAGATCTCGCCCTTGCACCGTTCCCACGGCGGCTCCGAGATCGTCGATTTCAACGGCAAGGTGGTCGGCGCGGCGCCGAATCCCGGCGAGGCGTTGGCCATAGGTCCCATCGATCTGCGTGCCCTGCGAGAGCGGCGCGAGGAGATCCGCGACAATATCCTGGTGCAGTCGCGCACGGAAATCTACGCGCGCGAGTACACGAGGCACCAGGCCACCGGGATCAACCGCTGGCTCGAACAGCCCATCGCGCACAAGTCCGAGGCGCGGCAGAGCACGGAAGCCGTGATCGCGCGCTATCTCCGGGACGGGGTCTACGCAGCGCCGGAGGGACACGAGGCGGCGATGCCCACCGAAGGGCAGAACCGCGCTCTGGCCTGACCATGCCCAAGAAATTCCAGATCGCCTGCATCCAGGCGTCCATCGAGGTCATCGACGACCCGGCGCAAAAGGACAACGTTGCCGCCCGCAACATCCGGCGCGGCCTCGATGTCGCCGAGGCGGCGGTGGTGCGGGACGAGGCGCGCATCGTGGTGTTTCCGGAGGCATGGTTTCAAGGCTTCAACCACAAGCGCACCGCCGACGACTGGAAGACGGTCTGCATCGCGATCCCCGGACCCGAGACCGACCTCATCGGCGAGTTCACCCGGGAGCACCAGGTCTACGTGGCGGGGGCCGCCTTCGAACGTGATCCGGACTGGCCCGAGGTCTGGTTCACCGCGGGCTTCATCGTCGGCCCGTCGGGCACGGTCGAGCTGCGCTACCGCAAATGCCACGAGCACAACCTGGAAGGGTTGATCCCCAGCGTCTGTCCGGCCGACGTCTACACGGAATATGTCCGGCGGTACGGCGAGGACTCCCTGTTTCCCGTCCTCGACACGCCCTACGGACGGCTCGCGATGATCGTCGAGCACGACGTGAACTTCTTCGAGTTGTCACGCGCCCTGACCTTTCGCGGCGCAGAGATCCTGTTGCATCCGACCACCGAGACCAACGGACCGCTGGCCGAGACGCGGGACCAGGTGCGCCGGTCGCGTTCCTACGAGAACCTCGTTTACCTGGCCTCCGCCAACGCCGGCGCGCTGAGCGGCAGGTACAGCGCCGCCCAGGCCACGCGCGGCGGCTCCACGGTGGTCAATTATCTTGGCCATGTCGACGCCCGCATCGACGGCGCGGGCGAATCCGTGCTGGTCTCGACCGTCGATCTCGACCGGCAGCGGAAGCGGCGCACCGAGGTGTTCATGAACTTTCCGGCGCAGGTCAAGTCCGAGTTCTTCGGCCGGGAGTTCGAGAAGCAGACCTTCATGCCCAATGACACCGGCGGTGACGCGCGCGCCACGGCCGAAGCGACCATCAAGCGGCTGCAGGACGAAGGGGTCCTGGCGCCCCCGAAAGCCGGGACCTAGTGGCCTGTAACATGCAATTGTGTACCAATCTGCTTGTCCTTTTCGTCGTCGGCCGCGTTGCTCTTCCTCGCGTGGTGCCTGCCACTGCTCGTTATCGCGCCTTGCCGACAACAAAAGTCCTGCGCATCTTGGTACACAATTGCATGTTACAGGCCACTAGCACAGGCTGAACGATGGCGGTGCTGCAGACAAGGCGTCTTGAGGCGAAGTTCCCATTGCGGGACGGGGTCGTGCACGCCCTGCGCGGCATCGACCTGGATATCGCCACGGGCGAGTTCTTCGTCCTGCTGGGCCCGTCGGGCTGCGGCAAGACCA
>JAPPNF010000001.1 GCA_028818755.1 Deltaproteobacteria bacterium | reverse complement strand
TGGCCACCAGCGCGACGAAATCCATGATGTCGCGGCTCGCCTGGAACGCGGCGAACGAGATCACCATCAGCATGAACGGGGCCAGCAGGTGGTAGCGGATGGTGGTGAGGCGCGCGATGGCGGGGGAAAGCAACAGACACAGGCCCGCGCCCACGACGTTGGCCAGAGCGAGGCTCCAGACGATGGTGTAGGTGGTGGACAGCTCGGCCGTCAGCATCCGCGGGCTCGGCTCCAGCCCGATCAGCACCAGGCCGCCGATGAACACCGCCATGCTGCCGCTTCCCGGTATGCCGAACAGCAGCGTCGGAATGAGCCCGCCGCCCTCCTTGGCGTTGTTGGCGGACTCCGGCGCCAGCACGCCACGGATGTCGCCGGTGCCGAACCGCGACTTGTCCTGCGCGGTCTGGACCACGTGGCCGTAGGCGATCCAGTCCACCACCGACCCGCCGAGTCCGGGAATGGCGCCGATGAGAGTGCCGATGCCGGCGCACCGAAGGCACAGCCAACGGTAGCGGATCATGTCCCTCAGGCCGTCCAGCCAGCCCCTTCCCAGGGCATGGGCGCGGGAGATGGCGCCGGCGCCGCGCAGCAGATCCACCACTTCCGGCAGGGCGAAGATGCCGAGGCCCACCACCACCAGCGGGATGCCATCGGCCAGGTAGTCCACCCCGAACACCAGACGCTCCTCGCCGGTGGCGGGGGCGCCGCCGATGGAACCGATGACCAGGCCCAGGCCACAGGCGGCGACGCCCTTCCAGATGCAGTTGCCCGAGAGCACACCCACCATGGAGATGCCCAGCACCGCGAGCATGAACAGCTCCGCCGTGGTGAAGAACAGGATCACGGGCCTGGCGATGAGCACGAAGAACGTCAGGATCACCGCCCCGAACAGGCCGCCGAAAAGCGAGGCCGAGAACGCCGCCCCCAACGCGCGGGCCGCCTCCCCCTTCCGGGCCAGGGGAAACCCGTCCAGGACCGTGGCCTGGGAAGCGCTCGATCCCGGGATGCCCATGAGAACGGAGGTGAAGGTGTCGGAGGTGGGGATGACGGCCACCAGACCCACCAGCATGGCAAGCGCGGAGACCGGGTCCATGCCGTGCAGGAAGGGGATCAGCAACGACAGGCCGACGATGCCGCCGAGTCCCGGAAAGATTCCCACCACCAGGCCCAGCAGGACGCCCACCACCAGGAAGGCCATGTGCTGGGCCTGGAGCAGAACGGAAAACGCTTCGAGCAGCGCGTCAAGCATCACGGAACGAAAAAGGGCGGCCGTGCGAGCCGGCCGCCCTCCCTCATGACCTCAAGCCCCTCAGGGCGTTCATACGCATACCTTGCGTGCCCATCAGAACTTGACGCTGTACTTCTTCGTCAGCCAGTTTCGCACCCATGCCTTGGCCTCGGGCGGGACCGAAACGGCCGCCTTGAACTTCAACTCGGCGGCCGCCCCCGTCACCTGCGCGTAGGTGCCGATCTTCTTGTCCTTGTTGGCGATGTATTCGTGGTCGGCGAACATCTTCCTGAACGCGTCCTGGTAGGCCTTCACCACGTCCTCGGGCGTGTCCCTGGGGACCACCACGAACTTCTGGGCGGGAAATCCCGCGGTGAAGAACGCCTTCCACGCGTCGAACCAGGCGCCGGACGGCTTCTGGCCCTTCACCTGCTCGTAGACCTCGACGAAGTGGGGCAGATCGGGGAAGTTGGGGTCGCGGACCAGGTTACCCTTGTCGTCGAGAGCGCCCCAGGACATGATCGGAACGGCGCTGCCCTCTTTCACCAAGGGGGTCACCTTGGACAGGTAGGCCGCGGAAGTCTGGTAGTCGATGGTGGTCTCGCCGGTCATGAACGCCTTGCGACCGGCGCCACGGCTCTTCATGCCGAACACCGCCTTGACGTCGAGGCCGAGCATCTCGAAGGCCAGCAGCGGCACGAGATCCAGCGAGGTGGCGCGCTGGGCGCCGTACTTGAGCGACGGCTTCTTGGCGACCAGATCGGCGGCCGTCCTGGCCCCGAGCTTCGGGGAAATGTACGCCACGCCGCCCGTGGCGTACGCCAGCAACGGACGCCACTTGCCGTAGTCGTACTTGACGCGCTTGTCGCCCAGCAGGAACGGGAACTGCGTCGAGCCGGAGGTACCCAGCAGATGCAAGCCGTCGGGCCTGGCGCGCTTGGCGTACAGGTTGGCACCCTTGGTGGAGCCTCCCCCCGGTACGAACTTCAACCGGATATCGGCGCCGGAATGTTTCCGCAGGAACGGTTCGACGAAACGGGCCCAGCGGCCGGAACCGCCGCCCTCGCCGAAGGGAATCGTCCAGGTGACCGTCTTGCCCTTCAGGTCCGCCGCGGCGGCGTTGAACGCCGGGGTCAGGAGCATCAACGCCATGATGATGACGAACCCGTAGAAGAGATGCCGGGTGCCTTTGTGCATTCGGTGTTTCCTCCAATCGTTTAACGGCTGAACCGTTGGGAATTGTTTTGCCGAAGCTTGTTAGCGGAACCTGTGTTCTTCCGCAAGCCACGGCGGGTTGCCGCTCCGCCGCAAGGCCGGGTGGACACTCACGAGCGAAAGCTGCTAGCACATGAGGAATTCCACACCACCGGAGAACACCCATGCCGCTGATGATCGACAACCGCATCGCCGAAGAGGCCCTCACCATGAACAACGCCATCGGCGCCATGGAGAGCGCGCTCAAGCAGCTCGCCGAGGGCGACGCCGTCTACCAGCCGCGCACGGACCTGTGGTCCCCCACCGCCACGGTGGGCGACTACTTCCGCTGGGGCTCGCTGCTGGGGGCCATCAAGGATCCGCCGGTCCTGGCGTTCCGCTTCAAGCTGGACATCATGACCTGGCAGGAATACAACGGCGCGGTCACCGAGCACTGGTTCAACGTCGAGCCCGGCAAATACTGCGGCATCATCCTGCTGGTGGACACCCGCACCGGCGAGCTCCTGTGCATCATGAACGACGGGTATCTCCAGAGCTACCGGGTGGGCGCCACCGCGGGCGTCGGGGTCAAGCACCTGTCGCGGACCGACTCCAAGGTCATGGGGGTTCTGGGGTCCGGCGCGATGGCGCGCACCTACGCCATGGCCACGTGCGCGGTCCGGCCCATCGAGCACATCAAGATCTTCAGCCCCACCCAGGCCAACCGCGAAGCCTATGCGAAGAGGATGTCGGAGATGCTGCAGATCAAGGTGACCGCCGTGAACTCGGCCAGGGAAGCCATGAGCGGCGTCGACATCGGCGCCACCTGCACGGACTCGCGCATTCCCCTGTTCCAGGCCGACTGGCTCCAGACCGGCATGCACGTGGTGGACGTGCGCCCGGAGGAGTTGGAGAGCGAGATCTACGAAAAGGCCGACGTGATGATCGGCACCTCCAATCTCGCCGTCCTGAACTATGCCCTGGGCACCCAGGAGGAACGCGACCGGCGCCCCATCGACGACAACTACATGCGGCGCTACACCAACCGGAACCATACCACCCTGTCCGAGGTGCTGACCGGCGATAAACCCGGACGGGAGGACGACGCCCAGACCACCGTGCACCACAACTTCTCCGCCGGCATCCAGTTCGCCGCCGTGGGCTACCTGGTCTACCGCTACGCCAAGGAAAACGGCCTCGGCCACGAGCTGCCGCTGGAGTGGTTCCAGCAGGACATCCGAAACTAGACGGCGTCTTTCGACTTCGCTTCGCTACGCTCAGGACGAACGGTTTTGGAAAACCCTGTGGACTGGTAGGGTTGCTGCAGAGCACAAGGGTGCCGTTCGTCCTGAGCGTAGCGAAGCGAAGTCGAAAGACGCCATTCCACTTGCTCGGACAGGCTCCTAGCCCACCGGAACTCCTCTCCCGGCCCCATGAGGAAGTGAACCCGCGCCATGACGCAACTGCTGCCCCAGGCCATCGGTCTGCTGACGGCGTGGACCTACGGCATCAGCATCATCTCCGCGCGCCGGGGGCTGCAATACTCCAACGCCAGCACCGTCACCCTGCTCTCGCTGATCTCGCAGACCGTCATCCTGTGGACGATGGTAGGGGGATTCACCGGCCTCCCGGACGTAGGCAGGGGCTTTCTCCTGGCGGCCGTAACGGTGGGCTTCCTGATGCCCGTGCTGCGCTGGCTCACCTATACGGGCATCGCGAAGATCGGCGCGGCCCGCGGGACCGCGCTACGCTCCACCCATCCCCTCTTCAGCGCCCTGCTGGCGGTGACGTTCCTGGGCGAGACCGCCGCCGCGCCGCTCGTAACCGGAATCGTCCTGGTGGTGTTGGGGATCGTGCTGATCTCCTGGCGGGAGGAGCGGCGCGTCTCCACGGCGCGCTGGTGGCACGGCGCCTACTCGCTCTCCGCGGCGTTCACGGCAGCCGTGGTGCACAACATCGCCCGCGCCTCGCTGGCGCCGGCCGCCTACCCTATCCTGTTCGCCGCCATCGTCGGGGCGGTGTCGCTGTTCATCTTCGCGGGGTACCTGACGGTCGCGGGCACGCCCCACCGGCCCGTCTGGGACCGGCGGGCCATGCGGCCGTTCCTGGCGGCCGCGGTGCTGGAGACCCTGGGTTTTCTCCTGTTCAACACGGCCCTCACCGTAGGGCCGGTGGTGATCGTGACCCCGATGGTCGCCACCCAGCCCATGTGGGTGCTGGTGTTCACGGTGGTGTTCCTTCGCAGCATCGAGATGGTGACGCTGCGGACCGTGAGCGGCAGTCTCGCGGTGGTGGCCGGGACCCTGGCCATCACCCTTGGAGGGGCGCTCAGGTGAACCGCGGCGTATTCATCCACGGCCCCAGCCAAGTGTCGCGTCCCGTGATTTCCTGCCACAATTTGCTGGTTCTTTTTGCCGTCGGCTGCGTTGCTCTTCCTCGCGTGGTGCCCGCCACTGCTCGTC
>JAPPNF010000151.1 GCA_028818755.1 Deltaproteobacteria bacterium | reverse complement strand
CGACCCCACGTCTACAAAATCCCCCTCACCCGATGGGTTTTGCAAGAGGCTCACTTGTCAAACGCGCCCGATCGGTGGGCTCGGAACAAAGACGCAACGCCTTGCCAACGACAAGAAATCCTGCGCAACTTATGGCAGGAAGTTGCGGGATGCTACGCTAGCTGCCCGACACCATTTTCCGGAGGATTTCATGACCCAGTTGACCGAAGAGAAGTGCGTGGCGTGCCGGGCCGACGCCCCGGTTGTCACCGACCAGGAGGTCCGCCAACTCAAGCCGCAGACGCCGGAGTGGGCGATGATCGAGGAGGACGGCATTCCCAAGCTGGACCGGCTCTTCAAGTTCAGGAACTTCGCCGGGGCTCTGGCCTTCACCGCCGCGGTGGGCGACATCGCCGAGGCGGAGGGCCACCACCCCAGGATCGTCACCGAATGGGGCCGGGTCCGGGTCACCTGGTGGACCCACAAGATCCGCAACCTCCACCGCAACGACTTCATCATGGCGGCCAAGACCGACCGAGCCTACGGCGAAGCCGAACTTCCGGCTCCGTAGTCTCCGGATGCCGCCGCGGCCCCACGCTGATTGACAGGCAGCGACCTCTTGCCGTATTCACAAGATCAAGAACGCCTATTCTGGAGGTGACGCCAATGGCAGCCTATCCCGTTGTGGATTCCGACTCGCACATCCGTGAAACCATCGACGACTACCGCTCGCGCATACCGGAGCAGTACCATCGCATCCGCCAGGGCCTTTTCCCCAGCGACACCTGGGACCGCTTCCTCGGCCGCATGGGGAAGATGACCATCGGCACCGACGGGTACCTCGCGGACATGGACGTCGAGGGCATCGACCTCACCGTCATCTACCCGACCATGGGGCTGAGCCTCTGCCTCGTCCCGCAGAGCGATCTTTCAGTGGCGCTGGCGCGGGCGTGGAACGACTACATCGGCGAGATCCAACAGCAGAACCCGCGCCTGAAGGGCATCGCCACCGTGTCCCTGAAGAACATCCCCGCGGCGGTGGAGGAGCTTAACCGCGCCGTCAACAAGTGGCACCACCCCGGCGTGATGATCCACACCCACGGCCACAAGAAGAACCTCGGCGCCGAGGAGTTCTGGCCCATCTACGCCGAGGCTGAACGGCTGGGCATCCCGGTCTGCTTCCACGGCAACTCCTGGGGCGCGGAGGGGCAGGAGCGCTGGGAGAGCTTTCTGCAGGCCCACACCGTGAGCTTTTCCTTCGAGATCATGCAGGCCTTCCTAGGCCTCGTGACCTGCGGAGCGATGGAGCGCTTTCCCAACCTGAAGCTGGGTTTCTTCGAGGCGGGGTGCGGATGGCTCCCCTACTGGCTCGACCGCATCGACGAGCACTACGAGCGGCGCAGCGAGGAAGCGCCGCTGCTCAAGGGGAAGCCCAGCGAGTACGTCGCCAGCGGCCGGGTGTACGTGAGCTTCGACCCGGACGACGCCATGCTGCCCTACTGCATGGACCGCTTCGGCGACGACATGTGGCTGTTCGCCGCCGACTACCCGCACTGGGACACCATCTGGCCCAACGCCACCAAGGAGGTCCGCGAACGGACCGACATCTCCGAGGACCAGAAGCGCAAGGTCTTCTTCGACAACTCCAACCGCTTCTACTCGCTGGGGCTGGAGGCGTAGCCGCGCCCGCTGCCGGCCATCGGCGTCTGCCGGCGAACCCCATGCGTGTCACCAAGAGATGGCTTGCGGCCGCCCTGCTCCTGCTGCTGGGCGGCTGCGCCACGGCCCATGGACCCGGCTTCGAGGGATGGAAGAAGCCGGAGACCGACGTTGGGCTCGTGTATCTTTACCGGCCGTGGTCCTTCGTCGGCGGCCTCCTCCCGGTGCGCGTGCATGTGGACGGTGAGCGGAAAGGGGACCTTGAGAACGGCACCCACCAGGTCCACGAGCTGCCGCCGGGGCCGCACACGATCGTAGCCGAAATGGGCAGCCTGCCGATTACCACCGACAAGATCACGATCGAAGTAAAGGTCGAAGCGGGGTCGGTCCTCTACGCGCGCTTCAAGGCACGCAGGAAGGACGTCGGGGGAGGCACCACGGTACGTCTCAGCGAGCTCACGGTGGTAAACGCGGACACCGCCCGAAGGGAGATCCCGGACACCAAGCGCGCCAGGTGAGGTCCGGCGATCCGGACACCGCAAAGGACGGTGCCCGGCTCGCCGCGTCAAGCTGCGATAACTTGTAGGAGCGACCGGCGGTCGCCCCATGTGGCCAAGTTCACAACCCTAGTTCGTCCGCGACGGCCTTCTCCACGGCGGTGCCCTTGAAGAAGTCGGGGTTGTTGCGGGTGTGCAGGCGGGCGGCGTTGGTGAAGGTGAAGTCCTGGAAGTCCTGCTCGGTCACGTGGCCCTTTTCCACCATCTCGTACGCTTCCGGAATGACTTCCTTGAAATCGGGCACGTCGAAGTGCGTGAAGTCGGAACTGAAGACCGGCTGTAGCCGCACGCCCATGCGCGGATCGAACGCCCACATGGTGGCGCGGTCGTCGGCCTCGCAGCCGAAGAAGAAATGGTTGGCGAACACCGCCCCCACATCTTCCTCGGACTCGATTCCCGCGGCTTCGAAGTCGTCCACCACGTACTCGGGCTTCGCCAGCTCTTCGAGGCTGCAGTTGGGACGGAAGGCGTCCAGGTTGTCCATGAGGGCATCGGCGTTGGCCTTCAGCCGTTCGTCCCCGTAGCGCTCGATGAACCCTTTCAACTCCTCGACGTTGGTGGAGTCCGGGTACTGCAGCCCGGCGCGGCGGCGCTTCTCCCAGTGCTCGATCATGTCGAAGCACATCTGGCAGGCCCAGCTTATGCCGCCTTCCATGAACCCGAAGTTGAGGCTCGGGTAGCGGTTCACCAGTCCGCCCAGGAAGACGCCGCGGGCGAAGGCGTGGTTCGACTCGGCGAAGTGGCCGACGTGGTTGAAGGTGAAGTTGGTGATGGAGGCGCGGTCGTGCCAGCGGCCGCTGCCCGAGTGCTGGGTCACGGCAACGCCCAGCTCCACGCACCGCCGCCAGACCGGCTCGTAGTCATAGGGGCTGTCCAGGGCGATGTTGTCGCAGTACCAGGCGGCCTTGCGCGGATCGATGCCCTCCGCCGCCCCCGGGATCTTCCGTTCCTGGTTGCCTCGCAGCATGATCGCCCGGTAGCCGCGCTGCACCACCGCGTACTCCAGCTCTTCCAGGGCGTCCTCCGGCTTGTGCGCGGGGATGATGGCCACGGGACAGAACCGCTCGGCGTACGGCGCGAACATGTCCCACGTCATCATGTTGTAGGCGCGGACACCGGCCCGGTGGAGGTCGTCGTCCTGAATGCCGTTGACGCTCAGCCCGAAGCTCGGGTAGATCATCGCGAAGTCGATGCCCAGTTCGGGCAACCGCTCGTTCAACAGGGCCGGCAGGAGCCCCGTGGCCTTGTCCAGCGTATCGGCGGTGACGCCCCACCAGATGGTGCGGCGCATGCGATGGTGCTGGCGCTCCTGCTCGGTGGCGCGGTACCACCCCTGGTTACGGCGCCAAAGGTCCTTGATCTGGTCGACGGCGGCGGGGCCGCCCGTTTCGCTCAGGTACTCGAGAAAGACCGGGATCGGCTCGATCCAGTGGCCGTCCCCGTCGATCACCGGGTGCTTCAGTCCGTCATGTATCGCTGCTGCTCGGTTCCCCATGGTCACGGCTCCTCTTGCAAGAATGCTTACACGCGCCCCCGTTTCGTCGAAGGGCTCAGGACAGGCTTGCCGAAGGTCGAACGAAGTCGAAGGACGCCATTGTCAGAGTTTCCCTATAGCACAACTCTAGCGACTCCGGGGATGGGTGCGGACTTCAGTTTGTCGACGGGGGCTCCTCCCGGGGCGCGTACAGAGTCGCGTCCAGCGCGGGCCGCAGCAGTTCCGCCTGCCAGCGCAACAGCCCTGTGCTCGCCATGATCTCATCGAAGCTGCGAGGCCGCTCCTGGACGATGGCCTCCAGAGCAGCCTTGGGCGCAAGCGTCGAAGCGGCGACCTCCAGCCTTTCGGCAATCTCCGCGCATTTGCTCCGCAAGGCGTCGAGCTGCTGCTGGTCGATGGGCGGCGGATGCACGCGCGGGGCCTTGATGCGTTCCGGCCACTCCGCCGGCGTCATGGCCGCGGCCCGGTCGATCGCGTGCTTGAGCGCTCGCCTGCGCGAGCCGACGATGTCGCGCGGCAACTTCGGCCCCTTCTCCAGCGGCTCGCCCGGATGGGACTCCGCCCACTGCACCAGCTCCAGGATCTGGCGGTTGCCCAGGACCTTGAAGGTCGGACGGTCGGCGCGCCGGGCGCGCTCCTCGCGCCACCCCCAGACTTCCCGCAGATACGCCAGTTCGCGTGGAGTGAGCCGGCCTGCTCCCTTGATTCGCCAAGCCTCGCGTGAGTCGCGTGGACGATCGCGCCCGGTGGAGTCCACCATGGCGCGACAACTCTCGCGGTGCCACTCCACCCTTCCCCGCTCGAGCAACTCGCCGTGCAGGCACTCGGCCAACTCCTCCAGATGTCGGGTGTCGTTGGCGGCGTAGCGCAACTGTTTTTCGGTAAGCGGCCGGCGCGACCAGTCCGACTTCTGCGAGTCCTTGGTCATCGCGATGTCCAGGAACTTCTCGACCAGCGCCGCCAGCCCGATCTGCTCGATGCCCAGCAACTGGGCCGCGATCATGGTGTCGAAGACTTCGCCCCGCGGCCGGAAACCCCGCCACGCGCGCAACATGCGCAGATCGTAGTCACCCCCGTGAGCGATCAGCGGCTTCTCCGCCAAGGCTTCCAGGAGGCCGCCGTAGTCCAGCTCGGAAAGGGGGTCCACGACGAAGTGCCGGCCTCCGACGGAGAGCTGGATCAAGCAGACCTTCTCCGTGTAGCTGTGGAGGCTGTCCGCCTCGATGTCGAGGGCGACCGATTTGCCGTCCCTGATGCAACGGGTCAACCGTTCCAGGGCGGCGGAGTCGCATACGTAGACGTAGTCCGGGGCCTCTGACGTACGCAATGAATCAATCCCCTCCGGTAACGCGCAGCAACTCCCACAAACCTCTCGGGCTGACGATCCGCAACCCCTCAACCGGCGGGGCATCCAGGAGGTCCTTGTCTCCGGTCACGAGTACGTCCGCCATTCCGCGCACCGCTGCAGCCGCGATCCATCGATCGGCGGGATCCGCAGCCGGCCATGTCGCCGGCTCGACCGGCGCCACCACGTCTGCATGCTCGCGAACGAAACCAACCACTTCGCTCACATGCTCGTCCGGTATGCCGAGCTTGCCAGCGAGAATGTGTCCAAGTTCCTGGAGAACCGTCTCACCAACGAGAAGCTGGTGCTGGGTAAGCACGAGTTGCAGGATGTCGTGACAGAACCCGCGGGTCGCGAAGGCCGCAACGAGGACGTTGGTGTCCAGCAGGATCCTCACGAGACTTCTTCGAAGACATCCTCGTCGGTCAGCCAGCCATGGGCCTCGGCGAACGGCGCGACACGGCGTCGCAGTTGTTCAAGCCGTGCGATCGCGAGCTGCCGGCGCACGGCTTCGCGCACGAAGGCGCTCTTGCCCGTCCCCGTTAGTGCCGCGACATCGCGCAATTCCGCGTCAAGCCTGTCGTCTATACGGATGGTCAAGGTCGCCATGTACTACAACGTACTACAAACGGATTCTCTATTCCAACCCGTTTCAGCACACTTCGAGCGAGCGCCAACCTTGCGTGGTCGCAGATGGCGGAACCAAGCACGACAAGGTCACACGTTGCGCGAGGACTCTTCGAACGATACCCTGACGCAATCGAACGGCTCAAGGAATTCTTATGGCAAAATTTCCCCTTATCGAGTCCGAACGGCGGATGCTCCGGTTGCTGGCAAAGGGAGAGAAGGAGGTCGCCGAGGGGAAGGGTGTCGACCTGGAAACGGTTCTGGCCGAGGCAGACATGTTGCTCGCGGCTGAAGACTCCTGACCTGTGAATTCCTTACCCGCAGACACCAGCGCCGAACTTCTGGCCCGCGCCGCAGACATCCACTCCCGTGTCCTCACCGTGGACACCCACGTGGACATCCCGACCGACTTCGGCACCGAGAGCTACGACCCCAAGGAAGCGAAGAAGGGACGCGGGCAGATCGACTTGGTTGGGATGGAGCGGGGCGGGCTGGACGCGGTCTTCTTCATCGTCTACGTGGGGCAAGGCGAGCGCAACGTGGCGGGATATGCCCGGGCCATGGCGGACGCCTTCACCAGGTTCGCGGCCATCCGCCGCATGACCGACGTGCAATATCCGGACATCATCAGTCTGGCGCGCACGGCCGCGGACGTGCGACGCATTCGCGGTGGAGGACGGCTTGCGGCGCTCATCGGCATCGAGAACGGCCATGCCCTGGGCCACGACCTGCGGATCCTGGACACCTACTACGACTTCGGCGCGCGCTACCTGGGCCTGCTCCACAACGGCCACAACGACCTGGGCGACTCGGCGGTGCCCTACCCTCGCCTCAAGGACCCGCCCACGGAGCACGGCGGCCTCACGGATTTCGGCCGCGCAGCGGTCGGGCGCGCCAACGACCTGGGGATCATGGTGGACATCTCCCACGCGGCCATGACCACCGCGCTGGACGCCATCCGGGCCTCCCGGGCGCCGGTGATCGCCTCCCATTCCAGCGTGAAGGGTGTCTACGAGCACCCGCGCAATCTGTCCGACGAAGCGCTTACGGCGCTTCGGGACAACGGCGGCGTGGCCCAGATGGTGGCCTTCGACGCCTACCTGCGGCCGGTGTCAGGCGAGAGGCAGGCGGCGTTCCGCGCGCTGAGGACGGAGATGGGGACCAAGGGGTTCGTCGACTTCGAGCGGCTGAGCGACGAGAAGCGCGACGCCTGGAATGCCCGCCGGCAGGAGATCGACGCCAAGTGGCCCAAGGCGTCGGTGAGCGACTTCGCCGATCACATCGACTACGCGGTCAATCTCATCGGCATCGACCACGTGGGCATGGCATCGGACTTCAACGGCGGCGGGGGCATCGCCGGCTGGGACAACGCCCGCGACACCCTCAACGTCACCGTCGAGCTGGTGCGCCGGGGCTACGGCGAGGAGCAGATCGCGCAACTGTGGGGCGGCAACCTGCTGAGGGTGATGGAGGCGGTGGAGGCGGCGGCCCGGCGCCATGAATAGGCTCGGACCCGACAGGGGCACACGAGGCTTGCCCGAACCCGAACGGATGGTATAATTCTTGCGAATATCCTTGGGATGAGCATGATGATGACCGAACTGTATGATGCCTTGAGGTCGGCCGGGGCCCCGGAAGAGAAAGCCCGCGCAGCCGCTCAGGCGATGTCGGAAGAGACTCTGGCGACCAAGGCCGATATTGCGCGGCTCGAGCGGGAGCTGGTGGTCGGGAAATGGATGAGCGGCGCGTGCTTGACAGGTGTCATTTCTTTGCTGATCAAGTCATTCTTCGGATAAGCTGTCTGTCGAGTGACGGGAAGCGCCGCCTCAGCCTTTAGGCACGAAGACCGGCAACACGGCGCCGCCCCGTTCGATAAAACGGACCTCCACGTCCATCCCGATCGAGACTTCGCCCGGCTCGCAGTCCACGATGTTCGTGCCGAACATCGGGCCTTCCTCAAGCTCGATCAAGGCATAGACATAGGGTAGATCAGTCTTGAAAGCCGGATCGAAGGCCCGATGATGCACGTTGTATGCGAAGACCTTGCCGCGGCCCGACGCCTCGCGCCATTCGAGGCTGCCGTAAAAGGGTTGGTTGGCGTGATTGCGACAGTAGGCCGCCGGCCAATACCAGGCGCCGCACTCCCGGCATTGCATCAGCACGAACTTTCGATCCTGGATCGCGTCCCAGAAGGGCTTGTTGTCCTCATCGATAGAGGGCTTCGGGTAGGACGCGGACATGTTCATCGGCTCCACTCGACGTAAACTTCAGTTGCTCAGGATCATGCAGGCATGGGTCGAGCACATCCCGGGCGAAAGGATCTCGCCGCCGTGGCCCGTCACCAAACCGATTCTCGCGTCTTTTACCTGCCGCTCTCCGGCTTCGCCGCGGAGCTGCATGATGGCCTCCGCGACATGAGTCTGCTCGCCCAGATGATACGCGGACAGGAGTCCGCCGCTTGTATTGATCGCGACCTCGCCCCCGGGGCCGATACGCCCACCCTCGACAAAAGCGCCACCTTCACCCTTCTTGCACCACCCGTAATCCTCTAGCTGGAACAGCACCTCGGCGGTAAAACAGTCATAGAGCCCCGCGAAATCGATATCCTTGAGGTCGATCTCCGCTTCACGGAAGGCGGTTTCCCTGGCGGTTTGCACGGCAAGGCGCGTGTAGTTGGCTTTGTCCCACCAGAGCTGCCCCATGGCCTCCCCCACGCCCGCGCCCGAAACATGGATGGGTTTGCGTGCCAGGTCCTTCGCCCGCTCGGCGGTTGTCAGGACGATGGCGAAACCACCGTCGCTCACGACGCAAGCGTCGAAGATGTTGTAGGGCCAGACGAGCGGCGGCGCGTCCATGTATTCGGACAGCGTCAGCGGCCGATCGTAGAACTGCGCCAACGGGTTGGATTGGGCCCAACCGCGGATCGCCACGGAAATCTCGCCGAACTGCTCCTTTTTCGTGCCGAACTCGTGCATGTGGCGCGCGGCAAAGAACGTGTGGTGACTCATCGCCGCCAGATCGCCGAACGGCTTCCCCCAATAGCCCGCTCTTTCGATGACCCCGATGCTGGTATTGCCCGTTCGCCGCGCAACCCGGCTGCGCGAGTAATCCTTCGTTCCCGACGCGAGCACGACATAGTTGGCCATGCCGAGTTCGAGAAACTTGGTAGCCGCGACAATGCCGACGATGCTGGCGGTGCCGCCACGGGCAACCTGGAAGAACATGCGGCACGGCAGGCCGAGGACGCGTGGAAAGGCATCGGTCGGGGACGGAACGTCTCCCGCGCCGGGTGCGATCTTGAGATCGACCGCGCCGTCGACGTCGTTTACCGCAAGGCCGGCGTCCTCGATGGCGAGTCTGGCGGCCTCTGTCTGGAGCGTCCGAAAGCTTCGGTCCTCGAACCGGCCCGCGAGCAGCCCTAGACCGACAATGGCAAACTTATCCTTGAGAGCGCCGGACATCGTGATTCCGCCCAAATCTCCGGGTGCGGGGACCCTCACCGGAACAGGTTCAGAACCGGGTCGATCAGGTAGGAATCGAAGGAGTAGAGGCCCAGGCCGAAGGCGATTTGGCCCGCGGGCAACGGAAATGAAAGAGCCTCCTCCAGCCCGATCTTGAAAAAGACGTACACGCCCAGACTGTAGAGAAGGCTGGTGCGCCATAGCTCGTTGGCCTGATAGCGGAGGAAGATCGTCGGGATGATTAGCCCGCCCACCTTGAACCCCAGGAGATACAGCCCTACGGCGAAAGTCACGGCCCAGAAGGAGATCTCCAACGTGCGCCGGCGCACCACCGCCGGCTCCACCACGATCCCGGCCTCCGCCGCCGGCTCGGGCGCGGCCGGACCCTGCGCGAACCTGAGCGGCCGGAGCCCCAGCCACAGGCTGTAGGCGAGGTGCATCACCGCCATGGCCAACACCGGATAGCCGATGGCCAGCGGGAAGAACCGCGTGCGCGCCGGCCACTGCTGCGCCTCCCACACCGCCCAGGAGAGGAGCGTCACCAGCAGCACGCCGATGACGACATCCGTCCGGTTACGCACCCGGCTCCTCCTGAAGCCGCGCCCGCTTCGCCATCCAGTCCTGCAACCCGGGCAGGAAGATCACGACCAGGGCGATCCCGAAGGTCACCATGACGATGGGTCGCGTCAGGAACCAAAGCCCGTAGATCTCGTAGGAGATGAACAGGTTCCGCTCCACCAGCGACCCCAGCACCAGCCCCAGCACCAGCGGCGGGCGCGGCCAGCCGTGGTTCACCATGATCACGCCCATCACTCCGAACACCAGCGTGGTGGCCATGGCGAAGTAGGAACCGGTGTTGGCGAATCCCGCCAGGAAGATGAGCATGAACAGCGACGGAATCAGCAGCGATCCGCGGACCTGGGTGATCTTGGCCAGATGGTTCAGGAACAGCAGGCACAGCGCCACGGTGATGATGTTCGAGATGACGATGAGCCAGACGAACGAGAAGGTCAGGGCCAGATGCTCTGTGAGCATCTTCGGCCCGGGCTGCAACCCCTGGATGATGAAGGCGCCCAGCAGAATGGCGGTGGTGGCGCTGCCGGGCACGCCGAAGGCCACCGTCGGGATCATGGCGGCGCCGATGCCCGAGTTGTTGGCCGCGCCCGGCCCCAGGACCCCGCGCACGTCGCCCTTGCCGAAGCCGCTTTTGTCTCTGGTGCTCTGCACCGCGTGGGCGTAGGACACCCACTGGGACAGCGCGGCGCTCACTCCGGGAACGAGTCCGAAGAAGGTGCCGATCATGCTGCAGCGGACGGTGATGCCGATGTGGATGAAGGTGTCCTTGACCCCCTGCCAAACGCCCCCCAGCTTGCCCACCTTGGCTTCGGCGATGGCGGAGCCCTTGACCCACAGCTCCACGATCTCCGGCACGGCGAACAGCCCCACGGCCGCGGCGATGAGGCCGACCCCTTCCCACAGGTTCACGAGGCCGAAGGTATAGCGCTCGATGTTCTCCTGGTAGTCCAGGCCGACGGTGGACAGCACGAGGCCCAGACCGCCGGCCAGCACCCCCTTGAGCTTGTTGTCGCCGCTCAGCGCCGCGAGAAAGCAGATCCCCAGGATCGCCAGCGAGAAGAACTCCGGCGACTTGAAGGACAGCACCAGCGGGGTGACGATGGGAATGGCGGCGGCCAGCGAGAAGGCGCCGACGATGGCGCCCACCAGCGAGCTCATGAGCGCGGCGCCCAGGGCGCGGCCGGCCTCGCCCTTTTTGGCCATGGGGTGGCCGTCGATGATGGTGGCGGTGGATACCACCTCCCCGGGCACGCCGAACAGGATCGAGGTGATGTCGCCGGTGGTGCCGGTGACCGCGTACATCCCGAGCAGGAACGCGAACGCCTGCACCGGGTCCATCTCGAAGATGAACGGCAGCATGAGAGCCACCGCCCCGGGGCTGCCGATGCCGGGCAGGATGCCGACGATGAACCCCAGGAAGATGCCGATCACCATCAACAGGAACGTGGTCTGATCGAATACCTGGAGCAGTCCTGTGATGAAGGCTTCCAGCATGGTGTCGTGGCAACGGGAGCGGTCGGCTCGCGGTTCTAGTGTCCTGTCTCACAAATAGCGTTATGAAGCTGCGAGGGCATTTTTGTCGTCGGCAAGGCGCGATGACGAGCAGTGGCGAGCACCACGCGAGGAAGAGCAACGCAGCCGACGGCGAAAAGGACCCGCAGATTCATAACGCTATTTGTGAGACAGGACACTAGGGTCAGAGTTTAAGTTTCAGGCAAGGTTCGGAGAGCGGAGCCCGGCCCGCGACCGCCAGCGGCGGACGCGGACCGGATCCCGGTATCGCCCGTGGTTGATTCGACGGCACGCCGTCCGTCTTTAGCCCTTCGCGATGAGGGCCTTGATCTTGTCCATGAGGGGCTTGGGAGTGTTGAGCAACTCCTCGACGATCTTGGCCACGCCGTCGCCCCGCCTGGGCTGCAGATTGCGGTTCTGCTTCTTGGCCAGCGCCTGGACCTGCGGGTCGTTGTACGCCTTGGCAAAGCCGTCGCGCAGGGCCTCGACACGGTCTTTCGGCACTCCCGGCGGGAGCGTGTGGACGATGCTGATCTGGTTGGTGGCGTTCATCGCCCTCAACATGGCCAGCTCATCCTTGCTCTTGCCCTGCTCCTTGGCCAGCGCCTCGGCCGCGGGCACACCCTTCAGCAATGGGTGGTCCGCCTTCTTCTCGCCGGCGATAATCAGGACCCGGCAGCACTTCCCCTCACCCTCGAACATGGCGATCTCGGTGCTGGCCATTGTCTGGAACGTCGTGCAGAAACCGTTGACCTCGCCGTTCTTCACCGCCAGGCGCTGCGCGCCGCCGCTGGGGAATCCCGTGACGGCCTTGAAGTTGCTGCCGAAGATCGCGTTGAAGAAGATCGGCTCGAGGTGGGACAGGCCGCCCTTGTCGAAGCTCGACACGATAAGCTGCTTCTTGGTCTTCACCGCCTCGGCGAAGGTGCTCACGCCCGCATCCAGGCGCACCGCGCACGCGGAGTTGGCCCGGAACGCGCTCGCCACCCAGTTGAACTTTCTGCCGTCGAACTTGATCCCGGCCACGCCGCGAGCCTGCTTCATCACGAGGCTGCTGCTGATGGCCGCCATCACGGTGCCGTCCCTGCGCTCGTTGTTGAACACCGTATTGGCCGCCAGGGCGCTGCCGCCGCCGGACTTGTTCTGGACGACGATCCGGGGACTGCCGGGAATGTACTTGTGCAGCACCGGCGCGATGAGCCGGGTGGTGAGGTCGGTGGTGCCGCCCGGACCATAACCCACGACAATACGGATCTGCTTGCCCTTGTAAAAATCCGCCACCGCGTCGCCCCACGCGGGGCTCGCCAGCAGCAGCAACCCTGCCATCAGAACGAGAATTCGTCTAAACATGCGTGCCTCCTTGGGTTTGATCGTGCGATTAACCGACTTTACGGTGCCCATGTCAAGGGTAAACCGCCGCTCAGGGCGCGTTCTCCTGCTCCTTCAGCATCTCCAGCGCCTCCTCCACCAGCCGGCGCCGGAGCCGCCGCTCCTCCTCCGCGTCCAGGGACGGGTCCCCGAACACATGGTGAATCGCCCTTCCCGACATGATCCGCTTGGCTCCGGTGTTCTCCGACACCGACACCAGATTGGTCACGTGCACCGTGGGGATGCCCGCTCTTTCCAGTTCCTTTGCCATCGCTGCGCCGCAGCGAGTGCAGGTCCCTCAGGCCGAGGTGAGTATGACCCCGTCGACCTTGTCCTCCTCCAGCGATGCCGCGATTTCCTGCGCCATGTCGGCGGCGGTCTCCACCGGCGTGCCGTTGCCCGTGGTGGAATAGAAATACTCGTGCAACCCGCCCAGGGATCCGTCGCGCACTGCGTCCCGCAGCACGTCCAGGGGGATCAGCCGGTTGGGGTCCTCGTTCACCGCCGCGGTGAAGAAGCCGCCGTGCACCGACTCGAAGTCGTCCGCCGCGAGGTGCTCCTTACTCTCGAGGTGGTAGGAACCGAAGTGGGTGGACAGGTACGACTTGATGCCGTCCGGGTTGCCCCGGGGAACGAGACCGCCGGTGGTGACCAGCGCGATCTTCGCGTGCCCGAGGTCGCGGATGCCCGGCGCCGCCTCAATCTCCTGAAACGGCGGCAGCGGGATCTCCGTCTCCATGGGACCGCCCGCGAGCTTGGCCAGCAGCAGGTCCACGGCCCGCTCGGCCGCGCGCTTGGACACCCGCGTGTTCCAGCGTCCGCCGCGGGACAGCAGACCCTCCTCGCTGCCCGGCGCCACGGTCTCGCCGGTGAGGAGCTTCACGATGACTGTGGCCGAGCGTTCGAGGGCGGCGCGCATGTCGCCCGACGACTCGCCGGTCGCGACCACCGGGATGTCGCTCCGAATCAGGTCAGCGCCGGGGTTGGACGGCGACATGGCTGTGAGCACCGGTATGCCCAGCTCGGCGTCCACCGCCCGGCACACTCCCGCGCACGCCAGTCCGTAGCGCCCCGAGCCGAAGGCCGGCCCGGCGAACAGGAGGTCCGGCTCCGCCGCCTTCATCAGCTCCAGCAACCGGGCCGTCGCCTCGTCCTCGTTCTCGGAGAAGTGGTCGTCGCCGCAGTGGACCGTCGCGACGATGCCGGCTCCCTCCCCCAGGAGCGACTGCAACAGCCGCCCCGGACCGACCGCGCCTTCCAGCTCACCCGGCGGGGAGCCCGCGCTCTCCTCGCCGCCGAGGCCGGCGAAGAACTGGTTCACGTAGTGGACGATTCGCTTCATCTTGCCTCCTAACCCGCCGGATCGGCCCTCACCCCAACCCTCTCCCAGAGGGAGAGGGAGCCGGATGGCCGGAATCAGGTCCCCTCTCCCTCTGGGAGAGGGTTAGGGTGAGGGTTTCCGCGAGTCTCGAAGTACGATTCATCGCCTCACCCTACCCCGGCCGTGCAGTCAGCGTCGAGCCGCCGATGGGGTCGATGGCGCCGATGATGTTCTGGACCGGGATCTCCACGGTCCCGGCCACATCTCCCTGGATGGCGCCGAGAAAGGCATCGCCGCCGATGACGTGATCCATCGACTCTTCGAGACGGACCTTCTCGGGACAGTTGCCGACGCTGACCATGGCGTCCGCCTGGGGCGCCACGTCCACCAGCGCCGGCCCGTCGCCGCCGGACTCCTCCTTGGCCACCAGCACCGTGCGCAGCCCCGCCTCCTCGCAGGCCCGGCAGGCCAGCATCAGGTCCACGTCCGCCTGCCCGCCGCCGTCCTTGGTGACGACCACCGCGTCGGCCTCCACCACGTGCCGGAGCAGACGTGCGGCGTGCCAGGCAGTGGCCGCCTTCTCGTCGTAGGTGGCGCAATGGTTGGCCAGCACCATGCCCGCGAACACCAAGTCCTGGTTGTGGCGGCCGTGGAGCTCCCGGATCATCGGGTGGTTCAGAATGTCGTGGGTTGCGTTCTTGGTGGGCTTGGTATAGCCGTCGTTCACCAGTGCCCCGTCCAGCAACTCGTTGGGGTGCACCACGCTGGGCACGATGTCCCTGGTGCTCTTGCCGTAGAACAGCTTCTGGCGGCCGATGCCGTGGGAGTACGCAAAGCTCAGGTATCCGACCCGCGGCAGACCGGGCGACGCGCCCCGTCCAAGTTCCAGCGAGAACGCCTCGGTGCGGGCCGGAGCGACGCCCTGCGTGGTCTGGGCCAGGAAGACCGCCGCCCGAAGCCCCGCGCGCATGAGCGCAAGGCCGAACTCGCCGGGATCGGATCCTTCCCGAGCCTTGGGCAACACCACCAGGCCGGGCATCCGGCCGAAGCGGCTCAGCTCGCTGCCGGGGCCGCACATGTCGATGATGGCTTCCTCGGACCGGGGGAGCGAGCCGGACGTCACTACGGCCACGCCGTCCAACGCGTGGGTGCGGCCCGTACCGCATTGGTACAGCGGTCCGAGGCTTCCGGGGAAGGGAGTCCCGCGTTCCGGCGCCTTCCAGCGCGGCTCGACGATGTCCACCACGTGAAGGATACGGGTACGGTCGCCGGGCGCGACGATGTTCAACTCCACGTCGTCGATGAGCGGTTCCGTCACCAGTTCGGCGCGCAGCGCCTCGCGGTTGACAATGAGTTCGCCTTCCCGATATTCGGTCTTGGCGCCCCAGGAAAGGGACCGGACAGGGTAATGGGCCAGCTCGAAATCCACGTGACCTCCTCAGCCGGAATCGGCTCGTCCGTCGAAGGCAACCCCCTGTCTACCAAACCCGGTGACGCAGTGCGACACCCGAAGCATCCGCCGTGGCCCCTTCCTGTCATCCTCTCCGTCACCACGGGCTTCACCGGAGGGCCACGGCGAGCAATGCCCGGGACTTGAGGTGGCGAAGTTGACCGATCCCGTAACCAACACCACGGAGGAGGCCCCACTGGAGCCCAACCTCCCCATCTGCGACCCGCATCACCACCTGTGGCGCCGCCCCGACAACCCGTACCTGCCTGATGACTTCATGCGCGATGCCTCCGCCGGCCATCGCATCGTGTCCAGTGTAGCCGTCGAGTGCGGCGCCATGTACCGCGAAACCGGACCGGCCGAGTTGCGGCCGGTGGGAGAGACGGAGTTCCTGGAGGGAATCGCGGTCGAGAACGTGCGCGCGGAGAACGCCACCACCGTGGCGGCCGCCATCGTCGCCTATGCCGACCTGTCCCTGGGCGACGCCGTCGCCGCCGTGCTGGAAGCGCACCTGGAGGCGAGCCCCACGCGCCTGCGCGGCATCCGCTATTCCACCATGTGGGACGCTTCCGACTCGTTCCGGAGCGTGCCGCGACCCGGCCTGCTGCGGGACGGGGCGGTCCGCAAGGGGGTTGCGCACCTGCAACCCCTGGGGCTGAGCTTCGACGCATGGCTCTATCACCCTCAGCTTCCCGAGTTGGTGGAGTTGGCCCGCGATTTCCCGGACGTGCCCATCATTCTCGACCACATCGGCGGACCCCTGGGGCTCGGCCCCTACGAGGGCCGGCGCGAAGAGGTGTTCCAGACCTGGAGCAACGACATCACCGCGCTGTCGTCGTGCCCCAACGTGGTGCTGAAGCTGGGAGGGGTCGGGTCGCTCCGCTCCGGCTACGACTGGCACGAGCGCACGCCCGGCTCCGGCGAGCTGGCCGAGGCCATGCGCCCCTACTTCGAGCACTGCATCGAGAAGTTCGGCGCCGGCCGCTGCATGTTCGAGAGCAATTTCCCGGTGGACCGGGTGTCCTATTCCTACGCGGCCATCTGGAACGCGTTCAAGATCATGGCCCGAGGCTACTCCGTCGCGGAACGCGCGGCGCTGTTCCACGACACGGCCGCGCAGACCTACCGGCCTGCATAGCACAATGGCGTCCTTCGACTTCGCTTCGCTACGCTCAGGACGAACGGTTGGCGGAATACATTCTACTACGTTCGTCCTGAGCGTAGCGCCGCGTCAGCGGGGCGAAGTCGAAGGACGCCATTCCCAGACTATTTCTGAAGCCGGGTACAGGAGGCATACCTGATGAGCAACGATCAGGTCCTTTACGAAGTCACTGACCAAACGGCGTGGATCACACTGAACCGCCCTGAGGCGCTGAACGCCATCAACGAGGAGATGCGGGAGCTGATCATCGAATACTGCAACCGCGCGCAGGCGGACCGGAACGTGCAGGTGGTGCTCTTCCGGGGCGCGGGCGAAAAGGGCTTTACGGTGGGCGGCGACCTGAAGGAGCGGGCGCAACGCAACGCGGACCCCGCGGAACAGCCCTCGCCGCTGGAGGCCCGGCAGGCCAAGCAGGCGCCGGGCACCCACTCGCCCATCGACGCGGTGGCGTCCTTGCAGAAGCCCTCCATCGCGCTGCTTCACGGCTACGTGGTGGGGGCGGGCCTGCTGATCGCCATGGCCTGCGACATCCGCATCGCCGCGGAGAACGCCCGGCTGGGGGTCACCGAAGTGCGGCGCGGCTTCATGCCGGGGTCGGGGGGCACCCAGCGGCTGGCCCGCCTGGTGGGCATCGCCAAGGCGCTGGAATTCTGCCTGTCCGGCGAGTTGATGGACGCCCAGGAAGCCTACCGCATCGGCCTCGTCAACAAACTCGTGTCAGTGGACGAGCTGACCCGGACCGGCGAGGAGATGGCCGCGTCCTTCGCCAAGGGCGCGCCGCTGGCTCTCCGCTACGTCAAGGAATCCATCCACAAGGGCGCGGGCCTGCCGCTGGACCAGGCGCTGGGGCTGGAGAGCGACCTCGCCACCATGGTCCTCACCACCGAGGACAGCAAGGAAGGGCCGCGGGCCTTCGTGGAGAAGCGGACGCCGCGGTGGAAGGGCCGTTGATCCGCAACCCGAGTCGGGATACAGGCCACTCCCGAGGCGAACGACGGCCATCCATTAACGCGAAACAGGAGTCCGAAATGCTCAGAATCGATGCCGACGCACACGTTCTCGAAACGGAAGAGACCTGGGAGTTCATGGACGGCGCCGACCGCAAGTTCCGTCCCGACATCGTCGGCTCCCTGAACGGTTCCGGCGAGATCGACGAATACTGGCTGGTGGACGGCACCCTGCGGCTCAAGTCCCGCAATGTCGGCAAGGACACGCCGTTAGAGTCCCGCGAGCTGCGGGACGTGGCGGTGCGGCTCAAGCACATGGATGAGATCAAGGTGGACATCCAGGTCATCTTCCCCACCATCTTCATCATCCCGCTGACGCCCCGGCCGGAGATCGAGCTGGCGCTGTGCCGCAGCTACAACCGCTGGATGGGCGAGTGCTGGAAACAGTCCGACAACCGCCTGCGCTGGGTGGGGTGGTGCCGCTGCTGAGCACGGACCAAGTGTACGAGGAAGCCCGGCAGGCCAGGGAGAACGGTGCGGTGGGCATCTACATGCGCGGTTCCGAGGGCGAGAGGCTGCTGAGCGACCCCTACTTCTACCCCGTCTACGACGCGGCCGAGAAGCTGGACATCCCGGTGTGCATCCACTCCTCCAACGGCAGCCCCGTGCTGTACGACTACTACAAGTACGAGACCGTGGGCTTCTCGAAGTTCAAGCTGGTGGTGGTGGGCGCGTTCCACACCATCATCATGGACCGCATCCCCGAGCGCTTCCCGAAGCTCAAGATGGCGTTCCTGGAGGTGGGCTCACAGTGGCTGCCCTACGCGCTGAGCGATCTGTACAAACGCGAGCACATGGCGGGCCGGGAGATGAACAAGAAGGAGCTGCTGGCGCGGAACCGCATCTGGGTCGGCTGCGAGACCAACGACGACCTGCCCTACGTCATCGACACCGCCGGCGAGGACCACCTCGTGGTCGGCACCGACTACGGCCACGCCGACAGCGCCACCGAGCTGCTGGCCCTGGACGGGGTCGCCAACGACCCGCGGCTAAGCCCGGAGGTGGCCGCCAAGATTACCGGGGGGAACGCACGGGCGCTGTACAACCTTTGAGACCGGATCGGAGCGAACGGAAGAAGCGTTGATTCGTTACCGGACTTCGGATAGAGGACACGGATATCAGGCCAGGATCGGCCTGCACCAATGCAATCCCACTAGGGGAGGACACCGCAATGCTCAGAATCGATGCGGACGCACACGTTCTCGAAACCGAGGAGACCTGGGAGTTCATGGACGGCGCCGACCGCAAGTACCGGCCCGAGGTCGTCGGCTCCACCAACGGCGTCGGGTCCGGGGACGAGTACTGGCTGGTGGACGGCACCCTGCGCCTCAAGTCCCGAAACGTTGGCAAGGACACGCCGCTGGAGTCCCGTGAGCTGCGCGACGTGGCCATGAGGCTCAAGCACATGGATGAGCTCAAGGTGGACATCCAGGTGATCTTCCCCACCATCTTCATCATCCCGCTGACGCCCCGGCCCGAGATCGAGCTGGCGCTGTGCCGCAGCTACAACCGCTGGATGGGCGAGTGCTGGAAACAGTCCGACAACCGCCTGCGCTGGGTGGCGGTGGTGCCGCTCCTCAGCCCGGAACAGGTGTACGAGGAGGCCAAGCTGGCCAAGGAGAACGGCGCGGTAGGCATCTACATGCGCGGCTCCGAGGGCGAGCGGCTGCTGAACGATCCCTTTTTCTTTCCGGTGTACGACGCCGCCGGCAGGCTGGACATGCCGGTGTGCATCCACGCCTCCAACGGCAGCTCCGTGCTACACGACTACTACAAGTACGAGCCCGTGGCCTTCTCGAAGTTTAAGCTCGTGGTGGTGGGGGCTTTCCACACCATCGTCGCGGGCGGCATCCCCCAGCGGTTCCCGCAACTCAAGATGGGGTTCCTGGAGGTCAGCGCGCAGTGGCTCCCCTACGCGCTGACCGATCTGTACAAACGCCCGTACGTAAAGGAGCAGGGGTTCAACCGGAACGAACTGCTGGCAAGGAACCGGATCTGGGTCGGGTGCGAGACCACCGACGACCTTCCGTACGTCATCGAGAACGCCGGGGAGGACCACCTAGTGGTTGGCACCGACTACGGTCACGCCGACAGCGCCACCGAACTGCTGGCCATAGACGGCGTCGCCAACGACCCGCGTCTGAGCCCGGATGTCAAGGCCAAGATCTGCGGGGGGAATGCGCGGGAGCTGTACAACCTTTAATCCGTCTCGAGGCGTCCCGTGCCGGTTCGATCATCCGGCAAGGTAATCCATCGCACCGAACCCGAGGCCCATCAGCGCCGCGACGCCCAGAGTGCTCATGAGAGACTGGTGTCGCCAGAGGAGCATGATCGCGCTGACGAGGCCGACCGCCAGGACCCGCCAGTCCAGGGAGTACCAGTCCGGCACCAGGAGCTTGACCGGGCCGCTCTGGTGGGACGACAGCTCGGCGAACAGGACGTGCAGGCTGAACCAGATGGAGAGGTTGAGGATGACGCCTACCACCGCGGCCGTGATGGCCTCCAGGGCGCCCTTGAGCCGCGGCTGGGCCGTGAGCTGCTCGATGTAGGGGGCGCCGGCGAATATCCACAGGAAGCACGGTGCGAACGTGACCCAGAGAGTGACCAGCGCGCCGGCGATTCCCATGCTCAACCCGCCCGCCCGGTAGGCCGCGATGTAGCCGACGAACTCCGTCACCAGAATCAGCGGCCCCGGGGTGGTTTCCGCCAGCCCCAGGCCGTCCATCATCTCGCCGGCCGTCAACCAGCCGTGATGGGTCACCACATCCTGTGCCAGGTAGGCAAGCACGGCGTAGGCTCCGCCGAACGTGACCACCGCGAGGCGGGAGAAGAAGTTGCCGAGCTGCACCAGGATGTCGTAGCCGCCCACGGCCGCCAGGAGCAGCACCGGCGTCCACCAGACAGCCATCCATAACGCAATGGTTCTCGCCGTGCCGGACAGCGACCCGCTGCCACGGCCGGTTGGCTTGGCATCTCCGGTGCTCTGGCCTCCCAAAAGGAGAAATCCAGCCAGCGCGGCGGCCAGGATAATGACCGGGAACGGGACCGACAGAAAGAAGATTCCCACGAAGGCCAAGCCTGCGACGACCCAGTGCACGGCCGAGTGCAGCGCCCGGTTCGCCACCCTCAGCAGGGCCTCGATGACGATGACCAGCACGGCGCCCTTGATCCCCAGGAACAGCGCGGCCACCAGCGGCAGGTGGCCTCCGGCCGCGTAGAGCATCGCCAGCCCGAGCACCACCATGGCGCCCGGGACCACGAACAGGAGGCCTGCCACCAACCCGCCGGGCACGCCGCGAAGCTGCCACCCGGAGTAGGTGGCGAGCTGCATGGCCTCGGGGCCGGGCAGCAGCATGCAGAAGCTGAGGGCGCCCAGGAACCTCGGCTCGTCGAGCCACCGCTCCTCCTCCACCAGCACACGGTGCATGAGCGCGATCTGCGCCGCCGGCCCGCCGAAAGAAAGTATCCCGATACGCCAGAATACGGCGAACAGCCGGCGCCAGGTGACGGCTGATTCCCGATGGACGTCGCCACCGGGGTCTACGACACCCACCATTCCTCCTTGCCTCGGGGTCCAGTGGGGCTTGCCGGCGGACCCGGTGTGCTACTCGGCCGCCTCGAGCTTGTCCTGCGTCCGCAACTCGAAGTCGGAGGCGTCGTGGCGCTCGCGGAGCTGTTGATCGAGCGGGCCGCTGGTCTTGTTGACGATTCGCCCGCGTTTCACCGCATCGCGGGCCGCGATCTCGTCACGCCAGCGCAGCACATTCTTGTACGATTGCGAGTCGAGGAACTCGGCGGCGCCGTAAAGGCTGTCCGCCATTGTGAGGACGCCGTACCACGGCCAGACGGCCATGTCGGCGATGGTGTAGACGTCGCCGGCCAGGTAGCGGTTCTCGGCCAAGCGCTTGTCGAGGACGTCGAGCTGGCGTTTCACCTCCATGGCGAAGCGGTCGATAGGATACTCCATCTTGTAAGGCGCGTAGGCGTAGAAGTGGCCGAAGCCGCCGCCAAGGTAGGGGGCGGAGCCCATCTGCCAGAACAGCCACGACAAGCACTCGGCGCGCTCCGACGGGTCCTCCGGGACGAAGGCGCCGAACTTGTCGGCAAGGTAGAGGAGGATCGAGCCCGACTCGAACACCCGCGTAGGCGCGGGCGTGGAGTAGTCCACCAGCGCCGGGATCTTCGAGTTGGGATTGATGGCCACGAACCCGGAGCCGAACTGGTCGCCCTCGCGGATATTGATGATCCAGGCGTCGTACTCCGCGCCGCTGTGCCCGGCGGCCAGCAGCTCCTCCAGCATGATCGTGACCTTCACGCCGTTGGGCGTGCCCAGCGAATAGAGCTGGAGGTTGTGCTCGCCACGGGGCAGTGTCTTCTCATGGGTCGCGCCGGAGACGGGCCGGTTGATGTTGGCGAACCGGCCACCGTTCTCGCGTTCCCACGTCCAGACTTTGGGAGGTACGTATTCGGGGGTATCGGCCATGGCAATTTCCTCTTTCTAACGCAGAGTCCGCAACCGGGCGGTTTTTTGAAACCCGCCCCTTCGGATCATCGAGCCTTGAGCCGCCGGTACCATCCCACGAAGTCCGTCACCGCGGCGGGGATGTCGTACTCGGCGTCGAAGCCCAGCTCGGTCTGAGCGCGGGTGATATCCAGGAACACCGAAGAAGTCTGCGAGGTGGTGGCGCTTTCGTCGATGCCGAGCTTGGCGCCGGGGACCACCTGCTTGAAGATGTCGATGAGCTCCTGGTTGTCGTAGGGCTTGCCGACGCCGAGGTTGAAGACACGGCTCTTGACGCCCTCGGTCTGGAGGGCCAGGACCACGCCGCGGGCGGCGTCCTTGGAATAGAGCCATTCCATGACGCCGGGCGGGACGGTGTGCTCGACGCCGTCCACCGACTTCTCCACCAGGGTGCGGAACATGGCGCTGGGGCGGCCGCCGCCGCCGGGGATCCAGGGGCCGCACACGTTGGGGAAGCGCACGGCGCGGAAGTCGACGCCGTGGGAGCGCGCGTAGTTGTAGCCCAGGTTCTCGCCCGCCTGCTTGGTGGCCGAATAGAACGAGCTGGGCCGCGGCAGCGCCTCCTCCTTGCTGTGGTCGCCGTTGTCCTCGCCGCCGGCGATCCCCCGGGCCACGGCCGCGGTGCTGATCATGACCACCCGCTCGGCGCCGTGGAGCCGCGCCGCCTCCAGCACGTTGGCGGTGCCCATGATGTTCACCTGGATGGCCCCGTAGGGGTTCTCCTGGGCGCCGGTGCCGAGGTTGGGATAGGCCGCGGTGTGGATGATGCGGGTGATGCCGTGCTCGTTGATCACCTTGCCGAGGTCGAAGGGGTTCAGCAGGTCGCCGCGGAACAGGGTGACCGCGCCCACGTCCCCTACAACATCGGCCAGCGCGGTGAGATTGGGTGCAATATCGAACAGGACGGGCTTCTCGCCCTGCTGCACAAGGATGCGCGCGATCTGGGAGCCCACCAGCCCCGCGCCCGTGATCATGGTCGTCATGAGTTGCCTCCGATGGTGAGTTTGGCGGCGGGTGCGCGCCCGCCACGCGTGCAGAAGTCCTCATAGCACAATGCACTCCCGAGTGCATGGCGCGCCTCCCACTCCCCCGCCCCTGTATCCCGGGTCAAGCCCGGAATCACGAGGACGAGGGGTCGTGCCTACGGTGGACAAAACCGCCCAAAAAAGCATAAGAAGTACCTCAACAGACGAGCAAATGAGGAGGAACGAAACTTGAGTGTAAGCATGCCAACCGCCACGAGCACCGAACAGGAACTGGCCGAAGAAATCATCGTATCCGCGGACTCCCACATCATGGAGCCCACGGACCTCTGGGTGAACAACCTGCCGGCGAGCTTCAAGGGCCGCTATCCCGAGTTTCCGCCCCGGAACGCCATCGGCGAGAAGCCCGGCGGCTACGACCCGGGCGCGCGGGTGGACGAGATGGCGGTGGACAGGGTGTCGGCCGAAGTGTTGTACCCGACCCTGGGGCTGCGTCTCTTCGCCCTGGAGGACGCGGAGCTTCAGGAGGCCTGCTTCGAGCTCGCCAACGACTGGCTCATCGACTACTGCAAGGTACACCCCGACAAGCTCGTGGGCGTGCCGTCGGTCTCGCTCTACAACGTCGACAACGCCATCAAGGAAATGGAGCGCTGCAAGAAGGCCGGGCTGGTGGGCGTCCTGATCTGGCAGGTGCCGCCGGAGCACCTTCCCTTCACCAGCGACCACTACAACCCGTTCTGGGAGGCGGCACAGGACCTGCAGATGCCCGTCAACCTCCACATCCTGACGGGCTTCAACTACAGCCGCTATGAGCGCCACGGCCTGGACATCTACCGCATGACCGTCAACCAGAAGCTGGCGGACGCCGCCAACACGCTGTTCGACCTCGTGTTCGGCGGCCCCATGTCCAACTACCCCGACCTCAAGTTCGTCTACGTGGAGAACGAGATCTCGTGGATCCCGTTCTACCTCCACGAGTGGGACAAGTACTTCAAGCGCCACGCCAGCAGGGCGCCGCTGCCGCACATGAAGAAGCTCCCCAGCGAGTACTGCAACGAGCAGTTCTACGCCACCTTCTTCAGCGACCCCACGGGGGGCCGTCTGCTGGACTGGTGGGGCAGCGAGACCTGCATGTGGTCCAGCGACTACCCCCACGCGGCGTCCACCTGGCCGCATTCCCGCCAGGTCATCGCCGACGAGCTGGGCCATCTGCCGAAGGATATCTTCCGCAAGGTGGTGCGCGAGAACGTGCTGCGGCTCTACGACCTGAAGCTGGAGGGTATCAACGCCTGAGAGGATTTTGATCGACTAAGATGGCGCCGTTCGCCTGAGCGTAGCGCCGCGTGAGCGGCGCGAAGTCAGAGGGCGCCATCTCGGAAAGAACAGGAAAGTTCGGAAAGGAGTTCATCATGGAAGCAGTCGCCGAGAAACAAGAGGTCCTGGAACACCCCAAGGCTTACAGGTACTCGCTCAAGACCCCCTACATGCAGCAGGGCCGGGTCACCCAGCTCGTGGCCAAGACCGACAACATGTGGATCCACACCAAGATCAACTCCGAGGGCGGCGAGAACGCGGTCCACTGCCACCTGGACGAGGACCATTCCTTCGTGGTGCTGGAAGGCCAGATGTCCGTGTTCGACGAGAAGGGCAACGAGCTGAAGATCGACAAGTACCAGGGGATCATGATCCCCAAGGGCGCCTACTACCGCTACCTCAACACCGGCGACGGCAACCTCGTGGTGCTGCGCATCGGCTGCGGCATCGACGCCAAGCCGCCGCGGGGCGACGACGCGCGCCTCGGCCCCGACGGCAAGGAAATCCCTTCCGACTCGGAGGAGAACAAGACGCTGCCGCCCATCGAGATGCCCGGCAAGTTCTTCGCGGAATCCGCGGGGTAGCCGCGGCGTAGCCACGAATCGATAGCCTAGCCATCAGCCGGCGCTTCGGGGACCTGCCCGCGCGGGATCCTCGAAGCGCCGGAGTGTTCCTGCCATCCGACTCCCGCCGACGGGCGGGGAACCTGCCCCGCAGGCGAGGCCACGGCCCCGGAAACAGGCCGGCAAGATCCTCCCTCCCAGGCCATGCTGCTCCACCACACCGGCCAGATCCTCTACAACATCCTGCTGCCGCTGCTGGTCACGGTGGGCGTGGGCACTCTGCTCCATCGGTACCACGCGCTGAGCGTGGAGACCCTCGCGCGCATCAGCATGTGGCTCCTGGTGCCGTCGTTCGTGCTGATCAAGATCTACGACAGCGACATCCCCTGGGGCCAGATCTGGCTCATCACCCTGGTCTTCCTGATCGTCCTTGGCGCCGTGGGGGCGCTGCTGTTCGCCGGAGGCCGTGCCGTCGGCGCGCCCAACGAGACCGTGGCCGCGGCCATTCTCAGCAGCATCGTCTTCAATGCCGGCAACTTTGGCGTCCCGGTGGCCCATCTGCTCTACATCGAGGGAGGGGCGCTCTTCCGGGGCCAGCCGGATGCGGAAGCGGGTCTGCAGATCCAGGCGCTGGTGGTGATGCTCAGCAACCTGCTGATCTGGATCCTGGGCTACATGGTGCTGGCGGTGGCCAAGGGCGGCCGTGCCCGGGACGCCATGGGGATCTTCAGGCTCCCCATGATCTACGCACTGGTGGCGTCCTTCGTGCTCCGGGAGATCCGCCTGCGGTCGTTCAACGGCGCGGATTTCCTGCCTGTCTGGGCATCCTTTCCCCTGCGCTCGCTGGGCTCGGCCCTGGTGCCCATGATGCTCGTGGCCCTGGGTGCCCAGCTTGCCCGGGGCGCCCGCTGGCGCCGGTGGCGGGAGGTCGTCCCTGTCGCCTGCATCAAGCTCCTGGCACTGCCCGCGCTCATCGGCGTCGCGGTCTACGCCTTCGGCCTCTGGCCCTGGCCCGGCGCCCATCTCATCATCGGCGCCGCCGCCCCCACCGCGGTCAACACCCTCATCCTCACCATCGAGCTCGACGGCGACACCGAGCTCACCGGCGACGTGGTTTTCTGGACCACGATCTTCTCCGGCGTCACCGTCGCCGGCGTCATCGCCGTGGTGACGGCGCTGGGGGCGGCTTGATGCGGACGCGACCGGGGTGATAACGTCAACGCCCTAAACCCGCATCAACCCCCTCTCCCTCTGGGAGAGGGTCGGGGTGAGGGAGCCCGAATGAGGCGGAAAGCCGGGCCGCCCTCACCCGGCCTTCGGCCACCCTCTCCCAGAGGGAGAGGGGGTTGATGCCGGCACATGTGAACAAAGCCTTTCGGGAGGAAGCACATGAAATTGGCAGATCAAGTAGCAGTCATCGTCGGCGGCGCCCGGGGCATCGGCGAGGCCATCGCCCACACCTTCGCGGGCGAGGGGGCGAAGACCGTCCTGGTCGACCTGGAGAGGACGAAAACCGAGCTGGACGGCGTGGTTCAGGCCATCCAGCAGAAAGGCGGCGAGGCCGTCGCCATGACGTGCGACGCCACCGACTTGGCGCAGGTGGAGCGGATGGTCGCCGACGTGGTGGACCGGTGCGGAAGCCTGGACATCCTCGTCAACAGCGTCGGCTTCCGTGGCCCCATGGTCCCGGTGCACGAGATCACAGAGGAAGAGTGGGACGCAGTCCTCAACGTCAACCTCAAGGCCATCTTCCTCTGCTGCAAGGCCGCGCTCAAGGTGATGATCGAGCAGAAACGCGGCAGCATCGTCAGCATCTCCGGCACCGCCGGACGCGAGGGCATGGCGCTGCGCGGCTCCCTGTGCGCCGCCAAGTGGGGCCTCTTGGGCATGACCCAGACCATTGCCAAGGAAGCCGGTCCCTCCGGCGTCCGCGCCAACGTCATCTGCCCCGGCGGAATGGACGAGGCCGACCTTCGCGAAATGTACCGCGACCGGGCCAAGGGCCTCGGCGTCACCTTCGAGGAGCTGTGGGAGAGCGTGCTGGCCCACACCCCGCTAAGGAAGCACGCACTGCACGAAGAGGTGGCCAACGCCGCCCTCTTCCTCGCGTCGAGCGACTCGTCCCACACCACCGGCGAGGCGTTGAACGTTTCAGGCGGGCGGTTGATGTCCTGAGGGGGTGACGGCAAGGCTGTAACCGAGAACAATCCGTTGAACCACCAAAGGAAATCTGCGAGACTCGACCGAACAGGCATTGGCATCAGTTTTGCCAATACACCTTTATGTGCGGATTCATCCCAAATGGACCAGAACGGTAGAGTTGCCGAACTTCTCAGGGTTGGGAAGGGCCATGGGGTCACCCCATAGACCACGTAACTTGTCGAAATCACAACGTAAGCCGCCCTCCTTGGGCGACTCGTCGGTATCCAATACAGAAGAGGGCGTATACCTCGACTACGCCGCGACGACCCCTGTTGCACCGGAAGTCGCCAAAACCATGGCCAAGTTTCTGACGATCGACGGCGTCTTTGGAAACCCTCATTCAGTCACACACCGCTTTGGGCATGCTGCTTCAGAGGCCGTTGACGAGGCCCGCAGACATGTCGGGCGGTTGATCGGTGCCGATGCCGATGAAATCTTCTGGACATCCGGGGCCACAGAGGCGATCAATTTGGCCGTGAAGGGCGTGATGCTATCGCCTAGGGTACAAGGTCGGCATCTCCTCGTCTCTTCACTTGAGCATAAGGCCGTACTCGACACAGCACACTGGCTCTCTGGTGAAGGCCTGGAAGTCACCTACCTTGCACCTGATGCGGACGGGATGATCACACCGGAAGTCGTCCGCACAGGTCTTCGACCGGACACTGCGCTCGTCTCTCTCATGCACGTAAACAACGAGGTTGGGACCGTAACCGACATCCCAAGCGTCGCTCGGGTAGTGCGAGACAACGGCACACTGTTTCATGTCGACGCCGTACAGAGTGCCGCACGACTGCCGATCGATGTTTCGCTCATGGGGGTAGACCTCTTGTCGTTGAGCGGCCACAAAATATACGGCCCGAAGGGTGTGGGTGCTCTATTTGTGAGCCGCGCCGTTCGGCCCTTGCTCGTGCCACAGATCCATGGGGGCGGGCAGGAAGGGGGGCTGCGGGCTGGGACGCTGGCGACCCATCAGGTCGTTGGTCTGGGAGCAGCGGCACGGCTCATAAACGACTGTCAGAGTAGCGACGCGGAACGAGTGGCAGCCATCGACCGACGCCTCCTTGGCTGGTTGGAAAGGATTGACGGGGCGGTCGTAAACGGCAACCGTGTCGCGCGAGTCCCAGGCATCTTGAACATTGCCTTTCCCCGCGTCGAGGCCGAGTCGCTGATGCTGGCTCTCGGCGATGTTGCGATCTCGGCAGGTTCCGCGTGCACGGCAGCGTCAATTGAGCCATCACACGTGCTAGAGGGACTTGGCGTCACCGAAACGCTGGCGCTCTCCTCCGTGCGGTTCAGTGTGGGTCGCTATACTACAGAGGCGGAGGTCGACTTCGCTGGACAGTGCGTTAATGACGCTGTGTCAACCCTTCGGAGCATTGCGGTATGAAAGCGTCGACAGGTTCTTCTACAGCCACCAGTAGCCGCTTGACGAGTCTACCGACGCGCCTGAACAAGATAGCAGAGACCCTACGACGGGAGTACTGTCGCAAGCACAACTATCCCTGGATTGTCGCCTATTCTGGAGGGAAGGACTCTACTCTTCTCTTACAGATGGTCTGGGAAACAGTCGCCGCGCTGCCGGCAGTTCGACGCCGCCGCTCCATCCTCATCGTTGGCAACGATACCCTGGTCGAGTCGCCGTTGGTCATCCATCATCTCCGGGACTCGCTCAAAGCAATCGGAGCCGCTGCCTCAGAACAAGGCATGCCCGTCGATATTCGCGTAACTACGCCGGCCATCGACCAGACCTTTTGGGTCAGTGTAATAGGCCGAGGTTACATACCGCCTACCCGGAATTTTCGTTGGTGCACCGACCGGATGAAAATCCGGCCGACCAGTCGGCTGCTCAAAGACATCGTAGGGGAGCACGGAGGGGCCTTTCTCCTGATCGGTACCCGCCGCAGCGAGTCACAAAACCGGCAGCGAGGCATGGACCGACGTAAGGTGTCTGCTGGAAAGGCCAATGACCACGACTCTGTAGAGGGCTGCCGGATATTCTCCCCACTTGCGGATCTCGACGATGACGATGTTTGGATGGTGCTGATGCAGCGTCGTCCTATCAGGTTCCAGCACGGCGCCCAAGACGCCCTCGCCCCACCGTCGCTTTGACGGGTCACGTTTTCGCAGCGGTGATCCTTCCGCGCCTTGCGGACCGCGGCCCCTTCTAGTTCGGCTTCCGTGAAAGGCATCAGGCCGTTTCCTTCCGCGGCTGGCCGTGGACCGCAAGCCAAGTGTCCAATTGATCTTCCATTTGCAACCCTCCCCTTTCTTGCGGACGCACCTGTGGCCTTCCTGTTAATCAATAGTGGCCACTTTGTCTATAATTTTCCCAAGTTTACCTAAATCTACATCGCTCCCACTCGCCTCAGATTACGAAAGAACTTGGCGATCTCTTCTAGTTTCTTCGTGTCATCCGGATCTATCCCGTCAGGATCAAAGTGCATCACGTCATTCCGAATTTCCCGTACCCAGTTTAGTCTCCTCACAAATTCGTTGCGGTCAAGGTCCAAATTGAGCCTATTCCACAGTTCTTCTCGTTCGAGCAACCGACAGTAACCACCCAGCGTAAGGTCTTCAGGTCCGGATAGCGGCTGCGCAGGAGCCGTGGTAGGTAACGCCGCTTGCATCTCGTCGATCGTAAACTTGCGATGAATAAGGATGCGCAGGTAGCCCTCAATCTCTCCTATATTCAGAAATGGACCCGAGAGTTGCATGAACTGGTGCGTGACATCACTGGCAGTCACGATGCCCGAAATTATCCTATTTGTTCCTCTGACGAGAACATAGCCCTGTCGCAAGATACTCTCAATGGCTGAAGACAGAGGAGCGCTAATGTGAATCTCCAGGAAAGAGGGATCCATACAATCGCGAACGTACTGACACTTACGTCCTAAAGACAGCCGCGTACCGATCGATTGCCAGCTAATCATCCCCTTCACTTCACGAGGGGACTCCATGACTGGCAGTTGGGAGAAGTCGTTGGTAAGCATCCGCGTCGTGGCGACGCTGAGAGAGTGGTCCGGCTTCACCGCGGTCGGTTCGCGGTTCGCTGCCATGATCGCACCAACCCGAACCGTGGGGTCGATCTGCTCTTCTGAGGCTGATACACCATCGGTTACATCTGGGTCGCGTTCGACGGAAATCTCCGCGTCAATGTAAGTGACTTCGAAATCCGGGGCGGTTCGCAGATTGTGGTCGGCCAACATGTGCCTAATTTGATTGACGGCACGCCTACCCCGCCGGGAATATCCAAACCAACGCAAAAACTCGCGCACCGTCACCGTCTCGGAGTGGGGGGCCGCTCCGCCCTCAATCTCGCGCCTTATCCGTTCCGCCAGTTCCTTCAATCGTTGGGAGCCGTCTGTCATCCGTTGCGCCCTTTCGAGTAGGTCTTCCAGTTTTCGGTAATGGGGATTAATTTACTAACGTATAATACACCGTGGGGAGGAGCAACCGGCGCTTCCCTCAAATGTCGCCTCCGCGAGACGCTACACGTTCACCCGCTTCATATCCCGGGTGCGGTTCCCCGCAGCGGCGCCGTAAGGCAGGATGGCGTCGAGCCGGCGCAGATCCTCATCCGTCAGCCCCACCTCAACGGCCTTAATGTTCTCCTCCAGGTGGTCGCGGCTCTTGCTGCTGGGGATGGGGATGATGTCGGGGCCCTGGGCCATGAGCCAGGCCAGGGCGAGCTGGGTGGTGGTGATGCCCTTTTCCCTGGCGACCTCGTCCACCTGGGCGAGCAACTCCAGGTTGCGCTCGATGTTGCCGGGCTGGAGGCGGGGTTGGTTGCGGCGGCCGTCGCGTTCGGAAAGCTGGTCGAGGCTGCGGACGGCGCCGGCGAAGAAGCCACGGCCCAGGGGCGAGTAGGCTATGAGGTCCATGCCGAACTCGCGGCAGGCCTCGATGTTGCCCTGCTCGGCGTCCCGGGACCAGAGCGAGTACTCGATCTGAAGCGAAACGATGGGGTGGCCCTTTTGCGCCCGGCGGATGGACGCGGCGCGTGACGTAGTTGAGAGTCGAGACTACCAACATCTTGAAGGTCCGCCCAAGATCGCTGCCGTTGCGATTCCCAACGCGGCTGTCATCAGCTTCGTTACGGCCAAGGCGCCAAAGTTACCGAACTGCGCCGTCGGCAGGACAATGTCGGCAGGACAATGCTTCACTGGCTCCTCCCTTTCAGGCCGCCGCAATCCCAACCACGACACGAAAACAGCACGCAATCCACAACACAACACACAATCGTCTCACAATCAATCTGCTATTTGTTGCTCGGCTGACGTTACTCCGCCACTGCGTGCGGCTACCGGATTCTCAGAGAAACACGATGCCGTTTCCTGCCCCGGGGGCAGGGATCATGGGTTCGACTCGAAACCATTATCCGTGCCGCAACCGTCGAGGCTCGGGCGCGGTCCTTTTGGACGAGGCTGATGCTGATTTTCCCGGAAGAGGTCCTGCTGCTTCTGCTCGACGACGATGAAGGCGTCTTCCTGTCCGTTGGAAAGAGTACCCTGGAACTGGCCCTGACGGGATCGGTCCTGATGGAATTGGCATTTGCCGACCGGATCGACACGGACGCGCGGCGGGGACCGGTGACGGTCATCGATCGTGCACCGACCGGTAATCCGTCGCTGGACCAGACGCTGGAAAGGATTGCGCACGATGGGGAAACACGGGATGTCAGGGATTGGATCGAGACGCTTTCCGAGGAATCACCGGCGACGATCCAGGAGCAGACCCTCACCAACCTGGTAGGACGAGGCATTCTGAGACGAGAGAGAAGCAATCTGTTGCAAGAAAGCATCCAGCATCTGTGGATTTTCCGATCTCCACGGTATTTCGTGGTCGACTCCACGGCCAAACACGCGGTCAAGAGGCGTTTGACGGAGGTACTGTTCTCCGACGATATCCCCCATCCCAGAGACGTGGCCCTCGTTTGCCTGATCGCCGCATGCGATATCCTTCGGTTCCTCTTCATGGCGGAGGAACTGGAACGGACCGTCCCCCGCCTCGATCAACTCCGCAAAATGGACCGTATCGGCAGGGAAATAGACGGCGCCATCACGGAGATCGAGCGCACACACGCACAGGCGATGGCACACCCTCTCGCCTGAGGGATCGACGCCGTTCCCGTTCCACTTCTCTCGAGTCTACCCTGGAGTTCCATCTGGACGGGCCTCGGCGGAAGGCGGACTGACTCCATGACGAACGAACTCCCTGGCAGCGCCCCCGCAACGCCCGGCCACCAACCCATCTCGGATCCGGTGCGGGTGGTTGCGGACAGTCCGCTGTTGCGAACCGTTCGCCGTTCCAGCCTGGACGGTCTGAGCCCGGAGCTTGAATGGCTCACACTCGACGAGGGTCAGGTTCTGCAGCTCCGCGGGGAACGCGGCGACGCGCTCTACTTCGTGGCTTCCGGCCGCCTTGAGGTCGTTTCCGCCTCGGTAGAGCGGGACAGCCCCACTGACGAGCAGGCGCACACCGCCATCCTCCTCCCGGGCGATGCCATCAGCGAGATGAGGACCTTGACCGACAGCTACGGCGCGGTGGCGGTCCGGTGTATCGCGACCGCGCGCCTTGTCAAGCTGCCGAAGGACCGGCTCGACCGTTACCTCGCGGCACGCCCGGATGTGGCGGAAGAGCTGCGGCGAGTTCTGACGCCCCGGTTCTATCGCGCGGAGATGATCGAGACGTTGCAGGACATGTTCGGCGACCTGACCGAGGACTCGCTGGCCGACATCGAGCAACGCCTGACCTGGCGGCGAGTCGCTCGCGGGGATGCACTGTTGCGTCCCGGCAAGGCATCCAACGCACTGTTCGTGGTGGTGAGCGGGCGCCTCCAGATTATGGCTTCGAACCACGCGCGGGGAGAAAGGGCCGTTGACCAGATCACCCCAGGGGAATCGGTCGGCGAAGCGCACATCTTCACCGATGAAGCGCCGGCGACGACCGTGGTGGCCGTTCGCGATTCGGTGTTGCTCGAGTTTTCCCGCGAACACTTTCATGCGCTGGCGGAGCGGTATCCGAACCTGAACGGGTGGCTGGCACGACGTTTGTCGGCGCGGCTGCACGGCGTCATACACAATACCCGCTCGGAACATACGAGCACGAACATTCTTCTCGTTCCAGTGGGCGACGGCGCTCCCGTGGAGGACTTCGGCCGGTGTCTGGCCGAATCGCTGTCTCGACACGCGACCTGCCTGCTCGTCTCCAGCACCCGGACGGACGCGCTTCTGGGGCTGGCCGGCATCGCGCAAGCCGCGGAAGGCAGCCCCGAAGGCCTCCGGCTTCGCGCGTGGCTCGACCAGCAGGAAGCGCGCTTTCGATACGTGATCTACGTCGCCGATTCCCGGCTGACCCATTGGACCCGGCGCGGCATCCGCCAGGCGGATGAGGTCATATCGCTCGGCGTGGCCACCGCCGCACCGAATCCGACGGAGGTGGAAACGGAAGCGCTTCGCCAGGAAGCGTCGCGACGTGTGAAGCTACGGAAGACCCTCGTCCTTCTCCATCCCTCCGAAGCACTCAGACCTCAAGGCACCATACGCTGGCTGCGGGAACGCCATGTCCAGCGGCACTTTCACATCCGCACGGAGAATCGGAACGACCTCGACCGCGTCGCCCGGTACGTGTTGCAGCACGAGGTCGGCCTTGTCCTGAGCGGCGGCGGCGCTCGCGGGTTCGCCCACGCCGGTATCCTGCGAGCCATTGAGGAAGCGGGGATCTCCGTGGACGTCATCGCCGGGGTCAGCATGGGCGCCATCATCGCCGGCGGATACGCTCTCTCCGAAGACCCGGATACGACTGTTGACCTGCTCAAGGCGCGGATCGGCGGGATGCTTAACGATTACACCTTTCCTTTCGTTTCGCTGGCCCGGGGCCGCCGGTTCGACCGCTGCATGCGGGCTCTCTTCGGCGAGACGAACATCGAAGACTTGCGGATTCCCTACTTTTGTCTGTCCAGCAACCTCACCCGCGCGGACACGGTGGTGCATCGCACCGGGCCGCTGTGGCGGGCGGCACGGGCCAGCGGCAGCCTTCCGGGTATCGTTCCCCCGGTCGTGGCCGAGGGCGACCTGCTCTATGACGGCTGCCTGCTGAACAACCTGCCGGTGGACGTGATGCGCGATGAGATTCGAACCGGCGTGCTGATCGCCGTGGACGTGGTGCCGCCGGTGGATATGGACATTCAGGCCACCGGGCTGGAGAGTCCGTCCGGCTGGCGGATCGCCTTGAACCGGATCAACCCGTGGACCCGGCGAATCGAAATGCCGGGCATCGTCTCCGTCCTTCAACGGGCAGGTGCGCTGGGAAGCATCCACAACCGGCAGCAACTGCTCGAAGGCGATCTTGCCGACCTGTATCTCAGACCACCGGTGGAACAGTTCGAAATCCTGGATTTCAGCGTGGCCGACAAAGCCGTCGAGATCGGTTACCGCTACGGGGTGGACGCGATCGGCGCCTGGACCAGCGATGGATAGCAACAGGAGCTCGCCCATACAAAGGCTCAAATCACGTCGCAGCGTTGACGGCGGCATGCTGGTCCGTTTGCGAGAGGCTGTTGGCCAACCGCCGCTGTTTTTCATACCGGCCGGTCACGGCGATCTGGATTTCTTCCGGAAGATAGCGGGGCTGCTTGACGGCCGCCAACCTGTCTATGCGCTACGCCCTCCGGAACCCGGACACGTCGAGGGACTGCGCGGCAAAACGCTCGACTGGCTTATCTCCCTGTATGTCGGAGAGATCAAGCGGGTGCAGGCGGCTGGGCCCTACCATCTGTCGGGTTATAGCTGTGGCGGCACGCTCGCGGTTGAAACCGCGCGGGAGTTGATTCACAGAGGAGACGGAATCGCCCTTCTGGTCGTCCTGGACCCGCCTCTACACCTGCCTCTGTGGTTCAGGGTGTTCCATGCAAGCCTCTACAAACTCTGCAACCTGAACCGCTGGACCGACATGATCCGGTCGAGAATGATTCGTCGTTGGAACTTCCGGGCCCTGCGCCTGGTATCGGACGAGGGCATCGCGACCCATGTCGCCCTTCTCGGAACTCATGAAGTCGCGCCCTATCCCGGCCCCATCATCTTCATCCGGCCCCGCAAGTCGTGGATAGATTGGCTCAACATGACCTGCATTGGCAATTCCTGGCACAAGGTCGCTCGGGGTGGACTCGATGTTCACTGGATACCGGGCTCCCACGACGCAATGCTGCGCGGCAAACAGGCGGAAATGGTGGCCGGTATTCTTCGGGATTGTCTGAAGCGAGGCTAGGGACGCGACACTAGGCGTTCACCCGCTTCATGTCCCGCGTGCGCTCGCCTGCGGCGGCGCCGTAGGGGAGGATGGCGTCGAGCCGGCGCAGGTCCTCATCCGTCAACTCCACCTCCACAGCCTTGATGTTCTCCTCCAGGTGGGTGCGGCTCTTGCTGCTGGGGATGGGGATGATGTCCGGGCCCTGGGCCATGAGCCAGGCGAGCGCGAGTTGGGTGGTGGTGATGCCCTTGTCCCTGGCGACCTCGTCCACCTGGGCCAGCAGTTCGAGGTTGCGCTCGATGTTGCCGGGTTGGAGGCGGGGCTGGTTGCGGCGGCCGTCGCATTCGGAAAGCTGGTCGAGGCCACGGACGGCGCCGGCGAAGAAGCCGCGGCCCAGGGGCGAGTAGGCCATGAGGCCCATGCCGAACTCGCGGCAGGCCTCGATGTTGCCCTGCTCGGCGTCCCGGGACCACAGCGAGTACTCGATCTGCAGCGACACGATAGGGTGAACGTTCCGGGCGCGGCGGATGGAGTCGGCGCTGGCCTCGGACAGGCCGATGTAACGGGTTTTCCCCTGCTCCACCAGGCGCGCCATGCCGCCCACGGACTCCTCCACCGGGACGGCGGGGTCGATGCGGGACATGCAGTACATGTCCAGGCAGTCGATGCCCAGCCGCTGGAGGCTTTCCTCGCAGGTCTGGACGAGGTACTCGGGCGAGCTGCCGCCGTCGAGGCCGGTGCCGTCGGCGGCCCGCGGGCTGCCGGACTTGGAGTGGATCACCACCTGGTCGCGCCTGCCCTTGATGGCCTTACCGATGAGCACGTGGTTGTGGCCGTTGCCGTAGCTGGCGGAGGTGTCCAGGAAATTGATGCCGAGCTCGAACGCCCGGTGCAGGGTGGCGATGGATTCGTCGTCGTCGCCCGCTCCGTACATGCCGGACATGCTCAGGCAGCCGAGCCCCATGGGCGACACCTTGTAGTCGGTGGTGCCGAACTGGCGATATTGCATATGTTCTCCTTGGCCTGCTGTGAAGACTACCTGAGTTTCTCCGGGTCTTCCACGACCAGGAACTGCCCCATCATCCCGGCGTCTTCATGTTCCATGATGTGGCAGTGGTACATGTATGGTGCCTGAGGATCGGCATAGCGATCGAAGTGCATGATGATGCGGACGGTATCGCCGGCAGGCACCAGGACCGTGTCCTTCCAGCCGAGCTCGGCGCCGGCGGGCGGTTGGCCGTTACGATCGAGTATCTGGAACTGGACGAGGTGGATGTGGAAAGGGTGCGCCTGACCGCCGGGATTGCTCACTTCCCAGATTTCGATGTCACCCAATCGCACGACCTCGTCCATTCTCTCCATGTCCATGATCTTGCCGTTGATCGGCGGCCCCATACCCGGTCCGGCCGGCGTTCCGTCCCGTAATAGCCCTCCCAACACCATCGGACGGGTCTTGGCGGCGTCCGAGGCCTTGATCCGGGATACGGTGTTGAGGCGCTCCGGCAACGCGTGCGACGCGCGTTTTGCCGGCTGGGGAACGATCCTCAACAACTCCAGGTGCCCGTTGCCGAGTCCCACGAAAAACGACCCGATGGTGTCCAGGAACCCGGCCTCCGGGAAGCTCTTCAACACCACCTCGGCACCGTCGCTGAAGTCCACCAGGATCTCGGCCCGCTCGCCGGGAGCGAGGGTCACGCGGTTGGTTTGGAGGGGCGTCTCGAGGAATCCGCCGTCCGTTGCGATCTGATGAAACTCGCGGTTGTCATCGAAGCCGATGTAGTAGATCCGCGCGTTCGAACCGTTCAAGAGCCTGAGCCGAATGCGCCGCGACTCGACCTCGAGAAACGGACTCCAGGTCCCGTTGACCAGCATGGTGTCGCCGTACACGGCACCCTGGTTGATGGCGAAGACAAACGCGCCGTCGTCGTCGAACAACCGGTCCTGGATCACCAGCGGAATGTCGTCGACGCCGTAGGTCTTCGGCAGGTCCAGCGCCTCGCTGTTGTCGTCGTCGATCCACATGAAGCCCGCGATTCCCATATAGGAGTGCCGCCCCGTGGTGCCGTGCGGATGCGGGTGGTACCACAGCGGAGCGGCCTGCTGATGGACCTCGAAGCTGGCGGTCCACGATGTGCCGGGCTGGATCTTCTGATGCGGCGTGCCGTCCATGCGGGCGGGAACGTGCGCCCCGTGCCAGTGCATGGTCGTCATCTCGTCAATGTCGTTCCGGACGATCAGATCGACGTGCTCGCCTCGACGCAGCCGCACCGTCGGTCCCAGGTAGGGGCCGTTAACGCCGGCCGTCGGCGTTTGCTTGCCCGGCAGGAACTCCCGGCTACCTTCGTCAACGGTCAGGCGAAACTGCCGGCGTCCGTCCACGACGGTCCCGAATAGCTGCTCGGGAATCAGCAGCTTGTTCTCGAAGGCCAGCCCGCCGTTCGTGACCCGGATGAAACTCAGCCAGTAGACGGCCACGCCCGACAACAGGACGAGAATCAACAGTCCGGTCACCGTCCGCTTCAGCCACCGGGGCTTGGGCGCCCGGAACCACTCCCTATAAGTAGGCATTCGTTTCTCTTTCTATGGGTGAGCGGCGTCGAGCGCCTGTCTGCGACGTGATCAGGGCCTCCACCGCCGCAGGTAAGCGCTGCCTTCCTATTAGACGGCAGAGCGTTCCCCAAAAGGTCGTGCGGGTCAGGCCCGGGCGGGCCCAAACTTGGGCCACGTCACGGGGAGGGCGGGGCACGATGACGGTTTCGGCCGTCCCGTTACCCGCGGCAGGCCGCCAACTCGGCGTAGTTGTGAAGGCCGAGCGCGCGCTTGCCCGATTCAAGGTCGAGCATCATGGCCAGCAAGTTGTCGCACAGGGGCGTGGACAGGCCCAGGCGGGCGCTTTCCCGCACCACGTGGCCCAGGGTGAACTCCACTTCGAGGCGGGTGCCGTTCAGCAATTGCCGGAGGGGGCCCTTGAGGTCGTCCGATCTCCAGGACTCCGCGTAGTGATTGATCACGGCCATGCGCGCTTCCACCGGCTTGTCGGGATGAAGATCGGGCGGATCGTATTCGCGCAGGGGGATGAACCGGGCGCCGGCGGCCGTTCCCACGGCCACCACCTCGCCAAGGAAGTCCACCAGCAACCGGCGGTCGTCGGGGCCGGCGCAACTCTCCACCATCGAGGTGTTGGCCAGCGAACCGTAGTAGCCGTAGCAGGTGTAGGTGAGCTTGCTCCAGAGCACGCCGATGATGTTGTCGGTGATCTCGCTGGGGATCACGGCATCGAGCCTGGCGTGGAGCTCTTCCAGCCGCGGCGTCGTGCGGCCGTGGGAATGGCCGACGTAGAGGTGGCCGCGGGTGGAGGTGTGCACGCACCCCGGAGCGGTGCGCCGGCTCCCCATGCGGATGCCCATGCCCACGGTCCGGTCTGCCCCCACCGCCTCCTCCAGAAGCGGGACATTGATGCCGTTCTGCATCGACACCACCAGACCGTCATCGCCCAGGTGCGGCAGCGCCGACGCCAGCGTGTCGCGGGTATAGTTACAGCGGACGGCGATGAACGCCGTGTCGAAGTTCCCCTCGATCTCGTCCGGAAAGACGACGTTCGCCTTCACGTTGAACGGCCCGTCCGGCACGTCCACCTGGAGCCCGTTCTCACGGATGGCGGCGACGTGCTCCCGGTCGACGTCCACGAACGTCACGTCCTGCCCGTCCCGGGCCAGGCGCCCGCCGATGATGCCGCCGATGGGGCCAACGCCCATAACGATCGCACGCATGAAGTTCTCCTGTGAGTGGCCACTCCCTCTCCCTCTGGGAGAGGGTCGGGGTGAGGGTGCCCGGCGCAAGCAGGGCCTCGAATGAAATAGCGAGCGGGGCAGAGCTGCCGAGGGCCCTCACCCGGCCTTCGGCCACCCTCTCCCTAAGGGAGAGGGTGTTGGAACCTCTAGTTGAAGTAGATGACCCCCTTGACGATCTCGTACTTGGCCATGGCCTGCAGCGCCTCGTTGACCTGCTCCAGCGTGTACTCGGCGCTGATCATCTCCTCGAACGGGAAGCTGTCCTTGCGTGAGGAGAGGAAGTCGATGGCCTGGAGCCAGTGGCGCGGCTCGCCGGAGCGGATGGTGTGCAGGATCATCTCCTGGGGGAAGTCATTGAGGCCGACGTTGGCCTTGCCGCCGGCGCCGATCCAGACGTAGCGGCCGCCGCCGCGCAGCAGGGTGAGGCCCTCGGGCACCGCCATGTTGTTGGCCACCTGGATCACCACGTCGCCGCCGCGACCGTCGGTGTGGTCCTTCACCCATTGGCGGCGGTCCTTTGGGTCGGTGACCTCCTCGAGGTTCAGCACCTCGTCCGCGCCCATACGCTTGCTCACCTCCAGGCGCGCGGCCGGGGCGCCGATGACCAGCACCTGCTTGGCGCCGTGGTCCTTGGCCACCGCCGTGGCGAAGTTGCCCAGCGGCCCGCTGCCCTGGATCACCACGGTCTCGTGGCTCTTGATGGCGCCGAGGCGGTCGTAGCCGTGCATGACCGTGCGGTAGGCGCAGGCGGAGGCGGCCGCCGACGCGGAGGTCACGTCGTCGGGAACCTTGATGATCTCGCAGGGCGGCGGCACGTACATGTACTCGGAGACGCTGCCCAACAGGTACGGATACTTGTCGCTGCGGTTGTGTCCCCATGAGGCCCGCCCTGGGCAGATACAGGGCTGCAGCGCGACGGTGCAGTAGTAACAGTGGCCGCACGCCACATAGCTCCACACGATGCGGTCGCCGGGCTTCACCGGCTTGCCCAGGATGTCCGTGCGCTCGCCGTTGATCTCCTCGATGTAGCCGCAGGGCTCGTGCCCGGTGATGATGGGCAACGAGTCGCCGCCGCCCAGCGGGCCGTGCCAGCGGTGCACGTCGGTGCCGCAGATGGTGGACGCCTCGATGCGCACCAAGAGCGCGCCCGGCTCCAGCTCGGGGACCGGCACCTTCTGTATTTCCAGCGGTTCGTTGTGGGATACCACCACGGCGGCGCGGCATTCGTCCATGATCCTCTCCTTCTCGGGCTGCCGGCGTTCGGGTCCCGCCGGCGGGTTCATCGTGAAAGGGGTAGGACGTGAATCACGCCCTACCCCCGTCGATTACAGGTAAGCAGTCTTGGAACCGGCTATGCCTTGGCGGCGACCGCGGCCTCCGCCGGCTCGGGCTCCGGCTTGTAGAACCGCTCGGCGTTGCGATAGAGCATGGCGGCTTTGTCCTCGTCGGTGATCTCGTCGCTCTCCATCAACTCGCCGATGTCGTGTATGCAGCTATTGGTGGTGACCTCGTGAGGGAAGTCCGAGGAGTACAGGAACGGCCGGTGTCCCACGGTCTTGATGGCGAAGGGCAGCGTCAGCTCCTCGGTCTCGATGCCCAGGTAGAAGCGGTCTTCCTCGATGAGCTGCTTGATGATCCCGGCCGGATCGTCTTCCTCGCCGATGCTGAACTCGCCGTCGGGGACGTACTGGAAGTGCGTCTCGTGGGACGCGTGCAGGCGCTCCAGCAATAGCAGCAGCCAGGCCACGCCGCCTTCGAGGAAGGCGATGCGCACGTTGGGGAAGCGCTCGAAGATGCCGTTGTACAGGATGTTGGCGCAGTTGAGGGTGATGCCCCAGGGGTGCCCCAAGGCATGCACCGGCGTGTACATGTTCATGTGGTCGAGTCCGAAGCGGTCGTGGCAGCCGCCGTGCACCGCGAGGCAGCAGCCCAGCCGGTCGGCCTCTTCATAGATGGGCCAGTAGACCTTGGCGCCCAGCGGCAGCGGCAGGCCGTTGGACGGCATCATGGCGCCCATCATGCCCTGCTCGGTGACGATGCGGCGCAGCTCCTTGACCGCCTCCTCCGTGTCCTGCATGGGGATCAGGCCCATGGCGTTGAAGCGCGGGTCGCGCTGCAGGTAGGTGTGGTACGCCCAGTCGTTGTACGCCTTGCAGGCGGCCACGGCGTAGTCGAGGCTGACGATTTTTCCGTAACCCAAGCCCTGGGTCGGATACATCACCGTCCAGTCGATGCCCACGTCATCCAGGAACTGCAGCCAGCCGTCCGGTCCCACCTTCTCGCGTCCGTCCCGGAGCGGCGGCGTCTCCACCGCGCGGCCGTCGTGAAGATGGTCGATGGGCGGGAAGATGATACCCTTCTTGGCGGCGATGTCCCGGTAGGGTTGTTCCATGTGCTCGAGGATCCCCGGGTTGTCCTCCAGGATGTGGCCGTCGCCGTCGATAATGCGTGTATTGAGACCGGACATGATCGTTCTACCTCCTTCGAATAGCCCCTGTTTTCTTGTCCTTATACCGCCCACGGACTCCGTACATCAAGGGTTTCAAAGACATTTCTACAGGACCTGGTAGGTCCACACCTGGTGGTAGACCTCCGGCTCTCCCCTGGGCATCGGCTGGTACTTCTCCCCTTCCTCCACCAGCGTCCATTTCCCCTCCGCTACCAGTGCCGACTGTTTCTCCTTGAAGCCGTCCTGCTCGTAGGTGTCCGGCCGAAGCGAGAAGACGATGTGGCCGCCGGGACGGGTCACACGCACCAGCTCGTCGAACGAGCTGGCCGGCGCGTGCCCCACGGTGAAGACGCCCACGCTGATGATCCCGTCGAAGTACCTGGGCGGGAAGTCGAGCGGCAAGCCCATCGCCATTTGGTGGAACTCCTTGTAGACGCCCTTCCGGGCGGCCTCGTCCAGCATCCCCTGGGACAGGTCCATGGCCACCAGGAACTCGAACCCCGCGTCGTGCAGCAACTCCCCGACGATGCCCGTGCCGGCGCCGGCATCCAGGATGCGGCCGTGCCTGGGCACCCGCCTGGCGAAGGCATCCACGGCCTTGCGCGGACTCAACCAGCCGAAATCGGTATTCAGGTCCCGGTCATAGGAGCCGGCCCACTCGTCGTAGCGCTCCTCGAGCTCGGCGTTGCCCTTCGAGGAATAGATCCACTGGATGACGTTCTTCTTCTCGCTCATGCAAGATGCCTTTCTCTTCTGAATGGCGTCCTTCGACTTCGCTCCGCTAACGCTGCGCTCGGGACGAACGGTGGTGATACCCTTTCGCCGTTCGTCCTGAGCCCTTCGACAGGCTCAGGACAGGCTTCGCGCAGCGAAGTCGAAGGGCGCGCCCTTACGGCGTGGTCTCCGGCGGCCTGCGGTGGTGCGTCGCCTGCTCGTAGGCGTAGGCGAGCCGGATCATGCGGCCGTCCTCGTAAGGCCGTCCAAGGAAGCTGATGCCCGCCGGCAGGCCGTCCGTCGTGAATCCCGCGGGCACCACTACCGTGGGCACGTAAACGAGGAACGTGTTCAGGTGCGGCGCTCCCGTATGGTTCACGTAGGGCGGGTTGACGCCGTCGGTGATCAGCGTGGCCTGGTGCTCCACGGACTTGTGGACGATGGCGTCCAGCCGGTACTCGGCCATGGTCTTGAGCAGGTGGATCATGAGATGGTCCCGGGCCAGCAGGTACTCGTAGTGTTCCGCGGGATCGGCGGTAGTCTTGAGCCGCACCTTGGCCTGTTCCGAGAGCTTGGCGAACTCCGGCGAGTCCATGGCATCCTGGCGCGTCCGGTAGGGCGGGTTGGCGCTACGGGCCATATAGATGCCGAAGGCGGTCTCCCCGGTGGTGGGGTGGGCGCGACGCTTGGCCAGCAATTCGTTCAGCCGCGCCAGCTCCACCGGGTCCACCACCTCGGCGCCGGCGGCCCGAAGCTCCTCGACCGCGTTGTCGAGGATCGCCGTGATGCTCTTGAAATCCTCCGCCTCGGGATCGCTGTTGATGCCCATGGGCTCGCGCAGGATGCCGATCCGGGCGCCGCGAAGACCGTCGGCGTCGAGGAAGTCGGTGTAGCTCGGCGGCACATGCCCGACCCCCCGCGAGGTGAGCGGATCCTCGCCGTCGTAGCCCGCCATGACATCCAACAGCGTCGCCATGTCCCTTACCGTGCGCGCCATGGGGCCAAGCGACCCCGCCTCCTGCGGCCAGCCGGAGTAGACGCCGGTCCGGCTCACCAGGCCGGCGGTGGGGCGCATGCCGGCGATGCAGTTCCAGGTTGAAGGCCGGCGGATGGAGGCCATGCCCTCCTGCCCGATGCCGATGGCGCCGAAGTTGGCCGAGACCGCCGCCCCGGAACCGCCCGACGACCCGCCCACCGTGCGCTCCACGTCGTAGGGGTTCCGGGTGGAGCCGAACAGCGAGCCGTGGGTGTCGCCCGCTCCCAGCTCGCCCAGCGTGGCCTTGGCCAGCACGATGGCGCCCGCCTCCTTGAGCTTCTCCACCACCCGGCAGTCCCGATCCGGGTAGTAGTCCTTGAACAGCACCGAACCCAGGGTGGTGGGGGTGCCCTTGACGTCCGCCTGGTCCTTGATGACCACCGGGATGCCGTGGAGCGGCCCCGTCTTCCCGGATTGCTTGTACGCCGCGTCCAGGCGGTCCGCCTCCACCAGCGCAGCCGGGTTCACCGTGATGATGGAATTGATTCGGGGACCGCCCCGGTCATACCTCTCGATGCGGTCGATATACATCTGCGCCAGTTGCCGCGCGGTTAGAGTCCCGGCGGCATAGGCGGCGTGGATATCTTCGATGGTGGCTTCAGGGAGCGTGAACGAGTCTTCGGCTTGGCTCATGGGTTCTCCTGTATGGGTCATTCCCGCGGAAGCGGGAATCCGGGTGCAACGGCTGAATTCCCGCACCACACCTCCCGGATTCCCGCTTTCGCGGGAGTGACGGAGGTGCCAATTGATCAGAACTTCTAAAAACGTGTATCACTAAATCCACGTCGGTTGCACATGGAGGGACGATCATGGCTGAAGATCCCAGAAGCGGCTTCACTGAAGTGCAGGGCATCCGCATGCACTACCGGGAGTGGGGAAACCCCGCGGCCCCGGACCTGCTGCTGGTCCACGGCTGGACCAACTACAGCCTGGGCTGGGCCGGAGTCGCCGAGCATTTCGCCGGCCGCTTCCACGTGGTGGCGCCGGACCTGCGGGGCCACGGCGAATCGGACAAGCCCGTGACCGGCTACCGCCTGCGCGACTTCGCCGAAGACGTGCATCAGCTCATCGCCAACCTGAAGCTTGAGCGCCCGGCCTACGCAGGGCATTCCTGGGGCGGCAACATCGGCACTATCCTGGCGTCGGACCATCCCGAGGACATCTCCCGCGCCTTCCTGGAAGACCCTGTCTACTGGCGCATGCAGCACGCCTTCGTCACCGCCCTGCCCGGCGCCCTGGCGCGGCTCGAGCGGCCCGAGGAGGAGATCCGCGCCGAGGCCCGGGAGCGCGGGCTCACACCCGAGCAGGAGGACTGGGAGGTCTACCGCAACCGCCACTTCTCGCCCCACGCCCTGACCCGGCTCCTCACCGACAACCGCGACTGGGCGCTGGCGTCCGAGGAGCGCCTGCGGCGCATCCAGGTGCCGACGCTGATCCTGGTGGGGGACGCCACGGTGTCGCCGCAACCGGGCGCCATTCTCGCCCAGGAGCTGGGCCATCTCCAGAGCATCGCCTCGCCGCAGGTGGTCTTCGAGTTCTGGGAAGGCGTGGGCCACATGATGCGCGGCACCCGGCCCGACGCCTACAACGAACGGCTGGAACAGTGGCTGGCGGGAAGCTGAGGTAGCGGTTTCCCTTGCCCGACTCGACACCACCACCGATCCGGATCTGGTCGAACCCGACCCTGCTCATCGCCGGGTTCAGCGGCCTGCTGGCGTCCCTCGATACTTCGGTCAACATCGCTTTCCCGGCCATCACCGACGCGTTCGGCATCAACCTGATGTCCATCCAATGGGTGGTGGTGAGCTACGTGCTGACCCACGCCAGCCTGCTGCTCGGTTGCGGGCGTTTGGCGGACATCTTCGGCCACTGGCGCATCCTCACCATCGGCCTCCTGATCAGCACCGTGGCGTTCGCCGTATGCGGCTTCGCCCAGACCTTTGCCTGGCTGCTCATGGGGCGGATACTCCAGGGGGTGGGAGTGGCGCTGGTTTTCGGCTCGGCCCCGGCGCTGGTGACACTGGCCGTCAGCGGCGCGGAACGCGGGCGGGCGCTTGGCTTCTACCAGATGAACACGGCCACGGGGTACGCCATGGGGCCGCTTCTGGGCGGCGTGCTGGTGGACGCCTTCGGCTGGCGCGGCGTCTACCTTTACCGGGCGCTGCCCGCCCTGCTCATCGCATGGCTCACTTCCGGCCGCGTCCAATCCGGGCAACGGGCGACCTCCGGCGAGCGGTTCGACCTTCTCGGCGCAGTGACCCTGACCCTGAGCGCCGGCGCTCTTCTGCTGGCCATGACCCGGAGCCGCGACCTCGGCTGGACGGCGCCGGAGGTGATCGTGCTCGCGCTGGTCGGCGTGGTCAGCCTGGCGGTCTTCCTCGTCACCGAAAAACGGGTGGCCGCGCCGGTCGTCAACCTCGACCTGTTCCGCCGGCCGGCCTTCACCCTCGCCAACCTGCTCAACCTGGCGGCCAACGCCACCCGGTTCCCCATCGGCCTGCTGGTCCCCTACTATGCCGTGAACATCCTGGGCTTCCGGGGGATTCTGGTCGGCCTGCTCCTCTTCGCGCCCGCGGTCATGACCATTGTCGCCGCCGCCTTCGCCGGCCGCCTGTCCGACCGCATCGGCACCGGCGGCCTGAGCTCCGCCGGCCTGGCCGTCCAGTCCGTGGGCCTGTGGCTGGGCAGCGGCCTCGACGCAAGCTCCGACTACCCCACCGCCGCCCTGTCCCTGTGCCTCGTGGGACTCGGCCTAGGCACCTTCCAGGTGCCCAACATGAGCTTCGTCATGGGCGCCATCCCCCGCGAGCACCAGGGCGTCGCCGGCAGCATCAACCAGATGATGCGCACCGCCGGCATCGTCTTCGGCGTCACCGGAGCCAGCCTGCTGTTCGAACGCTGGCGCGTCTCCCACGCCGACCTGGGAGAGGTGGACGCCTTCGTGACCGCCTTCCAGCTCGTGTTCCTGACCGCCGCGGTGCTGTGCGGCCTGGCCGCGGCGGCGTCGCTGTTCCGCCGGGGCGGGAAGAGCCGGGAGCGCAACGGGCAGGACAAGGCGGACGCGGATTCATCTGGCGCGTAGGCGTGTCCGGCAAAATCTGATAGCGTTTCGCGGTCCGGGAGATCCCCGGAAAATTCATTCCAACGGAGGGTACAGTCCAATGAGCATAGAACGAATCAGACCGCAGGTTTGGAACAGTCGCGCCGTGGTGCACGGCGGTTTGGTATACCTGTCCGGCCTGGTGGCCGACGACAAGTCCCTGTCGACGAAAGGCCAGACGGAACAGGTTCTGGCCAAGATAGACGATGTCCTCGCCGCCGCCGGCACCAACAAGTCCCGCATCCTCACGTCCACCGTGTACCTAGCCGACATCGACGCCAAGGACGAGATGAACGAGGCCTGGATGGCCTGGATCGACAAGGACAACCTGCCGGCCCGGGCCGCCATCGGCGTGGATCTCACGCCGGGCACCCAGGTGGAAATCATGGTCTGCGCGGCGAAGTAACCCCCACGGCCATCATCCCGAGCCCTCTCCCAGTCATCCCGGACTTGATCCGGGATCCAGGGGGTGCGGCTGGCAGACATTTCAGTCGGTTGTCGCTGCCCGCTCCAGGCGCTCGGCCAACCACAGCTTGATGATCGATTGGCGGGTGACTCCAAGCCTACTAGCCTCTCGATCCAGGGATTCGACCATCCAGGCCGGGAAATCGACATTGACGCGTCGATGTTCCCGGGCCGGACGCCGAGCAGCCGGCAAGTCGAGAACAGCGGTTATGTCCTTGCCGGCGTCAAAGTCGGCGTCAAATTTCTTTGCTCTCATATGTATAGAAATTATACCTTTATGGATCGGCCTGCAAGTTTGATCTCGGTACCAAGGTCAGCGGCGCCTCTTCCGGCGCAATGCACTCGGGCGAGTCGTTCACCGGCGAGTTGACCGCTCGTGATACGCAATACCCGTCCATCAGCTCGGCGGGGTAAGGCTTGAGCAATGCCGCCAGTGCATCGGGGTTCGCGTTGGCCGGATCGAGCCACTTGGCCTCGTCTTCCGGCCGTAGGATGACCGGCATCCGGTTGTGGACGGGCTCCAGGACGCTGTTGGGGCTCGTGGTGACGATGGTGAACGAGTAGAGGGAGTTGCCGTCGGGCCGGAGCCAGCGGTCCCAGAGGCCGGCGAAGGCAAAGGGTTCGCCGCTCCGCAGGGTGAAGCGCATGGGCGTTCGGATGCGGCCTTCCTTGCGCCATTCGTAGAAGCCGTCGGCGGGCACGAGACAGCGCCGCCGAGGCAGTAGCCAACGGAAGGCCGGCCGTTGGGCAAGGGTCTCGGCCCGCGCGTTGATGATGGGCTTGGCGGCGTCCTTGGCGCGATAGGGCACGAGGCCCCAGTGCATCAGCCGCAGGGTGCGGGTATCCGGCGTATTCGGGTTGACGCCTACAACCGGGGCGTCCTGGCTGGGAGCGAGATTGTACCGGGGCGCCAGCTCGAAGTCCGGCTCGTCGAGCCCGAAACGGTCCATTAAGTCCTGGAGTTTCGCGGTCTGGGTGTAGCGGCCACACATGAGATGACAGCTGTCCTATTTTATCTTGTATTTCGTTTGGTTATATCTCACTATCCGAGTTTCCCGCCTGCATTTCCAACGACAAGCGCAGACTCCGACTACCGCTGAATTGATTACGGTCGATTGCGTTTCGATTACGGATCGGCTATGCTCCTCACCGCTGACCGGTTTTCGTTCGTTCAGCGGGTGATGACGGACGCAGAGGGGAGACGGAGGAGCA
>JAPPNF010000168.1 GCA_028818755.1 Deltaproteobacteria bacterium | reverse complement strand
ACCTTTCCCTATGACATGTCCTTTCAGCCCGGCATCGAGGGCATCGTGCTCCCCAAGGCCTACATCAAGAAGGTGGGCTGGGACGGCTTCGCCCAGAAGCCCGTGGGCACCGGACCCTGGAAGTTCGTCAAGCACGAGGTCGGCAACTTCATCGAGTTCGAGGCCGTCAAGGACCACTGGCGCAAGTCGCCGAACTTCGACCGCCTGCGCACCGTGCTGGTAAAGGAGGCGGCCACCCGCGTGGCGATGCTGAAGACCGGCCAGGTGGACGTGGCGCGGATCTCGCTGGACGAAGTTCAGGACGTGACCAAGGCCGGCCTCAAGATCGCCGAGGACCCCCAGCCCACGTCGGTGCGCATCCACCTCTACGCCACCTACTACGACAAGGCCGGTCCGGTGAAGGACGTGCGCGTGCGCCAGGCCCTGAACCTGGCGGTCAACAGGCAGGAGATCGTCGACACGCTGCTGCACGGCAAGGGCAAGCCGGCGGCGGTGTTCCCCAGCTCTCCCATCTCCATCGGCTATCCGGCGGACCTGAAGCCGTACCCCTATGACCCGGCCAAGGCCAAGAAGCTGCTGGCGGAAGCGGGCTATCCCAACGGCTTCTCCATCAAGCTGTTCGCGCTGCCCACCGGCGGCTTCACGCAGTACCTCCAGCTCGCCGAGATCGTGGCCGGATACTGGGAGGCCATCGGAGTCAAGACCAGCATCGTCCCCACCGACATCGGCGCGTTCCGCCCGCTCTACATCGCCAACCCGCAATCTCCCAAGATCGTGGGGCAGGCCGGCACCTTCGCCACCACCGGACGGCTCAACGGCTCCGACAGCCTGCGCATCTGGTGGTCGGCGAAGGGCAGGATCATCAAGATGGCCAACACCGTGGACGACATCGCCGCCAAAGCGGCGGGTGAAGCCACCATCGACGGCATCGCGGCCCAGGTGAGGAAGGCCTACACGATACTCCACAGCGAGTACCGCGGCGTGCCCATCGCCGACGTCAAGGGAATCCTGTGGGGCTACGGGAACCAGGTGAAGGACATTCAGGTGCGGCCCCACCGGGGCTACATCGAGCCCAGCCTGGTGACTGCCAAGTAGGCACGCACGACAGTTGCCGCGGGTGGCCCGTACCACGCGAATCGCCAGCGATTTTAACGGTGCGGGCCACCCGCCTCCCAACCACGAGTTCCCATGCAACGCTACATCGCCGGCAGGCTGATCCAGTGCCTCGTGACGTTGCTGGTCATCAGCCTGCTGGTGTTCGCCTTGGCGCGCCTGACCGGCAACCCGCTGGACGTGATGCTGCCCATCGACGCCTCGGCCGAGATCCAGGAGGAGATGAGCCGGGAGCTGGGGCTGGACCAGCCCGTCTACGTCCAGTACGCGCGGTTCGTACAGAGCCTGCTGCACGGCGACCTGGGAACGTCGATACGCACCCGCAAGCCCGTGGCCGAGCTCATCGGCCTGCGGCTTCCCAACACCCTGAAGCTCGTATCCTTCTCGACGGGCATGGCGCTCTTGATAGCCTTGCCCCTGGGAGTCATCGCGGCCACGCGGAAAAGCGGGTTTTGGGACGTGGCCGCGCGCACCGTGGCGCTGTTCGGCCAGTCCGTGCCCACCTTCTGGGCCGGCATCGTGTTGATCACCATCTTCGCGGTCAACCTCGACATCCTGCCCGCCGGCCGCAAGGAGGGCATCGAGTCCTACGTGCTGCCGGCCGTGACCCTGGGCCTTTTCGGGTTCATGCTGGCGGGGGTGGTGCGGCTCCTGCGCGGCTCCATGCTGGACGTGCTGGACAGCGAGTACGTCAAGTTCGCGCGCATGAAGGGGCTGGCCGAATCGGTGGTGACCTGGAAGCACGCGCTCAAGAACGCGTTGATCCCGGTTGTGACCTTCGTCGGGTTCTACTTCGGCATCCTCATGGCCGGCAGCGTGGTGGTGGAGACCGTGTTCGCCTGGCCGGGCATCGGACGGCTGGCCTTCGAGGCGGTCCAGTGGCGCGACTACCCCGTGATCCAGGGCGTGGTGCTGCTGGTGTCCACCATCATCCTGGCGGCCAATCTCGTGGTGGACATCCTGTACGCCTACATCGATCCGCGCATTCGCTATGGCTGACTCCGGCATCACCGTGACGGCCGACACCGGCGTGGCCGTCCCCGCGAGCGATCTTCCCGGATCGGTGCGCGCCCGCGCGCGCAGACTGCTGATCGTCCCCTTGCTGATACTCCTCCTCTTCGGAGGCCTCGGGGTGCTGGCCGATGTCGTGGCGCCCTACCCTCCCAACAAGATCGCGCTGAGGGCACGCCTGCTGCCGCCGGCGTGGCAGGAGGGAGGCAGGCTGGCCCATCCGCTGGGCACCGACCGGCTGGGCCGTGACATGACCAGCCGCATCATCCACGGCGCGCGGGTGTCCATCGCCGCGGGCCTGGCGGCCGTGGCCGTGGGCGGCGTCATCGGCACCCTGCTGGGACTGATCTCGGGCTACTTCGGACGCTGGGTCGACACCCTGATCATGCGCACCACCGACGCCATGCTGTCGCTGCCCATCATTCTCATCGCGCTGCTCTTCGCGGTGGTGTTCGGCCCGAGCTTCCAGAACCTGATCCTGGTCCTGGGCCTGGTGATGTGGGCGAGGTTCGCCCGGCTCGTGCGCGGCGAGGTGCTGAGCTGGAAGGAGCGGGAGTTCGTGGCCCTCGCCCGGGTGGCGGGCTGCTCGTCGTTCCGCATCCTGCGGCGCCACATCTTTCCCAACATCGTCAACCCGCTGGTGGTGCTGGCGACGCTCCAGGTGGGCTGGGTCATCATCGTGGAGGCTTCGCTGAGCTTTCTGGGCGCGGGAATCCCGCCGCCGACGCCCTCCTGGGGGGCGATGATCGCCGACGGGCGCGCCCACATCACCACCGCCTGGTGGCTGTCGTTCTTCCCCGGCGTGGCGCTGGTGCTGGTGGTGCTCTCCATCAACCTGCTGGGAGACTGGCTGCGGGACTTCCTGGATCCCAGGACCCGGAACCTGACGTGAACCAGTGGACTTTCGCCGGTCGATGTGTGACAGGACACTAAAGGAGGCCTTGCCATGTACGGTTATCGCGCCCGAATCGGTTATACGTCGCCGCCCTACCTGACGGAGACGTTTCCCTACGAGTTCTACAAGATGGTTCCGGAGGGAGTGACGCTCGTCCTCACCACCTTAGCCATCAAGAAGCTCACCGAGCAGGAAACGACCCGGAGCGTCGAGATGACCCTGGAGGCGGCCCGCGAGATGGGCAAGGCCGGCGTCGACATCATGGTCTTCGGGGGCGTTCCGCTCAACCTGTCCCTCGGCTACGAAGGGCTCGAGGAGACCCTGCGCAAGACCGAGGAGGAGATCGGCGTTCCGGTAACCTCCAGCATCACCGCGCAGGTGAACGCGCTGCGGGCCGTGGGCGCCAACAAGCTGGTGCTCCTCCACCCCTTCACCGACCCCGAGGGTTTCCACGCCGAGTACGTCACCCACTACGGCTTCGACCTGCTGGGGTTCCGCGGCGCCCAGAAGACCGTCGCGGACCTGGCCACCATCTCCCAGGACGAGGTGAAGGCCCTCGCCGAGTCCCTCTACCGCGACTACCCCGAAGCCGACACCCTCTACATCCCCGCGCCCCACTGGGGCATCATCGAGCTCATCGATCCCCTGGAGCAGGAACTCGGAGTCAACGTCGTCATCGCCATACAGGCCATCGTCTGGGAGACGCTGCGCCGCACCGGCGTCAACGACCGCATCAACGGCTACGGCAAGCTGTTGCGGGAGCACTAGTCAAAAAAAGCGTCTGCCTGGATCGGCCGGTCGGGTGGACTGCTCACGACTAGCGGTCTTCCAGACCAAAGGCGCTGTCGGACTCGCGAGCCCGGAGCATCCGTCCGAACGAATGACCCACCCCAGGCGCGATCGCCAGTTTCCAGTTGAATTCCCATCCCTCCTCACGCGCCAACGCACGCCCGGCTTCGAACGCGTTTCGCCCGCGCTCAAGGCGGTTCGCCCCCTGCCGATCGGCCGCCGCATTCCGCCCTCTCTCGAACCTCCGGTGAATACCTCGTCGACTTTTCATGACCCCATCCTCTCAAAGAATAGAGTCTCCGGTAAACCCGGGGCGGTTCATCCGGTAAACCCGGGGCGATTCAGTTCACTTACTTTTCCTGGGTTTGATTACCATCTTTCGAGATGGCGCTACTCTTTTCCCAGACGAATCAATGATGGTCAAATGAACATGATTGGTCATACCTTGTTTGAATTTCGTCGACAAATTCTGCGCCGTCCCTATCCTGGTTCCACCAGTAACAGAGCTTCCGACTTTCAATTCCGGCCTCGGCTCTACGTACAATACCCTAAATTCGTAACCACTTTGCTCGATTACAATCGCTTTCAGGCCATGATTGTCCTTTTTGTACGCATTTGTTACGCGTATGACCTTTCCATTTACCGGTGAGAATATGGGTTCGCCGGGCTTCGCAACGTAGTCAACCCCGCCGTGGTAACGCGTGCCGACTACGTTGCCAGCCTTGTCCGTAAGCGCTCGCGGTGCCAAGAAGTCTCCGACACCGTAGCCATCCTTCTCGCGGACTCTGGGCTCTGTCGTCACGTCAAACAGAGGTATCTCCGAAGGAATAGGTGTGCCCGGCCATTTCCTATGAGGCAAGAACCGAGCCAAACCGTCGGACCACGGCTCCAATTCCTCGTAAGAAGGGCGGCTGGCCTCGCGCCACTGCATGAAGGCGTCAAGTTCGCCTTGAGTGGGACGCGGCCTATCTGTGCTCTGTCCCAATCGCGATGGAGGCACACCCGAGCCAGGGTCGCCAGGGCTACATGCGTACACTTCGCCCTGTCCGCTTTCGTTTGTCCAACACACGCCGCATTGACCATCCGGAACCTTCAGCCAATCCTCACATATACGCTTAAAAAGACTTTCCAACCCTTTCCCCAACTCCTTCACCCCCTTCTCCAGTCCCTTCCCTACCCCCTTCACCCCCTTCTCCAACTCCTTCCCTACCTTCTCC
>JAPPNF010000046.1 GCA_028818755.1 Deltaproteobacteria bacterium | reverse complement strand
TTGATGACGCCGTTGATCGTGCTGTACTACGTGTTCGGCAGGAGGCACATCGGCGTGGCGCAGTAGGTGCCGCGCGGAGACGGGCAACCGATGATCGAGATCCGCGGCCTGGGAAAGGACTTTCAGCGCGCCGGCGAGTCCGTCGTCCATGCGCTCCGCACCGTGGACGTGACGGTGGAGCGGGGCGAGTTCTTCGTGCTGCTGGGACCCAGCGGCTCGGGCAAGACCACGCTGCTGCGCTGCGTAGCGGGTCTGGCGGTGCCGGACCGGGGCGAGATCGTGCTCGACGGCGTGACCGTCTACTCGCGGGAGAAACGGATCCTGGTGCCGCCGGAGCGGCGCGGACTGGGCATGGTGTTCCAGTCCTATGCCATCTGGCCGCACATGACCATCTTCGAGAACGTCGCGCTCCCCTTGACCCAGAAACGGCCCAGGCTCGGCAAGGCCGAGATCCGTGATCGCGTGAGCAGGGCGCTGGCCCTGGTGGGACTGGAGGGAATGGAGCGCCGTCCGACGCCGCTTCTGAGCGGGGGGCAGCAGCAGCGGGTGGCACTGGCGCGCTCCCTCGCCACCGAGCCGGTGGTGCTGCTGATGGACGAGCCCCTGAGCAACCTCGACGCGCGGCTGCGGGAGGAGGTGCGGAAGGAGATCCGCAGCCTTGCCGCCCGGCTCGACATCACCATCCTCTACGTGACTCACGACCAGATGGAGGCCATGGAGCTTGCCGACCGCATTGCGGTCATGCACGAGGGCGACATCCTGCAGCAGGGATCGCCCGAGGACCTCTACTGCCGTCCGGCGGACCCGCGGGTGGCGCAGTTCTTCGGGTCCACCAACTGGATCGACGGCCGCACGCACGGCAGCGACGCGGTGGACACCATCGTGGGTCCCCTTGCGGTGCCCGCCTCGGACAATCGGGCCGCCGGCGAGTCGGTGGTCGTCGGCGTGCGGCCGGAAGATGTGGAGTTGACCCCCGACGGGCAGGGAGAGCCGGTGCAGGAGAACAGCTTCCGCGGCCGCGTGGTCTCCAACGTGTTCCTGGGGGACCACCGGGTCTACACCGTCGAGGTCGGAGAGCACGTTCTGCTCGTGCGCACTCTGGCTTCCGTGCTCGTGGGCGGCACCGTCGGCGTGCGCATCCCGCGGGAGAAGGCATGCGTCTTCCGGGCGCGCTCCAGGGACGAACTCCCGCCCGTCGGCGGTTCTTGAGAGGCCGGACGAACATGGAATACGTCATCGGCGTCGATATCGGCGGCACCTTCACGGATTGCGTCATTCTCGACAGCAACGGGAAGCTGAGCATCGGGAAGGCGTTGTCGACTCCCCACGACTTCGCCGTGGGCGTGGTCGATGCCCTTGAGAACGGCGCCGCCAATCTCGGGCTGACAGGCGTGGAGGAATTGCTGCGCTCGACTCGCCTCTTCTTCCATGCGTGCACGGTGGCCGACAATACCCTCATCACCCGCACCGGGGCACGGACCGCGCTGGTGGTCACCGGGGGTTTCCCCGACACGTTCCTGATGATGCGAGGCGATGTGACCCATGGCCTGACGGAGGCCGAGGCCTCGCACGTGGCGGCCCTGGAGAAGCCCGAGCCGCTGGCGCCGCGAAGCCTGACCGAGGAGGTGCAGGGCCGCATCGATTACAGGGGATCGGTGTTGATCGACGTCGATGTCCAGCAGATCGAGGAGGTGGCAGGGCGTCTGGCCGCCAAGGGCGTCGAGTCGGTGGCCGTATGCCTGCTGTGGTCCATCGCCAACAATGCCCACGAGAAGGCCGTCGCCGACGTGGTCCACCGCAGGCATCCCGGTATCCACGTAAGCTGCTCGAGCGACGTCGCCCCGTTCCTGGGCGAGTACGAGCGCACCGCCACGACCATCTTCAATGCCTACATCGGCCCGCGCATCGCTTCGTACCTGCGCAACCTTCAGCAAGGCCTCGCGGACAGGGGGCTCGGGAGCGACCCCCTGGTCATGCAGGCCTACGGCGGCATGCTCGGCATCGAAGCCGCCTCTCAAAGGGCCATCGGCGCCCTGGAATCCGGACCCGCGGCCGGGGTGGTTGGCAGCAAGTTCATCGGCGACCTGATCGGCGAGCCCAACGTCCTGGCGGCGGACATGGGCGGCACCACCTTCAAGGTCAGCCTGGTCCGGCAGGGAGTCATCGAGCGCGACTACCAGCCGGTGTTCGAGCGCTACCGCATCCTGGCGCCCAAGATCTGGGTGGCGTCCATCGGCGCGGGCGGCGGCAGCATCGCCTGGATCGACCGTGCGTCGGGACTGCTCAAGGTCGGCCCGCAGGGCGCGGGCGCCGCTCCGGGTCCGGTGGCCTACGGCGTCGGCGGCACCGAGCCGACGGTGTGCGACGCCGACGTGGCCCTGGGGTATCTGAACCCGGACTACTTCCTGGGCGGCCGCCTGGCGCTCAAGAAGGACGCGGCCGTGGCCGCCATCGAGGAGCGTATCGCCGGGCCGCTGGGGATGACCGTGACGGAGGCCGCCAGCGGGATCTTCCGGATCATCAACGCTCACATGAGCGATCTCATCCGCCGCTGCACGGTGGAGCGGGGGCAGGACCCGCGGGAGTTCACCATGGTGGCCATCGGCGGCTCCGCACCCGCCCACGCCTCGCGCTGCGCGCTTCAACTCGGCATGCGCAAGGTGGTCATTCCGCTGACGGCCTCGGTGCACGCGGCCACCGGGCTGATCTCCGCGGACGTGACCTATGAGTACGGCATGTCCGACCACGTGGTGGCGCCGTTCGACCCCGGCCGCCTGAACGCTGGCTTCGACACGTTGCGCACCCGCGCCGCCGCGGATCTCGCGACCGCCGGTTTCCGGGACGGCGGCACCGAGATGCTGCGGAGCGTGGACATGCGCTACCGCTACCAAGTCAACGAGATCAACGTCCCGATCCCGGGGCGGGGACCGCTGGGGGACGCCGATCTGGAGCAGCTCTACGCCCGCTTCGACGACCTCTACGAGCAGTCCTTCGGGCAGGGAGCTGGTTATCCGGAGGCGGGCAGGGAGATGCTGTCGCTACGGGTCACGGCCATCGGCAAGCTGGCCCGGCCGGCGGTTCACAGGAGCGAGGCCGCGCCCGGCGATGCCCGGGAGGCCCGGAAGGGGACACGGGCGGCGCACTTCGAGGAGCACGGAGACTTCGTCGCCACCGACGTCTACGATTTCGACCGCCTGTCTCCCGGCGCCAGTCTCGCCGGCCCGGCCATCATCGAGACTCCGGTCACCACCATCGTCGTGAACCCCAACGACCGCGCGGAGATGGACGAGTTCCGCAACATCGTGATCCACATCGGCCCGTAGGGGCGGGTTTGAAACCCGCCCGCGTACGCATCGCGCCAACGATCGATGCAACGCTTGGGAGGACCCTATGACTGCAGCCAACAAGAACGGCGTCGATCCCGTCACCCTGGAAATCCTGTCGCACCGGCTGTACCAGATCGCCCGGGAGATGGGGATTACCCTCGAGCGGGTCGGCGGCACGGTGAACACCACCCAGCAGCACGACTACATGGCGTCGCTCTACACCGCGGACGGAGACGTGCTGTCCGCGGGCCAGTCCCTGGGCCAGCACGTGGCCTGCGCCGGCTTCGCGGTCAAGAAGATCATCGAGCGGTTCGAGGACGGCGAGGGCATCGACCCCGACGACGTCTTCCTGTTGAACGACCCTTACGTGGCGGCCATCCACCAGTCCGACGTCTACGTCATCGCTCCGATTCACCACGAGGGCCGCCGCATCGCCTGGAGCGCAACCTTCGTCCATGTCATGGACATCGGCGCCATGTCGCCGGGGGGCAACTCGCCCGGGGCCACGGATATCTGTCACGAGGGTGTCCGCGTGCCGGGTCTCAAGCTGGTGGAGCGCGGCCAGCTCCGGCGGGACGTCTTCGACACCATCCTGAACATGACGCGGCAGCCCGTCATGGTGGGGCTCGATCTCAAGTGCGAGATCGCCGCCAACAACATCGCCAAGGCCAGGATACAGGAAATCGCCCGTCAGTACGGCCCGGAACTCCTGGAGCAGGTGTCGGCGGAGATAATCCGCTACACGGAGTCGGTGCTGCGGCAGCGGATCGCCGAGTTCGCGGACGGTGCCTGGAGCGACATGGCGCTCATTCAGGGCGACGAGGCCTGGAAGATGCACCTCACCCTGCGCAAGCGCGATGACCGCCTGATCTTCGACTTCACCGGCAGCGATCCCCAGGCCACGACCGGCATCAACATGCCGTACCACGCCACCTTCGGGACCTGCTTCGCCGCGGTCGTGGAGACCCTCGGATTCGACATCCCCCGGAACCACGGCGCCTTCGGTCCCATCGAGATCGTCGCTCCGCCGGGCACGGTGGTCAACGCCCAATACCCCGCCCCGGTGTCCCTGAACACCACCTCGGGGGCGGCCACTTGCCGCTACCTGGCCCCGGCCGTGCTGATGCAGATGCTGGCCACCAGCGAGAGCTGGCGGCACGAGGTGATGGCGTCCAACGCGGGCCACCGCTTCGCGCGCCACGCCGGCGTCAACCAGTACGGCCGCTACTACGTGTCGAGCCTTTCCGAAGGCGCCATCGACGGCTACGGCGCCCGCGCGGGCAAGGACGGAGTGGACTCCGGCGGGCGCGGCTGGCACTCCTGCCAGAACGTCGAGTGGGTGGAGCAGAACTTCCCCATCCTCTACCTGTTCCGGCGCCACCTGACGGACGGGGCCGGGGCCGGGCGCTATCGCGGCGGCGCCGGCGCGGAGACCGCGCTCACGGTGCACCAGGCCCCGGAAGGCGGCATCAAGGGCGTGGCGCTGGGCGTGGCGGGGTTACGGAACTCCGGGCAGGGAGTCTTCGGCGGCCTGTCCGCCGCGCCCAGCCTGTTGGTGCTGAAGGAAGGCACCCACGTCTGGGATACGGTAGGGGAAAACCGCCAACCGGTGGACGTGGAAGCCATGGGAGGCACCTCGGAGATGCTGCCGTATTGCGACTTCGACCTGCGCACGGATGACGTGCTGTACATGCGCATGGCCAGCGGCGGGGGTTA
>JAPPNF010000074.1 GCA_028818755.1 Deltaproteobacteria bacterium | reverse complement strand
GACGGCGAAAAAGACCCGCAGATTATGCTGCGAATTAACCAGACACCACACTAGGCTAAACGCGATGTCATTCCCGCGAAAGCGGGAATCCAGGCACGCCGGAATAATCAGACCACGGGAGAGCAGTCATCATGTCTCATCCTTTACATGAAATCAGGTATGACAAAGCAGCGCGAACGCTGATCCAGGGCACGAGGGGGGTGATCGCAGCGGGCCATCCGTTGGCATCCCTGGCCGGTCTCAGGATCATGCAGCGGGGTGGCAATGCCGTGGACGCGGCGGTTGCCGCCGGGTTCGTCCTGGCGGTGGTCAAGCACGAGGCTTGCGGCCTGGGCGGCGACATGTTCTCGCTGGTCTACATGAAGGACGAGGGCAAGGTGAGGGCGCTCAACGCCAGTGGACCCGCCCCGAGCAACGCCACCATCGAGTCCTTCAAGGGCCGTGGGCTGGATGCCGTGCCGACCTCCGGGCCCTTGAGCATCGCGGTTCCCGGAGCGGTGGACGGATGGCTGGAACTACACCGGCAATACGGCACCGTGGACTTGGCCGAGGTCTGTGCCGACGCCGTGACCCTGGCCCGGGACGGTTTTCCACTCTACCTGTCCCTCGCGCAATCCATCGAACAGTGTGCGCCCGCGTCGCCCGACATCCACCGGTATTTCCGTGAGCGGCTGGAGGACCTCACGCCGGGACGGCTGCTGCGGCAGCCGGAGCTGGCGGGGGTGCTGGAGTCCATCGTCCGCGACGGGCGCGACGGCTTCTATGGAGGCGACGTGGCGGCGCGCATGTGCGCCGGCATCCGGGAACGCGGCGGACTCTTCGAGGAACGGGACCTGGAGGGAAGCTTCGCCGAGTGGATGGAGCCCCTGAGCACGGACTACCGGGGTTACCAGCTCCTGGAGCAGCCGCCGGTGTCCCAGGGCTTCATCGTCCTGACCATGATGAACCTGCTGGCGGGCTACGACTGCAAGGCGCTCAGCCGGACCGAGTTGGCCCACGTCATGGTGGAGGCCAAGAAGATCGCCTTCGAGGACCGCATCCGGCACCTGGGCGACCCCCGTTTCGTCGACCCGGAAGTCCGGCGCCTCATCAGCGCGGAGTACGCGGACGCGCGCCGCGCGGACATCGCCGACGTCGCCGGCCCGGTGACCTCATCCTACGCCGCCGCCGGCGCCGACACCACCTACCTGTGCGCGGCCGACGGCGACGGCAACGCCATCTCGCTCATCGAGAGCGTCTTCTCGGTCTTCGGGTCCGGCGTGGTCGCGGGGGATACCGGCCTCGTGATGAACAACCGCCTGTGCAGCGCCAGGCTGGATCCCGACCACGCCAATGCGCTTCGACCGGGCAAGCGGCCCGCCCACACCCTCAACTCCTACATGGTGTTCCACAACGGCGAGTTCCTGGCGGTGGGGGGCACGCCCGGGGCGGACGATCAGCCTCAGACCAACGTGCAGGTGCTGCACAACCTGCTGGACCTCAAGATGGACCCGCAGTGCGCGTTGGAGGCTCCTCGCTGGAGTCACGTGCCCGGCACCCCGCCCAACGTGGGCTATCCCGAGATGTTGCGGCTGGAGGAGGGCTTCCCGGAGGAGGTGGTGAAGGGCTTGGCGGCCAGGGGTCATCCGGTGACCGTGGTGGAGCCCTGGGCCTTCGGCGGGGCGGCGCTCATCGCAAGGGATCCCCGGAACGGCACGCTCATGGCCGCCGCCGACCCGCGCCGGGACGGCTACGCGCTCGGCTGGTAGGCCCGAGGCGGCGAGAAGCGCTCGGTTTGGCACGGAAAGCGCGGTGAGATGTAAGGGCGGGTTTCAAACCCGCCCGGCGTGGAGAACGGTAAATGAGCACGGATTATCTGCATCGTACGCTTCGGGTCGGCGGAATCGAGACCCACTACCTGGAGGCGGGGGAGGGGCCCGACTTGGTGCTGCTCCATGGAGGCGAGTACGGCGCCTCGGCCGAGGCCACCTGGAGCGCGGCCATCGGGAAGCTGGCGGAAACATTTCACATCATCGCCCCGGACATGCTGGGATACGGCCGCACCGCCAAGATCTACAGCTTTTCCGACCCTTCGGGTTTCCGGCTGACGCACCTGGCGCAACTTATGGATGTGGTTGGGGTAGGCGAGGCCTTCTACGCGGGGAATTCGGCCGGTGGCGGCACGCTGCTCAGGAGCGCGGTCCGCAGCCCGTCACCCCTCAGGATGAAGAAGATGGTGACCATCTGCGGCAACGCCGGGGTCTTCAAGAGCGATTTCCAGGCCGACATCGAGGACTACACGCCGAGCCCGGAGAACATGCGCAAGCTCCTCAAGCTGCTGTTCCACGACGAGAAGTGGCTGACCCCGGAATGCGTGGAGTCACGTTACACCGACTCGATCGCGCCGGGGGCGTGGGAGGCCCTGTCCGCGGCGCGCCTGAAGCGGCCGGGACTTGAGCGGGGCTCCACCGTGGAGGCCTTCAAGAAGCAGCTTTCCGGCGTGGATGTGCCGTTGCTCATCATCTCCTGCGATCACGATCCCCTGAACCAGTCCGATTGGGACGAGCGGCTGCAGGCCATCGTGCCGGGCTCCAGGGTGCACCGGTTCCGGGATTCCGCCCATGAGCCGCAGATCGAGGAACGAGACGCGTTCGTCGAGGTCTTGACGGATTTCCTGCTATCTTGACATCGCCGGGAGGCGGGATTACCTTCGGAACAGGCGGTCGGACAGGACGTTACCATGGTCATTTACGATCTCACTTGCGAGAACGAGCACAGTTTCGAAGGGTGGTTTTCGGGACCCGAGAACTACCAGGAACAACTTTCCCGGAACGAGATCGCATGTCCGGTGTGCAACTCCACGGCCATCACCAAGCTGCCTCATACCTGCGCGGTCCACATGAAGAAGGAAGCGGCGCCGGCTCCGGCCGCGCAGCGTTCGAAGCCGGAGATGCCAACGCCCGAGCAGTTCCGCGAAGCGCTGATCCGCGTCCATCACTACGTCCAGAACCACTTCGAGGACGTCGGCCCGCGTTTCGCCGAGGAGGCCCGCCGCATTCACGACGGCGAGGTCGAGGAGCGTCCTATCCACGGTACCGCCACGCCGGAGGAGCAGGAAGCCCTGGACGACCACCAGGTCCCCTACATGACGCTGCCCAAGCCGGAGCTCGATAGCTGAAGCGGGCGGCGGCGTTTTCCAACTCCATCAAGTCCTGCGTCCTTGCTCCCATAGAGCCGGCGGCGGTGATTGACAACATTCCGGCTTGTCTGTTACCCCGTGCCCCATGGACGCACGCGAGATCCGGCACGTGATGGGACACTTCGCCACCGGAGTGACCATCGTCACCACCAAGGACAAGGCCGGAGTCCCCACCGGCATCACCGCCAACGCCTTCTCGTCCCTTTCGCTGAACCCGCCGCTGGTGCTGGTGTGCATCGACAAGAAGGCCAACTGCTATGACTGCTTCGAGGAATCTCGGGTGTTCGCCGTCAACCTGCTGGGCGAGCACCAGGAGCACCTGGCCAACCGCTTCGCCACCAAGGGCATCGAGAAGTTTCAGGATGCCGCCTGGCACATGAGCGACAACGGCATCCCGGTGCTGGACGAGACCATCGGACACATCGAGTGCACGGTCACCCAGGGCTACGACGGCGGCGACCACACCATCTACCTCGGCGAGGTCATCCACGCGCAGGCGTCGGGCGACCGCCCGCTGCTCTTCTTCAAGGGAAAGTATGCTCGGCTTCCCGGAGCCGATTGATCGATCCCGTGTAGACTATCTCAGCTTGATGGCGACGTCGCGGGCGCCGGGTTTGACCGGATTCCCGCCGTAGGCGCCGGCCGGCTCTCCGGGTTCCCGGGTCAGGGGATCGCCGTCGCGGTCCAGCCGTGCGCTGAGGTCAAGAGGCCCTTCGAAAGCCATCCCCGGCATCATGACGTCGGCCGGTCCCAGCGAGAAAGAGACAGGGAAGGTCGGTGCGGCGATCCGCTTCACCGCTAGTGGAGGGCCGCCGCCGGCCCCGGCCGCCCGGGCGATGATGTAGAGAGTGGCGCGCGGCCCGGCCTTCGCCGCGTGCCCCGGGGGCATCTCGACGGTTCCCTCTATGATAGGCTCCGCGGGCGCCTTGGGCTGCTCCGCCGGCGCCTGGCCGATCCGCGCGATGATGTCGCGCACGGAGTCCCGTTGCTCGCCCTCCGGAAGCAGCCGCTCCAGGCGTTGGAGGTGTTCCCGCGCCCCCGCCAGGTCGCGCCCTTCCTGGAACAGGATCATGCCCTTGGCCCACAAGGCCAGGGGCAGGTTGGGAGTCCGGGACAGGGCCCGGTCGAGGGCTTTCAGGGCGGCGTCGGCGTGACCGGCCTGGGCCAGGATCATTCCCATGTAGGCGTTGGCAACGGGTTCGCCAGGGTCTTTGTCCAGGACGGCGCGGAAGGCGTCGATGGCGCTCTTGAAGTCCTTCCGCTGGAAGGCTTCCTGTCCCCGGCGCAGGGCCGCCGCCGGCGTTTCCGAAGCCCCCGGGCGGCCGATGCCGCCGGGGCCGGTTCCGGTCAGGAAATCGCCGGTGATGCTGTCCTCCGTGGAGGTCCGGGGCCGCAGGGACTGCCCGAGCAGCACGCCGAGGGTGACGCCGCCCGCCAGCAGCACCACCGCCCACGCGGCCAGCACCCAGCCTCGTCTGCTGCCTCTGGCATCGCTCTTCTGCGTCATCTCGGGCTCCGGGACAGGCGCCGTGCTTGCGCGGACCTCCGCGAGCCGGCGCACGGCCTGACGTTCGTAGCGCTGCCTGAGGGCCTGGTAGTCGGCCTCCGAAAGCTTGCCGGCCTCACGGTCGAAGTCAAGCTCCCGGAGGTCCTGGTAGAGGCGGAGTTGTTCCTCGTCCGGCGGCGGTTGTCCCGGCTTCGCCCCGGTTTCGCCGGCCTCGGCGCGGACCCGCTCCAGCAGCTCCGGATCCAGGGGCTCGTCCGGGTCGTCCCTCCGGCGGCCGCTCCATCGGCGAAGATACCACAGCGCGAAGCCGAGTCCGCCGAGCAGGACGGCGAAGGGCAGGATCCATACGGTGAGATTGAAGCCGTGAGCCGGCGGCGCCAGCAGGACCCATTCGCCGTACTTGGAGACGAAGTAGCCGCGGATCTCGTCCGGGGTCTTGCCCGCCTCGAGCTGCTCCCGCACGATACCGCGCATCTGCACCGCCATCTCGGCGGGGGAGTCGGCGACCGACAGGTTCTGGCACACGACGCAACGGAGCTCCGAGGCGATGGCGCGTACCCGGTCCTCCAGCGCCTGGTCCGCGTGAACATTCAAGCCCAGCGTGAGAATGAGGGCCCAAGTTGCCGTGCCGACTCGTGCTTTCATCGTATGGCCTGGTGCTCTCCACGGCCGCTGCCGGTGCTGATGAGATCACGCCGGGCCTCCCGGATCTTGGCCTCGATCACCGCGGGCGGAATGGCGCCGACGTGCTTGTAGGTGATTCGTCCGGCAGGGCTGATGAAAAAGGCCTCGGGAATGCCCCACACGCCGTAGTCCACCGACACCGCACCGTCGGGGTCGCGGGCGTTGGCGAAGGTGATGCCGAACTCGTCGATGAACTCGAGGGCGTCCGCCTTCCTGTCCTGGATGTTGATGCCGAGGAACACGACGTCGTCTCCCTGTCGCTTCCAGGCCGCTTCCAGGTCCCGGGCCTCCTCCCGGCAGGGCAGGCACCAGGAGGCCCAGAAATCCAGCATCACCGTCTTGCCGCGAAGCTCGGAAAGGCGCACCGTCCCACCCTTGAACAGCTCCAGGGAGAAGTCCGGCGCGGTGCTGCCCACCAGCGGCGACGGGATATAACGGGGGTCCTGGTAGAACCCGTAACCCAGCAGGATCACCAGCGCTCCCACCCCCATCAGGGTCAGGAGCAGCCTCCGCGCCGCGGCGCTCATGTCTCACCTCCGCGCGGGTCCCGACCCATGGGCAGGATGGTCATGAGCGTGCCGAGGGTGATGACGAGTCCGCCCAGCCAGATCCACAGCACCAGCGGGCGGATCAGCACCTTGAGGGTGGCCCGGTTCCGGTCCACTTCGCTGAATCCGGAAAGGATCAGGTAGAGGTCCTCCTTGAGGGTGCTGTGGAAGACCGCCCGCCCGATGGGCGAGTCCTGGGTGGGGAAGAATTTCAACGCCGGCGACAGCCGTCCCAGGCTGTCGCCGTTCTGCGAGACCTGGAATCGACCTTCCACCCGGAAGTGCGTGGGTTGCTGGGAGCCCCGCAGCCCCTCGAAGGCGACCCGGTAGGGTCCGGCCGTCAGGGTCTCGCCGACGCTCAGGGTCGCCTCGCGCTCGACGCTGTAAGTCATGGAGCCGGCGATGCCCAGGACCACCAGCACCACCCCCAGGTGCACCACGAAGCCGCCGTAGCGGCGTTGGTTGCGCCGGACCAGAGTGGCAAGCCCGCGCAACGGGCCCTCTCCGGCCTGCCGCCGCCGGGCGCGCAGGGAGAGGCAGGTGTCGAAAACCATGGTCCATACCGTGAATGCGCATAGGGTGAACGCCAGGAGCGAGAGGAAGGAGCGGATCCCGCCGGCGAACAGACCCACGGCGACGGCCAGGGACGCGACCATCGGCCAGGTAAAGTTCCGCTTGAGATTGTCCCAGGAAGCGCGCCGCCAGGCAATGAGCGGGCCGACTCCCATCAGGAACACCAGCAGCAGGAACAACGGCGCCGTCACGCTGTTGAAGTAGGGCGCGCCCACGCTCACCTGGACCCCGGCCACGGCCTGGGACAGCAAGGGAAAGACCGTGCCGAGGAAGATGGTGAACAGGGCGGACACGAACACCACGTTGTTCAGCACGAAAGCCGATTCGCGGCTCACCACGGAGTCGAGCTCGGGTTGCCCGCGCAGTTGGTCGCTGCGCCACGCCAGGAGTCCGAGGGACGAGATCAGCACGAAGGCGAGGAATCCCAGGAAGTACATCCCCACCGGGCCGGACGAAAAGGCGTGGATGGAAGAGAGCACCCCCGACCGCGTGAGAAAGGTGCCGAAGATGGTGAGGCTGAAGGCGATGATGATCAGCAGCAGGTTCCAGGTCTTGAGCATGCCGCGCCGCTCCTGCACCTGCACCGAGTGCAGGAACGCGGTGGCCGGCAGCCAGGGCATGAAGGCGGCGTTCTCCACCGGGTCCCAGGCCCAATAGCCGCCCCAGCCGAGCACGTGGTAGGACCACCACGCGCCCACCAGGTTGCCGAGGGTGAGGAAGAACCAGGCGGTGATGGTCCAGCGCCGGGTGGCGACGATCCAGGCGTGGTCGAGCTTTCCGCGGATGAGCGCCGCCATGGCGAAGGCGAACGGCACCGTGAGCCCCACGAACCCCGTGTACAGGAGCGGCGGATGGCTCAGCATGTTGGCGTCTTCCAGGAGCGGGTTGAGCCCCCGGCCGTCGGCGGGCACCGGGAAGTGGGTCTCGAAGGGGTTCGAGGCGAAGGCGATGACCGCGAGGAAGAACACCGAGACGATGGAGAACACCATCAGCACCCAGGGCATGAACTCCCGCATGCGCCTGCGGTAGCTCCATGCCACCAGGGCGGAGAAGATGATGAGGATCCACTCCCACAGGAGCAGCGAACCCTCCAGGGCGCCCCACAGCCCGGTGACGCGGTAGTAGATGGGCGTGTTCCGGGTGGTGTTGAAGGCCACGTAGCGGATGGAGAAATCGGTTGCCACCAGTGCGTAGATCAACGCCGCCGCGGCCGCGGTGACGAGAACGAACTGGCCCAGGATGGCGTAGCGGGCGGAGACCTGGAAGCCTTCGTTGCCCGTGCGCGCGTGCAGGACCGGGGCCGCGATGCCCCACAGCGCCAGCGCCAACGCCAGGAGAATGCAGCTATGTCCCAGGGTGGCGGTCATGCGAACCGGCCGGACGCGACGCTACTAATAGCCCGTGGGCCGCGCGGGCACGAAGCTCCGCTTGGCCGCCGGGTCTTCGCCTTCGCGGTGCGGGCTGTACTCCTCGGCGTGCTTGGCCATCACCGTGGAGGCCTTGAAGACGCCGTCCCTGCCCAGCCGGCCCTCCACCACGGCGCCCTTGCCCTCGGAGAAGAGGTCCGGCGGCACTCCCTGGTAGAACACCGCGATGGATTCCTCGCCGTCGGTGATGCTGAAGCGGAAGGTGCGCCGGTCGAGGTCCTTCTCCAGCGAGCCGGGCAGCACCATGCCGCCCACTCGCAGGAACCGGTCCGCCGCCGGGGTCTCGGCGCGGAGCTCGGTGGGCGTGACGAAGTAGACCACGGCTTCCTGCATGGCGCCGTAGATGAGATAGGCCAGACCGCCGACGATGATCAGGGCGCCGATGAGATACCTACGCTTCATGCCTGTCCGCCTCGCTCGGAATACCGGAAGTCTCGTTGCGGGCCGCCACCGCCCTTTGGATGCGCCGCTTCAGCAGCACGGTGTAGACGAGGATGCTGCACCAGACGATGCCGTAGGCCAGAAAGACGAAACCCCAGTGTCCCATGGAATCATGCCCCCGAATGACTTAGTGGCCTATAACATGCAATTGTGTACCAATCTGCTTGTCCTTTTCGTCGTCGGCCGCGTTGCTCTTCCTCGCGTGGTGCCCGCCACTGCTCGTCATCGCGCCTTGCCGACAACAAAAAGTCCTGCGCATCTTGGTACACAATTGCATGTTACAGGCCACTAGGTCATGGCGCGGCGTAGAGCCGGTTGCGGCGCGCTTCGTCCTCCACCTCTCCCAGGTGGAAGCGCAACGAAAGCAGGTAGAAGAACAGCACCACGAACGCCAGAAAGTTGATGCCCAGCGGCCACAGCATGGCCGGGTCGATGTTGTCCCACGGCGCCTTGTCCGGCCGCAGGATGGAAGGGGGCTGGTGCAGCGTGCGCCACCAGTACACCGACATGTGGATCAACGGGATGTCCAGGAAACCGATGATGCCGAGGATCGCGCCGGACACGGCCGCGCGCCGCTGGTCCTCGATGAGGGAGCGGAGCAGCAGGTAGCCGGAGAAGATCAGCAGCAGGATGGCGGTGAGGGTCAGGCGCGCGTCCCAGGTCCACCACACTCCCCAGGTGGGCTTGCCCCATATGGAGCCCTCCACGATGGTCAGGGCGGTAAAGAGCACGCCGATCTCCGCGGCCGAGTGGGCGAGGATGTCGTCCCGCCGCTCGCCCTTCCAGAGGTAGAGGCAGCTCGCCACGAACACGATGAAGAACGACAGGTAGGCCACCAGGATGCTCGGGATGTGGAGGTACATGATGCGCTGGGTCTCCCCTTGCCGGGCGTCCGGCGGAGCCTCCACCAAGCCCCAGTAAAGACCCGTGACGATCAGGAGAAGCGCCAGCGTACCGAGAATTCGTCGAGCCATGGATTGATACGAAAATGAAACTGACGGAGGCCGATCCGCCTTCGCGTAATGATAGCACCCGCCGGTGCGACTTCCCAATCGCCCCTTAGCCGTCGAGCACCCACTCCAGCAGGAGGAACCCGGCGGTGATGAAGATCAGGTCGAACCCCACCAGCAGGCGGAACCAGGGGATGAGGTCCTGCGGCGTCCCGGCCCCCAGGATGATCTCCAGGGTGCGGACGGTTCCCAGGATCACCGGGATCATCAGCGGAAAAATCAACACGGGCAGCAGCAGCGCCCGCGCCCGCGCCCGCAGCGTCACCGCGGCGAAGAGCACACCCACCACGCAGAAGCCCAGGGTGCCGAGCAGGGTGTACAGGAGCACGTCCGGCAGGAGGTGCCAGAAGTCCAGGCGGAACAGGATGCCGAACAGCGGCAGGATGAAGACCTCCAGCAGCAGCATGAGCGAGAAGTTGAACAGGACCTTGGCGAGGTAGTAGGCGCCCCGGTCCAGGGGGGCCAGCAGGAGCGCGTCGAGGCAGTCGTTCTCGCGGTCGCCCTGGAACAGTTGTCCGAGGGCTAGGGTGCCGCTGAACATGAAGGCCAGCCACAGGAGGCCGGGCGCCATGCGCGGGACGTTGTCGGCGGAGATCTCGAAGGCGAAGGAGAAGAGAAAGAGCAGCGAGAGGCCGAAGAAGAACATCGACAGCAGGTTGTCGCGGCGGCGCGCCTCCAGCAGGAGATCCTTCCACAGCAGCCAGTAGACCTGTCTCAGGACGTCCGTCAACGTGGGTCATCCATGCGGGGAGGGTGTCGCCCGGCCGAACGGTAGCTGGGGAGAATCGAGCGCGTCGAAGGCGGCATGGAAGCTGTCCCAGGGGTCCCGCCGGTGTTCGTCGAAGACCACTCGGCCGCGGTTCAGGATCACGGCCCTGGAGCACCGCTCGAGGACGCGCGGGATGTCGTGGGTGGCCAGCACCACGATGCCGCCGGCGGCGCAGAGCGACCCCAGGAACCGGTTGAGCATGTCCACGCCCGATGAGTCCAGCGAGCCGTAGGGCTCGTCCACCAGCAACAGCCTGGGGTTCACCAGCCGCCACTTGGCGATAGCCAGCCGGCAGCGCATGCCCAGGGACAGGGCGGAAACGTACTCCCCGGCCTTCTCGTGCAGGCCGACGTCGTTCAGGGCCTCCGCCCGTTCTTCGGCGGTGGTCTCGCGGCGGTAGAGCGAGACGAAGAAGCGGAGGTTCTCGCCGACCGTCAGGTTGTCGTAGAGGTGGGCGCCCGAGGCGAGGAACCCGATCATGCCGCGAAGCGAGGAGTTGCCGTAGGAGAGCCTGCGGCCGAACAGCTCGATGCCGCCGTCGGTGGGGTAGGCCAGCGCCGCCAAGAGCCTCAGGAGCGTGGTCTTGCCGGCGCCGTTGGGCCCCAGGAGCGCCACCCATTCGCCGGCCGCGATCTCCAGACGCACCTCCCGCACGGCCCACAAGAACCCGTACACCTTCGACACGTTGTCCATACGCACGCTCAAGACAGTGCTCCAGCCGCGAACGGCGCGGCGGCGACCTCACGGCTTTTGGTCCGCCAATATAACGGGTTCGCTCGAAAATGGCATGCGCGCCCGGCATGGCGTACGCTCCGGGGCGCTCCCTTGACTCGCCATCGGAGATTCGTTAATCACTACTCTGTCTAACCGCACTCATAGCCTGAACCGGTTGAGCGGGCTCGGCGAGCCCGTGTCCGGTTTCGGGACCTCCGAGACCGGATCGGTCCTCGGGACATCTCAAAGATCACAGGAGAGATCAGAGGAGAATCATGGCAAGCTATCTACACGTCAATGTGCCGTCCGAGGGCGAGAAGGTTTCCCTTTCCGACGGCAAGCTGCAGGTTCCGGACAATCCCATCATTCCGTTCATCGAAGGCGACGGCATCGGCGTCGACATCTGGGCGGCCGCCGTGCGGGTGCTGGACGGCGCGGTCGAGAAGGCCTACGGCGGCCAGAAGAAGATCTCGTGGATGGAAGTCTACGCCGGCGAGAAGGCCGAGGCCGTGTACGGCGACGACTGTCCGCCGAGCCTGCTGCCGCAGGAGACCGTGGACGTCATCCGCGAGTACCTGGTGGCCATCAAGGGTCCGCTGACCACGCCGGTGGGCGAGGGTTTCCGGAGCCTCAACGTGACCCTGCGCCAAGTCCTCGACCTCTACGTCTGCCTCCGGCCCGTGCGCTACTTCAAGGGCGTGCCGTCGCCGGTGGTGCGGCCTCACCTGGTGGACATGGTGATCTTCCGCGAGAACACCGAGGACATCTACGCCGGCATCGAGTGGGAGACGGGCACGGCCGAGGCCGAGAAGATGGTCAAGTTCCTGCGCGACGAGATGGGGGTGAAGAGCATCCGCTTCCCGGTTACCGCCAGCATCGGCATCAAGCCCATCTCCATCGAGGGCTCGGAGCGGCTGATCCGCGCGGCCATCCGCTACGCCGTGGAGCACAACCGGCGCAACGTCACGCTGGTGCACAAGGGCAATATCCAGAAGTACACCGAGGGCGCCTTCATGCGCTGGGGCTACGCCCTCGCCAAGCGCGAGTTCGGCGACAAGGTGGTGTCGTGGGAAGAGTGCGGCGGCAAGCCCGCGGAAGGCCAGATCCTCATCAAGGACGCCATCACCGACGCCTTCCTGCAGCAGATCCTCACGCGTCCCGACGAGTTCGACGTGATCCCCACCATGAACCTCACCGGCGACCTGATCTCCGACGCGCTGGCGGCCCAGGTGGGCGGCATCGGCATCGCCCCGGGCGGCAACATCAACTACGACAGCGGCCACGCCCTGTTCGAGGCCACCCACGGCACCGCGCCCAAGTACGCCGGCCAGGACAAGGTCAATCCCGGGTCGGTGATCCTCTCCGGCGAGATGATGCTGCGTCACCTCGGCTGGGACGAGGCCGCGGACCTGGTGATCCAGGGGCTTGAGGAGACCATCGCGCAGAAGACCGTGACCTACGACTTCGAGCGGCTCATGACCGGCGCCAAGCTGTTGAAGTGCTCGGAGTTCGGCGACGCCATCGTCGACAACATGTAACGCGACGGGACCATGGCCAGAAACAAGATCGCACTGATAGGCGGCGGCAACATCGGCGGCACCATGGCGCACCTGTGCGCCCTGAAGAAGCTGGGGGACGTGGTGCTCTTCGACGTCGTCGACGGACTGCCCCAGGGCAAGGCCCTGGACCTGCTCCAGTCGGCGCCGGTGGAGGGCTTTGACGCCGACATCGTCGGCACCACCAGCTACGAGGACATCGTCGGCGCCGACGTCTGCATCGTCACCGCCGGCATCGCCCGCAAGCCCGGCATGAGCCGGGACGATCTGCTGGGCACCAACGCCAGGATCATGACCCAGGTGTCGGAGAACATCCGGAAGTACGCTCCCGACGCCTTCGTCATCGTCATCACCAATCCGCTGGACGCCATGGTGACGCTGTGCCAGCGGGTCACGGGCTTTCCCAAACACCAGGTGGTGGGGCAGTCGGGGATCCTCGACTCGTCACGCTACCGGACGTTCATCGCCATGGAGCTGAACCGCTCGGTGGAGAGCGTCACCGCCATGGTGATGGGCGGCCACGGCGACGACATGGTGCCGGTGCGGAGCACCTGCCAGGTGGGCGGCGTGCCCGTGGCCAGCCTCATCTCCCCGGAGCGCCTCGACGAGATCGAGCAGCGCGTGCGCATGGCCGGCGGCGAAATCGTCTCGCTCCTGAAGACCGGCTCGGCCTTCTACGCGCCGGCGTCGGCCGCGGTGCGCATGGCCGAGGCCTACCTGCTGGACAAGAAGGAAGTCCTTCCCTGCGCGGCCCTGCTCGAAGGCGAGTACGGCGTCCGGGGGTATTATTTCTGCGTGCCGGTGCTTCTGGGGGCCGGCGGCGTGGAGAAGGTCCTCGAGATCGACCTGACCGCCGAGGAAAGAGCCCAGTTCGACGAGTCCTTGTCCCACGTCCAGGAGATCGTGGGCGCCATGGACCGGGTGCTGGAGCAGGCCTAGGGGCTCTCGACCGCATTGGTGAATCCTGCGAGGACGGACGAGGAAATGTAGGGGCGGGGTTCAAACCCGCCCGTGTCCGGGCAACCGCTTCGCTCGGATAAACGCGACTTCATGAACATCCACGAATACCAGGCGAAACAATGGCTCGCGCGGTTCGGCGTGGCCGTGCCCGGCGGACGGGTGGCGGCGACGGCCGACGAGGCGCGGGCGGCCGCCGAGGAGATCGGCTTTCCCTGCGTGGTGAAGGCCCAGATCCACGCCGGCGGCCGCGGCAAGGCCGGCGGCGTCAAGGTCGTGCAGAACGCAGACGAGGCAGCCGCCTTTGCCGAAGGCCTGTTGGGGAAACCCCTTGTCACTCACCAGACCGGCCCGGAAGGGAGAGTGGTCCGGAGCGTATGGGTGGAAGAGGCCTCGCGGATCGCCCGGGAGCTCTATTGCAGCATCGTCATGGACGCGGCGGCCGGACAGCCCGCCATCATCGCCTGCCGCGAAGGAGGGATGGAGATCGAGGAGGTGGCGCGGGAGACGCCGGAGGCGATCATCATCGAGCTGGTGGATCCTCTCGTGGGGGTGGCGCCGTTCCAGGTCCGCCGAGTGGCGAGCCGGCTGGGTCTTTCGGGCAAGGAGGTCGGCGCGTTCGGAGCCCTGCTCAAGGACCTGTACCGCGCCTTCCTGGAATCGGACTGCATGCAGCTCGAGGTGAATCCGCTGGCGCAACTCGACGACGGCCGTTTCCTGGTCCTGGACGCCAAGATGAACTTCGACGGCAACGCGCTGTTCCGCCAGCGGGAAGTGGCGGGGCTGCGGGACATCAACGAAGAAGACCCCAAGGAGGTCAAGGCCGCGGACCTGGGCATCTCCTACGTGGCCCTGGACGGCAACATCGGCTGCATGGTCAACGGCGCCGGCCTGGCCATGGGCACCATGGATATCATCCAGCAATACGGCGGCATGCCGGCCAACTTCCTGGATGTTGGCGGCGGCGCCAGCAAGGAGATGGTGGGGGAGGCTTTCCGCCTGCTGCTGTCGGACGACAAGGTGCGCGGGGTGCTGGTGAACATCTTCGGCGGCATCATGCGCTGTGACGTCATCGCCGCCGGAATCATCGACGCCGCCAGGGAGATCGGCGTCAGGGTCCCCCTCGTGGTGCGGCTTCAGGGCACCAACGTGGAGCAGGGAAGAGAGCTGCTGTCCAAGTCCGACCTGAGCATCATCCCCGCCGACACCATCGCGGACGCGGCGCAGAAGATCGTCGAGGCCGTGCGGGCGGAAGAGGGGCGGGCATGAGCATCCTGGTAGACTCCGAGACTCGGGTCCTCACCCAGGGCATCACCGGCGCCACGGGCCAGTTCCACACCCGCACCTGCAAGGAGTACGGCACCAGGATGGTGGCGGGTGTCACCCCGGGGAAGGGCGGGACTTCCTTTGAGGACATCCCCATATTCGACAGCGTGGAGGACGCGGTCCGGGAGACCGGCGCCAATGCCAGCGTCATCTACGTGCCGCCTCCGTTCGCCGCCGACGCCATCATGGAATCGGCGGACGCGGGCGTGCCCCTGGTGATCTGTATCACCGAGGGCGTGCCGGTCCAGGACATGATGCGGGTGAAGCGTTATCTTGAAGACCGCGGAACGGTGCTGGTGGGCCCCAACTGCCCGGGCGTCATCACTCCCGGAGAATGCAAGATCGGCATCATGCCCGGCCACATCCACAAGCGCGGCAGCATCGGCGTGATCTCCCGCAGCGGCACGCTGACATACGAGGCGGTGGACCAACTCACGCGTCTGGACATGGGACAGTCCACTTGTGTCGGCATCGGCGGCGACCCGATCCGGGGTCTCAACTTCATCGACGTGCTCCAGAGGTTCAACGAGGACGATGAGACCGAGGCGGTGGTGCTCATCGGCGAGATCGGCGGCAGCGCCGAGCAGGACGCCGCGGAGTGGATCCGGGCGCACATGAAGAAGCCCGTGGTGGGTTTCATCGTGGGCCAGACCGCCCCGCCCGGGAAGCGTATGGGCCATGCCGGCGCCATCATATCCGGGGGCAAGGGGACGGCTGCGGAAAAGGTCGAGGCCTTGCGCGCCGCCGGGGTACGGATGGCGCCCTCTCCGGCCGATATCGGCCACACCATGAAAGAAGCGTTGGGATAGTTATGGAGAGAACACTGTCGATCATCAAGCCGGAGGCCGTGGCCCGGGGCCTGATAGGGGATATCGTGAGCCGCTTCGAGCACGCCGGACTCAAGGTGGTGGCGGCAAGGCTGACGCGCCTGGACAAGCAGCGGGCCGAGGCCTTCTATGAAGTGCACCGGGAGCGTCCGTTCTTCAACAGCCTGACCGACTACATGTCCACGGGCCCCATCTTCGTGTCGGTCCTGGAAGGCGACGGCGCCATCGCCCGAAACCGTGAAATCATGGGCGCGACGGACCCGGCAAAGGCCGAAGCGGGGACCATTCGCAAGGATTGGGGCACCAACGTGGAGGCCAACGCGGTGCACGGGTCCGACGCGTCCGAAACCGCGGCGGCGGAGATCGCTTTCTTCTTCAACGCCGACGAGATCCAGTCGTCCGGGTCGTAGCGGCCGCCGCGCCATGAAGCGCGGGACACTGGTTGTCGGCAACACGCGGCGACCGCATGGGCGGGTTTCGAACCCGCTCGTGTCACATTCGTTCCCGGACACCCGTATGGAGCTGGATTCCATTCCCACCAACGAGGCAGACGGGCCGACGCCGCGGGCCGGCGCCGGCTCGGTCGCACCCGGACGTCCGCTGGAAGACCTCGGCCATGCCGAGCTGTGCGCATGGCTCGATGCCCGCGGCCTCCCTGCCTACCGCGCCGATCAGATCAGGCTGTGGCTGTTCCGCAAGCATGCGACCGCGTTCGACGGCATGACCGACGTCCCGCGGGAGCTGCGGCAGGCCCTGGGGCGGGAGTTCGTCGTCGGCAGTCTGGTGGTGCAGCAACAGAGCCATTCCACGGACGGCACCGTCAAGTATCTCTTTCGTCTGCGCGACGGGGCCGTTGTCGAGACCGTCTACATTCCGGAGCCGGACCGCGTGACGCTGTGCGTGTCGACGCAGGCCGGGTGCGGCCTGGGCTGCACCTTCTGCGCCACCGCGCGGATGGGATTGAAGCGCAATCTCACCCAGGCCGAGATCGTGGACCAGGTGCTGGAAGCGCAGCGTGGGTGCCCGGAGGACACACGCATCTCGAACCTGGTCTTCATGGGCATGGGCGAGCCGCTGGCCAACTACGAGGCCACGCGCGGGGCGCTGGAGGTCATCACCGACGCCCGCAGCGGCATGGGGATCTCGCCTCGCAAGATCACCGTCTCCACCGTGGGCCTGCTGCCGCAGATGCGCCGGCTGATGGAGGAGACTCGCGTCAACCTGGCCATTTCGCTCCATTCGGTGCGGGAGGAGTTACGCTCGGAGCTGATGCCGGTCAACCGAAAGTACTCGGTCGAGCAGTTGCTGGAGTGCTGCCGTTCCCTGCCGGTGCCGCGGCGCAAACGCATCACCTTCGAGTACCTGCTGCTGGGCGGCGTGAATGACGGCGCCACGGACGCGGCGGAGCTCGCGGCGCGGCTTCGGGGCATCCGCTGCAAGGTGAACCTGATACCGTTCAATCCCCACGAGGGGAGCGGTTACCGCCGGCCGCCGGACCATGTCATCGAGCGGTTCGGAGAGAGCTTGCGCGCGCGCCGCATCCAGGCTCACGTGCGCCGGCCCCGGGGTGACGACATACAGGCGGCCTGCGGGCAGTTGTATCACGCGGCGACGGTCGGTCCCGGCGATGGACCGGTCCGGCCGGCGGTGAACGCCGGATCGCCGGCCGGCGGTGGGTTTTCGGCAGACCCCGTCGGGGGATAGGACGGAGCAAGATGGAACAGACAACGATACTCGGCGTCATTGGCGGCACCGGCCTCTACGAAATGGAGGGTCTGAGCGGGGTGCGCGAGGTCGAGGTGGACACGCCGTTCGGCGTGCCCTCGGGCTCCTTCGTGCGTGGCTCCCTGGGCGGGGTCGAGATGGTCTTCCTGCCGCGCCACGGCAAGGGACACCGGCTGCTGCCCACCGAGGTCAACAACCGCGCCAACATTTTCGGCATGAAAAAGCTGGGGGTGGGAAGGATCCTGTCGGTGAGCGCGGTGGGCAGCCTCAAGGAGGAGATCGAGCCCGGGCACATGGTGCTTCCGGACCAGTTCATCGACCGCACCTACAGGCGCTCGCCGACCTTCTTCGGCGACGGCGTGGTGGCCCACGTGCAGTTCGCGGACCCGTTCTGCAACGACCTGCGGGCGGTGGTGGCCGACGCGGCGGCCCGGGAGAACATCCGGGTGCACGGCCGCGGCACCTACGTGTGCATGGAGGGGCCGCAGTTCTCCACCCGGGCGGAGTCGGCGCTTCACCGGAGCTGGGGCGCGGACGTCATCGGCATGACCAACCTGCAGGAGGCCAAGCTGGCGCGGGAGGCGGAGATCTGCTTCGCCACCATGGCGATGTCGACGGACTACGACTGCTGGAACGAAGCCGCTGGCGACGTGGATATCGAGGAAGTCATCGCGGTGCTGCAGCGGAACGCGGACGTCGCCAAGCGCATCGTCCGGGGCACAGCGGAGCGCCTGTCGCCCGAACGCGCCTGCCCGTGCGCCACGGCGCTGGCCATGGCCATCGTCACGGACCGCTCCCTGATCCCGGCGGCCACGCGGGAGAAGCTGGGGCCGCTGGTGGACAAGTACCTGTGAAGCTCGCTCCACGAAGGGGGTTGTGCTTATGAGTGTTCTGGTGGTGGGTTCGATGGCGTTCGATTCCATCGAGACGCCGCACGGCAGCGCCGATCGGGTCCTCGGGGGATCGGCGGCGTACTTCTCGCTGGCCGCCGCGTTCTTCGCGCCGGTCCGGATCGTCGGCGTGGTAGGCCGGGACTTTCCCGAAGACCACCTGACCGCGCTGTCGCGCAGCGGCGTGGACCTCGAAGGGTTGCAGCGCGCGGAGGGCAAGACGTTCTTCTGGCACGGCCGGTACCACGAGGACCTGAACGTCCGCGACACCTTGGAGGTTCAGCTCAACGTGCTGGAGGACTTCGTTCCGCACATGCCTCCCGGCTACGAGGACACGGAGTACGCCTTTCTAGGCAACATGCACCCGGATGCGCAGTTGGACGTCATGTCGCGTCTGAAGCGGCCCCGGCTGGTGGCCTGCGACACCATGGATCACTGGATCCATGAGAATCCCGGGGAGTTGCGGAAGGTCCTGGAACGGGTCGAGACCGTGGTCATCAACGACTCGGAAGCGCGCATGCTGAGCGGACACAACAACATCGTCCGGGCGGCCCGCGCGATTCTCAAGATGGGGCCGCGCGTGGTGCTCATCAAGCGCGGCGAGTACGGCGTGTTCCAGTTCTCGGACGACGCGACCTTCGTGGTCCCGGCCTATCCCCTGGAAGAGGTCCTGGACCCGACGGGCGCCGGCGACTCCTTCGCCGGCGCGTTCATGGGATGCTTGGCCTCGGGCGCCGGCACGGGCGACCGCGCGCTGCGCCGCGCCATCGTGTACGGCAACGTCACCGCCTCCTTCACGGTGGAGGACTTCGGGCCCCGGCGCCTGATCGCGCTGGAAAGGGAAGAGATCGACGAGCGCTACCGGCGCTTTGTCGAGTTGACGCGCTTTCACGACTGACATTCCGCCCAACGAAGTTGATTGCATGAACATCGCGATGATCGGCACGGGTTACGTGGGTCTGGTGACGGGGAGCTGCTTCGCCGAGACCGGCAACGACGTGGTCTGCGTCGATATCGATGAGGCGAAGATCGAGCAGCTTCGAGTCGGCACGGTTCCGCTCTACGAGTTGGGACTCGAGGAGCTGATCGAACGCAACACCCGCGAGGGGAGGCTTTCCTTCTCCACCGATCTGGCCGAGGCCGTGAAGCGCGCGGAGGCTGTCTTTATCGCCGTGGGCACGCCCCAGGTATCGGAGGGCGGCGCCGACCTGAGCCAGGTGTTCGCGGTGGCGGAAGACATCGCCCGGGCCATGAACGGCGGCAAGATCGTCGTCACCAAGAGCACGGTTCCGGTGGGCACGGCGGCGCGGGTCAGGGAGATCATCGAAGCCGGGACCGGACATCCGGTGGCGGTGGTCTCCAATCCGGAGTTCCTGAAGGAGGGGACGGCGGTAGAGGATTTCATGAAGCCCGACCGCGTCGTGCTGGGGGGTGAGGATGCCGCCGCGCTGGAGCGTCTCAAGAGCCTTTACGAACCCTTCGTGCCCGGGGGAAACCCTATCATCCTCACGGACTCCCGCAGCGCCGAGATGAGCAAGTACGCCGCCAACGCCATGCTGGCCACCAAGATCTCCTTCATCAACGAGACCGCGCGTCTGTGTGAGAAGGAGGGGGCCGACATCGAGCAGGTCCGGCGCGTCATGGGACTGGACCACCGCATCGGTCCTCACTTCATCTATCCCGGAATCGGCTTCGGCGGCTCCTGTCTGCCCAAGGACATCCGCGCGATGATCGCCATGGGTGGGGACGAGCTGGAGATGCCGTTGCTTCGGGCCGTGGACCGGGTCAACGAAACCCAGAAGGACTTGCTGCTGGAAAAGGTCAGCCGGCATTTCGGCGAGGGGCTGGCCCACTGCACCCTTGCGGTCTGGGGGCTTGCCTTCAAGGCCCGTACCGACGACATGCGCGAGGCTCCGGCCCTGCGGGTCGTCGACGGGCTGCTGGAGGCCGGCGCGCGCGTACGCGCGTTCGATCCCGAGGCCATGGGGGAGGCGCGGAAGCGTTACGGCGACCGCATCGAGTACGGCTCCAACAACTACGAGGTTGCCGAGGGCGCCGACGCCGTGCTGATCCTGACCGAATGGAATGAGTTCCGCAGTCCCGATTTCCCGCGCCTGAAGGAACTGCTGCGCCAGCCCGTGCTGTTCGACGGCCGCAACCTCTACGATCCCGCGGCGATGCAACGGCACGGTTTCGTCTACTATTCCATAGGACGGGGCCGTGGATAGCAGCCATATACGGAACTTCTGCATCATTGCCCACATCGACCACGGCAAGTCCACGCTGGCGGATCGATTGCTGGAGCACACCGGCGCGCTCAGCGAGCGCGAGAAGACCGACCAGTTCCTGGACAAGATGGAGCTGGAACGCGAGCGCGGCATCACCATCAAGGCCAGCCCGGTGCGGCTGCAATACCGTTCCGGAAGCGGCGAGGACTACGTCCTGAACCTCATCGACACGCCCGGGCACGTGGATTTCTCCTACGAGGTTTCCCGCAGCCTGGCGGCGTGCGAGGGTGCGATCCTGGTGGTGGACGCCGCCCAGGGGGTGGAGGCGCAGACGGTGGCCAACGTCTACCTGGCACTGGATCACGACCTCCAGGTGCTTCCCGTCATCAACAAGATCGACCTGCCCAGCGCGGACCCGGAGCGGGTCAAGCGGGAGCTGGAGGACATCATCGGCCTGGACGGCTCCCAGGCCATCCTGGCCAGCGCCAAGAACGGCGTTGGCATCGAGGCCGTGCTGGAAGGCCTCGTCGCCAACTTTCCACCCCCCGCGAGCGAGCGGGATGCGCCTCTGCGCGGTCTGGTCTTCGACAGTTGGTTCGATCCCTATCACGGCGCGGTGATCCTGCTGCGGATCTTCGACGGAAGCGTCCGCAACGGCGACTCCATCCGCCTGATGTCTACCGGCGGGGTGTTCGAGGTCAACCGGCTCGGTGTCTTCGCTCCCGGCCCCGTGGAAGTGGGGAGTCTCGGGCCGGGCGAGGTGGGTTTCCTCATGGCGTCGATCAAGAACATCCATGAGGCCCGCATCGGCGATACCGTCACGATCCACAAGCGCGCCGCCGAGGAACCCCTGGCCGGTTTTCGGCCGTTGAAGCCCATGGTGTTCAGCGGTCTCTATCCGGCGGACTCGGGCCAGTACCAGGCGCTGCGAACCGCCCTGGAGAAGCTGAGCCTGAACGATTCGTCCTTCACCTTCGAGGCCGAGACTTCCCAGGCCCTGGGCTTCGGCTTCCGCTGCGGGTTTCTCGGTCTGCTCCATCTGGACATCGTGCGCGAGCGGCTGGAGCGCGAGTTCGACCTGGCCCTGATCACCACGGCCCCCACGGTGGTCTACCAGGTGACCACCCACGCCGGCGAGATCCTGTCCATCGACAATCCGGTGGCTTTCCCCAACGAGGCCGACATCGAAATGATCGAGGAGCCGTTCATCCTGGCCACCATCCACCTTCCCAAGGACTATCTCGGGGGCGTGTTCAAGCTGTGCGAGGAAAAGCGCGGGATTCAGCGGGAGTTGCGCTACCTGGGCCCCAACCGCGCCATGGTCACCTACGAGCTGCCGCTCAACGAGATCGTCTACGACTTCTACGACCGCCTCAAGTCCCTCAGCCGGGGCTACGCTTCCATGGACTACGAGATGGCGGGAATGCGCCCGTCGAAGCTGGCCAAGCTCGACATCCGCATCAACGGCGACCTGGTGGACGCCATGTCGCTGATCGTGCACCGCGACAAGGCGTACGTGCGCGGCCGGGACATGGTGCAGCGCATGCGCCAGCTGATCCCGCGCCAGCTCTTCGAGGTGGTGATCCAGGCCGCCATCGGCAGCCGCGTCATCGCCCGGGAGTCGGTCAAGGCGCTGCGCAAGAACGTCACCGCCAAGTGCTACGGCGGCGACATCACGCGCAAGCGCAAGCTCCTGGAAAGGCAGAAGGAGGGCAAGAAGCGCATGAAGTCGGTGGGGCGGGTGGAGATACCCCAGGAGGCGTTCCTGGCGGCCCTGAAGGTCTGATTTCAAAGTTGCCGGTCAGGTGTTAAATTGAGGCGCGGTGTTGAAACCCGCCCGCGCAAAGAAAGAACACCAAGGGATCCCCGTACGTGGCCAGATTCGGCAAGTCCAGAAAAAGCGTTTTCCGGGAGTATGCGGAAGCCATCCTCATCGCGCTCGTGGCCGCGCTGTTCCTGCGCGCCTTCGTCGTACAGGCTTTCAAGATCCCGTCGGGCTCCATGATCCCCACCTTGGCCATCGGCGACCACATCCTGGTGAACAAGCTGTCCTATGGCGTGCGCCTTCCGGACGTCAACTGGGTGCCGTTTGCCGGCTGTGTCGACCTCGCCCGCGGCTCCCACGTGATGGAGTGGGACATGCCGGAGCGCGGCGACGTCATCGTGTTCGTCTATCCCAGGGACCGCTGCAAGGATTTCATCAAGCGCGTGGTGGGTGTGCCGGGCGACGACGTGGTCATCCGTGACAAGAAGCTCTACATCAACGGAGAGGCCGTCGAGGACGCACACGCTCATTTCGAAGAGCGGGGAACAACCCTGGGCGTCGACCACGTCCGCGACAATCTCGGCCCGGTGAAGGTCCCGGACGGGCACGTGTTCGTCATGGGCGACAACCGGGACCGCAGCTTCGACAGCCGCTTCTGGGGGTTCGTCCCCATCGAGGACATCCGCGGCCGGGCCTTCGTCAAGTACTGGTCGTGGGACTCGGAAAAGAGTTGGCCCCGCTGGTGGCGCATCGGCGGCCTCATCTATTGAACAGACGGACGGGCCGGTTCATCTCATGAAAGCCATTCTCACATTGGCGGACGGGACCTCGTTTGCCGGCCGCTCCTTCGGCAGCGAAGGGGAGGCGGCGGGGGAGGTCGTGTTCAATACCAGCATGACCGGATACCAGGAGATCCTCACCGATCCTTCCTACGAGGGGCAACTGGTCACCATGACCTATCCGCAGATCGGCAACGTCGGGGTCAACCCGGAGGACGACGAATCGTGCCGGCCCTACGTCCAGGGGTTCATCGTGAAGGAGTACTGCCCGGTGCCCAGCAGTTGGCGCGCGACCCGGGCGTTGCACGACTACATGCGCGAGCACGGCATCGTAGGCATCGAGGGAGTCGACACGCGTTCCCTGGTCACCCACATCCGCGAGCGCGGCGCCCAGGAGGGTATCATCTCCACCACGATCCGGGACGAGGGAGATCTGGCCGCGAAAGCACAGCGGATCGGGGGACTTGAAGGCAGGGATCTCGTGAAGAACGTGAGCTGCCGAGAGCCCTACCGCTGGGCTCAGGGGGCCTGGCGGATGGGAAGCGGTTTCGATACCGTCTGCGAGCCGGAATTCCACGTGGTGGCCTACGACTACGGCATCAAGTTCAACATCCTTCGAGGTCTGGTGGAGGCCGGCTGCAGCGTGACGGTGGTGCCGGCGTGGACGCCCGCCGCCGACGTGCTGGCACTGGAGCCGGACGGCATATTCCTGTCCAACGGCCCGGGGGACCCTGCGGCGGTGCCCTATGCCGCCGACAACGTCGGCCGGCTCATCGGCCGGCGCCCCATCTTCGGCATCTGCCTGGGCCACCAGATCCTGGGGCTGGCCATGGGCGGGCGCACCTTCAAGCTCAAGTTCGGCCATCACGGCGGCAACCAGCCGGTGATGGACCTCACCACGGAGAAGGTGGAGATCACGACCCAGAACCATGGCTTCGCGGTGGACGCGGATTCCCTCAAGGGCGCGGTGGAGGTGACCCACGTCAACCTGAACGACCGCACCGTGGAAGGCCTCCGGCACCGTGAAGAGCCCGTCTTCTCGGTCCAGTACCATCCCGAGGCCTCGCCCGGCCCGCACGACGCGGCCTACCTCTTCTCCCGTTTTCGCGACCTGATGGCCGACGCCAGGCGTTGACATGCCCAAGCGCACCGACATCGAGTCCATCCTGCTCATCGGCTCGGGGCCCATCGTCATCGGCCAGGCGTGCGAGTTCGACTACTCGGGGACCCAGGCCCTGAAGGCCCTCAAAGAGGAGGGCTACCGGGTCGTTCTGGTGAACTCCAACCCGGCCACCATCATGACCGATCCGGATTTCGCGGACCGGACCTATGTGGAGCCCCTGGACGCCGGCATCGTCGCCAAGGTCATCGAGGCGGAACGGCCCGACGCGTTGCTGCCCACCCTCGGAGGCCAGACCGCCCTCAACCTCGCCATCGAGCTGGCGGAAAGCGGCGTGCTGGAGCGCTTCGGCGTGGAGATGATCGGCGCCCGGCTGGAGGCCATCAAGAAGGCGGAGGACCGGGACCGTTTCAAGGAGGCCATGGCCCGGGTGGGCCTGGATTTGCCTCGGAGCGTCTACGTACACTCGCCGGAAGAAGCTCTGGCCGCCAGGCGGGAGTTGGACAGCCTGCCGCTCATCATCCGGCCGTCCCGGACCCTGGGCGGCAGCGGCGCCAACATCGCCTACACCGAGGAAGGCTTCGTCGAGATGGCCGAGTGGGGCCTCAGGATGTCCCCGGTGCACGAGATCCTGGTGGAGGAGTCGGTGCTGGGATGGAAGGAGTTCGAGCTGGAGGTGATGCGCGACCACAAGGACAACGTGGTGATCGTGTGCCCCATCGAGAATTTTGACCCCATGGGGATACACACCGGCGACTCCATCACCGTGGCGCCGGCCCAGACCCTCACGGACAAGGAGTACCAGGTGATGCGCGACGCGGCGCTGCGCATCATCCGGGAGATCGGCGTCGACACCGGCGGCTCCAACATCCAGTTCGCGGTGAACCCGGAAAACGGCCGCCTGGTGGTCATCGAGATGAACCCGCGGGTTTCCCGCAGCTCGGCCCTGGCCAGCAAGGCCACCGGATTCCCCATCGCCAAGATCGCCGCCAAGCTGGCGGTGGGCTACACTCTGGACGAGATCCCCAACGACGTTACGCGGGAGACCCCGGCGTGCTTCGAGCCCACCATCGACTATGTGGTCGTGAAGGTGCCGCGGTTCACCTTCGAGAAGTTCCCGCAGACACGGGACGTGCTCACCACGCAGATGAAGTCGGTCGGGGAGGCCATGTCCATCGGCCGCACCTTCAAGGAGGCGCTGCAAAAGGCCATGCGTTCGCTGGAAACCAACAGCTACGGCTTCGAGGAACCGGAGGCCGGGGCGGCGGGCGCGGACCTTGAAGGATGGCTGGAAGAACGGCTCCAGTGGCCCCGCTCCGACCGCCTGTGGACCCTGGGGGCGGCTTTCCGGGCCGGCTTGACGGTGGATCGGCTGTACGATCTGACCGGTATCGATCCCTGGTTTCTTCACCACATACACACCATCGTTCACAAGGAAGACGAGATTCCGCGCCGTCTCGGCAAGGGCGGCGACGCCGACCGGGAGTTCTGGGCGGAGGTCAAGAACATGGGCTTCTCCGACCGGCGCCTGGCGGAGCTCTCGGGCCGCTCGGAGGAAGAGGTCCGCACGCTGCGTCTGGGCGCGGGAGTCCTGGCCGGTTTCCGCACCGTGGATACCTGCGGCGCCGAGTTCGAGGCCTTCACGCCCTACTACTACTCCACCTACGAAGGGACCCAGGAGTCCCGCCGCAGCGACCGCAGGAAGATCATGATCCTCGGCGGCGGCCCCAACCGCATCGGCCAGGGCATCGAGTTCGACTATTGCTGCGTGCACGCGGCCTTCGCCCTCAAGGAGGACGGCTTCGAGACCCTGATGGTCAACTGCAACCCGGAGACCGTCAGCACCGACTACGATACCTCGGACAAGCTCTACTTCGAGCCGCTCACCCTGGAGGACGTGCTCAACATCGCGGCGCAGGAGCGGCCCGACGGGGTCATCGTCCAATTCGGCGGCCAGACCCCGCTCAAGCTGGCGCTGGCGCTGGAACGGGCCGGCGTCCCCATCATCGGCACCTCGCCGGACAGCATCGACCTCGCCGAGGACCGGGAGCGTTTCAAGGAGCTGCTGGAGCGGCTGGAGCTGAGGCAGCCTCGGAACGGCACCGCCCGGTCCATGGACGAGGCCCTGCGGGTGGCCGAAAGCATCGGCTATCCCGTGCTGGTGCGGCCGTCCTACGTGCTCGGCGGCCGGGCCATGGAGATCGTCTACGAGGAGGAGAAGCTCAGGGACTACCTGGTGACGGCGTTCCAGGCCTCGGTGGAGCACCCGGTGCTCATCGACAAGTTCCTGGACGACGCCACCGAGGTGGACGTGGACGCCATCGCCGACGGCGACCGGGTGGTCATCGGCGGCATCATGGAGCACATCGAGAGGGCGGGGGTGCACTCGGGGGACAGCGCCTGCTCGATCCCGCCCCGGACCCTGTCGCCGGACGTGCAGGCGGAGATCCGCCGGCAGGCCGTGGCCCTGGCCGAGGCCCTCGAGGTCCGCGGCCTGATGAACGTGCAGTTCGCGGTGAAGGGGAGCGACGTCTACATACTCGAGGTGAATCCGCGGGCGTCCAGGACCGTGCCGTTCGTCAGCAAGGCTATCGGGGTCTCACTGGCGAAGCTGGCGGCGCGGGTCATGGTGGGTCGCAAGCTCGACGAGATGGGCCTCACCGAGGAGATCGTGCCGCCCCACGTCTCGGTCAAGGAGTCGGTGCTGCCGTTCAACAAATTTTCCGGGGTGGACACGCTCCTGGGGCCCGAGATGAAGTCCACCGGCGAGGTCATGGGCATCGACCATTCCTTCAGCAAGGCCTTTGCCAAGGCGCAGATGGCCGGCGGCATGCGCCTGCCCGACTCCGGCAAGGCGTTCTTCAGCCTGCCCGACGAGCACCGCGAAGGCGCCGCGGGCATCGCCCGGTCGCTGGCCGCGCTGGGATTCGCGATCGTCGCCACCGGCGGCACCGCCGACTTCTTCCAGCGGGAGGCCATCCCGGTGGAGGTGGCGCACGACGTCGAGAAGACCCTGGGCCAGGCGGGCGTCGCCATGGTCGTCAACACCCATGCCAACGAGAGCTACCGCAACGACGGCTACCTGGTGCGGCGCGAGGCCCTGGACCGGCAGATCCCGTACTTCACCACCCTGGCCGGCGCCGAAGCCGCGCTGGAGGCCATCGAATTTCTCAAGAGCGGCGAGTTGACCGTGCAGCCGCTCCAGGAGTACCAGCGGCAGGCCGCCCGAACTTGAAACCCGTGTCAGGTCTTGGCTTGGCCCTTCTCCGTTCGTCCTGAGCCCTTCGACAGGCCTGTCTTGAGCTTGTCGACAGGCTCAGGACGGGTTTAGCGGAGCGGAGTCGAAGGACGCCATCGTGCCTCAACCCTATCGCGTTACTTCCGTCGATCCGGCCGACTGTCATCACGCGTTGCAAGCGGGCCTGGAGATACTGAAAGGCGTTGGGCTCGTGCGGGCTGCCCAGCTCGTCGGTCGCGGCCTCGCCACCATCGAGGATCTGCTCTACCATCTGCCTTTCCGCTACGAGGATCGCCGCGACGTGTCAGCCATCGCGGAGGTCGGAGCAGGGGAGAGCGGCAGCCTTGTGGGACGCCTGACGAGCTTGCGGGCCGGACGGCTCCGCGGCGGCCGCCGGCGCATCCTCACTGCCGTCCTGACCGACGATACCGGCAGCCTGGAGCTGGTGTGGTTCAACCCGCCCCGGTATATCGCAGACGCGCTGCGTGTGGGCCAACGCCTCGCCGTCTACGGGAGGATAGCCCCCGAACGCGGGGCGCGGTTGAGCCTGCCCCACCCGGAGTTCGAGATCCTTGACGAAGAATCCGAGCGGCGGCCCGAGGTGCGGCCGGTGTACGAAAAACCCGGCGACGTTTCGCAGGCCAACCTGCGCGGCTGGGCCGCTCAGGCCCTGGAGCGGTTCGGCGGGTTCCTGCCGAGTTTCCTGCCCTCGGAGCTGGCCGAACGGCAAGGGCTCATGGACCTGAATCAGGCCATGGAGGTGATCCACCGGCCGGACAGCGCAATGGCCCCTGACGCCCTGGAGAAAGCGCGGACCACGGCACGGCGGTCTCTGGCGTTCGATGAGTTTTTCTACTTCCAACTGGCCTTGGCCCTGCGCCACCGGCAGCGCCGGGACACTCCGGGATTTTCCTCGCCGGCACGGCCCGGATCGCTGACCGCCAGGATGCGGGAGCTGCTCCCGTACCGACTCACCGGGGGTCAGGAGCGCGTGTTGCGGGAGATCTACCGGGACATGGAGTCGCCCAACCCCATGCGCCGCCTGCTGCAAGGCGACGTGGGATCGGGGAAGACCGTCCTCGCGTGGCTGAGCGCCCTTCGAGCCATGGAGAACGGCCGTCAGGCGCTGCTTCTGGCCCCTACCGAGCTTCTTGCCGAGCAGCACTATGAAAGGCTTCGCCCCTACGCGGAGCGGTTGCGTATCCGCTCGGTGTTTCTCTCGGGATCGCTTCCAGCGGCCGTCCGGAAAGAGATCACCGAGCGCATCGGCGACGGGGAGGTGGACTTCGTCGTGGGCACCCACGCCCTCATCCAGGAGGGCGTGTCGGCGCCGCGCATGGGGCTGGGCATCGTCGACGAGCAGCACCGCTTCGGAGTGAGCCAGCGCAGCGCCTTCGCAAGGCTGTCCCTGCGGGATGAGGCGGCCGGCGGCGGCGCGGGCGAGCCGGACCTGCTCCTGATGAGCGCCACGCCCATCCCGCGCAGCCTCGCCATGGTGCTCTCCGGAGACTTGGAGGTTTCGCTTCTCGACGAGGCGCCGCCGGGCAGGACGCCGGTGCGCACGGTAGTAGTCCAGGAAGGGCAGCGTCAACGGGTCTACGAGCGGGTCCGGTCGGCGGTGGCCGATGGACGTCAGGCGTACCTGGTCTACCCGCTGGTAGAGGAATCCCAGAAAATGCCGATGGCGGCGGCCGAGAGCATGGCGCGGGAGCTGTCCCGGACGGTCATGCGGGGGCTTCGCCTGGGCCTGGTCCACGGCCAGATGCCCACGGCCGAACGGGACCAGGTGATGCGGCGCTTCCGGCAGGGGGAGATCCAGGTGCTGGTAGCCACCACCGTCATCGAGGTGGGCATCGACGTGCCCGGCGCCACCCTCATGGTGGTCGAGCACGCCGAGCGGTTCGGGCTCGCCCAGTTGCATCAACTCCGGGGGCGGGTCGGGCGCGGTCGGGACGAGTCCCACTGCGTCCTGATCCACTACGGCTCCCGGGACGACGACTCGCGCCGCCGGCTGGAGGTTTTGGAGCAGGCCGCCGACGGGTTCGAGGTGGCCGAGGCCGACTTGAGGCTTCGCGGAGCCGGCGAAGTCCTCGGCACCCGTCAAGCCGGCTTCCAGGGATTCCGGGTAGCCCACCTCGTCTACGATTCCGAGATGCTGCAGGCGGCGCGCCAAGAGGCCCACGACTGGCTTGCGCGCAATCCGAGTCTGCGCGGCAAAGTCTCCCGGCGAGTTCGGGAAGAGCTGCGATACCGCTGGGGCGAGGCCATGCAACTGGGTACCTGGGCGGACTGAGCCCTTGATTTGCGCCCATAAGGGAAATGGCGTAAAAACAGGTCCTTAGAGGTACCGCAACGTGGAATTCAACCGGATCAAGAGGCTGCCGCCTTACGTCTTCAATACCATCAACGACCTTAAGCAGGAGGCGCGGAGGAGGGGAGAGGACATCGTCGACTTCAGCATGGGCAATCCGGACATGGCGACGCCGGCGCCCATCGTCGAGAAGCTGGTGGAAGCGGTCCAGAAGCCGCAGAACCATCGCTACTCGGTGTCCCGGGGCATCTACAAGCTCAGGCTGGCCATCGCCGACTGGTATCAGCGGCGCTACGGCGTGTCCATCGATGCCGACGACGAGGCCATCGTCACCATCGGCTCCAAGGAGGGGCTGGCGCACCTGGTGCTGGCCATGATCGACCCCGGGGACGTGGTGCTGTGCCCGAGCCCCACCTATCCTATCCACCAGTACTCGGTGGTGATCGCCGGCGGCGACCTGCGCAGCATCCCGCTGGTCTCCAGCGAGGGGTTCATGGAACAACTCGAGGAGGCCATCAAGCAGACCTGGCCCCGGCCCAAGCTGCTGATCCTGAACTTCCCGCACAACCCCACCACCGAGGTGGTGGACCTCGAGTTCTTCGAGCGCATCGTGAGCTTCGCCAAGGCCCACGAGATCCTGGTGATTCACGACCTCGCCTACGCCGACCTCACCTTCGACGGGTACGAGCCCCCGAGCTTCCTCCAGGCACCGGGCGCCAAGGACGTGGGCGTGGAGTTCTTTACCATGTCCAAGAGCTACAACATGCCGGGCTGGCGGGTAGGGTTCGCGGTGGGCAACGCCACCATGATCCACGCCCTGGCGCGGCTCAAGAGCTACATGGACTACGGCATCTTCCAGCCGGTGCAGATCGCCGCCATCCACGCGCTCAACAGCGCCGACGACGACGTGCACGACATCTCAGAGACCTACCGGAGCCGCCGGGACGCGCTGGTGGAGGGGCTCGCCCGGGTCAACTGGATGATCCGCAAGCCCAGGGCAACCATGTTCGTGTGGGCGGAGATCCCGGCCTCCTACCGTTCCATGGGCTCGGTGGAGTTCTCCAAGTTCCTGCTGAACGAGGGCAAGGTGGCGGTGTCCCCCGGCATCGGCTTCGGCCAGTACGGCGACCAGCACGTACGTTTCGCTCTGATCGAGAATGAGCACCGCACACGGCAGGCGGTGCGCACCATCCGCAAGGCCATGGGCGTGCTGCCGGAATGAATATCGATTTTGCAGCCTCCCAACCCTCTCCCTCCGGGAGAGGGTTGGGGTGAGGGGTCCTCTTGCCGCGGGACACTGACGCATGGCAGCACGGGTAAACATCGGCATCCTCGGCGCCGGCACCGTCGGTTCGGCGGTCCACGACCTCATCGCCGCCGGCCACCTTGCGCGCTTCGGCGTCGACGCCGAGGTCGTCAAGGTGTTCACGCGCACGCCTCAGGGCAAGCCGAGGTACGAGACTTCGCCGGAGCTGTTCACCACGGACGCCACCGAGGTCACCCGCCACCCCGACGTCGACATCGTCGTGGAGGTTCTGGCCGCCGGCGGCGCCGAGGACCTACGCATCCAGAAGGAATGGGTGGTGGACGCGCTCCGGCACGGCAAGTCCGTGGCCACTGCCAACAAGGCCCTGCTGGTGGCCCACGGCGCCGAGATCTGGACCACGGCTAGGGAATCCGGGCGCGCGGTCCGCTTCGAGGCCTGCGTCGCGGGCGGCATCCCCATCATCAGCCCGCTCACCCAGAGCCTCAGCGCCGAACGGCCCGCGGCCGTCTACGGCCTCCTGAACGGCACCAGCAACTACATCCTGACCGAAATGTCGCAGCACGGCCGGTCCTACGAGGACGCGCTGGCGTCGGCCCAGGCCCTGGGCTACGCTGAGGCCGACCCGGACGCCGACGTGAGCGGCCGCGACGCCGAGGCCAAGCTCCTGCTGCTGTCGTCCATCACCTTCGGGACCCGCCTGCAGCCCGGCGCCATCCACCGCAAGGGCATCGAGCGCATCCATGCCATCGATTTCCTTTACGCGGCACGCAAGGGTCGCAGCACCATCAAGTCCGTGGCCCTGGCGCGGAGCGTCGACGGCGCGCTGGAGGCCATGGTGACGCCCATGATCGTCCCCGAACGCCATCCCATCGCGGGCATCGACGGCGTGACCAACGCGGTGTTCTTCAAGGGCCAGGTGAGCGACGGGGGCGCGTCGGAAGGAGACGACTGGGACTACGTGTTCGCCGGCCCGGGAGCTGGGGGCGGGGCTACAGCCGTGGCCGTCCTCGGCGACGTCCACGAACTGACGGCGCGTTCCGGCGACACGCCCTTCCTGCCGGTTGAAAGCATCGTCTCGGAGGTGGACTCGGTGCTGCCGGAAGACGAGCTTCGGGCCTCCTTCTACGTACGCTTCGTGGTGCGGGACCAGAGCGGCATCGTCGGCGACATCTGTCAGGTCTTCGGCGAGAAGCAGATCAACGTCGCGGAGATTTGGCAACTGGAGCATGGCGCTGATGAGCTGGAGTCCCTTCTCGGAGCGGGGGCGGGTGGCGTCGCGCCCGAGGAAATCCTTCCGTTCGTCATCACCCTGGAGCAGACCAACGTGGGCCAGTTGCGCCAAGCCCTGGCGCGTATCGCGCAGAAGGACTACGTGCTCGCGGAACCCCTTTGGTTGCCGATATGGAAGGCTTGACCGGGCGTCCCTTGCCGGGATGCGGGGGTGAGCGGAGTCTTCGGCTGAAGGCCGATGGTTGACCGGGGCGATCGGGTGACGCTGGTGGCCGTGCGGGACAGCCGCCGCTTCGGTCTTCAGGTGCTGTCGAGGTCGATGGCCCCCGCGGCGACCATTGGAAGCGGCGATCTGTCCTTTCCCCGGGCACGTATCGACAGCGGCGACCACGCGGCGGCAACCTTGCAAAGGTGCCATGGCCTGACGGGGGCCAGGGCGCGCCGGTTGCTGGGACACGAGGTGACTTCGACGTACGCCATGGGCTGTTGGGTTGCCGCCGCCAGGGTCCTGCTCGCCGCCACGGGTCTCCTTTTCGCCGTCAAGGGAGAGCAGCGGACTCCCGTGCAACGGAGAGTCCCGCCCCGGGAACGTCAAGCGGTGAGCGGAAGCGGACCGGGCTTCGCGAATTTCCTGGTCCGGGACCAACTGTATTGCGATCTGGCCCGGCTGTTCTTTTTCACCCAATGGGTGGACCCCGGTTCCGGCGACGCCACCAGGTTCTTTCTCGTCAACATTCCCGGCGATCTCCGCGGCGCCGGTGCGGTCTGGCACGCGCCGGACAAAGCGCTGCTCCTTTGGCGCGAAGGTGATTTGCCCCTGGATTTCGAAACCTTCGCATGTCTGCGGATCCTGGTGGATTTCTCCTCCTGCGACAGTCTTCTGTCCGAGTACCGGGGCTCTTGACGCAGCGCTTTGACCTCCCACGCGGCAACGTCCATTCAAGGCTTGTGTCGGCCGGCGGCACGTTTTTCTTTCCTGAACTGTTTGGGAGTGAAGACGAACTAAGCGTTTTCGGTCGTAACCCCGAGCTGTACGTCAGCGAGAAACCGCTGGGCCGCCTCGATGCGCAAACCGTCGGGATAGGACTTGTCGTGCGCCAGCTCGCCGACGACCTGTAGTCGGTGGAGCGTCTCGCCGACCAGAAAGCGCTTGAAGTTCACGCTTGGCGCAGCGTCGCTCCATTTGACCTCGATCATTCTCCACGGCTTCCGATTTCGTGTGACCAGGAAATCGATCTCACGGCCTTCCTTGTCGCGAATGTAATGCAGACCCAGATCCTCGCCTTCGACGTCCTGCGCGCGGTGCAACTCTTTCAGGAGAGCGCACGCGACGAGGTTCTCCAGGTGGGCGCCGTCGTCCCCCTGTACCATCGCGTTGTCGTAGAAGTAGAACTTCGGCGTTTTCAGCAGGGCACGGGCGACGTTCCGGTGATAGGGGAAGACTCGAAAGATCACGTACAAGTCTTCCAGGAGATCGAGCCAGTGTTGCACGGTGTTCCGGGTCTTCTGCAAGTCGCGTGCAAGGGAATTGGCGGAGAGCGGCGTGCCGACACGGGAACGCAGCAACTCGATCAACGTCTCGATAGACTGGATGTCCCGGACCGAAGACAGGGTAAGCAGGTCGTCCTTGAGGATGGCGTCGACGTGCGTGCGCTTCCAGCGATTGTACCAGGGCCCCGACCCTCGAAGGAAAGGTTCCGGGAAACCACCGACGTGCATCAGTCGCTTGAAGGCCTCGTCAGGCCCGAGGTCCGTATGCTGCAACGCTTCCTTCATATCGATCGGATGCAGTCTGAAATGGAAGTAGCGGCCTGCTAGCGAGTCCCCCGTCTTCCGGAAGGCCGCCAGTTTGGCGCTGCCGGTGACTACCAGCGCCGGCGGCAGGCCTTCAACGTCGTACACGCCCTTCAACCACACCTTCCAGTTCTCCATCTTGTGCAGCTCGTCCAGGATGAACAGCGCCTTCCTTCGGTCCCAACTCTTCTCGCGAAGCATCAGTCGATGCTCCGCGAGGTCGTGGTTGATGTACTGATGGTCCGGGTGGAGCATCCTGGAGAGCGTGGTCTTGCCGGATTGCCTCGGGCCGGACAACAGGATAATCTTCCGGTCGATGTCCGCCAGGAGCGCCTCATGAAGGTATCGTTCCATGTGTGATCCCGTGTTCTTCCGGTCCGCGGCCAGTGCTTGCGCGGCATGGCCGGCAACCGACTATTTGTCCACTAACTGATGAAAAGTCAAGACTTTTCGTCAGAAGAGTAATAAAAAGTCGGAACTTTCAAACGAAGATCCGCACCTTCCTTCAAGCCCATGTACGGGTGAGACAGACCCGGTGATGGCGAAACCCCCCGAACTGTGAGATACTTTCTTCACGTTGCGGGGAACCGCCGCATGCGGTAAATCCATCGTTTCGCCAAGCCGATGACGCCATGAAACTCTACGTGCAAACCTGGGGCTGCCAGATGAACCAGCTCGACTCCGCCCGGATCGTGCAGCTCATGGGGTCCGCGGACTATGAGCCCACGGACCGCGCGGACGACGCGGATCTCATCATCCTGAATACCTGCAGCGTGCGGGACAAGGCGGAGCAGAAGGTCTACAGCGCGCTTGGCAGGTGGCGTCAGCTCAAGGAAGAGAAGGGCGTCATCCTCGGCGTGGGCGGGTGCGTGGCCCAGCAGGAAGGGGAGAAGCTCCTCCGGCGAGCGCCGCATCTGGATCTGGTGTTCGGCACCCACAACATGCACAAGCTGCCCCAGATGGTAGAGGAGGCCCGGGAGGCGGCCCGGCGCTCGGTGGAAACGGCCTTCTACCGCGACCCGTTCTATCTCGAGGATCCGTCGGGGCTTCCCGAGACGGAGGGCGCCAAGGCCTACGTCACCATCATGCAGGGCTGCGACAAGGTCTGCAGCTTCTGTATCGTCCCGCGGGTGCGCGGGCGCGAGGTGAGCCGCCCCAGCGACAACATCGTGCGGGACGTGGAGGCGCTGGTGCGGCGCGGCATCAAGGAGGTGATGCTGCTGGGCCAGAACGTCAACTCCTACGGCCGAACGGTGGAAGGGGAGAGGTCGTTTCCGGGGTTGCTGGAACGGATCAACGAGGTCCCCGGCATCCAGCGCATCCGCTTCACCACCTCTCATCCCCAGGACCTTTCGCCGGAGTTGGTGGACGCCTTCGTGCGCCTAGACAACCTCTGCGAGCACCTCCATCTGCCGCTTCAATCCGGATCCGATGCCGTGCTGGCGCGCATGCGCCGCGGCTATGGGCTGGGCGAATACATGGAGCGCATCCGCTCGCTCCGCGAACGCCGCCCCGACGTCGCAATCACGACGGACATGATCGTGGGGTTCCCGGGCGAAACCGAGGCGGAGTTCGAGGAGACGTTATCCGCCGTCCGCGAGATCGAGTACGACGACATGTTCACCTTTACCTATTCGCCGCGCCCGCGCACTGTGGCTGCAAAGGTCTATGAAGACGACATCCCCGACGAGGTCAAGGGGGAACGTTGCCGGCGGCTGCAGGAGTTGCAGAAGAGCATATCCCTCCGGAAGAACCGGGGGCTGGTGGACACGGAACAGGAGATCCTGGTGGAAGGACCGTCGAGGCTGGGCAGGGATCAGCTCATGGGCCGGACCCGAACCAACCGGATCGTCAATTTCACCCCCAACGACGCCACCGTGCCCGCGGAAATGGCGCGGGTACGCGTGGTTGGCGCGACGCCCAATTCACTGGTCGGCGAGGCCATCGCAAGGGAGGTCATGCAATGAAGGGTCCTGACGCTATTGAAATGACCGTGGCAGGGTTGACGCTCGACCAGGTCACCCGGACGCCTATCGTGGTCCTCAAGGACTCCGAGAACAAGCTGCAGCTCCCCATCTGGATCGGGCTACTGGAGGCCACGGCCATGGCCACGGAGATCGAAGGGATCAAGATGGCGCGCCCCATGACCCACGACCTCTTCAAGAACGTGCTTTCCGAACTGGGCGGCACGGTCAAGAGGGTGGCCATCACGGAGCTCAAGGAAAACACTTACTACGCGGTGATCACGCTGACCGTGGGTGACCGCGAGGTGGCCATGGATTCGCGTCCGAGCGACGCCATCGCCATGGCGCTGCGCAGCAAGACCCCCATCTACGTGGCCAAGGAGGTGCTGGAGCAGTCCAGCGTGCTGCAACAGACGGAAGAGGGGAAAGACCCGGATTTTGCCAACGTCTCCAAGGAGAAATGGGGCGAGATCCTGGACAAGATGTCCCCCGACGACTTCAAGTACAAGATGTAAGAAGCATCAGGAGATTTCGCTCCTATGGCCGCGCCGAGAAAACGCATTCTGAGAAAGGATATCCGTCAACCCGACCGGTTCATGGTGTTGACCGGTCAGTTGCTGGAATGGTTCAAGGCGTACAGGACGCAGTTGATCGGCGTGGGCGTGACGGTGGTTGCGGTCGCGGTGGTTGTCATGGGCTGGCAGTACTACCGCGGCTACCAACGGGATCTGGCGTTCCAGGAATACAACAAGGCACTCGGGGAATACCGGGAAGGCAGTTACGAAGCCGCTCTGGAAACCTTCCGTAACCTCAAGGGGCGGGGTGAAGCGCCGTACGACGCGATCGCGAACCTCTATATCGCCAACAGCTATATCGCGCTGGATCAGCCGGCCAACGCCGTGGAGACGCTTGGGAGCGACGCTGCCGCGGGTCAGGACGGTTTCCTGGACCAGGTTGCGCTCGTCACCCTCGGTCTGGCGCAGGAAATGAAGGGCTCGTGCGAAGAGGCTATAAGGACCTTGAGTCGGGCGCTGGAACAAAAGGGGCCCATGCGGGAAGAAGCCATGTTGGGCAAGGCCCGCTGCAATACCACGCTCGGCAAGACGCAAGAAGCGGTGGACGGTTACAAGGCATACCTAAAGGAATTTCCCGAGGGCGAGACTATCGAGATCGCGTTGCGTGTACAGCGGTTGGAAGCCAAAACGGGAAAATCGCCTGAACAGGCGACGCAGTAACACGTCGCAATCACATGAGGGCGTACTCGCGCCCTCGAATCCCTGACCAGAGAACTGATTGAGCCGGAAGAATCCTGGCGGGTCGTGCGGAGCATGACTGGCCGGAATCCCTAAGCCATCATTAGCGTCCGATAAGGTATATTATGTCAACTTTCGCATTGACCTTTAGAGGTCAATGCGAAAGCTGACATAATATGGGTGCTTGAGGCCGGGGTCTGCTGTCCTCTCGGATTGTGTAGACGGATTAAGTTAGCTGTGTCGGAACTGGCACCGTGGACCGGGGGGTCGGTCGGTGTCGGGTGAGGTCAGGTCATTCGTTTTTTGGTGCGGGGCGGGTTTTCGGTAGTTCGGGTGTCGGTGTCGGCCGGTGGGCGGGCGGGGACGAGGAAGAGCCGCGGCCGGATGGGTTGCTTGCGGCGCTGGTAGGTCCAGGCCCCGTAGGCGCTGGTGGTGAGGGTGTAGATCCCCTCTTCCAGCCGCTGGGCGCTCATGTCGCTGCAGGTGCTGAAAGCGGATCGCGAGATCCACTGGCGGTGGTAGGTGCAGTTGCCCGAACCCGTGCCGTTCGGAACGGGTTGAAGGTACAGGCAGTAGTTGCACGTGTTCTCCCATTCGGGATAGCGGCGCGGGCGTTTTGGTTTGGTTGACATGACCGGCGTGAGTTTGGGGGAGTTTGGCTGGAACCTGTTTTCATGCGGCGGGATCTGCCTCGCGTTCCACGGGCAGTTCGGCGTCGTTCCATGCCAGCAGGCCGCCGGCCAGGTTGGAGACTTCGGCGAAGCCGGAGCGGCTCAGGATGGCGGCGGCGGTGGCGCTGCGCATTCCGGCCCGGCAGACGGTCACCACGGGGCCGCTCTTGTGCTCCTGGATCTCCTCCAGGCGGTTCACCAGCTCTCGTAGCGGGATGAGCACGCTGCCGGACAGGTGGCCGAGTTCGCCCGTGTACTCCGCGGGCTCGCGCACGTCCACAAGCAGAGGCCGTTCATCCGCCGCCAGCATTCGATGGAGCCCCTGGACGTCGATTTCCCGGACCTTCTTGAGCTCGCTCCAGTCCGGGAAGCTGATTTCACCGGTGCCGAGGGCGGACTGGTTGGGCTGGAGGACTTCCTGGATGTTCTGGGGCGGTGAGAGCCCGAGGTTGTTCATGAGGTCGATGTATTCCTCGCGAGTGCGGTTCGCAAGCCGCGGATTGGTGCGCTTTTCCTGCCCGATGGTGGAGGTGGTGTTGCCGCGGTAATCGTGGCCCGGGCGCACGATGGTCTCGTCCGGCAGCGTGAAGAGTTTCCGGGTCACGGCATCGAACTGCGCTCCGGCGTCTCCTCCTGCGAAGTCGGTGCGGCCGGAGCCGCCGATGAACAGGGTGTCGCCGGTGAGCACGTTGCCTTCCACCACGAGACTCATGCCGTCCGGGGTATGTCCGGGAGTATGCAGGACGCGCAGCGCCAGGTCGCCCACCGGAACCTCTTCGCCTTCTTCCAGATGGACGTCCACGGCCGGGCTCGGCGCCCATTTCTGCATGGCGAACCGCGATCCGACCAGGAACCGCAGTTGCGGGCCTCCGCTGAGATGATCGGCATGAGTGTGCGTGTCGATGACCAGGTCCAGCTCGAGACGGTGGTAGGCAAGCACCGCGAGATAGCGGTCTACGTGGGCGTGGAGGGGGTCCACCAGGACGGCGCGTCCCCTGCCCTCATCCCCTATAAGATAGGTCTTGCAGCTCTCGCCGTTCAGTTCGCGCAGGATCATGGCCGTCTCGTCGGGGTAGTGTCAGAAATACCGCCAGAGCCACCATTTTTCGAACAGGACCTTGCTCCAGTAGATCATGCGGGACGGGCCCCAGGATCGTGAGTCGGTGGCGCCGAAGGGCGGCCATCCCTGGGGGTACGTGGTGCGGTTGGCGGCGGCGCGTCCCGCGCCGCAGGAGAGCAGTCATATGGTGTGCAGGTGCAGGGTGGACAACTCCCCTTCCCCGGTGATCTCCGCTACCAGGTTGTCCGCCACCACGTCGGCCTCCTGGTGCGCCACGCCGCCGGCCTTGGAGGCCGGCATGTCGGCGCAGTCGCCGATGGCGTAGACGTTGTCCCACTTGGTCTCCAGGGTGTCGTAGTCCACCTGGATGCCGGTCTCCCGCTCCGCCAGCCCGCAGTCGTAGAGCACTCTGGAGGGGCGGTGCGGGGGCACCATCAGCAGCAGGTCGTAGGACAATTCGTAGCCATAGAGCCCCTTGACGCGTTTTCTCTCGGCATCGATGGAGTGGGCGACGAAATCGTAGTGGATGGTGACGTTGCGCTTCCTGCTCTGGTCGTCCATCCACACCGACGGCATGTGCTCCTCGCCGGCGGGCTCGGGCTCCCTGGTGAAGTACTGGAGGTCTATCAGATCGCGGGTATTGCGTTCCTTGAAGTAGCTGTCCAGCATCCACTGGGCCTCATAGGGAGCGGGCGGACAACGGTAAGGGCCCTGTGGTATTCCGACCAGCACGCGCCCCTCGCGGAAACTGTCAAGGGTGCTTCTGAGACGCACGGCCGCATCCATTTCCCACGAGTGCTGCGCCCCCTCGCTGAAGCCGGGCAACAGGTCGGGCCTCACCTCCAGTCCCAGGGACACGATGAGATAGTCGTAGGGGATGGCGGTGCTTTCCAGGACGACCTGCCGGCGCCCGGGATCGATCCCCAGGATCTCCGCCTGAAGCACCCGGATGTTGCGTTTTTCCAGGCGCTTGAGCTTTCGCGTGATGTCCTCCGGACGCCTCTGCCCCACCATCACGAACAGGAACGCCGGCATGTAGACGTGGTCGGCGCGGCGGTCGATGAGGATGATGTCGTGGTCCGCGCCCAAGGCACGACCGAGCTTGGTGGCGGCGACGACCCCGCCGCTGCCGCCGCCCAGCACCACGATCTGCTTGCGTCCGTTGTGGTAGTGCATCCCTGATTCCGTGTGGAGAGCCGCGTACCGTCAGGAGGTCTGCTGCCGCCGTCTGGCGCGCAGGGCGAGGCCTTTCAGGCTACGCATGCGCCGGTCCCGCCACATGCGCTGCTCTTGCCGTCCCTCGTCGGTCAGTTCCGATTCGAACCGCGAGGTGCCGCGGATCAACAGCAACACCAGAAAATCGGAGCACGCCTTGATCTGCTCCGCGATCCACGTGAAGAGTCCGCCGGACATGGGATCATCTACCGGAGGAAGGTATCGTCCTGGGCAAGCTGGACGGCGGCTTGGTCGAATGCCGCCTCGTCGGGCTCGCCGTCCCCCAGGATGCCGATCTGGGTCAGGAATTGTCCGATCTGGGCGTGGTCTCGGGGGCTCACCGGCGAGTACGGCCGGGCGGGATCGCCGATGTCGACGCCGAAGTGCTTGAGGGCCGATTTCATGATCGGCGGCAACCCGTAGGCGCCCCACTTCCCCGGGAACAGGGTGAAACAGCGCTGCCAGTAGCGCGCCCTGTCGATGTCGCCTTCCCGGAACGCGCGCACCACCCTGGCGCCGATGCGCGTTCCCGGCGGCGGCATGGTGGCGCCGGCGCCCCCCATCATCAGGGTCGTCAGCAACGGCTGCATGGTGGTGAAGTAGTTGGCCTTGCCGGCCAGGTGGACCTGCTCGATGAGGCGCGTGATCTTGGTGATGTCGCGCGAACTCTCCTTGAAGTAGTCGACCTTTTCCAGCTCGCTCAACCGTACGAACGCGTCCAGCGGCGGGTCGGCACCGGGGCCGGGGTTGTGGTACGCGACGATGGGCAACGGGCTGGCCGACGCCACCTCGGTGAAGAACTGCACCAGGTCGGCGATGGTGGGCTGGCCGCCCCACGGACGGATGGGCATCAGCACCTGGATGAGATCGCCGCCCACCGCGGCGGCATGGTCCGCCAAGTCCAGAATCGTCTCGATGGAATGGCTCGATGCCCCGAGGATGACCGGAACGCGCTTGTTGACGACCTCGGTGGCGCGGCGCATGACCTCCTTGCGTTCCTGGAGGGACAGGACCGTGTACTCGGAGGCCTCGACGGCGACCACGGAAATGGCGTCGCAATCCGCTACGAGAAATTCGAGCTCCCGCGCAAGCGCGTCATAGTCCACCTTGCCGTCGTCGGTGAACGGCGTCAGCGCCGCTCCAATGATTCCTCTGATGGGGCTTGCCAGCATGCCGTGACCTCGCTCAGACCTCCGCGACGATTCTGGCGTGGGCCGCGTCGCTTCCCTGTACCTTGAGCGGCAGCGCCATGATGCGGCTCTTTCGGCCCGCGATGGCGCCCAGGTTGGTAACGTTCTCGGCGATCAGCACTTCGTTCCCGAGGAGCGTTCGGTGCACGGGGAAGTCGAACCCCTTGGGGCGCAACGGGGTCGGCAGATCCACCGTGATGCAGTCGATGCCGAACAGCTTCACCCCTCGCGCGACGATCCATTCCGCCGCGTCGACCGACAGATAGGGGTGCATATTGTATTCTTCGCTTTCGAATTTCTCGTCCCAACCCGTGTGCAGCATCAGGATGTCGCCCCGTTCGACCGGGACGCCGGAGGCTTCGAGGTCCGCCGCGGTGACTTCCTCTCCCCCGCCCTTCTCCACCGAAATGACGGCCCCCGGGCCCACGAACGCATCGAGGTCTAGCTCCTCGATGGACTTTCCGTCGGGCATGATGTGGACCGGCGCGTCCACGTGGGTGCCGGCGTGGCACGGCAGGTTGATCTCCGTGACGTTGAGCGGGTGCCCCTTACCGAGGTCGAAGAACCGCTGCACGTGCACGTCCGGCAGCACCGGGATCTTGGGCATGCCGTCGTAGATAATCCGTGAGAGATCGATCATGGACATGGTCGTGTTCCTGAAGCGTGAGAAACGCCCGGCCGGGCGTCAGGCCGAACCCCCGTTGCGCCAAGCGGCGTAGACGGGATCCTTGTCGACGAACGCCCGCTTGATGCCGTCGAAGGCCAGCCAGAACTGGTCCAGGGTCTTGTGTATCGACTGGCGCACCGTCTCCTGTTGCTGATCGGTGACGGCGTATTTCCGCACCGCCTCCGGACCCACTTTCATGTGCTCTTCGTCCACCCCCATGTGGAGCGTCCAGTAGCGGATGTCCTCGCTTTCGCGGTCGAAGCCGTAGTGCGTCGTCAGGCCGGTGACGATGCGGGCCATGCGTTCGCTGGCGGTGCCTTCGAGGCAAAAGCCCTGGCACGCAAAGAGCTCCAGCCACGAACGCTGGTACATCAGCAGCTCTCTCCAGTCCAGGAACGCGGAGGTCTCGGGCAACGGCTGGACCGAATCCAGCTCCGCCTTGGACTCGTAGCCGCAGGACATGGCGAAGCGGATGAAGAGGCCGCGGTGGCTGTCGGTGCCGGAGATCTCGCCCGTGCCCTCCTCCACCACGTTCTCGATCCACATCCTTTCCAGGTCGGGATCGTCGGGGCAGCGCCCCAGCATGGCCGCGATGGGCTTGGGAAAGGGCTTGGGGAAAAAGAGGTAGAACTGGCCCACGAACCCCTTGAGCGCCTCTCGATCGATCTCGCCCCGTTCGATCATCCCGATCAGCGGGTTGTCCTTGGAGTGCTTGGCGCGGACCGCCTCCTGTATTTCCTGAACAAAGTCTTCGCCGGATAGAGCCATCGAATCTGCTCCCTGTATTACGTGGAATCTCGTTGAAGGTCTCCGTTGCCGGCGGCGCCGGCAACCTGAAGGGATTCCTTCAACGAAGTCAGTTAGTTACTTGAAAGCCGGACGGATCGCAACCCGTGGGTTGACGCGCGGTGCTCAGTCAAAGCCGTAGAAGCGTCGGGCGTTGTCCCCCAGTATGTTCTGCTTGGCTTCCAGCGAAATGTCGTCCCGCTCCCAGATCAAGGAACCGGACTCCGGCCAGCTCATGTCCCAGTGGGGATAGTCCGACGCGTACATGATGGTCTCGGAGCCGATCTCACCCACCACGTAGCCGATGGTCTTCTCGTCGGGCTCACAGCCGTAGAACACGTTCTTGCTGGTGATGTAGTGGCTGGGCTCGTGCTTGCACTCCGGGGCCTCCACGGCGCCGCGCTTCTCCCACTCCTCGTCCATCCGGTCCGACCAGTAGGGAATCCAGCCGCAGCCGATCTCGAGGTAGCCGATCTTGAGGTCGGGGAACATCTCGGGGATGCCGCCGAAGATCATGCCCGTGAGCTGACGCAGCACCGGGAACGGGTGGCCGGTGGTGTGGATGGAGATGAACTGGTCGAAGATCTCGCTGCCGGGTTCGTCGCCGCCGAAGGCATGGATCGCCAGCGGCGTGTCGAGCTTCTGGGCTTCCTCGTAGAGAGGATAGTACTCGGGGGTGCCGAAGTTCTTGCCGTGGCCTTGGGCCGCCAGCATGCCTCCCACCAGCCCCAGCTCCTGGACCGCGTAACGCAGCTCCTCGGCCGCCGCCTCCGGGGCATTGACGGGGAGGTTCGCCACCGCCTTGAGACGGGGCGAGGCCTTGCAGTAGTCGGCGATGAACTCGTTGTAGGCGCGGCACAACTGCGTCTGGTAGCCGGGCTCGCGGATGCGGCCGATGCCGAGGCCGCTGGTGGGATACATGACGGCGGTGTGGATTTCCTGGGTGTCCATGGCGGCCAGGCGTTCCTCGTGCTTGATGCCCGCGTGCCCGAGGGTCCCGCCCAGGTTGCGGTCGTAGGTCTCCCGCGGAATGAACGGCGGACGGCGGTTCTGGAAGGACTCGCCGAGGAACGGCTTGACGAACTCGTCGTTGTCCCTCGCGTGCGCGTCGGCGTCGACTACTTTAATGGCCGGATCGATCTTCCCCATGTTCTTCTCCCTTGACGGCGATATTCGTGGAGCCAAGCCCTCACCCGGCCTTCGGCCACCCTCTCCCATAGGGAGAGGGATTGTATTCGGCTACTCGGACGGGCTCCTGGGGACACTGGTCCAACACGGCAAAAGTATCACCTTCGCTCGCGGATGCAAATCGATGCGGGCCGGAGAGCCGGCACCTTCCCCCTCTCTCTTTGGGAGACGGTCGGGGTGAGGGGCGCAGCCGCGTCATACCTCCGCGGGCCTGCCTTCGCCGTCCAGCTCCCGATCCGGGATGGTGATCACCGGCTCCACCTCGCGCAACTCCTCCAGCGGGATGTGGCAAGCGATGGAGTGGCCCTCCGTGTCGAGCCGCACCGGCGGCGGCTCCTCGTCGCAGACGCTGCCGACCTTTCGCTGGCAGCGGGTGGAGAACGGACATCCCTTGGGCGGGTCGAGGGGGCTCGGCAGATTCCCTTCCAGCACGATGCGGCGTTTCTCCACCTCCGGATCGGCGATGGGCACAGCCGACAGCAGCGCCTCGGTGTACGGATGGTACGGCGGCGCGAACACCTCCTCCGTGGTCCCCCGCTCCATGATCTGTCCGAGGTACATGACCACCACGCGGTCGGAAAGGTAGCGCACCGCGGAGAGGTCGTGGCTGATGAACAGGAGCGTGGTGCGATGCTCGCGCTGGATGTCCATCAGAAGCTCGGTCACGGCCGCGGCCACGGATACGTCCAGCGCGGAGATGGGTTCGTCGGCGATCACGGTCTTGGGGTTGCCGGCAAAGGCGCGGGCAATGCCGACCCGTTGCTTTTGCCCGCCGGAGAGCTGGCGCGGCTTGCGGTGGGCGAAAGCCCGCGGCAGCTTCACGGTATCCAGCAACTTGTGAACCCTCTCCTGTATCTTGGCGGGATCGGACTCGATGCCAAAGCGCTTGATGACCCGGCCGATCTGGTAGCCCACGGAGTGCGAAGGATTGAGGGTGTCGTTGGGGTTCTGGAACACCATCTGCAGCGAGGCAAGCTGTTCCGGGGTGCGCTTGTTGACCTCGATGCTGCCCAGGTCGGTTCCGTCGAGGCGCACCTCGCCGTCGGTGGCGGTTTCCAGGCCCATCAGGACCTTGGCGAAGGTGGATTTCCCGCAGCCCGACTCGCCGACGATGGCCACGGTCTCACCTTCCCCGGCATCGAAGCTGATGCTCTCGTTGGCCTTGACCTGACGCACGGACTCGCGGGAGATCATCGCCGCCAGCGTGCTCTCCTTGACGTCGTAGTACTTCCGCATGTTGTCGACTTCGAGAACCGTATCCCCCACCTCGATGGGTTCGCGGGTCGTGTCGGGCTGGATGGCCGTGTCGTGATCGATCTCGTTCCAGCGCAGGCACCGCACCCGGTGCGCCGGATCGTCGTCGGTGTGCACCCCCTCCATGGGGATGTGGTCCTTGTCGCAACGCCCGGCCTCGAAGAACTCGCAGCGGGGTCCGAAATAGCAGCCCTTGGGCCGCTGGTGCGGCAACGGAAGCTGTCCCTTGATGGCGGTCAGCGGACGCGCGTTCTTGTCGGCGTGGGGCAGCGGGATGCAGCCGAAAAGCCCGTGGGTGTACGGGTGCTTGGGCCAGGAAAAGATGGAATCGATGTGGCCTTCCTCCACCACCTCACCCGAGTACATCACGCAGATCCGGTCGCAGACCTCGAGCATCAGGCCGAGGTTGTGGGAGATGTAGAGCAATGACGCGCCGGACTCCTTGCTGAGCTCGGCGATCAGCTCCACGATCCCGGCCTCCACCGTGACGTCCAGGGCCGTGGTGGGCTCGTCCAGCAGCAGCAGCGCCGGACGCGACAGGAGCGCCATGGCGATGACCACCCGCTGCTGCTGGCCGCCGGAGACCTGGTGGGGGTAGGAGTCCATCAGGCGCTTCGGGTCCGGGATGTTCACCGCCGCCAGCATGTCGAAGGAGCGTTGGAAGGCTTCCTCCTCGCTCACGCCCTCGTGGATCATGGGCACTTCCATGAGCTGGGCGGCGATGGTCAGGCTCGGATTGAGCGCCGCCATGGGCTCCTGGTAGATCATGGAGATGTCCTTGCCGCGGACCCGCCGGATCTCCTCCTCGCTCAGCTCGGCCATGTCCCGGCCCTTGAACTTGATGGTGCCGCCGACGATGCCGCCGTTCTTGCCCATGTAGCGCATGATGCCGTTGGCCACCGTGGACTTGCCGCAGCCGGATTCGCCCACCAGGCCGACGGATTCGCCCTTCTGGATGGTGAGGTCGAAGTCCATCACCGCGGGAATTTCCCCCGCCCGCGTGTAGTAGCTCAGCCGGAGGCCGGAGATCTCGAGGACCGGCGCCTCGTCGTTGTATTCGGCCATGACTTTCCTCCTGGTGTTGTGTCCCACATACAGGTTAACGAAGCTGCGCAGGATTTCTTGTTGTCGGCAAGGCGCGATGACGAGCAGTGGCGGGTACCACGCGAGGAAGAGCAACGCAGCCGACGGCGAAAAGACTAGCAGATTCGTTGACCTGTATGTGGGACACAACACTAATCCTTCAACGACACTTCCCGCAGACCGTCGGCCAGCAGGTTGAAGCCCAGCACCAGCAGAGAGACCGCGCAGGCGGGCAGGATCGCCATGTGCGGGAAACCGCCCGTCACGAAGGCGCGGGTCTCGGTAATCATGCCGCCCCAGTCGGGATCCGGCGGCGGCAGCCCGAGGCCCAGGAATCCCAGCGCGCCGATGGTGATGGTCGTGTAGCCCATGCGCAGGCAGAAATCGACGATCAGCGGGCTGCGGGCGTTGGGGAGTATCTCCACCAGCATGATGTACCAGGGCCCCTCGCCCCGGGTCTGCGAAGCGGCGATGTAGTCGCGGGTGGCGATGTCCATGGTCACCCCGCGCACGATACGCATGATGCCCGGCGCGGACGCGAACACGACCGCGAAGACGATGTTGAGTCCGGAGGCGCCGACCTTGGCGATGATCAGCACGTACAGGACCATGATCGGGAACGAAAGAATCACGTTGGCGAAGAACGAGATGATCTCGTCCAGGTAGCCGCGAAAATAACCCGCAGCCAGGCCCATGACGATCCCGACGATATAGGCGGAGATGGTCGCCACGGTGGCGTAGAACAGCACCCGCTGTCCGCCCCAGATGATGCGCGAAAGGATGTCACGCCCCAGGTGGTCGGTGCCCAACAGGAACAGGCCGCCGTCCGGGGCCGCCGTGCCCGGGAAGGCAAAGGGCAGGATCGTCGCGTTGGGGTCGAAGGGCGCCACCAACGGCGCGAAGATCGCCAGCAGGACGAAGAAGACGACGATCAATGCGCCCACCATGCCCACGGGGCTCTCCCTCAGGAGCGCCATCGCCTTGACCGCGTTCACGATGGTCGAATCCGGCCTTACGAGAGGTGCATCAGTGGTATTGTCAGCCATGACTCCCTCCTCACTTGAACCGGATTCTCGGGTTCAGGTAGGTGTACCCGAGGTCGCCGATGGTCTGGGTGAAGACGGCCACGAACACCGCCGCGATGCCGCAAGCCTCGATCACGAAGATGTCCCGGCGCAGCGCCGCTTCCAGCAGCAGCGCGCCGAACCCCTTGTAGCCGAACGCGAACTCCGTCACCACGACTCCGGACAGCAGCCAGTTGATCTGCAGCATGATGACCGTGAACGGTGCGATCAGCGCATTCCGCAGGGCGTGCTTCATGATGATGTGCCGGTACGGCAGGCCCTTGAGCATGGCGGTGCGGATATAGTGATTGGTCATCACTTCCGCCATGGACGCCCGGGTCATCCGCGCCACGTAGCCGAAACCATACAGCGTCAGCACCATCACCGGAAGGATCAGCTCCACCACGTTGAAGCCCGACACCATGGACGAGGTCCCGGGCAGCCAGCCAAGTGTGAATACGAAGATCCAGGCGAGCAGGACCGCGCTGGCGTATTCCGGGATGGAGGTGGTGGTGATGGAGAAGACCGAGATCACCCGGTCCTGAGTGGAGCCCTCCTTCATGCCCGCCAGCACGCCCAGGGTCAGCGCCACGATGACCATCACCACGAAGGTGACGCCGGCGAGGATGCCGGTGTTGCCGAGCCGGTCCCAGAAGATCTCGTTTACCGGCCGCTTGTAGATGATGGAGTCGCCGAGATCGCCGGACAGCACCCGCCCGATCCATTCGACGTAACGGACGAGAATCGGCCGGTCGTAGCCGTGTTGGGCGATCCAGGCGTCGAGCTGCTGGTCCTGGGCATAGGGCCCCAGGACGCTGCGGGCGATGAGCCGGGGATCGCCCTCGTTCATGAGGAATAGAAGCAGCGCCACCACCAGCATGATGAGGATCATCATGCCGATTCGCCGCATTATCAGTTGTGGCATGTCAGTCTCCCGTGCTCTCCAGCGCCAGGGCGTAAGCACACCGGGTCAAACGGAAGGGCCGCGGGTGGGGGCGACCGGCCGGTCGCCCCCACAGGGTCCACCGCAGTGTAGGCTTGGCTTCTAACCTTCCAGCCACACGTCCTGAAACTGGTGATACAGGGTCGGATGGGTCTGGAATCCCTTGACCCGCTTGTTGGCCGCCTTGAACACCGAGCGCCAGAAGGGCTGCGGAATGATGGCGTCGTCCTGGAGAATCTTCTCGCAGACGGCCATTTTCTTTTTGCGCTCGTTTACGTCGAGAGTGGCCTCGGCGTCGTCAAGGGCCGCGTCGAACTTGGGGTTGTTGTAGGCGGTCTCGTTCCAGGGCACGCCGGCGCGGTAGCCAAGGCCCAACACCATGGTGCCCAGTGGACGATGCGTCCACGCGGTGTAGCCCCAGGGCGCCTTGTCCCAGACCTCCCAGTACTGGTTGGCCGGCATCTTGT
>JAPPNF010000042.1 GCA_028818755.1 Deltaproteobacteria bacterium | reverse complement strand
GCCACTGCTCGTCATCGCGCCTTGCCGACAACAAAAATTCCTGCGCAACTTATGCCAGGAAATTGCGGGACGCGACACTGGCCTACATCTCCATGATATAAGGCACGATCACCGGCCGGCGGTGCAGCCTCTTCTCGAAGAACTTGCGCAACGACCGCCGTATGCCTTCCTTGAGCTCGGCGGAGTCGGTGCGCATCTCCACACCGCAGCCGTCAATGTACTCCCGCAGCGAATTCCTGGCCGTGCCGAGGACCTCCTCCTCTTCCTCCGAACGCATGAACCCCCGGGCCAGCAGATCCGGACCCGCGGCCACCTCGCCGGTGCGCTGGTGAACCGCCATCGCCACCACCACGAGCCCGTCCTCGCTCAGGTGCCGGCGGTCCCGAATGACGATGTCCTCCACGTCGCCGATGCCCTTGCCGTCGACGAAGACCCTGCCGGTGGCCACCGGCTCCACGCGCCACGCATCGTCGGCGGTCAATTCCAGCGCGTCGCCGTTCTCCAGGAGGAAACAGTTGTCCGCCGGTACGCCCACGGCGCGCGCCAGCTCGACGTGCTTGCTCAGTTGCCGGAGCTCTCCGTGCACGGGAACAAAGTAGCGCGGCCGGGTGAGCCGGATCATGGTCTTCAGCTCTTCCTGACTGGCGTGCCCGGACACGTGTATCTCCGAGGTGCGTTCGTAGTGGACGCGGGCGCCCCGCCGGTAGAGGTGATCGATGAGGTTGCCGATGGTCTTCTCGTTTCCGGGGATGAATCTCGCCGACAGCACCACGGTGTCCTCCGGCTGAATCCTGATGGACCGATGCTCGTCGAAGGCCACCCGGTGCAGCACGGATAGGGGCTCTCCCTGGCTACCGGTGGTGAGGAAGCAGAGCTGGTCGTCGGCGAAGTCCCGCCAGCTCTGGCTGTCCGTCATGACGTCGTGCGGCAGGCGGAGGTAGCCCAGGTCCGCGGCGATGCCGGTGTTGTTGATGATGCTCCGGCCGCTCAGCACCAGCTTGCGCCCGAAATCGGCGGCCAACTCCGCCACCTGTTGAATGCGCGGGATGTGGGAGGCGAACGTGGCGATGAAGATCCGCCCCGGACTGGACCCGAAGACCCCCCGAAGCCCTTCCCCGACCGTGCGTTCCGACGGCGTGCTGCCCGCGCGCTCGACATTGGTGGAATCCGAGAGCAACAGCAGGACGCCGTTGTCTCCGTAGGCCGCGAAACGATGAAAGTCGAAGCTCTCACCGCCCACGGGGGTGTTGTCGATCTTGAAGTCGCCGGTGTGCACGATGCAGCCCACCGGCGTCTCGATGGCCAGGCCGATGCAGTCCACCAGACTGTGGGTTACGGATATCCCCTCGATCGTGAAAGGACCCAGCGCGAAACGCTCGCCGGGGACGATTTCGACGAGCTCGACGGACTCCTCGAGCCTGTGCTCGCGCAGTTTGTGGCGCACGAAGCCCAGGGTGAGGCGTGTGCCGTATACGGGAACCCGACAGCGCTGGAGGACGTAGGGCAACGCGCCGATGTGGTCCTCGTGGGCATGGGTCAGGACGATGGCCCCGAGGTTCTTCCCCTGATCCACCAGGTAGCTGATGTCGGGAATCACGAGGTCGACGCCCAGAAGCTCGGGGCCGGGAAACATCACGCCGCAGTCGACGGCGATCACGGCATCGCCCCACTCCACCGCCAGCATGTTGCAGCCGAACTCTCCCAGGCCTCCGAGAGGCACGACCCTCAGGGACTCCATCCTAGTGTCCTGTGGCAGGCGGGAAGCCCTCGGCCCGCCACGTCGGGGCACTCTCGCCGGACCCCGCGCCGGGCCGTGCCAGGTTCGAGCCGATGGCCTCCCGGACCCGCTGCATCTGGCGACGGGAACGATCGTCCGCGTCGTCGGAAGGAATCGCCTCGCCGATGACGATCTCGACGGTCCCGGGCTTGAGACGCCAGTCCCCCCGCTTCATCAGCAAACCGGAGCCGTTGATGGTGACCGGCACGATGGCAACGCCTGCCTTCTCAGCCAGGCGAAAACCGCCGCGCTTGAACGGCAGAAGCTGTCCGTCCAGGCTACGGGTGCCTTCGGGAAACACCACCACCGATATCCCCTGTCCCAGCTTCTCGCAGGCGGTCGCCATGGCCACCGCCACATCTTTCGATCGGGCGCGTTTGACGACAATGTGCTTGGAGGCCCACAGCGCCCAGCCGAAGAACGGGATGCGGAGCAGCTCCCGCTTCGCCATCCACCGCAGTTGAAACGGCCCGAGCGCCCGCACAAGCACCGGTATGTCGATGTTGCTCTGGTGATTGGCCATGAAGATGTAGGCCTGTTCCGGATCCAGACGCCCGACCTGGCGGACGGTCAGCCCCACGCCGCCGGTCTTGAGCACGCACCACGACCAGAACCGGAACATCGGATAGACGCGCCTGCCGTTGGGGTCCACGAGCCCGAGGGCGATGATGGGAATGCTCTGGAGAATGCTTCCAAGGACGATCAGGGCCAGCTTTAGCGTGTACATGCTGTTGGCGGCGTGTATACCCGTGCCTGTCGGCGGGCTCAGGTCCGAGCCCGTTTCATTTTAGGGTATCCGGACGGCGAATGCAATTTTGGGCGGTCCGTGCGAGCGCCGCCAAGGCGCATCTACAACTCGATCTTCTCCGAATACAGCCCCTTGATGAAGCCCGCCCTCTCGAGCTGCCCGAGGGGATCCAGCTCGAGCAGCCGGCGGGGATCGAGCTCACGGGCGCGCGGATCGGTGACCGAGACCGCGTCGATCAGCGCCTGGAGCGCCTCGGCGTGCGGCAGCGGCAGCGGCTCCAGCCCGTGGGCGAGCCAGTTGTAAGCCTCGCGGAGGGAGGTCCCCCGAGGCAGGGTCACGTGCTCTTTCATGATCCGCATGCTGTCGGCGCGTTGGGTGAGGAAGTGCTGGACGCCGTTGAGATAGGCCATCAGGAAGCGCCGCAGCGCGTCGGGGTTGCGGTCGGCAAAAGACCGCGAGGTAACCAGCAGGTCGTTCACCAGGTTGACCTGGCCGATGTCGAGCACCTTGATGCCCACCCTCCGCGCCTCCGCGGCCACCTGGGGCACCAGCGGCGCGCCCTGGACGATGTTGCGATAGATGGCGGCCATTCTTTGCGGCGAAAAGCCGATGGGAACCATCTCCACGTCTTTCACCGGGTCGAGCCCCGCCCGTCTGAGGACCACGCGCGCGATCAGGTCGGACTTTCTGCCGAGGTTCGACACGCCCACCTTCTTGCCCTTGAGCTGGGCAAGGTGGTCGACGTAGGAGGCCACGCCGAAGCGATAGTTCTCCGGCCTCACGTGGCCGCCGAAGAACACCAGGTCGGCGCCTTCGCCGGCGGCCTCCAGCGCGGGCAACACGTCCTCGGAGGAGACGAAGACATCGATTCCCAGAAGGGACTGCACGCCGCCGGTGGCGGCTCTGTCGAGGTAGACGGCGTCGAGGTCGAGACCGTACTTCGCGAAGAAATGCTTGTCCCTGGCGATGGAGGTAACGATGGTGCCCGCGCCGAAGCCCGCGTAGGCGACCCGGACACGCACCCTTTCCGATCCCGCGGAGACGGAAACGAACGTCAACACCGCAAGGAATGCCGCCGCCAGCGAACTCAGGAATCTGGAGAGCATGATCCCCCTCCCTTCGCGATGGACATGGACGGGACAGCCGTACCCTGTCCCACCGGCCATCCTATAGCCGGAATCCGTTCCGGTCAATACGGCCTGGGAGTCTTTCCGGGTAATCGGACACAACCCCTCTCCCTGTGGGAGAGGGCGGCCGAAGGCCGGGTGAGGGCCTAGCGGGATCCCGAAACGATCTCGGCGAGCATGTCGATGAACAGGGGGTGGTCGTTCACCGCCGGCGTCCTGTAGAAGTCCATTCCCAGCTCTCGAGCTCTCTGCCGGGCCTCGACGTCGAGGTCGTAAAGGATCTCGACATGGTCGCAGACGAAACCGATGGGCACCACGGTAACCGCTTTCTCACCCGCTTTCGCCAGCTCCTCGATGACGTCGCCCACGTCGGGCTCCAGCCAGGGGTCGCCGGGGTTGCCGCTGCGGCTCTGGTACGCCAGCGTCCAGCGGGTCCGCCCGAGACTTCGGGCCACCCGCCGCGACGCCTCGCGGAACTGGGCCGCGTACGGCGAATCGTCAGCCATGGGCCGAGGAATGCTGTGGGCGGTGAACACCAGCGGGGCATCGCGAAAGCCCTCCGGCATCCCGCCGAGGGTGGCGGAAACGCGGTCGGCCACGGCCCGGATGAACAGCGGATGGCGCGACCAGGCCTGGGCATACTCCACCGAGGGGGCGCGGACCGTCATGGCCTCGCGGGCCGTTTCCACGGCGCCGATGTAGCGGTCCCAGGATGCCTCGGTCTGGAACGCGGAGAGGACGATCCCCAGCACCCGCCGGCAACCGCCCGCGGCCAGCTCCGCCAGGGTCTCGTCCAGAAACGGACGCCAGTTGCGCATTCCCACGTGAACGGGGATGGCGGCTCCGTCCCGCGCCAGCCGACGGCGCAAGGCATCGGCCTGTGCGCGGGTGAGCTCGTTCAGCGGCGAGCGACCGCCGATAATCTCGTAGTGACGCGCCACCGCCTCGAGGCGCGCCGGCGGGATGCGCCGCCCGGCGGTTACGCGCTCGAGGAACGGGCGGATCTCGCCGGGGCTTTCCGGACCGCCGAAGGCGATGAGGAGAACCGCGTCAAAGGGGCTCCGGACGTCGCCTGCCGGGCCCGGCGTCTCCTCCGTTGATGGATCATCGGTCATGGCTTGCACAAGCGAAGCGCCAGGAAGCTGCTGAAGCGGATCGAACGAAACGGCGGCCGGTGTCACGAGCCCAGTTGACGGCAGCGGCGCGGACTACCACTCGATACGGATACAGACCTCTTCTCCCCGCTCCTCCACCGGAAGCACCGTCAGCGGGTCGCCGCCCTTGGGCAAGACGCATTCTCCCGAGTCGAGATCGAAGCAGTAGCCGTGATTGTCGCAACGCACCTTGCCGGCGACGATGGGACCGTTCATGAGGTCCGCGCTCTCGTGCGGGCAATAGCGGGAGAACGCAAAATAGCCGTCGTCCACGCGCGTGACAACGACGGGACGCCCGTTCAGGTCGATGGCCTTCCTTTGCCCGGGCTCCAGCTCACCGGCCTGCGCCACTGGAATGTATGTGATTCCCACGCAACCTCCAAAAAAGAACGCGGCCACTCACCTCGCGCATGATGAAGATGGATTCAGCCTCGAGCTCGTCGAGATGACCGAGGCCGTCGTGCTTGGCCATGCGAAAGTTCTATTACCTCCTGGAAGCCGGCATGTCTATATCGCGCGATCATACGCTTGCCGGCAACGCGTCCGGATGAAATCGGCTGAATGATCGTGTAACATATTGCAACAGTGAACAAATGACGACGGACTTCATTGCCCTTCCCGCGCCCGAAGAGCGGGCGCGGCTGGCGGAGCCTTGTGCGCCCGGCCAGAAGATCCTGGGTTACGACAACAGCATCTAGTGCCGTGAGACAGTACAAAAACGCCGTTTCCGGGCCTGTCCGGGTGATGGAATCGCAGCGAGAGGCGTATCCGTGATGCAGGACGCCCGCACCTCCGCCCCGTTCAGACACACTTTCGCCATGTCCCCGTTCTCCGCGTGGATGCGTCTTCTGCGGGAGAACGGCCGTGGCGACCCCGGCTACCGCGGCAGGCTGGCCGGGGTCCTGCTGGCGAGCGCTGCCGCCGCTCCGGCCCGTCTCGCCGAGCGGGCGGTGTACGGGAGGCGCGTACGCCGCACGGCCATCGACCCGCCGCCGCTGATGATCCTCGGCTACGGGCGAAGCGGCACGACGCACCTGCACAACCTGCTGGCCCAAGACCCGCGCCACGGCTCGGTGACCACCCTTCAGTGCATCGTGCCGACGTTCTTCCTGCTGGCGCGCGCGGCGCCGCGAAGTCTGCTGGCCGGTCTCGTGCCCTCCGCGCGGCCCATGGACAACATGCGCGTGGCGCTGGACCTGCCCCAGGAGGAAGAGGTCGCGCTGGCCAATGCCACCCACATGTCGTTCCTTCATCACCTGTCCTTTCCGCGGAACGCCGTGGGCCTCCACAGGCGTTACGCGCTCATGGAGGGCCTCGATGACCGGGAGATGAGGCGCTGGGAGCGGACCTACCTGGACATCGTGCGCAAGGCCGCGTTCCACGCCCGGGGCCGCCGGATCGTGTTGAAGAGTCCGAGCAACCTCGCAAGGATTCCGCACGTCCTGCGCATCTTTCCGGACGCCAGGTTCGTGAACATCGTGCGCAATCCCTTCGCCGTCTATTTGTCGCTGACGAACATGTTCCGCAAGCTGATCCCGATACACCAGTTGCAGGAGGTCGAATGGGACGAGGTGGAGCGAGTCATCATCGACGCCTACAGGGCCAACATGAAGCGATACCTTCGGGACCGCTCCCTCATACCGCGCAACCGCCTTGTCGAGATGCGCTTCGAAGACCTGGAGGCGGCGCCGGTGGCGGAGCTTCGAAGGGTCTATGACGGCCTGGACCTGGGCGGCTGGGGCGCGGCGGAGAGACCCGTGAAGGCTTATCTCGACACGGTGGAGGGCTACCGCAAGAACCGCTTCCGCATGGACGCCGCCACGGTGGGACGGGTGTCCGCGGAGTGGGGTTTCGCGTTGGACGAATGGGGCTACGACCCTGCAGGCGCCCGACCATGACTACCGACGACCGAGACGCGCCGCCGCCTGTCAACGCCGCCCTGCCGGGGCTCGCGCCCGGCGACCGGGCCAGACGGCTGACCGAGGAGATGCTGCTTCTCCTGCTGGACAGGAAGAGCGGCGACCTTGAGCCGGTTCCGCTCTGGACCCTGGCCTACGCGCTGTCCGGCGCCGCGCTGATGGACCTGTCGATACTGAACCGCATCGATACCGACGCCCGGTTCCTCACCCTCATCGACCCCGCGCCCCTGGGCGATGCCGTGCTGGACCCTGTCCTTGCCGAGATCGCCGGAGTGGGCGAGGCGCGTCCGATCCGGTACTGGCTGGACCGCTTCGCCGAGCGCTCGGAGGAGCTTAAGGAGGGCTCTCTTGAGGCGTTGGTACGCCGCGGCGTTCTCGAGCCGTGGGAGGGCGGTTTCCTGGAGCTGGCCCGGAGCGGCTCCCGCGAGCATGCCGCCGCCTCTGCGGTCGCCACCCTGGAAGAGGACGTGCGGCTGCGCGTCATCCAGTGCCTGCTCGGCAGCGACATCCCCGACCCCGTGGACGTCATGACTATCTGCCTGGCCGATGCCTGCGGCATCTTCCCCAAGATACTGGCACGGCCGGAGCTGGACGCCGTGCAACCTCGTCTGGAGCTGGTGCGGCGCATGGACCACATCGGCCGCGCGGTATCGACTGCCGTCTGGGAGGTGGAGCCTCCGCCCAGAAAGCCCGCGACCCGCACGACCCGGCCGATACCCGAAGCGCGCGGGCTGCCGGTGGTCGGCAACGGAGTCGCCATGGCTCGCGACATGACCGGGTTTCTGCTGCAACAGTACAGGCTTCTCGGCCCCGTGTTCCGGGTTCGCGCCCCGGGGCGGCGCTACATCGTGCTGGCCGGCCCTTCGGCCAACCAGTTCCTGAACCGTCACGGCAAAGACTGTCTTCGTTCCGCCGAAGTGTGGCATGGCTTCGCCGGCGCGTTGGGCGCGGGACGCATGATGACGGGCATGGACGGCGCCGAGCATTTCAGGCTCCGGCGCGCGCATCGGGATGGCTATGCGCGGGCCGCGCTCGAGAACCGGATCGACGACGCCGTGCTGATCGCCCGGCGCCAGGCCCATGACTGGGTGAAGGCCGCCGGCCCGGTTCCAGTGGTCCGCGCTATGCAGCGGATCATAACCGAGCAACTGGGGACCATCCTCGCCGGCACCTCGCCGCGCGAATACCTCGACGACCTGACCGCGTTCGTCCGCACCCTGCTCATGGTGAAGGTCGCCAGGCGGCGCCCGGCCATGTGGCTGTGGACCCCGCGGTTCCGGCGCGCCCGCAGGCGGGTTCTCGAGCTGTTCGACCGGGTCCTGACGACCCACCTGGAGCGCCCGGGCCATATCCAGCCCGACCTGATCGACGACCTCCTGCGGCTGCACGAGTCCGATCCACAGTTCTTTCCCGAAACGGACCACAGGGCTGCGATGCTCGGCCCTTACATCGCCGGTTTCGACACCGTGGCCTCGATGTGCGCGTTCATGCTCTATGCTCTGCTCAAGCACCCGCCCGTGATGCACGGGATGAGGCGGGAAGCGGACGCCCTGTTCGCGGGCGGGCCGGTGACCGCGGCGCGGCTCGCCGCCTCGGACATGGCCCGCCGCGTCGCTCTCGAGACCCTACGCCTGTACCCCCTGAATCCGGCGGTTTTCCGGTGGGTGGCCAATTCCTTCGAGTTCGAGGGCTGTTCCATTGCCGCGGGAGAGCCCGTGCTGGTGGCCACGACGTTGCCGCACTTCCTGCCGGAACTCTTTCCGGATCCGCAACGGTTCGACATCGACCGGTACACCGAAGGCCGCAACGAGCACAAGCGACCGGGCGCCTTCGCCCCCTTCGGGTTGGGCACGCACCACTGCCTGGGCGCGGGTTTCGCCGAGTCGCAGATGACCCTGACGATGCTGACCATCCTCCATGCCGTGGATCTGGAAATGCGCCCGGGCGGCTACGAACTGCGGATCAGGCGGACGCCGACCAGCCGCCCATGCAATCGCTTCTCCCTGCGCGCCACGGCAAGGAGCGATTGACGTTGACGACCTGCTCGGCCAACCAAAACTGAAGCGAGTCAGCAGCGCTTATAGCCAGACGGGTTCTAAACCCGCCCGCGCCTTGACCTCCGGTTCGGTGCGCGTCCGCCCGCGTCAAGCCCTCACCCGGCCTCCGGCCACCCCTCTCCCAGAGGGAGAGGGGTTGTATCGGCCCTACGCCCTCTCCCTCTGGGAGAGGGTCGGGGTGAGGGCCTATGCGGCGGCCGCGCGGGACGGGGCGTAGGCGGAGCCGCGCAGCACCTGCCCCGGCAGGTCGCCGCTCAAACGGCCGTCCTCGTAGATCACGCCGCCGTTCACGACCGTGTAGTGGATGCCTTCGGAGCGCTGGATCAGCCGCTTGGTGCCGGCCGGGTAGTCCTCGGCCCACTCCGGTTCGTAGGCGCGCACGGTCTCGGGGTCGAACAGCGTCAGGTCCGCCGCGTACCCGGGCCGGATGAGCCCCCTGCCCTCGAGGCCGTAGACCGACGCCACGTGGAAGGTGAGCTTGTGCACCGCCTCTTCCAGCGTCATGAGGCCCCGCTCCCGCACCCACAGGCCCAGCAGCGTCGTGCCATAGCCGAAGTCGGCGCCATAGAGCACGTGGGCGCCGGCGTCCGACGTGCCCACCAGGACGTAGGGGCTGCGCAGGATCTCGCCCATGGCCTGCGCGTCGCCGCCGGTGTTGGCGTTCTGGAAGGTGGTCAGCAGACCCTCATCCAACGAGAGGTCGAGGAGCGCGTCCACCGGATCCTGGTTGCGCATGGCCGCCATCTCGGCGACGCTCTTGCCCTCGTAGCGCTTGTTCTCTTCCTTGACGACCTTCTCCACCTGCACGATGTCCCAGCGCCTGTGGAAATTGGTCATGCGCTCGGTGGCCAGGTCCTCGCGCAGCTTCACGCGCGTGGCGGGGTCGGCGAACGCCTGCTGGCGTACCTCCACCGGCAGGAACATGATGTTCTTCCAGTTGGGGAACTCGTCGAAGAGCTGGGCGTTCTGCAGGTTGAAATGCCGCACCAGAGGCACCGTCTGGGTGAGCCCGTAGGCGCGGTACCCGTCCCGGAAGATCCGTGACACCGCGTCCAGTTGCTCCTGCCACAGCGTCGGCTCGGCCCAGCGATGATGCACGCTCTGCCAGATGATCGGCCGCTGCGTGCGGCTGGCCAGATCGTAGTAGTTGTCGAAGTGCTCCATCTTGTTGCGGCCGAGGATCGTCTCGATGATGCCGCTGTTGAGCTCACCGAGCACGTCGCAAAGGGCGTACAGCTCGTCGTCGTCCGCGAGGCGGCTCGCCACGGGCTTGCCGTCCTCCCGCATGTGCCGCTCGTTGCGGTTGGTGGAAAATCCCAGCGCGCCGGCGTCCATGGCGTCGCGTACCAGGCCCTTCATCTTCTGGACTTCCGCGGCCGTGGCCTTGCGCTCCACCGACTCCTCGCCCATGACGTTCTGCCGCACCGCGATGTGCCCCACCAGGCCGCCGGCGTTGATGCCGAGCTTGCCCTCCAGGGTGTCGAGATACTCGCCGTAGCTGTGCCAGCGCCAGGTCACGCCCTTTTCCAGGGCGAAGCGGGGAATCGCCTCCACCCGCACGAAGCTCTTGACCAGGGCGTCCTCGCCGCCGTCGTCCACGGGCGCCAAGGCCAGCCCGCAGTTTCCCATGACGATGGAGGTGATGCCGTGCTGCGGCTCGGAGGTGCCGTAGGGGTCCCAGAGGATCTGCGCGTCCATGTGGGTGTGATGGTCGATGAACCCCGGCGATACCACCAGGCCGGCGGCGTCGATGGTGCGGTCCGCCGACCCCTTGAGACGCCCCACCTCGGCGATCTTGCCGTCCTTCACGCCGACATCCGCCGTGTGGGACGGCAGTCCCGAACCGTCGGCCACGCGGCCGCCGCGTATCAGCAGATCATATTCCATGGACGAGTCCTCCTTGGTCGCAATGCGTGGACATGGCCGGGCGGACAGGTCTCGCGAACTCCCGCCCCTGCGGAAAGCAGCATATTGAATCGGCCGCGGTTGTGCAACACGCTCTCGTTGCCCTTTTGCCGCCAATCGGCCAAACTTCCCCGCGCAGTGTCCTTACAGATATCGAACGAACAGGAGCAATCATGGATCTGAAGGTGGTAGGGCAACCGATCGGACGGGTGGAGGGACCGGACAAGGTTTCGGGGCGGATGGTTTACACGGCGGACGTGGACGCGCCGGACGCGCTCTGGGGCAAGTGCCTGCGCAGCACCATGGCGCACGCCCGGCTGGCGCGCGTGGACGCATCGCGGGCACGACAGGTGCCCGGAGTCCAAGCGGTGCTGACCGGAGAAGATGTGCCGGATGTTCGCGTGGGGGTCAGCCTCGAGGACCTGCCGGTGCTGGCGCGGGACAAGGTCCGGTTCATTGGGGACAAGATCGCCGCGGTGGCGGCCGACACCCTCGATGCCGCCGAACAGGCGCTGTCGCTGATCGAGGTGGAGTACGAGGAACTGCCCGCCGTCGCCGGCGTCGAAGATGCCCTGGCCGACGGCGCCCCGGTGATTCACGAAAGGCTCGCCGGCTATGCTGGCGTGCCGGGCCGGCCGGCAGACCAACCCAACGTCCTGTCGCTCAATGAGCACACGGCGGGCGACGTGGCGCAGGGCATGACGGAGGCCGAGGTGGTGGTCGAGCACACCTTTCGCACGCCGGGAGTCCACCAAGTTTACCTCGAGCCCCACGCCACCGTGGTATCTACCGACGACGACGGGCGCATCGACGTGTGGGCGTCGTGCAAGGCGCCGTTCCGGCTCAAGAAGATGCTGGCCGCGCAACTGGCGTTGGAAGAGGAGAACATCCACGTCCACGGCGTGGCCCTGGGCGGCGACTTCGGCGGCAAGGGCTCCCAGATGGACGTGCCGGTCTGCTACTACCTCTCCCGGGCCGCCGGGCGCCCGGTCAAGATGGTGATGAACTACACCGAGGAGCTCATGGCCGGCGATCCGCGTCACCCCTCGGTCATGCGCGTCAAGCTCGGGGCGAAGCGCGACGGGACCCTGGTGGCGCTTGACAGCGACATCTACTTCGACAGCGGCGCCTACTCGGGCTTCAAGCCGTCGGAAATCGACGGCTCGTACGTCGTCAACGCCTACCGCATCCCCAACTACGCCATCCGCACCTACAACGTCTACACCAACGGGGTCCCGGGCGGCTACATGAAGTCGCCGGGACAGCCGCAGGCGGTCTTCGCCATCGAGTCGCTGCTGGACATGCTGGCCCGGGAGCTGGACCTGGATCCGGTGGCGATACGGCTCAGGAACCTGATGCAGGACGGCGACGTGCTGCCCAACAAGCGCGGGATGGAAAAGATCCGCTGCCGCGAGACCATCGAGGCCGCGCTGGCGGCCGCCGGCTGGCACGGAGACGAAGCGGGCGAGGACACCGGCCGGGGCATGGCCCTGGGCTTCCGACACACCGGCGGCAGCGGCACCGTCAACCTTGTAGTCTCGTGCAGCTCCGACGGCGAAGTCACGGTGCTGACCGCGATTCCCGACATCGGCACCGGCACCCACACGCTCCTGCGGCAAATCACGGCGGAACTGCTGACCGTGCCCGCCGAACAGGTCAAGGTGGCCCGCGGCGACACCGATACCTTCGACACCGACGCCGAGCCCGGCGGCAGCAAGATCACCGCCATGGTCGGGCGCGGGCTGGTGGAAGCCGTGGAGGAACTGCGCGACCGGATCACCGAGGCCGCCGCCGACGCCCTCGGCTGCAGGGCGGACGAGGTCACCCTGGCCGACGGCCGCTTCAGCGCCGGCGGCGCGGCGCTGGCCTTCGCGGACGTGGCCGGGCGGCTCATCGCTGAAGACGAGGACCTGACGGTGCGCAAGTCCTACCAGCCCCAGCGCTCCCCGGTGCCGGCGTTCTTCGTCCAGGTGGCGGAGGTGGCGGTGGACCGGGAGACCGGTACCGTGGACGTGAAGAGGGTGGTGACCGCCCACGACGTCGGCACCATCATCAACCCGCTGGGCCACCAGGGGCAGATCGACGGCGGCTTCGTGCAGGGCCTGGGCTACGCGGTGATGGAGGAGATGGTCAAGGACGGCCCCCGGGTCACCACCCTGAACCTCGGCGACTACTGCGTGCCGTGCGTGAAGGACCTGCCGCCGCTGGAGACGGTGCTGGTGGAGGACCAGACCGGGCCCGGCCCCTACAACGCCAAGGCCATCGGGGAAATGAGCATCGTGCCCACGGCGCCGGCCATCGCCAACGCCGTGGAGGCGGCGGTGGGCGTGCGCATCCTCGATCTCCCCATCACCGCGGAGAAGGTCTACAACGCGTTGCGCGAACGGTAGGCCTGGGAGTCTGTCCGAGTCATCAGACGCGGCCTCGTAGGTCGGATTAGCGAAGCGCAACCCGACACAGGACCGTGCGAAGTCGGGTTACGCCTTCGGCTAACCCGACCTACTGGCTGGCTGCGATTCGATTACCCCGGACAGGCTCCTAGGACTTGGGCCAGGCCCGGATCCGGGACTCCTCTCGCAGCTTGGCGGCATCGTAGGTTTCCCAGTGGACGAAGTCCGCGACCTTGCGGCGCGGCTTGGCCTTGGGCCAGTTTCGGGCGCGGCCCACGGGGACGACCCAGAGAAGACGGAGCGCCTTGGGAACCTTGAACAACGCCCGCAGCTCGGGCTCCACCTCCTTGCGGACCGAGACCCACACCGTGCCGAACCCCATGCCGGCAGCAACGAGCATCATGTGCTCCACCGCGTTGGCCACGTTGGCCTGGAACAGCTTCTCCCTGTCGGACGGCTGGCGCGTGGTCAGGTACACCCGCTTGGTGCGCGCATCCCCGCATGCCAGGATCAGGGCGCTCACGTCGCCCACGTAGTCTTTCTTGAGCCCCTTGTAGTTCACCGGATCTTCCAGCTTGCGCTGATTCCACTCGTTGGAGTAGATCCGCCGGACCTGCCTCATCTTCGCCCGGTCCCGTGTCACGATGAACTCCCAAGGCTGGCTGTTGGCGCCGGAGGGAGCCAGGCGCGCGGCTTCGAACATGAGCTGGAGCTGCTCGTCGGTTATCTGTCCGCTCCTGTAGACTCGCACGCTGCGCCGGGTCGCCATCACTTCCAGTAGTTTCTCTGCCTCCACGGTGTCCTCCTTGCGGCCGGCGGCCGGCTTGTTTCCCTACAAGATGGCATCCTTCCCCACCCTGTGTTAGTGTCCTGTCCCACGAAATCCCGCGCATCTTTGTACACCTGTTCGTGAGACACAACACCGACAGTAACATGATGAACATCCTTCGACTTCGCGACGCTTCGCGTCGCTACGCCTGTCCTGAGCCCTTCGACCAAGCTCAGGACAGGCTTGGTCGAAGGGCTCAGGACCGACGGTAATATGGTCAACGTCGTTGGCATCGTCGCCAAGTACGGTGAAGAGAAGGCCGAGAAGCTCATGAGGAGCACCATCCCGTGGCTCGAAGGCCGCGGTATGGAGGTGCTGGTGGAGGCCGAGTTCGGCGCCACCGGCGGGCGGGTGGCGCAGAAGGCGGAGATGGCCGAGCGCGCCGACCTGATCATCGTGCTGGGAGGAGACGGCACGCTCCTGAGCATCGCCCGCCTCGTCGAACGGCCCGAGGTGCCCATCGTCGGCGTGAACCTCGGCGGCCTGGGCTTCATCACCGAGATCGCCATGGACGAGATCGAGGAGGTCCTGGCCAGCACCATCGCGGAAAACTACACCATCGAGAAACGCATGACCCTGAGCGTGAGCATCTCCGGCCAGGACGGCGACCGCAGCCTGCGGATCCTCAACGACGCGGTCATCACCAAGGGCGCGCGATCCAAGATCATCGATCTCGAAACCTACGTGGGCAGCGACTACCTGTGCACCTACCGGGCCGACGGGCTGATCATCTCCACGCCCACGGGCTCGACGGCATACTCGCTCGCGGCCGGCGGTCCGATTCTCCATCCGGCCATGGGGGCCATCATCCTTTGCCCCATCTGCCCCCATACGCTCACCACCAACCGGCCCATCGTCATCGCCAGCGACGCCAGGATCCGTTCGACCCTGAGGTCCGCGGGGGACACCGTGGTGCTGATTCCGGACGGCCAGGAGGGGATCCTGCTTCACAACGGCGACCGCGTGGAGGTGCGCCGCCACAAGTCGCCGGTGTCGCTGGTGCGGGTGCCGACCCGTTCCTACTTCGACGTGCTTCGCAGCAAGCTCAAGTGGGGTGAACTGTAGGGGCGGGTTTCAAACCCGTCCCCGCGTCCGCATGACCGGAACCATCCGCAAGACCTGACCCGTCACGAAGGGTCGTCGCCATGCTGCAAGAGCTCCGGATAAGCAACATCGCCGTCATCGATCACGTCGAGTTGGAGCTGGGTCCCGGGCTCAACGTCCTGACCGGAGAGACCGGCGCCGGCAAGACCATCGTCCTGGCCTCCCTCGGACTTCTCCTGGGAGCCCGGGGCTCCGCGGACCTGATTCGCGAAGGAGCCGACGAGGCGGTGGTGGAGGCGCTGTTCACGGACCTGCCGGCGGCCACCCGCGAGGCTCTGTCCGCCGCCGGTTGCGAGGACGAGGACGAGCTGGTGCTGAAACGCGTGGTCACGCGCGGCGGCCGCAACCGGATCTACGTCAACGGCAGCCTCGGCCCGCTGTCCCTCCTGTCGAACGTCGGCGCCGGCCTCATCCACATCTACGGGCAGCACGAACAGCACACCCTGCGCCGCACCGAGACCCATCTGGCGCTGCTGGACGCGCACGCGGGCCTGGAAGCCGATGCCGCCGTCATGAAGGAACGGTTCGACGCGTTCACGGCCGCCTGGAAGGAGATGCGCGAGCTCGAGGAAGCGCTGGCCGGCAAGGCCCGGGAGGAAGCCTTCCTGTGGGCGCAGGTGGAGGAGATCGAAGGGGCCGGCCTCGAACTCGGGGAAGACGAGGCGCTGCGCCGCCGCCGGGAGATCATCGCCCATTCCGAAAGGCTCTACCAGACCTGCAGGGAAGGCGAGCTGCTTCTCTACGAAGGCGACAGCGCCCTGGCGGGCGAACTGGGCCGGTTCATCCCGCGCCTTCGGGAGATGGCGGAGATCGACGAGACCCTGGCCGAGGCGGTGACGCTGCTGGAAGGCTCGGCCGCGCAACTGGACGAGGCAAGCACCCTGATCCGCCGCTACGCGGACAAGCTGTCCTTCGATCCGCGCGAGCTGGAACGGATCGAGGACCGCCTCGCGGAGATCGAGCGGCTGAAGCGCAAATACCGAGCATCGGTGGAAGGGATCCTGGCTCTCGCGGAACGGGCGCGCGAAGACCTCGCCGCGCTCGAATCGGGCGAGGAGGATCTCGCCGGCCTCACCCGGCAATTCGAAGCCGCGCGGGACACGGCGTGGAAGACGGCCGGGGAGCTGTCCCGGGCGCGGCAACAGGCCGCCGGCAGCCTCGAAACCGCCATGGAGCGGGAGGTGAGCGAGCTGGGCCTCGCGCAGACGACCTTCGAGGTCCGGTTCCACCATCGCGGCACCGCCCCGGACGACCCGCCTTTCGTGTTGGGGGGCGCGAGGATCGCGGATGACGGCGTCGACGACCCCGAGTTCTACTTCTCGCCCAACCCCGGCGAGTCCGTCAGGGCGCTGGCCAGGATCGCGTCGGGCGGAGAGCTCTCGCGCCTCATGCTTGCCCTCAAGTCGCTGGTATTGCCCCGCGGCGAGATCCCCACCCTGCTTTTCGACGAAGTGGATGCCGGGATCGGCGGCAGGGTGGCCGACATGGTGGGCAAGAAGCTTGCCGGCGTTGCGCGGTCCCACCAGGTGATTTGCGTCACCCACGTGGCCCCGATCGCCGCGCTGGCGGATCTCCACCACGTGGTGGAGAAGCGGGTGTCGGACGGCAGGACCTATACGACGGTCAGGAGGCTCGACGAAACCGAGCGGGTGCGGGAGCTGGCGCGTATGCTGGGAGGCGCGGAAATCACCGCGCAGGCGGAACGGCACGCGGCCGAAATGCTGAAGGCCCACGGCCGTCCCGCGTAATCAAATACAACCCCTCGCCTTCTGGGAGAGGGTGGCCGAAGGCCGGGTGAGGGCTTGGCGGGCAGGCTGTCCCGTCCATTCGCGCGATGGCCCTTGCCACCGGGCCGGTCCATCCGTTATGCTCATGACTGAACCAGCGGTTGCGCATGAAGCTGCGACCGCTGCGATTCCGGGCGTGGGGCCGTAGCTCAGCTGGGAGAGCGCTTGAATGGCATTCAAGAGGTCGCCGGTTCGATCCCGGTCGGCTCCACCACCAAGCCCCGGAGGCCGGAGGCGGTGTGTCGCAACGTCGTGCATCGGAAGGAGGCGTCTTCACAGACTACGACCTGGATCCGAACTACTATGATGAGATGTTCGGAACCGACGGGAGTGCGCGACAAGCGTGCAAGCGCCTCAACGCGGCCTTGGCGGAACTCGCTCCCGAGGACCTGACCAGGCTTCAGGAAGGCGTCTACCGCCACTTCCTTCACGAAGGAATCACCTTCACGGTCCTCGACGCCGAACGGGCTACCGAGCAGATCATTCCCATCGACTGTGTACCCAGGGTCCTGACCGGAGCCGAGTGGGAACACATCGAACGGGGCCTCAAGCAGCGCCTTACGGCGCTCAACCTTTTTCTGAAAGACGTCTACCACGACGGCCGGTGCCTGCGGGACAAGGTCGTCCCCATCGATCTGGTGCTCGGCTGCCCCCAGTACCGCATGGAGATGCGCGGCCTCAAGGTCCCGCACGATGTCTACGTGGCGGTGTGCGGCACCGACATCGTGCGTACCAACGACGGTTTCGCGGTCCTCGAGGACAACCTCCGGGTTCCTTCGGGCGTCTCCTACATGCTCGCGTGCCGCAACGCCATCAAGGACGCCTTCCCGAGGCTGTACCGGGCCCACCGCGTCCGCGAAGTGGCGGACTACGCCGAGCGCCTCTACTCCACCCTCGCCTCCCTGCGTCCGTCCCTGCAGGACCCGCAGGTCGCCATCCTGACCCCCGGCATACACAACTCGGCGTACTACGAGCACGCCTTTCTCGCGGGCGAAATGGGCATCCACCTGGTGGAGGGCCAGGATCTGGTCCTGCGCGACGGTGCGCTGCACATGCGCACGACGGCGGGCCTGCGCCGCGTCGACGTGCTCTACCGGCGCATCGACGATGACTATCTCGATCCGGTGATGTTCCGGGGCGAATCGGTCCTCGGAGCAGCCGGCCTGTTCCACGCGTACCGTACCGGCAACCTCGTGCTGGCCAACGCGCCCGGCACCGGCGTGGCCGATGACAAGAGCCTCTACTCGTACGTGCCCGCCATCATCCGCTATTTTCTCGGTGAAGAACCGGTACTGGCCAACGTCGAGACTCATCTTTGCCGTGAACCCGACGGCTTGGCGTACACCCTCGAGCACCTCGAAGAACTGGTGGTCAAGGAAGTCGGCGGAGCGGGCGGCTACGGGATGCTGGTGGGTCCCCACGCCTCCGCCGAAGAGCGCGCGACCTACGCCGAGCGCGTGCGCGCCGATCCGGCGAATTTCATCTCTCAACCGGTGCTGGCCCTGTCGCGGGCCCCATGTTTCGTCGGCGGCGCCATCGAGCCGCGCCACGTCGACCTTCGCCCCTTCGTGCTGCAAGGGCGCGACGAGCAGCATGTGGTTCCGGGGGGGCTGTGCCGCGTTGCGCTCCGCCGCGGCAGCCTGGTGGTCAATTCCAGCCAGGGCGGCGGCTGCAAGGATCTGTGGATCCTGGAGGATTGAGGTCCGGATGATGTTGGCACGGGTCGCCGCCGAGTTCTACTGGCTGGGCCGCTACGTCGAGCGCATCGAGCATACCGCGCGACTTCTCCGGTTCCAGCTCGACCGGCTCGCCGATCGTCCGGCGGACGAGCTGACCCTGGGCTGGCAGGCCGTGTACCGCATCCTCGGACAGCCCCCGGTGGGGAAAACGGCGAGCGGCGACGACGCCGAAACCGTCGTCATGCCCGACGCCTACACCCTTGCGGGGGGACTCGTGGAAGAGCGCGCCAACCCGGACTCCCTGCTCTCTTGCTGGGAGCACGGACGGGAGAACGGCCAGCGCGTGCGGGCGCAGTTGCCGCTGCCGGTGTGGACGTGCCTCAACCAGGGCTACCTGTGGATCCGGGACTGCGACTTCAGCGCGGCGTGGTCGGAGGCGCCGGCCGCCCTGGTGAACGAGGCCATCGACCGGCTGCGGCTGTTCGCCGGCGTCGTCGACGCGGCCATGCCGCGGGACGAAGCCTGGCGCTTCCTCGAGCTCGGCCGCTTCATCGAGCGGGTGCAACACCAGTCCGTGCTGCTCGCGTCCTGGGTCGAGTTCAGCCGCGAGGAACACGCGGCCAACGCGCTCTCCTGGGCCGACCTGCTGCGGGTGTGCGGCGCCTACGAGGTGTATTGCCGGCGCCACTCGACGAACGTCGACCGCACGGAAGCCCTCAACCTGCTCACCCGCGACCCGGAGCTTCCGCGCTCGCTTCGCTTTGCGGTCCACCGTATCGAAGACCTGCTGACGGGCATCGATCCCGTGGGCGCCCGTTATCCTCTGGCGCCGCCTCATCGGATGGCGCTGCGCCTGACGGCCGCCGTCGAGATGGGCAACAACGGAGGGTCGGACGAGACGGACGCGGGGGGGTTCTTCCGCTCGCTGGAAGACGAAAGCCGGACGCTCCATCACCTGACCATGGCCGCCTACGTAACCCATTCTCCACCGCAGGGGCTCGCGAAGTGATCGTCAGCTACGCCATCGAGCACACCATGCGTTTCGAGTACACGGAGTCCGCGCAGGACTCGGTGATGACGCTTTACGTGTGCCCGATCCGAGACCGTGCCCAAGTGCTGCGGGAATTCGGCGTGCGCACCGACCCGGACGGCGCCCTGTTCGAGTTCATCGATTCCTTCGGCAACACCGGTCACTTCCTGGACCGGGCTCATACGCACGAGCATCTTGCCGTCACCGCCCGCTCCATCGTGGAGGTAGGGCCGTTGACATCGACGCCGGACCGTCTCACCGACGGCGCATGGGAGGCTCTTCAGCGTGCCGCGGAGACCGCCGAGCTCTGGCCGATGGTTCACCCCAGCCACTTCGTCGCCTGGACCCCTGCCCTGGACCAGTTCAAGGAAGCGCACGGTCTCGCGCCGGGCGATGATCCGCTGGTAAGCGCAAGGGATCTCAGCGCCACGCTCCACCGGGTGTTGGAGTACGCTCCCGGCGAGACCCGTGTCGATTCACCCATCGACCGGATTCTCGAGACCGGGCGCGGCGTCTGCCAGGACTACGCCCACGTCATGGCCGCCATCCTGCGCGGCTGGGGGATCCCCTGCCGCTACGTGTCGGGATACCTGGGACCGCCCGCCGGCGGAGTGGCCCGGAGCGAGAGTCACGCGTGGGTTGAATGCTGGCTGCCGGGCATCGGCTGGACCGGATTCGACCCGACCAACGACGCCGAAGGAGACGAACGCCACATCCGCGTAGCGGTCGGCAGGGACTATGCCGACGTCCCGCCGAGCCGGGGGATCTTCCGCGGGGCCGCAGGCTCGAGGCTGACGACCGATGTGCTCATCGAGCGAATCGCGGACACCTGCCCGGAAACCGACTTGCGCGGGACCTGAAGGAGCTAGCCCCTCACCCGGCCTTCGGCCACCCTCTCCCAGAGGGAGAGGGGTTGTATTTGATTATTCGGACAGGCCCCTAACCTCCCATCAACCGGAACCGCCCGCCTTCCCATTCCGGGAACACCACGCCGTCCTCGGACCGGGGGATATTCAGATGCCTGCCGGCCACCTCGGCGAACACGGACCGGAAATCCGTGGTCACCGGAAGATCGCGACCGTCCTCGAGGGCATCGACCACCAATCTGTCCGGAACGGTGCCGTGCACCTTCCCGCCGTCCACGCGATTGCCCAGTACGAACAGACAGGACGCGCGGCCGTGATCGGTGCCCAGCGAACCGTTCTCATGCACGGTGCGCCCGAATTCGGTCATGGTCAGCAGAACCACGTCGTCCTGGAACGAGCCTAAATCGGTCCAGAAAGCCGTGATCGCCCCCGAAAGGTCGGCCGCGCGGGCCGCGAAGGCGCCGGATGCGGTACCCTGCCGCACATGGGTGTCCCAGCCGCCGGTCTCGGTGAAGGCCACCTCGAGGCCCACCCCCGACTTGATCAGCATGGCCACCTGCCTCATCCTGCGGCCCAGGTCCGAGTCGGGATAGGCGGCTCCGTGGGCGGGCCGGTATTCATTCCAGTCGACCCCTCTCAACACCTCGATGGCCTCGAAGCTCTCCCTGCCCACGCGCCGGACCAGCCGTTTCGCGCTGGCTCCATACATGGACGCGAATCCCGACCGGAGTTTGTCCGAATTCCGCAGGTTCTCCGGCACCTGAACGCCAAAGGACGACAGGTCATCGAGGGCGATGGCCGGACGCTCGCCGTACAGCGAGCGCGGCAGCTTGTCGGCCAGCGCCACCGATCGAACCGCGGTGCCCGTGTGGCGCAGGAGCCCCGCGGCGCGGTTGAGCCATCCCGAGGACGTGCCCTTCACACCCGGTGTCCCGTTCTCCATGTAGTCCTGTGCATCGAAATGCGACCGCGTCTTGTAGGTCGAACCGACGCCGTGCACCACCGCCAGCCGTCCCTCCCGGTAGAGGGGGACCAGTGCCGCGAAGCCCGGATGCAACGCGAAACGTCCGTCCAGGTCCGTCAGGCCGCTTGCAGCATCCGTCACGTTCATGAACAGGCCGGGACGCGCCGCGGCCAGCGCCGGGTCGTCGACGGGAGTCACCGCCATCAGGCCGTCCATGGCGCCGCGCTGAAAGAGCGTCACCAGCACCCGGCGGCGCGTGTTGGCCGCCGCCCGGGCCACGCGGCCCAGGAACGGCGGCGTGCCGCCCAGGGACAACGACAGCAACGTCAGTGCTCCGCCCTTGACCAGGGCTCGCCGGGTCCATTCCATGTCCGTGCTCCAGTTTAGTGTCGCGTCCCGTAAGTTGCTGCCATAATCTGCTGGTCCTTTTCGCCGTCGGCTGCGTTGCTCTTCCTCGCGTGGTACACGCCACTGCTCGTCATCGCGCCTTGCCGACAACGAAAAATCCTGCGCATCTGATGGCAGCAACTTACGGGACGCGACACTAGCGGTACTGAAACTCCGGTGACGCCAGCAGCATGCTGACCACCTGCATGTCCTTTCGTTCGGCATCGCGCGGGATCGTTCTGCGCACCTCCGCGGCCACCGCCCGGGCATCCCGCGCCGGCAGCAGCAACGCCCCGTAGACCGACAGCGCTTCATCCGTGGTCATCGTATCGCGGTGCCTTCGTTTGGGCAGACGTTTCAGCCAAACCCCCTTGATCCGGCCGGTGGCGAGATGAACGCCGAAGTTCATGCGCGCGATCAACGCCCCCGAGTTCATCCACGACTCGGCATAGTCGGGATGGCCCGTGGGGGGCGTATAACCGTAGAGAGGCTGCCCCATGCGGTCGAGCCACTGCATGATCGGCCGGGACCGCCTCACGTTGGCGTCCAACGCGCGCAACGAGCTCACCACCAACTCGAACGGCGACTTCAGCTTGCTCCGCTTCCTGGCCTCGGCCCAGAAAGCGCGCGACTGCGCAAGGGTGGCGATCACGGCGGCCAGATCCCCTTCCGTTTCCGCGAACGTTTCAGCCATGCGCCGCACCAGCGCTTCCGGTGGATGGTCGCTGACGAACCGGCGCGCCAGCTTGGTGGAGATGAAACGCGCCGTGGACGGATGCTCCGAAAGCAGGTCCAGCACGCTCTCGCCTTCCTCGACGCCGCCGCCGGGCGGGAAGGTCCGGCCCAACACCACCTTGGCGCCGGCGTCGTGCCAGCGTTTCCGGAACAGGAACTCCCCATCCCGCGCCAAGTTCGTGTTTCCGCTCGCGATGCGCCGCTCGATTCTCTCGCGCCGGTTCCCATAGGGCATCACGCCCCATCCGGTGAGCACGCGCGCGACCTCGGTGACGTCCTCCTGCGTGTAACCGCCGTCCACGCCCAGCGTGTGCAGCTCCATCAATTCCCGGGCATAGTTCTCGTTCAAGCCGAACTTGCGGCCGGGCCCGGCGGGGGCCGCGGCCATCATTCCCCCGGCCATCCCCGCGTCACCTCCGGTCATCCCCCGCCCGGACCGGTTGCCGCGCGGCGGCGCCATGCGCGAGCGCACGTTGTCCAGATAGTAAAGCATGGCGGGATGCTTGGCGGTGGCCCCCAGCATGGCACGGAACTTCCCCAGCACGTGCGGCCGGATGGCGTCGCGTTCGTAGGTCAGCACGCGGCTCCGTGCGCCGCGATTGCGCGTGGTCACGTTGAAGTGATTGAACCAGAAGTCGGTAAGCACCTCCGCGAGCTGGTTCTCGCCGTAGACGGCCCGCACGAGCTTCTGCCCTCGAAGCTCCCGGTTGAAGAGCCGGTTATAAGGGCGCAGGCCGTGCTCTTTGCGGTACTCCGCCATGGCCTTCCTCATCTCCTCGCGAGAGGTGTTGGCGGGATCCAGCACCCCCTCCGTCTGCATTCGCCTGCGTAGTGGTCCGTTGGGCACGTAGACTTCGTGGATCTCCACCTGTGTCATGGCAAGGGCGGGAAAGGCCTTCAGCCGCCGGTCGAGCTCCGGCTCCGGCGCCTCGGCTGCCAACTGCCGGGCCAGCCATGTGGCCGGCCCGAGCTTCGCCACCTTCTCCACCTCACCCGGGCGAGGGCCGTAGGCGAAGCGCTCCAGGAGAAACGCGGCAGCCTCCTTCCGGCTCAGACCCACTTCACGATACGTCAACTGCAACTCGACGGCATGCACCGCGTCCGCGAGCAACGCCACAAGGAGCACAGGGACCAAACGCCACGCCATTGCAGACCTCCACGGAGCCCACGGCCTCAAGGACGCGGGCCATCGGTCAGCCACGTCCTTCACGAAGAAACTGGCCCGACCGCGATCTTGGTTACCATATTGGGTATGTGTTGTGCGATAATGGCAAAACTCTGCTATCTAACCTGTAAGCCGTTCAACGCCAACAATTCAAGGGAGGTCTATCGTGACGCTTGCGGATGTACAGAAACTGATCTCGGACAACGACGTACGGCGGGTCGACCTGCTGGTGACCGACCTCATCGGCCGCTGGCAACACTGGTCGATACCTCCTTCGAACGTCAAGGAGAGTCTCATCGAACGCGGCCAGGGCTTCGACGGGTCCAGCCTGCGGGGCTTCCAGTCCATCGACCAATCGGACATGCTGCTGGTCCCCGATCTCGACTCCGCCCGGATCGATCCGGTGGAACCGGAGCCGTCGCTCAAGCTCATCTGTGACGTCGTGGACCCGGTCAACGGCGAACGCTACTCGCGCGATCCGCGCTACGTGGCCACCAAGGCCGAGGAACATCTCGCCGCCTCCGGTATCGCCGACAAGGCATTCTTCGGCCCGGAGCTCGAGTTCTTTGTCTTCGAGAACGTGCGCTTCGGCCTCAAGCCCAACTCGTCGTTTCACATCGTCGATTCCGACGAGGCCGACTGGAACTCGGCCCGCGAGGAAGACGACCACAACCTCGGCTACAAGATCCCGCCCAAGCAGGGCTATTCCCCCATTCCACCTTTCGACCAGCTCGCGGACCTGCGCTGGGAGATGGCGGAGAAGATGGGCCAGGTGGGCATGGATTTCGAGGTCCACCACCACGAGGTGGCCACCGGCGGCCAGGGCGAAATAGCGACCCGCTTCCAGACCTTGCGCCGGAAGGCCGACGAGACCCAGTGGTACAAGCACATCGTGCGCAACGTGGCCAGGGCCCACGGCAAGACCGCCACGTTCATGCCCAAGCCGCTGTTCGGGGACAACGGCAGCGGCATGCACGTGCACCAGTCGCTGTGGCTCGGCGACACCCCGCTCTTCTATGAGGCCGGCAGCTACGCGGAGTTGTCGGAGCTGGCGCGATACTACATCGGCGGCCTGCTCAAGCACAGCCCGTCCCTGCTGGCCTTCTGCGCCCCCACGACCAATTCCTACAAGCGCCTGGTGCCGGGTTTCGAGGCCCCGGTCTACCTCGCCTACTCCGCGCGCAACCGCTCCGCGGCGGTGCGCATCCCCACGTACGAGACCTCGCCGGCCAGCAAACGCCTTGAGTTCCGTCCCCCCGACCCCTCCGCCAACACCTACCTGGCGTTCTCGGCCATGCTGATGGCGGGGCTTGACGGCATCCGCAACCGCATCGACCCCGGTGACCCCACCGACGCGGACATCTACGAGCTCTCGCCCGAGGAAGCGGCCAACATCCCCTCCGTCCCCACGTCCATGGAGGAAGCTGTTGCGGCCCTCGGCGCGGACCACGACTACCTGCTGGAGGGAGGAGTCTTCACACAGGACATCATCGACCACTACATCGCGTTCAAGGAGCAGGAATCGAGGGATGTCTTTCTCCACCCCGTGCCGGCGGAGTTCTTCCACTACTACCACATCTAGTGTCTGTCCGAGGCGACGGGCGCGGTGACGAGTATCGTTACGGGCCTTGGGTTTGCAGACTGAATCGACCAGAACGGAGGTGCCGCTAACATGAGCAGATACGGGATTTCCACGAAGGTTTCCTTCCTCGGCGGGCATTTCGGCCGCCTGGCCATCGCCGGCGGCCTCGCCGCCGCGTTGGGTTTCTTCTGGTTGGCCACCACCGCGGAAGCGGCCGTGGACAAGGAGTTGCAATTCGTCCTGAACACCTTCTCGTTCCTCATCTGGGGATGCCTGGTGATGTGGATGTGCGCGGGCTTCACCATGCTCGAGTCGGGTTCGGTGCGCACCAAGAACGTGTCCATGATCTGCCTCAAGAACATGGGGCTCTACGCCATCGCCGGGATCATGTACTTTTTCATCGGCTACAACCTGATGTACGTCGACGTCGGCAGCGTCATCGGCAGCTTCACGCCCTTCTACGGGCCGACGGGTGAGGAAATCGCCTTGCTGAGCGCCGACGACACGGCAAAGGCGGCGGCCACCGAGGCGGTCCTCAAATCCTCCGGCTATGCAACCATGTCGGACTGGTTCTTCCAGATGGTGTTCGTGGCCACCACCGCGTCCATCGTCTCCGGCACCCTCGCCGAGCGGGTGAGGCTTTGGACCTTCTTCGTCTTCATCATCCTCCTGACGGGCGTCATCTACCCCATCGTCGGCGCCTGGACCTGGGGCGGCGGGTGGCTGGGCGCCATGGGCTTCAAGGACTTCGCCGGCTCCACCATCGTCCATTCCACCGGCGGCTGGGCGGCCCTGGCGGGCGCCATCGTCGTGGGAGCCCGGCGCGGCAAGTTCCGGGCCGACGGCAGCGTCAAGGCGACGCCACCGTCCAACATCCCCATCGTCACCCTGGGCGTCTTCATCCTGTGGTTCGGGTGGTTCGGCTTCAACGGCGGATCGCAACTGGCCCTGGGCGGCGCCACGGACGCGGTGGCCATCAGCCACATACTGGTCAACACCAACCTGGCCGGCGGCGCCGGGTTCCTGGTCGCTCTGGTCATCGAGCGGCCCCTGCTCGGACGGGTCGACCTGATGGCCGGCCTCAACGGCGCCCTGGCGGGCTTGGTGGCCATTACCGCCGGGCCCGACTTCGCGAGCCACTACTGGGCGGTGATCATCGGCGCCATCGGCGGCGGCATCTGCGTCGCGGGGTTGCGGCTGCTTGAAATACTCAAGGTGGACGACGTGGTGGGCGCGATTCCGGTGCACCTGTTCGCGGGCATCTGGGGAACCCTGGCGACCTGCATCGTGGCCGGCGGCAACTTCGGCGTTCAACTCCTGGGAGTGGTGGCCATCGGCGTGTACGTGTTCGCGGTTTCGTGGGTGGTCTGGATGGTGCTGAGGCAGCTCATGGGAGTGCGGGTTTCACTATCGGTCGAAGAGCTCGGCCAGGACGCCGGCGAGCTCGGCATCGAAGCCTATCCCGAGTTCGTGGTCATGCCCGATCCCGACGACGCCGACGAAGTTCGTGGCAGCGGCTGAGACGCGGACGCCCGCCGGGAATGGCCGTGATGTCTCCCGGCGGGCAATCGACCGACGACCGGGCGGCCTGGAGGTCCATGAAGGTCAGGCCGTGGCGGCTTCCGCTCCTTCAGTCGGGATCGTGACCGAGAACTCCGTGAACACGCCCGGCTCCGACTTCACGCCCAAGTGGCCCCCGTGCTGGGACACGATGTCCTGGGAGAGGGACAGGCCGAGTCCGGTGCCTTCCCCGGTAGGCTTGGTGGTGACGAAGGGCTCGAAGATCTTCTTGATCATGTCCTGCGGAATACCGGGGCCGTTGTCCCTGATGCGGAACTCGGCTCGATCGTCTTCGCGCTTGCTCGACAACCGGATACACGGCTGATAGCCGCCGTCGGAATTCCTGGCCCGTTCGAAGGTCGCTTGGCAGGCGTTGGTGATGAGGTTGAGGAAGACTCGGCTCAAGTCCTGGGGCACGACCTCGATCTCCCCCATCCCGCTATCGAGGTCCTCTTCCCACGTCACGTTGAACTGCTGGTCCTTGGCGCGCATGGCGTGATAGGCGAGGTCGGCGTACTGCTTGAGCAGCGCGTTGAGATCCACCGCGCGACGTTCGCCGGACTGGCCACGCGAGTGCTCCAGCATGCTGTGGACGATGCCGTCGGCGCGTTTGCCGTGCTGGTGGATCTTGTCGAGGTTGGAGGTCAGGTCGCCGAGGATCGCGTCGATCTCGTCGTGCGCATTCTCGGGAACCTGGTCGCGGATTTCGCCGAGGACCTCCCGCACCTCCTCGATCAACTCGCTGGACACCTCGGAGAAATTGTTCACGAAGTTGAGAGGGTTCTTGATCTCGTGGGCGATGCCGGCGGTGAGCTGTCCCAGGGACGCCAGCTTCTCCTGCATGACCACCTGGTTTTGCGCCGTCTTCAGGTCTTCGAGCGTCTGTTCCAGCTCGGTGTTCTTTTCCGTCAGCTCGTCCGCGAGCTTCTCCACCAGATTGAGGCGTTGCACTTCCAGGGCGTGGCGCCGGAACACTTCCAGCGCCTCCGCCATGTCAGTCACCTCGTCGTTGCCGCGGACCTCCACCGGGACTTCGAGGTTGCCCTCGGCCATGGATCGCATGGACGCGGCGAGTCCGGTCAGGCGCCGGATCAGGTAGCGGCCCACGAAGATCCAACCGAGCGCCACGGCGCCGATGATGTTGAACACGTTCAGCACCATCAGCACGACCATGCCGGTGTTCACGGCTGACGCGGAGGACGCGCTGGCCGCCTCCGCCTGACGGTCCGCCACCGCCACCACCTGGTCCATGGTGGCGAGCAGCCTGGCCGCGGCGGTCCGGTTCTCCTCGATGTACCGGGCCTCCGACGCCGCTTCTCTCAGGATACGTTCCTGAAGCCCGAAGATGCCCTCGGGACCCTCTCCCAAGGACTTGAGCCGTGTAAACTCGAAGTCGAGCATCCGGGTGGGAGCGTTGTGGGACTCGGAAGCCCGGAAGGCGCGCTCGAAGGCGCCGATCGCGGCGTTGTAGCGTTCCCGGAGAGGTTGAATCAGCGTCCGGTCGCTCTGCACCGCGGCCTCGGCGAGCAGCCTCGCAGCGAGGTTGGCCTGGGTGTGCAGGGTCAGCAGGTCCCGGTACCGCACGAGTTCCGCGTAGGACGTGCGCTCCGCCACAGGCGCGGGCCGGTCGCCGACCTCCCGCAGGCCGGTGGCGAGGAAGAACTGCTGGTCGTCGATTTCGGGGACCAGGATACGGTCGATCTGCCGGGTCATCACCGGGATCTCGGCTTCCCTGGCATCCAGGTGGCGCTGGAGTTCCCGCCGTTGGGAGGACGATTGCTCGATCTCTTCCAGCGTCGTGGTGAGGTCGTCGGCCAGGGAACGAAGCGTGCGCGCCTGTTCTCGGTCTTCCAGCGACTCGCCCCGCTGGAGTTCCTCGATCAGTTGGTCGAGCAGTTCCTTGTCCTTGGCGATGGCCGCCTTGACGTCTCCGAGGTCGCCTTCGGACGCGGCCGACACCAGTCGAGGAGCCGCGTTGACCAGCGCCGAACTCTGCTGCGCGGCGCGAATGGCCGCCACCAGGCTGGGGACGCTCTGCTCGGTGATGTGGCGCTGTGAATCGCTGACGACCCGGAACGACACCAGGGCCACCACACTGGCCGCCAGCATCAGCAGCACGCCCGCGCCGAAAGCGGTGTACATCTTGAAGCCGAGGCCGATCCGCCAGCTCTCGACCCGCTTGAGAACGTTTGCGAGACTCAAGGCCGCTCCAGGCGTTGGATCGAACGAAACCGCTCGGAGTCGTCGATCACCGTCAGATACACGCGATCGGAGCCCTGGTTGTCGAACTCACCGTAGCGCAACATGAACCCGCCCAGATCCATGGCGCCAGCCTTCTGAAGCGCGGTCAGGAACCCCGCGCGCGTGGGGCCGGGTCCCGCCCGACGCAACGCCTCCACGGCCACCCGTCCCGTCAGATACCCCTCGAAGGAGACGAACCCCGGCCTGGTCGTGGCGGCGACGACGCGAAGCGCCTCATGGTATCGGGCAACGACGGGAATTCGCTGGCTGTGGGGGAAGGGCACCACTTGGGTAACGATGACCCCCTTACCCGACGGGCCCAAGGCCCTTGCCAGCGCCGAGCTGCCGACGAAGGAGATGTTCACGAAGATGGGATTGAAGCCCAGATAGCGGCACCACTTGATGAACGTGGCCACGGGCTGGTAGGCACCGACGATGATGACGGCCTCGGGGTCGCCGTGTTTCAGGTCCAGCACCGCGGTCTTGACCGCACGGGTGTTTCGCGGATAGGTGGCCTCCGCGGCCAGCGTCATGCCGCGGCGGTGAAGCGCCAGGAGCGTGCCCGACAGCCCGGCGCGCCCGTAGGAGTCGTCCTGGTAGAGAATGCCGATCCGAGTCACCCCGAGATCACGGGTGAGTCGCTCGACCATCTCTTCGGTCTCCTGGTAATAGGAGGCGCGTACGTTGATGACGGTGGGGCGCTTGCGGGCGTCGCGCAGGAACTCCGCGCCTGTGAAGGCGCCTACGTAGGGGACGCCCGCTTCCGTGGCGATGGGCTCCGCCGCCTTCGAGGTGGGCGTGCCGACCGCGCCGATCAGCGCGAAGACCTGCTGCTGGTGGATGAGCTGGACGGTGTTGGCGACGGCCGCCTCGGGTTCATAACGGTCGTCGAGGGTGGTCAGGCGCAACTCCCGGCCGTGGATGCCGCCGGCGCGATTCACCTCCGTGAACGCGGCGATGATGCCCAGCCGCATCCCTTCGCCCAAGGCCTTGGCGGGTCCACTCAGGGCGCTGGACTGGCCGAACATCACGGCCGCGGGACTGACGCCCGGTATCACCGAACCCGGCGCCCGCCTCTGCGCGGCGGACTCTGCGGCAACGGTGAACGCCGTCAGCGCCGCGAGCAATGCGACCGCCAGGCGCGCGCCAGGGCGGGCCTCAAATCTGCCACTGCATTTCGTCATCGCGTCCGGCCGGCAGCGTAATGCCATGCGCATCTTGCCGTGCGACTGGAGGGTGCGGGACACTAGATCCCGTGATAGCGCAGAACCACGCAGGTGATGTCGTCCGACTGCGGATTCTCGCCTGCGAACTCCCGCACTTGCTCGAGTACGGCCGAGGTCACATCCTTGCAGTCGGCCTGGTCGATCTCAGCGAGCAACGAGTCGAGGCGTCCTTCGCCGAACTCCTCGGAACCCGGGCCTTCGGCCTCGGTGACGCCGTCGGTGTACAGGAAGAGCGCGTCGTCCGCCTGAAGCTGAAGGGTGTCGCTGTTGAAGGAATGGCCGGGAAGGACGCCCAGCGCCATGTCGTGCGTGGTAGGCAACGGGACGACCTCGCCGCCCTTGTGGACGACCCGCGGCGGATTGTGTCCGCCGTTGCAGTACTGAAAGGCGCCGCTGCGGGTATCGAGGACGCCATAGAAGAGGGTTACGAACATGCAGTTCTCGTTGTCCTCGGACAGAAGGTCGTTGACGTAGCGCAGGCACTCGTCAGGCGCTCCACCCTCCAACGCCCTGCTCCGCAGGAGCGTACGGCAAGCCATCATGAAAAGCGCGGCGGGAATTCCCTTTCCCGAGACATCGCCGATGGCCACGCCGATTCTGTCTTCGTCCAGGGTGAAAAAATCGTAAAAGTCGCCGCCCACCTCCTTGGCCGGGATCATGAGGCCGTGAGTCTTGTAGTAATCCGTGGAAGGAAAAATCCGGGGAAGCACCGACAACTGCATGTCCCTGGCCACGTCCAGCTCGTGGCTGAGGGCTACCAGTTGGTCCCGGTTGGACAACGCTTCGCGCACCAGCGCCAGGTGCTTCAGGGTCTTGTCGATGGTGATCTCGAGATCGGTGAAATCGATGGGTTTGGTGACGAAGTCGAACGCGCCGCGGTTCATCGCGGTGCGGATGTTGTTCATGTCGCCGTAGGCGGACACGATGACGGAGCGGATGTTGGGCTTGGTCTCGTTCAGTTGCTTGAGCAGCGCGAGGCCGTCCATCACCGGCATGTTGATATCCGAAATGACCATCGAGATATCGTCATCCTGGTCGAGCTTGTCGATGGCTTGCTGACCGTTGTGCGCGAAGTCGAACACCAACTCGTTCCGGCGGATGCGCCGGCGAAACTTCTGGCGCACGAGCGCCTCGAGGTCCACCTCGTCGTCTACGACCAGGATCTTGATGGGCTCACCGTCGTAGGACGGCGCGGCCTCGGAGGTTGTTTCTTCGGTTTCTTCCATCTCAACCGGCATTGATCGCGTCCTGGCGCGTGGGGTGAATCGCCAGGATTTCGCTGAAACCGCTGATCTTGAACACTTCGGCAATGTGGTCTCGCATGGCACAGAGGACGATCTTTCTGCCGCCGGCCTGGAGTTGCTTGGCCGCCAGCAGCAGGACCCGGAGCCCGGCGCTGCTGATGTATTCGATATTCTCGAAGTCCACCACCAAGGACCCCTTGCCTTCCTCTATCAACTTGAGGAGGGCCTCCTGGAACGGGCTGGCCGTGCTGCCGTCGATACGGCCTGAGGGGATGACCACAGTGGTGTCGCCGTCCGTCTCCGTGCTGAGATCCAAAACGCTTCCGTTTGCCATCAACTGTCTCCTTTCACAGGTGCGCGCAGAGTAATGCGATTGAACCCGTCGGTACGCTCATAGTCCGGATTCGGGAACAGGGTCTTGGTCAGGAAAACGCCGAGACCACCGATGGGGCGGTCGTCGATCGTGGCATGGATATCCGGTACGGCCGCTTCCTCGAACGGATTGAAGGGGATGCCGGTGTCGTGTAGCTGAGCGACGATTTCGTCATCCTCGATGCGCAACTCCACCCGGAGCTCCTGGCGGTCGACGTCCGCGAAACCGTACGAGATCGTGTTGGTCGCCAACTCGTCCAGGGCCAGGCTGAGATTGTGTACCTGCGAATCCGAGAGCCCGTTGGCCTCGCCAAAGCGCGCCACTGCCGCCGCCAGTTCCTTGAGCGCCGATGAGAGCTCGGGCTCGAGGTCGAGCGAGAGCCGCGGAAGGGCCGCCTTCATCGGAGCCACCCCAAACGACTGATGTGAATCATACCGGAATTCGGCATGCTGTTGACCGACCGGTGGAGAGTACTACCAAACCGCCGCCTCCGCGCCCCGGGCACGAACATCTCAGGTCGGTCCGGCGGACCTTCGGAGGTCCCATCCCGGTCTTGTTACTCCTCGCACTTCCCGCAAGTTACAGGCCGAATGATAGTCGAACAAGCGACGCCGTGTCAACAACCCGCGGGGCGGACCGCTACTGCCGCGCACGGTCCCGCACCCACCGGAACAGGGGCCTGTCCGGGTCGCCGATCTCCTCGACCGACTGATACAGGTAGGCCTGCCATCCGACCCCTGGAAGGCCGCTGAACACCATCAGGTTCAAGGGATACGCCTCGCTGTCGGTACAACGGCGAAAGTCGTCCCGGAAAAGAAAAATCGGTTTCTCCCAGGCAATGGCCATGCCCAGCTCGACCATGACGCCCTCGTCCGGCGGGCAGCCGTTGACCACCGCGAAAAGACCGTCCGCGGCGCGTACGTCGCTCAGATCCGCCTGTCCGATGCGGTATGCCCAGCCGGCCTCGGCCTTGTCTACCTGGTTGTTGCGCGCGAACGGCTCCCACACCTCCACTCCCAGCGCTTCCAGCGCCGTTGTGAGGGCCGCCAGCGGGCCTGCCCGCAGTTGCGACGAGAAACCGTACGGATTGGCCAGGTAAAGCGTTTTCCTAGAAGTCCGTGCCATCCCTTCTTCCCGCTTGATAGAGGCCCGGCTCAGAAGTCGGCCTCGTCGCCCCGGGCGCGGGCGGTGACCGCCAGCAGCAACACCATGATCGCCAGCAGGAACGCGCAGCTCAGGCCCAGCGACCACTGGATGCCGATGACGCCGCCTGCGATGCCCACGGTAATGCCGCTGAAGGTGCGCAGCCCCAGCCCGGACATGATGAACAGGCCGATCAACTGGCCGCGCAGGTGAGCCGGCGAGACGAGCTGCACCAGGGTTTGCGACATGGTCAGGTAGGCGAGGTTGAGAAAACCGGCGGCGAACAGCAGCGCCACCGCGAGATAGTAGTAGGGCGTGAACGCGAAGAAGCCCAGAGCGGCGCACCAGAGCAGCGCCAGGACGATGGCGGTGCGCGCCCGGGCCTGGAGAAAACCCCGGCTCTCCAGCAGGATACCGCTCACGAAGGCGCCGGCCCCGTTGGCGGCGAGCAGCACGCTGTACCCCGCCTCGCCCACCCCGAGGTTGATGGCGAACCCGGGCATCTGGGCCTGGAAGGCGTTGCCCACCACCAGCGACGAAACCCCCACCAGGCACACCATGGAGACGATGACGCGGTTGCTGCGGGCCTCCCTCAGAGCCTCCAGTGCCCGCGCCCAGGTGACTCGGCGCGCCTGCACCTCGTGGGCGCGGCGTCCGGTATAAGGGACCCGCGACAGCCACAGGGTCAGGGGAATGTAGAACAAAGCGTTGACCACAAGGCCCCACGCCGCTCCCAGCCCGCGCATCATGAATCCGCCCACCGCCGGCCCGGCGAGGATCCCCAGTTGCCGGCTGGTGGCGCTCAGGCGGACGGCGCTCTGGAGGTGCTCCGGACCCACCATGTCGTGGAGAATGAGCTGGCTTCCGGGGCTCCACAGGACGCCGGCGACGCCATGCACCACCAACAGCGCGCAGGCGTGCCAGACCGTGAGCGTCCCGGTGATGATGAAGTACGCCCAGGCGATGGTGAGAACGAAATAGAGGATCATCGCCCATTGGATGACCCGGCGGCAGTCGAAACGGTCCGAGAGCAGGCCGACGTACCACGACAGCAGCAGGAACGGCGACCAGTGGCTGATCACCGCGAACCCCTGCAGCTCCTCCCACCGGAACAGGTCGTAGATCACCCAGTAGCTGATCACGTGCTCGATGTTGTCGGCCATCATGGCCAGCATGGTGTACGAGAAGTAGGCGCGGAAGTGAGGTTGCCGGAGCGCGCCGAAGGACACCCTGGACTGCTTCACGTCCTTGAGGGACGTGCCTCCCGGGGCGTGTGCATCCGGCTGCGTGGTGGGGGATTGCGGCACGGTGGCAGTGTGGCACGAAGCCCGGCGCCCGGACAAGTTCCGTAGCTGCCGGGGACGGTCCCCGTCCCAGGAGCCTGTCCGAGTAATCAAATACAACCCCTCTCCCTCTGGGAGAGGGTGGCCGAAGGCCGGGTGAGGGCCTGGCGTCAACACGGTTGCCATCCGGCGGCAAATTGTGGTAGAGAAACACCTGTTCACGGCGGCATTGCGCCGCAACACCGCAAATACGCGAAACTTTCTGCATAAGGAGACCACAATGAAGAAGCTGGTTCTTGAGAGCACCGCGCCGTTCCAGGGTCTGTGCGAGCTCGTGGCATACAACGAGGGCCTGTTCGAGAAGGAAGGGTTGGAAATCGAGTTTGCCGATCGCGGCCCGGGCGACAAGAACACCCACACCGACGTCAAGGATCCCAAGGACGCGGACCCTCACGCCAGCCACGGCATGCTCTTCGAGCAGGGCAAGGCCGACATGTACAACGCCTGCGAGTGGGGCAACTACTGCCGCGTGCAGGACTCCAACGTCGACGCCGGCCGGCAGATCGGACGCCGTTCCATCATCGCCTACGCCGGGCTGGTGGTGAGGCCCGATTCCGAGGTCTACACGGCCCAGCAGCTTGCCAACAAGCTCGTGGGCGTGCCGTTCTACTTCGGCACCCACTACCTGACCCTGCACATGCTCGAGGGCTTTCTCACCCGCGACCAGATCAAGCTCTGCCAGGCGCCGCGCGGCTCCCGCTACCGCCTGGAGTCGGTGATGAAGGGCGAGATCGAGTCCACGCCGCTGACCGAGCCTTACCTAACGCTGGCGGAGAAGAAAGGTTGCCGCATCGTCGTCTCGGCTTCCCTCCACGGCACCGAGGTGGCGTCCGATAACGTCGACGCCGAAACCTACGCCATGTTCAACCGCGCCGTGCGCGAAGCCGTGCGCCGCGTCAACGCCGACAAGAAGAAGTACATGCAGTACTTCATCGACTACCACAGCGACGATCCGGAGATCGCCGCTATCAGGGCGGACGAGCTGCGTGAGAGCCGCATCGTGGTGGTGGATCCGGCGCCGATCCCGGCCGAGGAGCTGGAACGCACCGCCGCCTGGATCAAGAGCTGGGGCATGCTGGCCGAGAACGAGGCCGCTACCGAGCTGGTGAACCTGGACGTTCAGCAGTCAGCCCACTAGCAACGGTCGGCGCTCGCGCCCTCCGGGACGGGTTCTTGATGCCTGCCCGGGGCGGCATGAGAACGGCAGCGAACTTCAACGCAATCGGGAAGGCCCGCACGGGTCTTCCCGATTTTGTTTTTCCAAAGAGCCTCACGGCCTATCCGGGGGCGGCTTGAAACCTCGCCGGACACTGACGACGGGCCTGATCCTGGCAGTCCTCTGGTCCGTCACGGGCCATGCCCTGGGACAACCCGCGAGCCATGTCTCCGAGTGGGCTTCCCGTTCCACCACGACCGGAAGCATCGCCGGAACCATACGCTTCCCGGGGAAACCGCCTCCGCCCGGCGTCTTGAGGGTTCACAAGGAACAGGCCTTTTGCGGCTCCATGGTTCCCGACGAGAGCCTTATCGTGGCCACGGACCGCGGTCTGCGGAACGTCGTCGTGACCCTGAGCGGACCGGGCCTCGACGGGCGGACCGGGCAACCTCTGGACATCCAGCTCGACAACATCGGCTGCCGGTTCGCGCCCCACGTTCAGGTCGCCCCGGTGGGCAGCCGCCTGCTGCTTCTGAACAGCGACGTCATTCTCCACGACGCTCACGCCCGAATCGGACCTGTGACCCTGTTCAACGACGGCATCCCCCGCTGGCGCCGGGTGACCAGGACCCTCAGACAGCCCGGCCTCATGAAGATCATCTGCGAACTGCACCGCGCCTGGATGAGCGCCTACATCGTGGTGACGCCGAACCGGTTCTTCGCGGTGACCGGCTCCCGCGGCCGATACGCCATCGGCGGAGTCCCCCGGGGAAACTACCGATTGCGCTTCTGGCACGAGAGATTGGGTGAGGTATCACGGCGGGTGGTGGTGAGCCCGGGGACGACGACGCGAATGGACGTGGTTCTGCCCAACCCGTGAACCCGGAGGACACTAGCGTCGACGGAACCTCCGCCCTATGGCCTGGAAGGGATGCTGTCCCGCAACCGCCGCACCCCGGCGGCGGCGCCGCCCGGCGCCTTGTAGACCGACGAGCCGGCCACCAGCAGGGTCGCGCCGGCGGCCACGACCCGCTCGGCGTTCTCCGGACCCACGCCGCCGTCGATCTCGATGGGAGTCTCCAGGCCGCGCTCGTCGAGCATACGCTTCAGCCGGCGCACCTTCTCCACGCTGCTCTCGATGAAGCTCTGGCCGCCGAACCCCGGGTTCACGCTCATGATGAGGATCTGGTCCAGCTCCGGCAGGATCTCGTCGAGAGTCGCCAGCGGCGTGGCGGGATTGAGCACCACTCCGGCCTTGCTGCCCAGCGACTTGATCTGCTGCACCGTTCGATGAAGGTGCGGACAGGCCTCCTGGTGGACCAGGAGGGTGTCGGCGCCCGCCTTGGCGAAGTCCTCCAGGTAGCGCTCCGGCTCCACGATCATGAGGTGGACGTCCAGCGGCAGCCGGGTGCTGCGCCGCGCCGCCTCCACCATCAACGGGCCGATGGTGATGTTGGGCACGAAACGGCCGTCCATGACGTCCACGTGGATGGCGTCCGCGCCGGCCTCGTCCACCTCGGCGATCTGCTGTCCGAGAATGCAGAAGTCGGCGGAGAGGATGGAGGGGAGGATCTTAGCGTCGCGTCCCATGATTTCCTGCCTTCCGGCACTCCTCCTCCACGGCCGCCAGCAGCTTGTCGAAGGCCTCGGAGAAGAGCCGCACCCCGTCCTCGAGCAGCTTGTCCGTCACGTCCTTCATGGACACGCCCGCACGTTCCAGCGCCCCCATGGTCTCGGCCGCGGCTTCGACATCCTCCTCGAGGCTGTTGCGGACCTCTCCGTGATTACGGAACGCGTCCAGGGTCGCGGGCGGGATGGTGTTCACCGTGTCCTGGCCGACGAGCTCGTCGACGTACAGGACGTCGCGGTAGTCCGGGTTCTTGGTGCTGGTGCTGGCCCACAGCAGCCGCTGGGGCCGGGCTCCCTTGCCGGCCAGCGCCTGCCAGCCCTCGCCCTGCATGATTTCCTTGTAGCGCTTGTAGGTGAGCTTGGCGTTGGCGATGGCGACCTTTCCCATGAGCGCCCGAAGACGTTCCTTGCCGGCGTCGTCGGCGGCCTCGAGCTTCTCCTCCAGGGCGCCGTCCACGAGCGAGTCGATGCGCGAGATGAAGAAGCTCGCCACGCTGGCGATGCGACCCACGTCCAACCCGTCGGCGGCCGCCTTGGCCAAGCCGCGGATGTAGGCCTGGGCCACCTGCTCGTAGGCTTCCCGCGCGAACAGCAGCGTCACGTTGACGCTGATGCCCTCGCCGATCAACTGCTCGATGGCCGGCACTCCCTCCGGCGTGCCGGGCACCTTGATCATCAGGTTGTCCCGCGACACGGTGGCCCAGAGCCGCCGCGCCTCGGCCACGGTGCCCTCGGTGTCATGGGCCAGGTAGGGCGACACCTCCAGGCTGACATAGCCGTCGCGCCGCCCGGTTTCCTCGTAGACCGGCCGCAACACGTCCGCGGCGTCCTGGATGTCGCGGGTGGCGATGGCTTCGTACACCTCCTTGGGGTCCGCCGATCCATCCCCGCCCATGCGCGCGATCACGTCATCGTAGTCGTCGCTTTCGGCGATGGCCTTCTCGAAGATGGCCGGGTTGGAAGTGACGCCCTTGAGGCCGTCCTCTTCCACAAGACGTTGCAGCTCGCCGCCGGTCAGCAGCTTCCGCTGTATGAAGTCCAGCCAGACCGACTGCCCATGTTCGCTCAATGCCTTCAACGGGTTCATGTTGCCTCCCAACGGCGGGCCTGAAACCAAGTGGTCAAGTGGTCAAGTGGTGCAGCGTATACCCATTTGATGATAGCACATGTGCCCGCCGCCGGTCACGTCTCTCCCGGCCGCGTCCAGCGCGTGCTCGGTTCGTGAGGCGGTACAGGTGGACATTGACTTATCGAAATAAATATGAGATTGGAAAAATACTTTATATAAAGGGATGTCTTTTCGAAATATGTTCGCAACGGCATGCACGCAGAGCTTCAACAGTTGACGTTCAAGGAGATTCTCATGCAACGACTCCATTTCCGGGCCTCTTGGGGCCTATGCACCGTCGCGGCGGCGGCCGGACTGGTCTTCGCCATTGCGTCAACACCGGCGCCGGCCGCCGAGCCGGTCAACGTGCGGATCGTGGCCGACCTGCGCGGGCCGCCGCATCCGGTCGGTATTGCCATGGAGTATTTCAAGGCTCGCCTGGCCGAAGAGATCCCGGGTAGCAAGGTGCGGACGTATTATGCCGGAGCCTTGTACCGGATACCGGAAGCCATCGAGGCCATGACCGACGGCAACCTCGAGATGACGTGGGGCCAATTCGGAAAGAGCTCGCAGATCGAACCCTATGCCAGCGTCGTAATCGGCGCGCAGTTGCTTTCCACGCCGGGTGCAATCAACCAGATCGACGGTTTCGAGACCTTCAGGATGCTGCAGGAACGGTTCGCCAAGCTCCACAAGGTCAAGATCTTCGCCTCGGCACATCTGAGCATGTATATGGGCGCCGGGGCGCGGTTCCGGCTCTTGAAGCCCGGCGATTTCGAGGGCAGGAAAATTCGTTCGATGGGTCCGGCGGAAAATGCCGCGCTCAAGGCATGGGGCGCGAACCCGACGACCATGGCCTTCGGCGACGTGCCGCCGGCCCTGCAGACCGGGGTCATCGACGGCCTGCTGACCACTCTTGGCGGCTTCAGAAACACCAAGGAACAGGCGCCCTACTTCACGGTGGCCGGAATCAACGGAATCGTCGGCGACTACTACTGGGTCGGAGCCAGCCTCGGCTGGTGGAATTCACTTGCCAAAGACCAGCGGGACGCCATCGAAAATCTGATGATCAACGACGTCATCCCTTTCCAGAAGAAGTTGAACTGGTGCAATGACCGGCGTCTGGTGGACAAGTACGAGACCAAGGATCCGTCGAAGCCTGGCATCTATATCATGAGCGCCGCCGAGAGCAAGGCACTGGCGGACAAGCTCGGCAATGCCACCGCGGATTGGATCAAGTCGAACACGCCCGACGGCGCGAACGAATGGGTGGACAAGTTCATCGCCGAAGCCACGGCGGCAACGGCCGCACATCCGATGGGTTCCGATCCGCTGGAGCGGACCGATTGCGGCGAAATGAAGAAATACTTCGACAAGTACGTGAAGAAGTAGTCGCCACGCCGGGGCTCGTGGGCAAGCGCCGCCCCCCGGCTATCCGGAACGTCTGTAGCGCGCCGGGCTCGTGGGGCGAACAGGTTCGCGCGGGATCGGACCGTGGATGCATTTGTCGATCGACTCTACAGAGTCATCCGTTTCATTCTCGACGACGTTGTCGCAAACGTCGCCGCCCTTGTGCTGTTCTCCGCGACGGCGCTGGCAGTCCTCGAGATATTTCGGCGCTATGTCTTCGGCGTCGTGTTCGAATGGGGCCAGGACGCGGTTACGTTCATGGTGATCAGCGCGATGTTCCTGTATTTCGCGGTAACGCAGGCGAGGCGGGGTCACCTGGTCATGAGTGCCGGAATCGATGTCCTGCGCGCCAGACGTTGTGACCGCCTGATACTCGTCCTACGGCTCATCGTGTCGATCGTTTCGCTTTCGGTCTTCATGGGCTTCGCGATATGGGGCGGGCCGACGCTACAACGTACGATCACGATGGGACGAAAGACCCAGAGCATGGTTCTCGATCTCTGGCCGTTTCAGGCCTGTTTGTTGATCGGTTTCGGGCTGATGGCGCTGGTGACGCTGTTTCATCTCTACCAGGATCTTCGCGCAATCATGGGAAAACCCGTGTTTCCCTGGGCACCGGCTGAAGAAAGCACGCACGTCTAAGGCCGCAACACGACCGTATCAGGGTCACGGACTGGCAAAGGAAGCCGCATAATGCACCTTCTGGGTACCAGCCTGTTCACCCTCCTCATCATTGGCGCGCCAATCGGCATTGCGCTCGCGGGTACGACTATTCTGATCGTCCTCGTCGACCCGATCATGACACCACGGGCCCTGTTTCGGTCCTTCTTCAGTTTTCTGTCCAGCTACACGTTGATGGCGATTCCCTTCTTCATCTACGCCGGTTTTCTGATGGAACGGACCGGGTTGATCGCGAAGTTGTTCAGATTCGCCGATGCTCTCATCGGCTGGCTGCCGGGGGGGTTCGCCTACGCGACGTTGCTCGCCGCGGTGATGTTCGGCGCGATTTCCGGCTCCAGCACCGCCATGGCAGCGGCGATGGGCGTCATCGCGTATCCCGAGATGATCCGGCGTGGCTATCCGGTGTGGATGGCGGCGGGAGTCATCGCCTGTGGCGGCGGCATCGCGCTCTTGATCCCGCCGAGCATCACGCTGATCCTGTTTGGCGTCCTCACGGAGGAGTCCATCGTCTCCCTGTTTTTCGCCGGCGTCGTGCCGGGCATCATGCTGGCTCTCAGCGATGCAGTGATCATCGTCGCGATCTCCTTCTACATGCGCTTGCCGGCGGGCGACTTCGATTTGAGAACGCTGATTCGTGCCTTGTACGCGGCGTGGCCGGTTCTGCTCATGCCGGTCATCATTCTCGGCGGCCTCTATGGCGGGTTGTTCACGCCGACCGAGGCGGGCGCTGCCGCCTGCGCCTATTCAATCGTGTACGGGTTGCTCGCCAGGGGCACCGGGTTTCTCAAGGAACTGATGCCGACGACAAGACGCGCGGCCCATCTGACCGCGATTGTTTTCTTCCTGCTCGGTTGCGTCGGCGTCTTTCAGTTCCTGCTGGCCAACAAGGGCTGGCCGCAGGATCTCGCCGCCTGGGTCAATACCCTTGGCCTGTCCCAAAACGGGTTCCTGGTTGCCTTGCTGATTGTCATGCTGTTCCTGTCGATGTTTCTGACCGGCGTCGCAATACTCGTTCTTACCGTTCCGATTTTTTTCCCGGTGGCGTTGGCCCTTGGCGTCGATCCGATCCACCTCGGCGTGCTGACCGCCCTGGCCGTCGAGATGGGAAGCGTCATCCCGCCGGTCGGACTGAACCTGTTCGCCGTCAGCGGCACCACCGGTGTTGCGGTCACGAAGGTGATGCAGGGGGCGATACCATTCCTGTTCACCGACGGCCTGGTGCTGATCCTGGTCCTGCTGTTCCCGATGCTCGCACTCTGGCTGCCGCTCAACGCCATACGGTCAGCATTCTGACAATGGCGCCGTGAAACCCGCTGCTACCGGGCGATCTGTTCCCTGGCCGCGGCGACCACGTCGTCCGCGGTAAAGCCGAACTTCTTCTGCAGGTCCTTGAGAGGCGCCGAGGCGCCGAAGGATCGCATGCCGATCTGGTGTCCGCCGATACCGGTGTACTTGGTCCAGCCGAACACCGAGGCCTGCTCCACCGACACCCGGGCGGTCACCTCGGGCGGAATCACGCTGTTGCGGTAGTCGTCGTCCTGATCGTCGAACAGCTCCCAGCAAGGCATGCTCACCACCCGGGCCTTGATTCCCTCCCCGGACAGGATCTCGTAAGCCTCGACGCACAGCGACACCTCGCTGCCGGTGGCCAGCAGCAGCACCTCGGGCGCTCCGTCCGGCGCGTCGGCCAGCACGTAGGCGCCTCGGGCCACGCCGGCGGCGGACGCGTACCGGGTGCGGTCCAGGGTCGGCAATGCCTGGCGCGTCACCACCAGCACCGCCGGCTCGTGGTGCAGCTCCATGATGACCTTCCAGGCGGCCTTCACCTCGTTGGCGTCCGCCGGCCGCAACACCATCAGCCCCGGCACCGCCCGGAGCGAGGCGAGATGCTCCACCGGCTGGTGCGTCGGACCGTCCTCCCCCACGCCGATGGAGTCATGGGTGAAGATGTGGACCACCGGCAGCTCCATGAGCGCGCTCAGACGGATGGCGCCGCGGGCGTAGTCGCTGAAGATCAGGAACCCCGAGCCGTAGGCGCGCACCTTTACCAGCGCCATGCCGTTCATGACCGACGCCATGGCGTGTTCCCGCACCCCGAAGTGCAGGTTGCGTCCGGCGGGGTTCTCGGCCGAGAAGTCGCCGGCGCCTTCGAAGGTCAGACGGGTCTTGGTGGAGGGCGCCAGATCGGCCGCGCCGCCCATGAGCCAGGGGACGTTCTGCGCCAGCGTGTTCAGCACCTTGCCCGACGCGTCGCGCCCCGACACTCCCCTGGCGTCCGCGGGGAAATCCGGCAGGTCCCGGTCCCAGCCCTCGGGAAGCTGGCGGTGCTGCATCCGGTAAAGCTCGTCCGCAAGCTCCGGATAGCGGGCCCGATAGTCGTCGAGGCGCGCGAACCAGGCATCGCGCAGGGACTTGCCCCGGTCCCCCATTCCCGCACGGAAATGCTCCCGCACGCCGTCGGGGACGTGGAACTGCGCGTCCTCCGGCCAGCCGTAGCGCTGCTTGGTGAGCTTGACCTCCTCCACTCCCAGAGGCTCGCCGTGGGCCCCGCTGGTGTCCTGCTTGTTGGGCGAGCCGTAGCCGATGTGGCTGTCCACGATCACCAGGGTGGGCCGGTCCGTGGTTTCCCGAAACGTGCGGAAGGCCCGCTCCAGCATCTCCAGGTCGTTGGCGTCGCCCACCCGCACTACGTTCCAGCCGTGGCCGAGGAAACGGGTGGCGACGTCGTCGGAGAACGCCAGCGCGGTGTGGCCCTCGATGGTGATGCGGTTGTTGTCGTAGATCCAGCACAGGCTGGACAGCTTAAGGTGTGCGGCCAGCGAGGCCGCCTCGTTGCAGACCCCTTCCATCATGCAGCCGTCGCCGCACAGGGCGTACACGTCGAAGTCGATGAGGTCCTCGAAGCCGGGCCGGTTGTAGCGACTGGCCATCCAACTACCGGCAATGGCCATGCCCACGCTGGTGGCAACCCCTTGTCCGAGGGGTCCGGTGGTGGTCTCGACTCCCGAGGTCCAGCGGTACTCCGGGTGGCCGGGACAGCGGCTGTCCAGTTGGCGGAACTGCTGGAGGGCCTCCAGCGGAACGGAGAGGGAGCCCAGGGCCTCGTAGTCCTTGCTGACCGCCTTGACCCCGGTCAGATGGAGCATTGAGTAGAGCAGCATGGACGCGTGGCCCGCCGACAGCACGAAGCGGTCCCGGTTGGGCCAGATGGGGTCGTCGGGATCGAAGCGCAGAAAGCGCTGCCACAGGCAGTAGGCCACCGGAGCCATGGCCATGGGCGTCCCCGGGTGCCCCGAGTTGGCCTGCTGGACCCCGTCGATGGACAGGGTACGGATCGTATTGATGCAGAGATCGTCGATATGGGCGTCGCTCATGGAATGGGAACTCCGTGAATTCGTGACCTTCCGCGGTATGGGCCCCGGTTTCAAGTTTGCCAGATGATCCCGGCCGCACACAACGAGCGTGAGGCCGTTTTCGGCCGGTTTTCCGCGGATTGGTTGGTTTTTGGCCGGACAACGGATATTCTCCGGGGAATCTCCATGGAAAACTTCACTCCGGCGGAACGCGAGAGGCTCGCGCCGTTCTTCACCAACGTGGACCGGCCGGTCTTCGGGCTGAGGCTGCCCCAGGAGGTGGCCGGCGCGCTCTTCTCCCGCTACAGCCGCTCGGCCAGGGACCTCCGGCGCACGTTCCTGGATGAGTTCCTCGGCGACGCCGACCTCGCCGTGGTGCTGGACAGCACGGGACCCGCCAGCGGCGACGATCCGGCGGTGCGCCGCGCGCGCGCCTTCTATGACCGCGTGCTCGTCGGTTACGGCGACGACTCGGTGGCGCAACTCGGCGGCGCCCACGTGGCCTGCGAAGGGATCTCCAACGTAGCCGCCAAGTACCTCGAGGACCCGCGCATCGGCATCGCGCCGCTGGAAAAGTCCACCCGCTACGTGCGCTTCGACCGCAAGGACCGGGACGGCCGCCACCTCTACTTCGTCGAGCCGACCCTGGCCGAATCGAGACACGGCCGTGACTATATCGAGGTCATGGAGCTCTTGTTCGAAACCTATTCGCGGCAGATGGAGCCGATGATCGAGCATGTCCGCAAGGCCGTTCCGCTGGAGGACACGGAGCTGCGTCACCCGCGCACCGGTGACACCGTCACCTACGCCGAGGCGCGGCGCGACGGGAAGCTCGTCAAGTGGGCGGAGACCGCCTACCGGTCCACCGTGCGCGCCCATGCCTGCGATCTCCTGCGCGGCTACCTGCCGGCGGCCACCCGCACCAACGTCGGGCTGTTCGGAGTGGGACAAGCCTTCGAGTACCTGCTGTCGAAGTCCTACTCCAGCGACCTCGCCGAGCTTCGCAGCCTCGGAACCGCCATCCACGAGGAGCTCAACACGCTGATCCCGTCGTTCGTGAAGCGGGCGCAGCCGAGCCCGTACCTCTCCGAAACCTTCAACCGGACCCGGGCGCTGGCCGCGGAGGCGGTGACCGAGCCGGTGCGGGAGGGGCCGGCCGTGACGCTGGTGGACTACGACGAGCAGGCGGAAGAACGGATCATCGCCGCCGTCCTCTACCCTCACACGACGCACCCGCTGTCGCAGTTGAGGGAGATGGCGGCGCGGCTGCCGGACGAGCGCCGTCGGGAAGTGCTGGACACCTACATGAAGGGCCGGCGGCACCGGCGCGAAAAGCCCGGCCGCGCGCTGGAACAGGTCTATTACACGTTCGACATCATCGGCAACCTGGGCGCCTACCGCGATCTGCAAAGGCACCGCCTGCTGAGCCAGGAACGGCAGGATTTCACCACCGCCCACGGCTACGACACGCCGCCGGAGATCATGGAGGCAGGGTTCGGCGAAGACTTCCGGCGCTGCATGGAGCGCGCGGCCGAGGTCCACGAACGGATCCGGGCGGACCATCCCCGGGAGGCCCAGTACGTGGTCCCCTTCGCCTACCGGACCCGATGGTACATGAAGATGAATCTGCGGGAGGCGGTGCACATCGGCGAGCTGCGGACCATGCCCCAAGGCCATCCCGACTACCGCACCATCACGCAGGAGATGTGGCGCCGGATCGGCGCGGTGCACCCCAGGCTGGCGAGCTACGCCAAGTTCATCGACTGGAAGACCTACCGCCTGGGGCGGCTCGCTTCCGAGCTTCGCACCGAGTTCAAGAAATCGGGCCGCCCGTGAGGGGGGCTTCAAGTCTGCCCGCGCACGGCGCGATGCCGGCGCGGGCTTGGGGCCGGCTTCCTACGCGGCTTCGGCCGGGGCGTTGGCGCGTGCCCTGACCTTGCGTTCCTTCCATTCCACAAGGCCCCGGCGCAGGTAGCTGGGCTCGATGCCCAGAACGCCGCAAACGGACTCGAAGCTGAGGAAACGTTCGTCGTCCGTAGCGAAGATCCATTCCTCCGCGTCCCGGTAGTCTGCCTGCTTCTTGGCGGTCCGGGCGAACAGGTTCTTTCGGTAACAGGCGAGGCCATCCTCGAGGATGGCGAGCAGCAAGTGCTTCTCGGGCTCGAGGGGCGTCTTCCGCTGGACCGTGTCCGCATACTGGTCGACGTCCACGCCGTCGGCGTCAAACAGCGTCACGGCATCGAAGGCATCGGCCGTTCCGCGCTCTTCCGCCGCGTTGCCGGACTCCCGGCCCCCGGCGGCAACCTCCGTGATTTTCGTTTCTTCCCTCATCGTTGGTACCGTCCGTTCTATTAGACCGCGACCGGTTCCCTATCCAACGCTCTATTCCCTTTTTCCTAATGAGAAATGTAAGGATCTCGCCCTATCCTGTCAAGCCGTTTTTCCGAGAGTTGACAAAATATTAATCACATTTCTCGAATAATTATTCTCTTTTAGCGATGAATAGTGCTCAACACCGTTTAGTCATCGCGGTTGCGCTTCCTGCCACGCACCAGTAAACCTTCTCGTTATCGTGTCCCGAAAGCTCTTCTACGGCTGGTACATCGTCGGCGTCGGCTTCATCTGCTACCTGACCTCTTCCTTCGCGCTGTCCAGCACCCTCAGCGTGTTCATGAAACCGCTCACCGCGGAGTTCGCCGTCTCCCGGGGCGTTTTCTCGTTCATCCGCAGCGGCGAGGTCATGCTGTCCTCCGTGGTGGCGGCCCTGGTGGGCCCCCTCATCGACGGCTACGGCGCCCGCTGGCTCATCGTCACCGGGGCCCTGGTGGCGGGGACCGGATACATCCTTCTGAGCCAGGCGCACGAGTTCTGGCAATTCATGGTCGTCCGCTGGCTGCCCGTCACCGTGGGCGACACCCTCATGGGCTACATGGTGATCAACGTGATGATCTCGCGTTGGTTCATCCAAAAGCGGGGCCGCGCCATCTCCATCGCCAACATGGGCAACGGCATCGCCAAGGCCGGCATCCCGCTGGTGGCCGTGTGGCTCTTCGTGCTGGTTGGATGGCGCAACACCTGGATGGTGTTCGGCGTGCTGACCCTGGTCATGGTGGTGCTGCCGGCCTTCCTGCTGGTGCGGCGCAGCCCGGAAGACATGGGGCTTCAGCCGGACGGTGTGCTGGCGCCCCCGCAGCCCGCCCCCGGCGGGAGTCCGCGACCGGAAACCCTCGAGGCGCACACCGCCGATGTCCAATGGACCCGGGGCGAGGCCGTCCGGACCAGCACGTTCTGGCTGCTGGTGATCACCTACGGCACCGTCACGTTCGGAATCATCGGGCTGAACCTGCACATCCATCCCTACATCACGGACATCGGATACTCGCCCGAGATCGCCTCCACGGTCATGGGGATGATGGCGCTGACGCAGACGGTCGGAAATGTTGTCTGGGGCGTGGCAGGCGAACGTATCGACGTGCGCAAGGCGGCCGCCGCCCAGTTTCTGCTTCAGGCATGCGGCCTGTCACTGGCCCTCGCGGTCACCGGCCTCGTGCCGGTCTCCCTGGGATTCCTCATCTACGGATTCGGCCTGGGCGGAATCCTGGTGATTCGAGAACTGCTCTGGGCCAACTACTTCGGCCGCGTCTCCCTGGGCCGGGTGCGCAATCTGGGTATCATGATCACGCGCACCGGCACGACGGTGGGTCCACCCTTCTTCGGCTTTTTCCACGACTACACCGGCAGCTATGTCCTGTCGTTCGGTGTTTTCATCGTGGCGCTGCTGCTGTCGGCCTTGCTGGTCCTGGCCGTCCGCCCGCCCCGCAAGGCGGACCCCGCCGCACACGGGGTGGCTCTCCGGGGGACGCCTTGACAGGCCACGCCAATCAGCCGTTCCGGGCCGTGGGCGACCGCCGGTCGCCCCTAAAGGGCCGGGGGACGCCATGACGCGCCAAGTCAACCAGCCGTGGATCATCGCCGGAGCCGCTTGCCTGACGTTCGGCTTCATTCGCGGCCTCCATACGTCCTTCGGGGTCTTCTTCGTGGCCCTGCTGGACACCTTTCACTGGAGCCGGGGGGTCACCGCCGGACTTCAGACCGCGAACCTGGTAACCGACGCCCTGGTATCGCCCTTCGTCGGACGGCTCACCGACCGGTTGGGGCCGCGGCGCGTGGTGGTGGCGGGCAGCGTCGTCCTGGCCGCCGGCCTGCTCCTGTGCAGCCGGGTCGGCACCGCGTGGGAACTCTATCTCTATTTCGGGGTGGTGGGGTCGCTGGGGTTCGCCACCGCCGGCGTGATCCCCCACGTCGTAGTGGTCTCGGAGTGGTTCCCCACCCGGCGGGGCCTTGTCCTGGGCATCGTCTACGGGGCGGTGGGCATGAGCACGCTGGTCCTTTCGCCGCTGAGCCAATGGCTGATCTCCCTGTGGGGCTGGCCGCGGGTATTCCAGGCGCTGGCGGCGGTGATCCTCATCCTGATCATACCCTTGGTGTTGGGTACCTACCGTCCCAGCCCGGCCAGTTCGCGAGAGCCGTCGGGCACCGCCACGGGCGCCGCCGGGGCCGGCGAGTGGTCGACTTCCCTGGCCTTGAGGAGCCTGCAGTTCTGGAGCCTGTTCATCTCCCGGATGCTGGGCTCCATCGGGACCATGCTGATCGTCACCCACCAGGTCGCCCACGTGGTGGACATCGGCTACAGCCACATCTGGGCCGCCGGGATCTTCGGCGTCATGGCGTTCGTCAGCGCCGGCGGACGGGTGGCCTTCGGCTACCTCGCCGACGCCCTCACCAAGACCGCCGCCTACACCCTCAACATCGCCTGCGCGGCCGTCGGCGTCCTGGCCCTCACGCTGGCCACCGATACATCGCAACCCTGGCTGCTCTACGTCTATGTCGGCGGCTTCGGCATCGCCTTCGGCTCCCGCGCCGTCATCCTGTCGGCCATCACCGTGGACATCTTCGCCGGCAGGGGCTTCGGGACCATCTTCGGGTTCTCCGTGATGAGCGTGGGCGTCGGCGGCGGCCTCGGGGCCTGGATGGGCGGCGCGCTGCACGATCTCACCGGCGACTACTACGTGTCGTTCACCGTGGCCAACTCGCTGCTGCTGGTATCGGTGCTGGCGGTGTGGGTCACGGGACTCGACTGGATGCGCCGCTTCGACCAGCGGCTGTGGCCCCGGCCGGCCAAAGATTGACTCTGACGGGGTCATTGCCTAGTGTCCTATCCCATGTAATTCTTTACCGATATGCTGGTCTTTCTCGTCGTCGGCTGCGTTGCTCTTCCTCGCGTGGTGCCCGCCAC
>JAPPNF010000098.1 GCA_028818755.1 Deltaproteobacteria bacterium | reverse complement strand
TCGCGCCTTGCCGACAACAAGAAATCCTGCGCATCTCGGTAAAGAATTACGTGGGGCAGGACACTAGTTCTGCGTGGCGGCGTAACTGGCTCTGGTGCGCAGCCGCTCGATCCAGCCGGCCACGTTCTTGAAGTCAGGGTCCAGTGGGACCTGGAATCGCTCCAGCAGGGCGATGTTGGGCATGAAGGCTATATCGGCAAGGCTGAACGGGCCGGCGAGATATTCCTTTCCCTGCAATTGCCTCTCGATCATGGCGAATGCGGAACCGATGTTCGCCTGGGTCTCGCGAATGAGCGCGACGTCGCGCTCTTCTTCCGGCTTGCGGTACTCGTGAATAAGCGTAACGAAGTGGGGATTGACCCAGTTGTCCCGGTAGTCCTCCATCAGGCGGGCGCGGGCGCGGCTCTCGGAGTCCTCGGGCAAGAGCGGCGGGTGCGGGTACTCGTCCTCCAGGTATTCGTTGATGACGGTGGAGTCGTAAACGATGACGCCTTCGTCATCCAGGGCAGGCACCTGACCGAAGGGATGGATCTTCAGGTACTCGGGGTCCTTCTGCTCCTTCTTGGTCAGGTCGATTACCACGCTCTCGAACTCCAGCCCCTTTTCCAACAGCGCGATCCGTACCTTCAACGAGTTCGTCGAAGGTGGAAAGTGGTAGAGTATCATGCGCCCAACCTCCTGATTTTCAGGTCGCTTACCCTGCTCGATACGATAGCACAAAAGAGGGGGCGGCACTACTGTTCGGCGGGTTCGTGACGGCGATTTTACGTGCCGAAGCGAGTGACCGATTCACGAAGCGGGATGCGCTTTACGCGAAACGACCGGGGCCGGACCTGGAGTACGGAGCCGACGTCAAACCGGCAAGTCCAGCCGCCTGATGTTCTCGATATACGCCTCGATGCCTCTCTCCAGGAAATACCGCGGCTCGTATCCCAGCTGATCCCGCGCCTTGCCGATGTCGAAGACGCAGTAGCTCTGCTTGTAGCCGTCCCGGAAGTCGAGGCCGGGGCCGATGTCGATCTTCGCTTCGGGAAAGATGCGCTTCAGGACGTCGGCGAAATCCTTGAGGGTGACTCCCCGGCCGGTGCCGATATTGAAGGTCCATTGGGTGAGGTCCTCGGCGTCGAGGGCCAGCACGACGGAGTGGGCAACGTCGCCGACGTAGACGGCGTCGTTCCGCTGGTCGCCGCCCTGGGGAATCGAGACTTCCCGTCCGGCCATGGCGTCCTCGATGATCTTGCCGTAGAGGGCCAGCACGCCGTGGCGCGCGAGCTTGCCCGGACCGTAGATGGAGGGGTAGCGCAGGGCCACGAACTCCACGCCGTAGCGCTTGCGGTAGTAGTTGCCCAACGTTTCCGAGCAGACCTTGGTGACGCCGTAAAGGTCGGCGGGGTTGGGCGGCAGGGACTCGTCCAGGGGTACGAAGTCCGGATGGCCGTGCTTGCCGCCGATATTGCCGACGAAAGCGTTGGAGCTGGTGTAGACCACCCGCCGGACATCGCACGCGCGGGCGGCCTCGAGCACGTTCAAGGTTCCGTCCACGCCGATGGAGATGGCGAGGCGCGGATCGGCCTCGGCCGGGCCGGGCATCAGCGCGGCCATGTGCACGATGTGGGTGACGCCGTGACCCGCCACCACCTCCTTGAGCGCGGCCCCGTCCAGGATGTCGCCGGTCACCACGTCCACGTCGGCGGCGATGTCGGCGATGAGGGAAGGGTCTACCCGGTTGTCCAGCAGCACGGGCCGCTCGCCCCGGGATACCAGGAGGCGGGCCGTGGCCGCGCCGTTCACTCCGGTTCCGCCGGTAATCAGGGTCTTCATGTCCCCCCAACGCTTAGCGGCTTACGGCCCCCCGTGCAATACGTTATAGTGAAATCATGATGTATCGGACCCAGCCCGCCCACAGCTCGTTCAGCTTCGGCGGTCCGGTCACGCCGGCGGTCAAGTGGCTCTTGATCGTCAACATCATCGTCTTCGTCTTCCAGCTTCCCTATCTCGGAGGGCGTCCGCTGCTGTGGATCTTCGGCTTGGTGCCGCAGCTCGTGTGGGAACAGCTCCACGTCTGGCAGCTCTTCACCTACCAGTTCCTCCATTTCGGGCTGTTCCACATCCTGTTCAACATGCTGGCCCTGTGGATGTTCGGGTGCGACCTGGAGAGGGCCTGGGGGACGCGGTTCTTCCTCAAGTTCTACTGGGTCAGCGTGGTGGGAGGCGGGCTCTGCGTGCTGTTTCTCGAACCCGCGCAAGCCATACCCACCATAGGCGCCTCCGCCGGCATCTACGGCGTGCTGCTGGCCTACGGGCGGCTCTATCCCAACAACGTCGTCTACTTCTATCTGCTGTTCCCCATCAAGATGAAGTACTTCGTGCTCATCATCGGCGCCATAGCCTTCTTCTCGTCCATCAGCCCGGGAAACTCCGGCATCTCCCATCTCGGCCACCTGGGCGGCATGCTGTTCGGCTACCTCTACCTGAGGTGGGGCTACATGCTGAGCCCGTGGCGGGCGTTCGCCAACGTCAGGCACGAGTACTATCGTTTCCGGCTGGCTCGCATGAAGCGGAAGTTCCGGATCATCGAAGGCAAGAAGAGCGACGACGGACCGCCCACGCTGCACTGATCCCCACGCACGGGCCGACGCCTCAAAAAGACCCCTCACTCCTCGACTTTCGGCCGGCGCGACTTCTTGAGCTGGCCCCGCATGCGCTTGTCGTCGAGGCGGCGCCGACGCGAAGCCGCGGTGGGCTGGGTGGGCCGGCGCGGCGCGGGTCTCTCCGCGGCCTTCCGGATGAGCCTGACGAGCCTGTCCAGGGCGTCGTCGCGGTTGCGGGACTGGTCGCGGTAGCGCTTGGCCTCGATGGTCAGGACTCCGCTCTTGTCCACGCGCCGGCCGGCGACGCGGACGAGGCGTTCCCTTACGGCCGCGGGCAAGGAGGGTGAATCGGCGATCCTGAACCGGAGCTGCACCGCGGTGGCGGTCTTGTTCACGTTCTGTCCGCCGGGCCCCGAGGCCCGGATGAAGCGTTCCTCGATCTCTCCCTCGTCGAGGCTGATGCGGCTGGTGATTCGCAACATCGGCATTCTCCCGCCGGCCTGCTTGTATCCCGCGCCGTTTCCGGCATCATCTTCTGTGTATCAGATACGGAAACCCGCCCCTACCGCATGCGCGGCGGCGGCCGTTTCAAGGAGGACGAATGCGCATCATCCGAACCATTCTCACGGTGATTGGAGCAGTGACGACCCTGGCGGCCGCCGTCGTCGTGGCGGCGGTGATCTTCTTCTCCATGCGCACGCCGCCGGTGCCCGAGAAGACGGTGCTCACCCTGGACCTGGACCGCGACGTCCCCGAGCTCGCCTCAGCCGGTCTCACCCCCTGGGATGGCCTTGGAAAGCGTCAGCCGGGGCTCTGGGAGATTGTGGCCGCCATCGAGCGGGCGGCGGGCGATGACCGCGTGGTGGGCCTGGTGGCGCGGGTGGGCAACCCGGGAATGGGGCTGGCCCGCGCCCAGGAGCTGCGCGACGCGGTAAGGGCCTTCCACCGCTCGGGCAAGCCCGCCTACGCCTTCGCCGAGTCCTTCGGCGACTTCGGCCCCGGCAACGCCGCCTACTACCTGGCCGCGGCGTTCGAAAAAATCTATCTGCAGCCGTCGGGAGACGTGGGCCTTACCGGGCTGCTGGCGGAGAGCTTCTTCCTCAAGGGCACGCTGGAGAAGCTCGACGTCCAGTACCGGGTCAGCCAGCGGGAGGAATACAAGGGCATCAAGGAGCGCTTCACCGACAGCGGTTTCACCGCCGCCCAGCGGGAAGCGCTCAGCCGTATTCTGGAGTCCCTGACGGAGCAGTTGACGGCGGGGATCGCAGAGGAGCGCGGCCTATCCGGTGACGAGGTGCGGGAATTGATGCAGCAGGCGCCTTTCCCCGCAAGAGAGGCCCTGGAGGCGAAGCTGGTGGACGGGCTGCTCTACCGCGACGAAGTGCACGAGATGGTTCGCGAGACGCTGGGCGCCGACGTCTCGTTTCTGTCCCTGTCTGGTTACCGTCACAGGCTTGAACCCAAGGACGGCGAACCGGCCACCGTGGCGCTGATCCATGGCCTTGGTACGGTCCACGGCGGGAGCAGCAGCCGACGCGCCTTCACCGGGCGCCGCTCCATGGGATCGGACAGCATCGCCCGGGCCTTCCGCCGGGCCGCGGACGACGACGAGATCAAGGCGATCATCTTCCGCATCGACAGCGCGGGGGGCTCCTACGTGGCCGCGGACGTGATCCGGCGCGAGGTGTCGCGAGCGCGCCGGCGCGGCAAGCCGGTGATCGTATCCATGGGCGACGTCGCAGGCTCGGGCGGCTACTTCGTCGCCGCTCCCGCCAACCGCATCGTCGCGCAACCCGCGACTCTCACCGGCTCCATCGGGGTGGCGGGCGGGAAGGTGGTCGTCAGGGGCCTTTCGGACAAGCTCGGGGTGTCCTGGGACCACATGGCCGTCAACAGCAACGCGACCTTCTGGAGCGCGGCTCAGGACTATGACCCCGGCCAGCAGAGCCGCCTCGAGGGGCTGCTCGACGCGGTCTACGACGATTTCGTCTCGAAGGTGGCGGAGGGCCGGAACCTTCCCCGGGAACGGGTATCGGCGGCGGCCAAGGGGCGCGTGTGGACCGGCGCCGACGCCCGGGAACAAGGGCTGGTGGACGAGCTGGGCGGTTATGCGGCCACGCTTGCGGCCGTCCGCGAGATCGCCGGCATCGCCCCGGATGCCGCCCTCCGCCTGCGCCCGTTCCCGCGCCCGAAGTCGACATTGCGGCTCCTTGCCGAGCAGTTGACGAACGAAGAGGACGGGCAGATCGGGATGCCGGCAGCCGACTTGCTGGACGGGGCGCTCGAGCGCTTCGGACCGTTGGCGGCCTGGGCGCGCTCCACGAGCCTGGCGGGCCGTCGGGGACTGCTGGAGATGGCGCTGCCCGTGCGCTTCCGCTGACCCGGCAGGGGTGACGCAACCACGCGGGTTGACAGGGGAAACCGGGCTTTGCTAGCCCGTATATCTGCGGCGATTTCCACGACTAGTGTGGTGTCTGGTTAATTCGCAGCATAATATGCGGAGGATTTTTCGTT
>JAPPNF010000123.1 GCA_028818755.1 Deltaproteobacteria bacterium | reverse complement strand
CGTCCTTGCAGGCCATGGGATGGCGGGTCTTCTTCTCGATGTCCTTGACCGTGATGAGGCCCTTGAGCCGGTAGTGGTCGTCCACCACCAGCAGCTTCTCGATCCGGTGCCGGTGCAGGAGATGCTGGGCCTCGTCGAGGTCGACACCGTCCGGCACCGTGACCAGGTTCTCCTTGGTCATCAGCTCGTCGACGCAACGCTCCAGGTTCTTTTCGAAGCGGAGGTCGCGGTTGGTGAGGATTCCCACCAGCCGGCCGCCCAGCGTCACCGGCAGGCCCGAGATGCCGTGCCGGTCCATCAACTCCCGCGCCTCGGCGATTTTCTGGTGCGGGGTCACGGTCACGGGGTCGGAGATCATGCCGCTCTCGAACTTCTTGACCTTCTCCACCTCCCCGGCCTGGTCGACCGCGGACATGTTGCGGTGGATGAAGCCCATGCCGCCCTCCTGGGCCATGGCGATGGCCGTCCGGGCCTCGGTGACCGTGTCCATGGCCGCGCTCAGGAGCGGGATGTTGAGCTGGATGCGCTGCGTCAAGCGGGTGGAAACATCCGTGTCGCGCGGCAGAATCGACGACTCCGCGGGCACCAAGAGCACGTCATCGAACGTCAGCCCTACGGGCAAAACCTCCTGGTCGAGCATCCTTCACCTCTACGCGAACGGAGGGAAAACGGTACAAAAAAAGCCCAGACGTGCGCCTGGGCTTGGTGGTCGTTGGAGCGTCATCATGCTGTCCATGACACCTCCTAGCAAGATTTCCCGGCGCTGGCAAGTTTCCCTTTCCTTCGCTCCGGCGACATGATCCCCGGAGGCTCTCAGAATCAATGATTTCGCATGGTTACGGGCCTGTCGTCGGTATCCGGCTAAAGATCGGGAGCCGCGTGTCGAATAGATACTTCAGGCATGCTTTCGAGGATTTACGGCGCGTCGCTCCACGGAATCGACGCGCTCAAGGTGGCGGTGGAGGTCGATATCGCTTCGGGCCTGCCGGAGCTGGCCATGGTGGGTCTGCCCGAGGGCGCCGTGCGCGAGAGCAAGGTACGCGTGCGGGCGGCGCTGAGGAACTGCGGCTACCCGTTCCCGCCGCAACGGATCACCATCAACCTCGCCCCCGCCGACGTCAAGAAGGAAGGGTCCGGCTACGACCTGCCCATGGCCATGGGAATCGTCGCGGCCCAGGGAGCCGTGTCGCCGTCTCGCCTCGCCGACTACCTGCTGGTGGGGGAGCTCTCCCTCGACGGCGCCGTCAAGCCCGTCCGCGGCGCGCTGCCCATCGCGGCGGCCGTCAGGGCGCAGGGGCTCAAGGGCCTGATCCTTCCCCGCCCCAACGGCGCGGAAGCGGCGGTGGTCGAAGACATAGACGTGTTCGGCGTGGAGAGCCTCGCCGAGGTCGTGGAGTTCCTGAACGGAGAGCGGGAGATCGAGCCCACTCGGGTCGACCTGGCCCGGTTGTTCCGGCAGCACGCCGTCCACGATGCCGATTTCGGCGACGTGCGCGGACAGCCCCACGTCAAGCGCGCGCTGGAGGTGGCGGCCGCGGGCGGCCACAATGTCCTTCTGATGGGGCCGCCGGGCTCGGGCAAGACCATGCTGGCCAAGCGGCTTCCCACCATTCTGCCTGATCTGACCCTGGCGGAAGCCCTGGAGACCACCAAGATCCACAGCGTCACCGGGGTCCTGGGAGAGCGCGCGCTGGTGGCGGTGCGGCCGTTCCGCGCGCCTCACCACACCATCTCCGACGCCGGGCTGGTGGGCGGCGGCAAGGTCCCAAAGCCCGGAGAGGTGTCCCTGGCCCACAACGGCGTGCTGTTTCTGGACGAGGCGCCGGAGTTCCGCCGCAACGTCCTCGAGGTGCTGCGCCAGCCCCTGGAGGACGGCCGCATTACGGTGGTGCGGGCCGCCGGCGCCATCGACTTTCCCGCCGCCTTCATGCTGGTGGCGGCCATGAATCCCTGCCCCTGCGGCTTCTTCTCGGATCCGCACAAGGAATGCCGCTGCACCCCCATGCAGATCACGCGCTACCGTTCCCGGGTGTCCGGGCCGCTGCTGGATCGCATCGACATCCAGGTGGAGGTACCGTCGGTGGAGTACCAGGCGCTGGCGTCGCGCGCGCCGGGCGAGCCCTCCGAGGTGGTTCGGGAGCGCGTCAACCAGGCCAGGGCGGTACAGGTGCGGCGCTTCGAGAAAATCGGGATCCACGCCAACGCGCGCATGGGCGCCCGCGACGTCAGGTGCTACTGCAAGGTGGACGCGGCGGGGGAGCAACTCCTGGAGACCGCCATCAACCGGCTCGGACTGAGCGCCCGCGCCTACGTGCGTATTCTCAAGGTGGGCCGCACCATCGCGGACCTCGCGGGCGCCGAGAAAATCCGGCCGCCGCACATCGCCGAGGCCATCCAGTACCGCAGCCTGGACCGGCCGCCGTTCTAGTGACCATCCGCGATCTCCGACATGTGCCCTACTCCATGTCGGTCCATGGCCTGCAGGAGCTCTTGCGTCATCCTCCGGGCGATCGTGGGGCCGCGGTACGGAAAGGCGCTGTTGACCTGCACCAGCGGGCAGCCGCTCTCTCTCATCATGGTATAGGCGTCGCCGCCGTCGAAGATGCCGCCGTTGCCCACCAGCGTGAGGCGGCCTTCGAGGCGGGCGGCGGCGCCGCGGACCTGTTCCCGCGCCTTTGGGAAGAGGGGAGGGCCGCTGTAGCCGCCCTTTTCCGGATCCGGGTTGAATTCGGGATCGACGGTCGTATTGCCCATGACGACGGCATCGATCCCTGGATCAAGCAGCTCCCGGCACTTCGACATGGCGATGTCGCGGAGAATGGGCGGCATGTCATGCGCGAACTTGGGCCATAGAGGCTTTCGTCGCGCCATGCCGGCGGACCGCGCCAGATCGCCGGCCTTGCTCACCAGTCCGGTCAGCAGCTTCTCCAGCCGGCTGCCTTCCTGCAGCTCCCGCAGGTTCAGCGTGTTGGGCGAGCTGATGCAGATCTCGAAGAAGTCCGCGTACGGATAGAGCCTTTCCAGGGAACGGGAATAGTCCTCCAGGGCGTCGTCGATGGGCGTTTGCAACGCCTTGCCGAGGCTGATCCCCAGGGGGACCGGCAGCTTGGGCTGGCGTTGGAGCACCTCGGCGAGCGTGTCCGCGCCACGGTTGTTGAACCCCAGGCGGTTCCACAGCGCCCGGTTCGGGACGTCGCGGAACAGCCGCGGCCTCGGGTTGCCCGGCTGGCCGCGGCCGGGAGTCACCGAGCCGACCGTGACGAAGCCGAAACCGAGCGCCGCCAGCGCGGACGCCGCGACGCCGTTCTTGTCGACCCCGGCGGCCAGGCCGATGGGGTTCCTGAAGCGCATGCCGCACAGGGTCTGCTCCAGGCGCGGCTCCGGCGCGCGGTCGCGCCCGGCCAGCAGCGCCTGCAGCCACGGGCGAGCGTTGGCTCGCCGCAACAGCCCCAGGGCCCCGTTGTGCGCGGTCTCGGCGTCGAGTCGGAACAGGAGCGGCGCCAGGATCTTCTCGTAGAGCATCGGAGAGGTTGGGGCGTCAGTCGCTTTCGAAGATCCACTCCAGCAGCGACATCCGGATGAACATCCCGTTACCCGCCTGCCGGAAGTACCAGGCCCTGGGGTCCGGGTCGATTTCCGGCGGGATCTCCTCCAGGCGTGGAAGCGGGTGCATGAGCACCGCCTGGGGCTTCATGCGATCGAGTTGCGCCTCGCCGATGACGAATTGCGCGTGCAGCTCTTCGTGGACGGACTCCGGGCCCAGCCGCTCCTTCTGCACCCGGGTCCAGTAGACCACGTCGCTCTCGGACAGGGCGTCTTCCAGACGCGACTCCTCGGTGAACGCCACTCCCTTCTCCCGCAGGTGGTCCTTGATATCGTTCCCCATCCGGAGGGAATCGGGAGCGACGAACAGGATGCGGTTGGCGTCGAACTTCGCCAGCAGGTAGGCCAGCGAACGGGCTGTCCGTCCGTTGGCAAGGTCTCCGCCGATGGTCACGGTGAGACCGTCAATGGTGCCGAGGGCCTGGTGGATCGTGTAGAGGTCCAGCAACGCCTGGGTCGGATGTTGCCCCGCGCCGTCACCGGCGTTGATGATGGGGACCGTGCTGTAGCGGGCGGCCCGTTCCGCCGCGCCGATCTCGTAATGCCGCAGCGCGATCACGTCCGGGTAGTATTCGCACAGGACCCGGATGGTGTCTTCCAGGCTTTCGCCCTTGATGGCCGAGGAGAACTCGCGGGCGTTCTCCGTCGCCACTACGCTCATGCCGAGGTGCTGGGCGGCGGCGCCGAAGGACATGCGGGTCCGGGTGGAGGGCTCGTAGAAGACGCTGAACAGGGTCTTGCCCCGATGGAGTTGAGTCAGAGCGGCCTTCTCTGACGGCACGGCCATTCTCCGGCGGAACTCGTCCGCGCGCCGGAAGAGTGCGTCGAGGATCGAGCGGTCGAACTGCTGCGAATACAGTACGTGTCGCATTGCTGCGGTTGCTCGAAGGCCGCACACACACACCGGCGATGGACCGGCTCGTGCCGCCAAGCTCACGGGCGAGTCGAAGCGAACTATAGGTTCTCGCGGCATTCGCCGCAAGAACGGGATTCCTGGAACGAGCCGCCGCCGGGGAAGGAAACGGGGGGCAGTGCGGCGTTCAGCCTGCCTGATCCAGGGCCTGTTGGGGCAGCTCGGTCTGGGACTTGACGACGACCGCTCCGGCGTCGGCGCTCGGGCCGAAGTCGATCTTGCAACCGGCGAGTTCGCCGTCCAGCTTGACCTTGCCGCTGTTGACCAGGTGGATGACCGCGGCCTTCAGTTCGTCGGGGGTTGTCGCGTATTCGCCTACCGCGTTGATGACGTCGAGAAGCGTCAGTGATTGCATCGGTGGTTCCTCACTCGAAAGATGATTCTCTTTGTCCTGATGACGCAACGATCGTGCCATCCCATGCGCCACGCCAAGGCGTTGAAATACGGCGACTTACAGGACCCTCCGGAACGTGGCCGTCGACGGGATCGTCGATCGGTGACGTTCTTGTCGACGGTTTCGCGTCGTTTGGTCAGGCGACCAACGGGCGGCGTCGAGCTCGAGGAACGCGGATGTAAAGAAAACCCCCGGGGGCCGGTTACGGCGCTATCCCGAGGGAATTAGCTGGTGTGTCAGCAGAACGGCGTGAATTTACTACGGATTGGGACTGGTGTCAACAGGAAAACGCGTCACTGTTAGCGCAAAGCGATAATGTCCCCTTTTCAACAAAGCTAAGATGTCCCCTTT
>JAPPNF010000143.1 GCA_028818755.1 Deltaproteobacteria bacterium | reverse complement strand
TCGTCATCGCGCCTTGCCGACGACGAAAAATCCTGCGCATCTTATGGTGCGAATTTACCGGACAGGACACTAGGGGCGGGTTTCGAGCCCGCCCGTGCCACCGTTTGACGGAGACCCCCATGACAACGACCCTCAGCATCGATCCCCTGCACCTGAAGGGAAGGCACGTGGACCGCGCGGTCGAGGTCCTCAGGCGCGACGGCGTCATCGTCTATCCCACCGATACCATCTACGGCCTGGGCTGTGACGTGACCAGCAAGGCCGCGGTGGAGCGCATCCGCCGCATCAAGGGGCGCGATGCCAACAAGCCCATGTCGTTCGTGTGCTCGGACCTGGTCCAGGTGAGCCGGTACGGCCACGTGTCGAACTTCGCGCACCGCATCCTGAAACGCTTCCTTCCCGGTCCCTACACCTTCGTGCTCGCCGCCACCAAGGAAACGCCCCGGGTTTTCCAGTCCAAGCAGAAGACCGTGGGTATCCGGATCCCGGACCACCCGGTGCCGTTGGCGTTGGTGGAACAGCTCGGCAGTCCCGTGGTCAGCACCAGCGCCAACGAGAGCGACGAGGGGGTCGTTACCAACCCGGCTGATCTCGAACGGATCTTCGGCCACCGGGTAGACCTCATCATGGAATGCGGCACTCTGCCGGTGCTGGCCTCCAGCGTAATCTCGCTGGTGGATGACACCATCACGATCCTGCGCGAAGGGCAGGGGGACCTGAGCTACTTCAAGAGCCTCACTTGAGCTCGACCCTACGGCGTGTCCCCGGAACGGAAAAAGCGTCCAAGGCTATTCTGCAAGGCACCGCAAGCTCCTGTTCTCATTGACAGGCTCGTCGCGCCTGTGGCATACGGGTGCGACGCCAAGGAAACCCCGGAGGTGTTCCATGCGAGCGAAACTCTTTGCGACAGCACTGTTGGTCGGGATCATCGCGCTGGCCTTCGGCTTCTCGGGTTCGGCCGTCTCGGCGGACAAGTACCCAAGCAGGACCATCACGTGGCTGATTCCTTACGGTCCGGCTGGCGGCTTCGACCTCCACAGCCGCGCCATGATTATCGGGATGAAGAAGGCGCTCGGCGTCAACATCATCATCCGCAACCGGCCTGGCGCGGGCGGGAATATCGCCTGGAATCTCACCTGGGGCGCCAAGCCCGACGGTTACACCATCACCACCATCAACATCCCCGGCGCCATCGTCTCCGAGCTGTTCGGCACACCCACCCCCGAGTACCGCCTGAAGGAGTTCTCCTGGATCGGGCAAATCTCCGCCGCCCCGTATATGTGGGCGGTGGGAGCGAAGACGCCGTTCAAGACCCTTGAGGACTTCCGGAGCGCCAAGGAAGTCCTCGTCACAGGCTCCGGGGTCGGCGGCACGGAGTGGGTCACGTCGACCCTGACCGGAAGGGTCATGAAGTTCAATATCAAGCAGATCCTGGGCTTCCCCAGCGCCCCGGCCGCCAACATGGCCATCGTCAGAGGCGAGGGTCACGCCCGTGGTCTCGGCCTGGACTCGCCGGGCCAGATGGCGTTCGTCCATGACGGCACCATGAGGCCCATGTGGGTCTATCTGGACAAGCGCGATCCGGACTTCCCGAACGTCCCGACAGTGGGAGAGTTGGGTTATCCCGGCCTTTCGGTGCTTGCTTCCCACCGGGTGGTGGCCGCTCCTCCGGGCATGCCCAAGGACCGGCTGGCCCTGCTCCAGAAGGCGTTCGACGCGGCCACCAGGGACCCGGAAGTGCTGGAGCGGTTCAAGAAGATGAAGGCGCGCATAGAACCGGTGGTGGGCGAGGACTGGAACAACATGCTGGGAGACTTCTACGGCCTGATTCAGGAACACGGCGACGTTTTCAAGGCGGCTCTGCAGAAGTAGCGGAAGAGAACGGACCAATTGGATATATGCGAGCACAGGTAGCAAACCGGCAAGGAGGTTTCCGATGTTACGTAATCTGATCGGCGTGGTTGCTTTGTTGGCCGTCCTTGGGATGACCGTACCCGCGCAGGATGCATCAGCTCAAGGGACATGGCCGGAGAAGGGCAAGACCATCACGTGGTTGATCCCCTACGCTCCGGCGGGCGGGTTCGATCTTCACAGCCGGGCGGTGAGCGTCGGCTTGAAGAAAGCTCTCGGCGTCAACGTCATTCTCAGGAACCGGCCGGGTGCCGGCGGGACCATTTCCTGGAACCTGCTGTGGAAAGCAAAGCCCGACGGCTACACCATCGGCACCGTCAACATCCCCGGGGCCATCGTCTCCGAGCTGTTCGCGAACCCCAAGCCGGTCTACAAGCTGAAGGAGTTTTCCTGGCTCGGACGGATCTCCTCCGGCCCCTACGTGTGGGCGGTGGGCGCCAAGACCAAGTTCCAAAACCTCAAGGACTTCCAGGAAGCCAAGGAGGTCCTTCTCACCGGCACGGGGGTGGGCGCCACCGGATGGATCGCGAACCTGTTGACCGCGAAGGTCATGGGGTTCAATCCGAAGTTCATCCTGGGTTATCCGGGCGCTCCGGCGGCCAACATGGGCATCGTCAGAGGGGAGGGCCACGCCAGGGCCCTGGGTCTGGATTCCCCGGGCCAGATGGTGTTCGTGGAGGACGGCAACATGAGGCCCATGTGGGTCTACCTGGACAAGCGCGACCCCAGGTACCCCGACGTCCCCACTGTCGGGGAACTGGGCTTCCCACAGCTCAGCGTTCTCGCCTCTCACCGCGTAGCCACCGCTCCGCCGGGGATGCCCAAGGACCGACAGGCGATCCTGCAAAAGGCCTTCGAAACGGCGCTGAAGGACCCGGAGGTCATCGCCAGGTTCAAGAGGATGAAAGCCAAGATGTCCCCGGTCGTGGGCCAGGACTGGAACAAAACGCTTGACGGTTTTTACGACCTGATCAACCACTACGCGCCCATATTCAAGGAGGCCTTGCAGAAGAAGTAGTGGTAGCGGAGTTTTCTCGAGCCACCGCGAATACTCCACCGGCCGGACACACCGACATGGTTTCTCCATCCGTGTGTGCCGGCCGGTTTGCGTTCCGGACTGGAGTCGCGAGCGATCCGGACCGGAGAGGAGCGTCTCCATGAGGAGCGCCTATGGCTTCAAGATCCCCGAAATCGATCCGGAACTGACCCGTGTCGGCCCCGGCACGCCCTGCGGCGAGCTCATGCGCCGCTACTGGCAGCCGGTGTGCCTGTCCCGCGACCTTGGTGATCTGCCCAAGCGGATACGCATCCTGGGCGAGGACTTGGTCGCTTTCCGGGACGGCGAGGGCCGGCCCGGGCTCCTCTTCTTTCGCTGCAGCCACCGGGGCACCTCGCTTGAGTACGGGCGGGTGGAGCGGGACGGGCTGCGCTGCTGCTACCACGGCTGGCTTTACGACGTGGAGGGGCGCATCCTCGACATGCCGCTGGAGCCGCCCGGAAGCACGGTGAAGGACCATCTCTGGCACCCGGCGTACCCGGTGCAGGAGTTCGGGGGTCTCGTCTTCGCCTACATGGGACCCCTGGAGAAGATGCCGGAGCTGCCCAAGTACGATGCCTGGGTCCATGAGGGAGGGAAGTTCTACGCCAGGTTCGGGCCGCGCATTGGCGGCTCCGTCGACTGCAACTGGCTTCAGACCGAGGAAAACCTCATGGATGCGCTGCACACCGTGTGGCTGCATACGCTTCACAGCGGCTCCCAGTTCCCCACCCAGGTGTTCACTTCGCTGCCGGAGGAGCTCCGATACGAAGAGACGGAGATGGGCATGCGTTTCGTCATGGTCCAGAAACTCGACGGCGGCCGGTGGGCCGAGTTGATCTGGGAAATGGTCATGCCCTTGAACGCCCACCTGGTCTACACGGACGAGCTCAAGACCAGGAAAGTGACCCAGGTCTCCTTTTGTGTTCCCGTGGACGACACCCACGTCAGGTCCGCCAACATCCGGTGGATGCCCGAGGACGTGGACGAGACCGTCTTGAGCGGGCGCGCCAAGCTCGCGCCCGGGAGAAGGTCGGACACGAGCTACGAGTACAGCCAGCGCCATCCCGACGACAAGGAAGCCCAGGAAGGGCAGGGCGAGATCGCCAACCACCGGCTGGAGCACCACGTCACGTCGGATGAAGGGGTGCTGATGTTCCGCAGGATACTTCGCACCGCCATCGAGGCGGTCAAGCGGGGCGAGGATCCCAAGGGGATCATCCGCGATCCCGAGAAAGCCGCATGTGTACCGACGACGGCGGGCGCGGTGGTCTGGAAAGAAGGCGAGAAGCGCGTGCAGAACCTCTAGGCGTTCAAGCCTGAGAGAACATGGAAGAGGCGCAGCGCGCGTGGATACGGGGCGCGCCGCCTGAAGGAAAGCGGGGAAACATGCAGGCAGTGAGACTCTACACCGGCGACGACGGCGAATCGCATTTCGAGGAGATCGAGCTCGACTTCAAACCGGATCGCAACATGGAAAGCACGTCCCTGGGAGACGCCAAGAGCGTACACGTGCGGCGGGTGCCGCCCGGCGTGCTGTTGGACTGGCACCCGGCGCCGCGGCGGCAGTACCTGTTCACGTTGTCCGGGCAGTGGGATATCGAGTGCGGCGGCGGGGAGGTGCGGCGGTTCCAGACCGGCGACATCATGCTCGCCGACGACCTCACCGGGCGCGGGCACCGGAGCCGGGTCATCGGCGACGAGCCCCACGTCTTCGCGGTGGTGCCGTTGGCGGACTGACCCGGCCTTTCCGGCCTCCAGAAAGACGATGGTAGTGTAGGGCGGGTTTCAAACCCGCTCGTGCCTGCATCCGCGCTTCCGGTGGATGTCGTGGCGACGTTGCGGAAGCTACGCGCTGGCCGCGGAGGCGCCGCCGTCCACCACCAGTGCCGTGCCGGTGACGAAGGACGACTCGTCGCACGCCAGAAACAGGATCGTATGGGCCACCTCACGGGGCTCAGCCCATCGCTTCATCAGCGTGTGCTGCGCGCCCGTTCGGCGCAGCTCCTCCTCGCTCACCCCGCGTTCCTTGGCCCGTTGGATGTGGAAGGGCGTGATGGTGGGTCCGGGGCAGACGGCGTTCACCCGGATACCGTTTCCGACCTCTTCGATGGCCAAAGTGCGGCTGAGGCTCACCACCGCGGCCTTGGTGACGTCGTACTGCCCCATTCCCGCTCGTCCCGTGACCCCGAACACCGAGGAGACGTTGACGATGCTGCCGCCGCCCCGTGACCGCAGCAGCGGGATGGCGGCCTTGCAGCAGTGGACGGTGGCCATGAGGTTGACCGCCAGGATGGAGTCCCAACTGTCCGGCTCCGCATCCGCGAGGGCCCCGTACACCCGTATCCCGGCGACGTTGACGAGGATGTCGAGGCCGCCGAAGTAGGCCGCCGCAGCGTCCACCGCGCGTTTCGTCTGCGCCTCGTCGCTCAGGTCCGCCGCCATGGGCATGACGTCCGCCGAGGGGAGCCTGCCGCGGATGTCCGCCGCTGCCGCGTCGGCGGCCGCGCCGTCACGGTCCACCACGGCCATCCCGGCGCCTTCCTCCGCAAACAGCATGGCCGTGGCGGTGCCGATGCCGCCTCCGCCGCCTGTGATGAGCGCGACCTTTCCCTGGAGGCGTCCCACGCGCCCCGTCTACCTTGAATGCCCCAGCGCGGCCCGGGTAGCCACGTCCGCGGCGGGGAACGAGTAGCCCTCGGCCTCGAGGGCCGCGGCCGCCACCTCCTCGTCTTCCTGCGGCGCGGCGCCGCTCACGCCGATGCCGCCCACCACCTCGTCGCCGATCCAGATGGGCAGCGCCCCCTGGCCGATGGCGATGTGCCCGCCGTGCACCACCTGCACGCCGGTGTAGAACACCGGTTTCGGGTTGGCCTTTTCCTCCAACACCGCGGTGCTCTGGCGGAAGGCCGCCGCGGTAAACGCCTTGGCCCGGGCGATGTCCGGAGCCACGAACTTGGTCCCGTCCATGCGGCCCGACCACATGAAGTTTCCGGCAGCGTCAACGATGGTCACCGCCACCAGATATCCCTTTTCCTCCGCCGCGCGGATGCCCGCATCCACCAGCGCCCGTGCCTGTTCCATTCCGAAGCTCAAAGCGATTCTCCTCTCTCCATTGTGCTGAAACCCGACCTGAGGGGTGTTGGTGCCGGGCCTGATGGTCGTTTCGGCTAGGGCCGGTAGCCTGTTCTCATCAACCGTGTCAACGGGCGGCGAGGGACAGGTATCTCCGCGCCCGCCGCCAGAAGCTTCCGGACCATGCGCTCGCGGTTGCGGTCGAGATCGGCCAAGGCTTCCTCCGGCGAGAGTCCCTCGCCAAAACAGCCGGGCAGTTCCGGGTACTCGGCCCGCCGCAGCCACCGGCCGTCGTCTCCCTGGACCCCAGCCATGCAAAGGACATACGGCACGGCCATATATTCTTCAAACGTCATCCAGAACCTGTCATTGCCAGGAAACAGCCTGTATCGAAACCACTCCCTCTCCCTCTGGGAGAGGGTCGGGGTGAGGGTGCCCGGAGCGAGCGCCAAGCCGGAGACAACGTTAGCGGCACGGTCGGCGTCATTGCGGCGCCCTCACCCGGCCTACGGCGCAATGCTCACCCTGTCCTTCACCGCCTCCACCCACATCGCGTCCTTGGGCAACCGGACGGAGGCGGCGCGGACGTGGTGAAGCCTGGGATCCAGACCCGGCGGGTCGGCCTGCTCCTGCCGGAGCCTTTTGGCGGCGTCGATGAGGCACTTGCGCACCTGTATGATGGCCGTGTCGCTGGTGCCCAGGCGCTCGCGGGTGCGGTCGAAGATCGGTCCCTGGCTTTCGGTCATGGCCCGGTCCTGCATGCCGAAGCCGGGGATGCCGCAGAACATGCGCGTGCTGTGGGCTTCCCAGTCCATGCCGTAGTCGCCGGCCCGGGTGGCGGCGGGTCGAACATCGCCGTAAGGGCCGTTCACGGCCGGCCCGAACTCGGTGATGTGAGCGCTCAGGCCGGTGTTGAACGACACCAGTTCTTCCTCCTTGAGCGGCCGTTCCGGGTGCCACGTGATGGTCCAGTTGATCAGGTGCCCGTCGTCCGCCGGCACCCATGCGTGGGAATGCAGGATCGGGTCCTCATCCTGGGGCGGCGGCATGGTGTAGAAGGGCATGATGAACTGGGTGATGCGCCAGTAGTAGCGGTCTCCGGCGACATTGCGGCGAGCGCCGATCATGACCCCGTACTCCGTGTCCACCACCTCGAACCGCGGGCTCCGGTCCGACGACTCCACCGCGGTGTCCACGCCGAAGCCGGCCCTCTCGATGTCCTTCAGGGACGCCTGGTCCGCCGAGCTCAGGGGCGCGTGCAGGAAGGAGATGTGGCTCGAATCGATGCCGCCTTCCAGCGCCTGGAAGTAGTTGTTGTCCTGGTAGTACTTGGAGATGAAACGCTGATTGTCGGGGAGGTGCAGCCACTCGAAGTCGGGCAGTTCGGTCATGTGCGCGGGATCGCCCATGAACGCCCAGACGATGCCGCCGCGCTCCCGGCAGGGATAGGCGGGGTGCCTCACGGCGTGCTTGAAGTCGGTCTCCGGCGCCTCGTTGGGCATCTCCAGGCAGCGGCCGTCCAAAGCGTACTTCCAGCCGTGGTAGCAGCAGCGCAGGCCGTCCGCCTCCACGCGCCCGAAGTAGAGGGAGACGCGCCGGTGAGAGCAGTACTCGTCCAAGAGCCCCGCCTCGTTCTGGGCGGTCCGGAAGGCCACCATGTCCTCGCCCAGGATGCGCACCCGCTTGGCGCGGCCTCCGGCCTCCAGCTCGCTTGAGAGGACCACCGGCACCCAGTAGCACCGCATCACGTCGCCCATGGGGGTGCCCGGGCCCACCCTCGTCAGAATCTCGTTGTCTTCCCTGGTCAGCATGCCGTCCTCGGTGTTCTCGGCGTTGTTCGCGAGCCTAAAGAACTACAATCGGCATTCCGTTTGTGTCAAGTTGCCTAGGCCTTTGAGGGGTTCGTTCGGTTCGGGAGGTTGGCCGCGGTATGCGCAAGAAACGCAGCTTGACAGGGAGGCTTGGTATGGACGGGGGTTTCTGGTTCATGTTCGCGGCCAGCATCGTCGTCGGGGTGTACGTGCTCCGTTCGTACGGCGTCCAGCATGCGGTGGCCGGCCTGTCCAGTGGCGGCGAATTACTGATGGCCACGCTTCCCAAGATGATCTTCGCCTTCGCGGTGGCCGGCCTGATCCAGGTGATTCTTCCCACCGACCTGGTTTCGCAGTGGCTCGGCGAGGGCTCCGGCATACGCGGGCTCATGATCGGCACCGTGGCCGGGGCGTGCACCCCCGGCGGTCCCATGATGCACTTTCCCATCGTCGCTTCACTGATGGCCTCCGGCGCCGGCGCCGGACCCATTATCGCCTATCTGACGTCGTGGTCTCTCATCGGCTTCCACCGGGTCATCATCTGGGAGATTCCCATACTGGGCGTGGAGATAACGGTGGCGCGATTCCTGGCCAGTCTAGTGCTGCCGCCCTTCGTGGGCTTCGTGGGCGGCTTGATCTTCCACGGCTTCCCCGGCAGGTTGCCGGGTCCTTGACGGTCTCACCGGCTTCTCAGGACGCCGATTCCCCGTCCTTGACCAGATCGATCTCCCAGGACAGGTAGCGTTCCATGTCCTCGCGGGACTTCCCCAGCGCGCCGTGCCACACGCTGTGGCCGAAGTCGGCCTGCGCGTCCTCGGTGGAGACGCCGGTTCCCTCGAGCCCGTCCTCCAGCGCCCCTCCACCGCTTTCCCACTCGCGGGTTCCGCCCCGGAGCACTCGGACGTCGCCGTAGCCCAGTTGCCGGAGGGTGCCGGCCGCCAGCGTGGAGCGGACGGCGTCGTCGCACACCAGCGCCAGGGATAAGCTCCTGTCCGGCGCGACTCGCGCGATGTCCAGTTCCAGGCGTCCCCGGGGCAGCCAGCGTGCTCCGGGGATGTGGGCGAAGCCGTACTCGCCGATGCTGCGGACGTCCAGCACGAGGGCAGGGGACTCGAAGTGTGCCTCGAGCGCCGGCGCATCGAAGAAGGTCGTTTGGGCTCGCGCCTCCTCCAATCCGAAGACCGCGGCCTCGGGAGTCCCCGTTTCCAGCTCGAGGCCCGCCGCGCTCCATTCCCGCAAGCCGCCGTCGAGGATCGCGACGTCGTGGAAGCCCAGTCTTTGCAGCAGGGAGGCTGCCCAGACCGGCCGCAGGTCGTCGTCCGACACCACGAACACGGGTGCGCGGCGCACCGCGAGGAAGTTCTCGTGGGCGAGCGCCATCTGCCCCAGCGGCAGCGAGACGGAGCGGGGAATGTGGCCGGTGCCGTATTCCTCGGGGAGCCGCACGTCCAGCAGGTATACAGTTTCGCCGGATGCGGCGGCGGCGCGGAAGTCGTCGCCCGGACGGCGGCGGATGCGCTCGCGCGTCGCGAGCGTTTCGGTGGCCTGTTGGATGCGCGCGAACCGGGCGGCGGAGCCGGTTTGGGGTGTCTCCTTGCCCGATCCCGTGGCGATGTCGCCGCCGGCCAGGAACCAGCCCATGACCCCGTTCTCCAGGGCGTAGACGTTGGTGAAGCCGTTGTCGTGCAGCAGTTGCGCGCCGAGGATACCGCGAGTGCGGCCAGCGCAGCTCACCACCAGCGTCGTATCGTCCTTCAACGGGAGGCGGGGCGCGTCCAGCAGGAGATTGCCGCCAGGGATGTGATAGGTGTCCGGCACGTGGCCCCGCAGGTACTCCTCCCGCGAGCGCACGTCCACCACCACCACGTCCTCGCCGGACCTGCGTCGTCGGGCCAACTCTACCGCGCTCAGGTGGGTGACGTTGCCGCCGTGGGCGATGCGCTCGCCGTATTCCTTGCCGTGCACGCCCCAGCCCGAACGCACCGGCAAGCCCTGGCGCTGCCATTCGTCGATACCGCCCGCGAGGATACGGACGTCGGTGTAGCCCATGCTCGCCAGGGTCCCCGCCGCCAGCGCGCTACGGCGCCCGTCGTCGCAGCACGCCACCACCGGCACGCGCCGGTCCGGCACCATCACCGGCAGCCGGATCTCCAGCGCCCCCCGGTTCACCGGGTTTGTGCCGGCGATCTGCGCCCGCGCGAACTCGCCGCGCTCGCGCACGTCGATGCAGGCGTGAAGGGTATCTGAACCCAGCAACGCCTGAAGGCCCGTTGGGTCGATGGATTGGATGCTCAAGTGCTTCTCCCTGGCCGGAGGATGATGAAGATCCTGCTCGGTGGATGACTTTGATCCGGCCATTTCCAGTGAAAAAAGGGGACACCACGGTGTATGGTGTCCCCTTTCTGCATGGCGAATCCCGTCCGGTCAAGTGAACAGCTTGACGATGATCGTGGCCATCCCCACAAACAAGCCCAATGCTCCCCACATCATTTTCGACTCCAACTTACCGATGGCCTTGACGAGATCCGTCTCCAGCTTGGCCAGATCCGCCTTTGTGGCCAGATGAGGCAGTATGGTCTCAAATGCCGTTTCGAGCTTGGTCACGCGATCTTCCGTTCCTTCCGGCATTGCAGTCCCTCCTCACTTCCACTTTTTTATACCTATCGGCACACAATACCGATAGTCAAGCACGGAAGCGTTTTTCGAGGTTGCCGATGGGTAGTATATGATGTCTCTTTCGGCACGTGAGCATACGACGGAAGGGAAGACCATGATCAAGGCGTGGGATGCGGACGGACACGTTTCGGAGTCCGAGGTGACATTTTCCGACAAGTACTGGGACGCCGGTCTCCGATCCCGGCGGCCCGAGGTGATCGAGATCGGCCCCGACAGGGCGCTCCGCTGGCTCATCGACACCCGGGCGTTCCCGGTGCGGACCGGCCCCCACCAACAGGCGGGCTTCCCGTTGAGCAAGGACGGCCGCCCGGCGGAGATCACGCCGGGCATCAATGCCGCCGATCCGGTGGAGAGCGCCGAGCTCCGGACCGTGGCGGCGCGCCTCGAGCAACTGGACCGGGAGAACACGCAGATCCAGGTCATCTATCCGACCATGTTCCTTTCCTATCCCATCACATTCGACCCCGAGCTGTCGGTGGCCATGATGCGCGCCTACAACAATTGGATCGCGGACATGACGAGCCAGGCGCCGGAGCGCCTGAAGTGGGTTACCATCATCGACCCCATCGACCCGGAAGCATCTGCGCGCGAGGTTCAACGGACGAAGGAGATGGGCTCGGTGGGCGTGATGATGCTGGGCATGACCGGTCACCACCGTGTCGACGACGACTCCATGGAGCCGGTGTGGGAGGCGGCTGCGGCCGCCGGGCTGCCGGTGGCGGTGCACACGGGGCACAGCTTCCGAGCGCTGGGGGAGGTATGCGACACGCACCACGACAAAACCAGCATGGCTTTCTGGCTCACCGTGCAGTTCGCCTTCCAGCGGGTGATCTCCAAGGGCATCGCCGACCGCTACCCCGATCTCCGCATCGCCTTTCTCGAGGCGGGCTGCTCCTGGGTGCCGGCGGTGGTGGAACGCGTATCGGAGTACAGCGGCCTTAAGAACGCTCGCGCCGGAGCGGACTTCAACCGCGGCTATCTGGGCCGCCACAAGCCGGAAGAGTACATCCGGCGAGGGCAGATATACTTCGGCTTCGAGGTGGACGAGCGGCTCCTGCCGTTCGCCATCGAGGAGTTCGGCGACGAGTGCTGGCTCTACGGTTCCGATATCCCGCACGCGGACCGGCTGGTGGATTCGGTGAGTGTCTTCCTCGAACGCACGGACCTAAGCGAGGACACCAAGCGCAAGCTCCTGGTGGACAACGTCGCCCGCTTCTACGGCCTGGATCCGGAGACCGGTTCTGCGTAGGGGTAGTTTCAGACCCGCCCGTGCGTGAACCGGCTGTTCCGAACGAAGTGATCGAAACCGTGGTGCCGCAGGGCCGTCAGGCCACGTGCGCGGGCCGCTCCTGGTATACGACGGCGCCGGAAGTGGTGGGTACGCACGCCGCCCTCTCGGGATCGCGGATGATCCCCTTGGGGTCCCTGCCGGCCCTGACGTCGTCGATGGCGGTCTTGAGGATCTTCCGGAACAGCACCACGCCCTCGTCCGAGCTGACGTGGCGCTCCATGGCGTGCACCACGATCTCCCCCTGGCCCTCCTGGGCCTCCTTGTCGTCGGGAAAGCGTTGGCTGTATTCGTAGTCCCGGGGGCCACGGCCGGCCGGGGCGAGCTTTTCGCGGCCCGACAGTTCCGTGGGGTCGGCGCCGTCCGGCACCCAACGGATGTTCGCGCCCAGTTGGTGGGTATCGTCCACGGGAACGCAGAAGGACACTTGGTTCACCTTCTCGGTCACGGGCTCGTCCGTGTAGGTCAGGTGGACGTTGAGGGGCATGATGTTCTCCCAGATGACGTCGGCCCAGCGCCCGTCGTCCATCCTGCGGGTCATCACGAAGCGCATGCCCATCTCGGTCTCCTCGTAGACCAGGCGCTCGGGCAGGGTTGAATGGGCCTGGGTGGGGAACTGGGCGCCGCTGTGGACCGTGTGCAGCCACACCGCATGCAGCGCGTCCATGAGGTTCTCCTCGCTCTGGAGCCAGTTGCAGTCCTGGGCTCCGCCCACGCGCGGGCCGAAGCGTGGCCGCAGCGTGCCTCCTTCCGCCTCCAGCACGTCGTAGCGCGGCAGCAGCGGCATCTTGTCGAGCGGACCCATGTAGGCGAACAGCAGGCCGCCGTACTCCTGCACCGGATAGGCGGGGTGCCAGAGATGGTCCTTCACCGTGCTCTCGGGCGGCTCCAGCGGCATGTCGAGGATGCGGCCCTCCACGTCGTAGAGCCAGCCGTGGTAGCAGCAGCGCAATCCGTCCCGCTCCACCCGTCCGTACTCCAGCGAGGTGCCCCGGTGGCTGCAACGGAAGAACAGGAGCCCGGCGCGTCCCTGGCCGTCGCGGAACGCCACTAGGTCCTCGCCGAGGATGCGGATGCGCTTGGGCAGGTCGGTGAGGTCGGCCGAAAGGCACACCGGCTGCCAGTACCGCCGCATCAACTCCCCGCACGGCGTCCCCGGCCCCACCCGGGTAAGCTCGGGGTCTATCTCCGGTATCTTGAGACCGTAGGCGCTTCGCATGGCATCCTCCTGGGCGTGGGCCCGGCTCGGGACGATTCGGCAGCGGGTATATCAATCCCCACATGGAGAGTAAAGTGCGAGGCGAGCCGGCGGACGGTTTCGTTGACACTCCACAGCCGTTCTGGTACCGCCGGGACAGGCGTTCCCGCCCGCATCGCCCGCATCATTCGCAAACAAGGAGGTTAGAGATGGCGGACACTCAAACGGATGTCATCACCACCAAGACCTTTTTCAGGGTTCCTCCGGAGTCCGATGCCGCACCGCTCCCTCCCGACGAATACGAAGCCCGGTTTCTGCAGGCCCAGGCCGACACGGTAAGGGCTTATCCCAACCACCCGCCGATTCCCGACGAGGTCCTCACCGACCCCGACAAGGCCAGGCGGTATTTCGGCGTCTGGCAGATGAACCACAGCTTCTTCGCCAAGATGTTTCCCAGCTACCTGATGAACATCGCCGCCAAGTGCCCTTACCAGGACGTGCGGCGCGAGATCCTGCACGATTGCTGGGACGAGGAGGTGAGCGACCCGGACGCCGACGGCATGTGCCACATCGAGGTGCTCTACTACGACTCCCTGCAACTCGGCATCACGCGCGAGGAGGCGGAGGCGTTCGAGCCCACGCCGATCTTCATGGCCTGCATGCACGCGCTGGACAACTTGAGCCGGACGCTCACGTGGCAGGGCGGCTATGCCGCCATCGGCGGGCTGGAAAGCATCCGGGTGGCGGTCAAGCGGGGCTTCCTCGACAAGGGCGAGTTCGAAGGCCCCTGGGCGGCCAGCGCCAGCCGGGTGGAAAAGCTCTGCGGCATACCGGAAGGGTCGCTGATGAACGCCGGTCTCCACCAGAGCAAGGACCAGATCCATGGCGGCGGCGTGCTGGACATCCTCAAGAAATACGCCACCACCCGGGAGATCCAGGAAGAGACCTTCTGGGCCATCAGGACCGCGAGGTCTTTCCGGGTTATCACCACGAGAGAGCAGATTCGCCTGGCCCGGGCCGCCATCGGACTCCCGGCGGATGAGTTGAGGGTCACCTGACCCGCGGGCGGACGGACCGGAGCGTTCCGCCCCAACGCCGCTGCATGCCTGCCGCTTGACGGCACCCGCGGAGCCGCATGCTCATTTGACAGCCACCGCGCCGTCAACTAACATCGACGCCTGCTTGCGAACCCCGGGAGCCGGGGACGGAAGCAACCGTTTTCGAGGGACATTTCGGATCGGGAGAGCGGACAGGGAGACACCATCCATGGCGAAACAGGAGGAATTGGCGCTCGGACCGGGAGGCGTGGCGACACCGGACGTGGATACGCCTCGGGGGCCGCGGAAGACCGCGTCCGTCTTTACCGAGGCCGGCTGGGACGTCGCTCTCCGCGTGGGCTCCATCTTCGCGCTCGTCCTTGCATGGTGGGTGATGAGCCTTTTCTACGCCAACGCCGCCTTGGTGCCGAGGCCCTGGGAAACGTTCGCGGAAGTAGGCGTCATCATCAAGTCGGGGGAATTGTATCACCACATGGGCAACACGCTTTGGCGCGTGTTCGTCGGATTCGGCCTCGCCATGGTGGTAAGCACGCCGCTGGGGATCATCATGGGAAGCTTCCGTAACCAGGAGAGCTTCTTCGAGCCTCCGGTGATCCTGGGCCTCACCATGCCGGGCCTCATCTGGGCGCTTTTGATGATCATGGTCTTCGGCATCAAGGAGATCAGCGCCTACCTCGCGGTGGCCGTGACCATCTCGCCCATGCTCACCATCAGCATCTGGCAGGGGACCAAGTCAATCGACAAGGACCTGATCGACATGAGCACGGCGTTCCACGCCAGCGTCATGTCCAAGCTGGTGGACGTGATCCTGCCGCAGTTGGTGTCGCATATCCTGGCCGCCATTCGGTACGGCCTCGGACTGGCGTGGAAGGTGATCGTGCTGGTGGAAGGGTTCGGCTTCAGCAACGGCGTCGGCTATCAGGTAATGCACCAGTTCGACCTTTTCTCGGTTAAGGGGGTGCTGGCCTGGGCCATCACGTTCCTGATCGTGATGATCTTCCTCGAGTTCGGTGTGGTCGGCGTCCTGGAGCGCAGCGTCACCCGCTGGCGGCCGCGAGTCGAGGCCTGGAGGCGGTAGGTGGCTTACGTACGTATCGACGACGCGGTCAAGTTCTTTTCCCGCGAGGACGGCTCACCGCTCAAGGTGTTGGACGGCATCTCGTTCGATACCAAGGAATACGGCATCACGGCGTTGCTGGGGCCGTCGGGTTGCGGCAAGTCCACGCTGTTGAACATCATTACCGGGCTCGAGCGCCTTGACCACGGGCGGGTGGAGATCATCTCCGACGGTGAGGACGGAGAGCGGGCGCACCCGCAGTTGGGCTACGTGTTCCAGGATCCGAGGCTCCTCAACTGGAAGCGCGTGGAGGACAACCTGAAGTTCGCCCTCAAGGGGATGGAGGTGCCGTCCGGCGAGTGGGACGAGCGCCTGGACAAGTACCTGTCGCTGGTGGGTCTCACGGACTTCCGCAAGCAGTACCCCCTGTACCTGTCCGGCGGCATGCGGCAGCGGGTGGGTCTGGCGCGTGGCCTCGTGATCGAGCCGCAGGTGCTGCTGATGGACGAGCCTTACAGCAAGCTCGACCAGCTAACGGCGCGGCAGTTGCGGGAGGACACGCTCCAGATCTGTTCCCGGCTCAAGCAGACCGCCTTGCTGGTCACCCACGACGTGGAGGAATCGGCCTACATGGGGGACCGGATCGTGATCTTCTCGGCCCGGCCGGCTCGTATCGCCGCGGTGTACGAGAATCCCCTGAAGTCATCGGAGCGCGATACCGACGATATGCGGTTCATCGAATTCAAGAAGGAAGTGCTGGAAACCATACTCAACCTGGTGAAGGAGGAAGCATGATGATCGAGAGAATCAAACGGTTTCGTCTGCTGGTCCTGGCCGCGGGGCTGTTCCTGTTCGTTCCGGGACTGTCTACACCGGCTCTGAGCGCCGACCCTCCCGTGGTGGAGTTCGGCCTGCCCTCCGGCGGCGTCTTCGGCCTGGGCGGCCAGTACATGATCGACAAGAAGCTCGACCGCAAGCACGGCTTCGTCGCCAAGCCGCGCTGGGGCGGCGTGGCCAACGTCGAGCGCCTCATCGCCATCGGCGCCATCCCGGTGGGTCTGGCCACCGTGGAGTCCGCCCTGCGCGCCAACATGAAGGGCATCCCCCTCAAGCTGGTGCAGCCCTACATGAGGACGATGCACAACTACATCCTCGTCCGCAAGGAGTCCCCCTACAAGACCATCGCGGACCTCAAGGGGAAGTCCATCGCCGTGCCGCGGGAAGTCACGTCGGCCTACAACCTGTTCGACTTCATGATGAGGAAGCAGGGCATCTCCATCGAGAAGGACTTCCAGCTCAAGAAGCTGGGCGCCGCGGGCATCATCGCGGTGATGGAGAAGGGCGAGGTGGAAGCCGCGCTCCACTGGGAGGCGCACGTGACCCGGATGCTGGCGACAGAGAAATACCGCTCCATCGCGAAGCTCGGAGACGTGATCACCAAGGTGCTGAACAAGGACATCCACATGTTCGGCTGGGTGGGCGCGCAGGAGACCTGGGCGAAGAAGAACCCCGGAATCGTCGGGAAGATTCGCGCCGCGTGGCAGGAGATGATCGCCGGCGTCCAGAACGACCCTGAGCACTTCCGGAAGTACGCCAAGAAGATCTTCGGGCTGGAGGGGAAGGACGTCGTGGACCTCGGCTACAAGCGGGTCAGGCCGTTCCTGCTTCCTGCTGACTTCAACTGGCCGAATCCGAAGAACCTGGCGAATCAGAAACAGTACCTGAAGGACGGCATCGCCCTGGGAATTTTCCCCAAGGAGGCGGAGGCGCACATCGACGGTCTGTTCGTGCCGTAGGCGGCAGCCAAGAGCGCGCTGGACCGACTCGGGTCTCCGGGTGCTGGTTCTGCGCGGTTGAAAGAGAAGGCCGGGGGAATGCGTGCATTTCCCCGGCTTTTCTTTGCCGGCGTGGGTCCGATTCGACGGCAGGCTTCAACCGGCCGTGCTCCTTCCGCCGGACCAAATTGTGATTGACAAGGCGATCACCGTTGGGATTAACATCGTGCTCTGCTGCGATCGGACGTGGCCGACGGTCTGACGAGCGGCGTGGTCTTCCGTGTTCGAGGCTGACGAGACCTGTCAAACAACAGAGAAAAGAGGAGGGTTCGTGATGAGATACCGGAAGATGTGGCTCGCATTGGGAGCAAGTCTTGTCCTCCTGGTTTCCGTTTCCTTTTCCACGGTCTCAATGGGTGCAGAGAAGCCCTTCGCCAAGGGCAAGAGGATCCGCCTCATCATACCGTTTTCCCCCGGCGGCGGCACCGACGTGTACGGCCGGGTCGTAGCCCGGCATATAGGCAGGTACATCCCGGGCAACCCCACGGTCATCGTCCAGAACATGCCCGGCGCTGGCGGCACCATCGCTTTCAATTTCCTCCACCACTCCGCCAAGCCGGACGGGTTGACCCTAGGGGTGTCGTCCAGCGGCACCTTGACCAGGCAGCAGCTCGGCTACAAGGGCGCCCGGTACGACCTTGCGAAGATGCCGATCATTTCAGTGGCCGGGTTCAGCATCATCACGTATGTCGGGGCACACGTGGGGGTAACCAGTCTTGAAGAATTGCTGAAGAAGAAACTTCCGAGACCGCTGGTGAGGGGGGACACTTCCCGGGAGTCTTCCACCGCGATGAGACGTGCCGTCGTTTTCGAGGCTATCCTGAAGCAGATTCCCAGCAAGCAGATTTACGGCTATCCGGGGTATGCCGACGTAACCGCGGCGATACAGCGAGGAGAGGCGGACATATCGGGCATGAGCCCGCCGGGCTTCAATGCCACGGTGCGGCCCTTGGTACAGGAAGGCAAGGCGTTCGTCCTGTACCACTCGGGCTTGCTGGATGCCGGGGGAAACATCATACGCGATCCCGCCGCGGCGGAGTATCCGACCTTCGAGGAGGAATACCGCAAAATCTTCGGCAAGTCTCCTTCGGGTATTGCCTGGGAAGCGTTCAAGTCGTTGGTCGTGTCGGGGGGCAACTTCGAAAAGGGCCTGTTCGCCCCTCCCGGGACTCCCAAGGCGACGATAAATGTGTTGGCGAGTGCAGTTGGAAAAATGCTGAAGGATCCCAAGTACGTCGCGGACGCGACCAGGATCTTCGGCGCACCCATCAAGACCTTCGTCGGCGCCGATGCGCAGGGGATCCTCGACCGCGCCATGAAGGCACCGCCGGAGGTTCAGGCCTTTCTTAAGAAACTCTTGAAGGGCTAGAGAAGGCGCGCATCCCGGTGGGCCAGGGTCGCGCTTCTTCAAATGCCCGGGAAGCGCGCAGGACGGTAAGGTCGTCTCCGGGACGGCCGATGAGCTGCAATCCCACCGGCAGCCGGCCCTCGGTGAAGCCGCAGGGCAGGGAGGCGGCCGGCTGGCCGGTGAGGTTCCACAGGATCGTCAAGAGCGTCGTGCTGGCGTAGTGGGGCACCTCGAAGCCGTTGATGGTTGGCGGAGGCTGCCTCACGGGATAGGCCGGAACACTGGTAGTCGGCGTCACCAGCAGGTCGTAGCGCTCGAAGAAATCCGCCATGCGGCTGTTGAGCCGCTCCAGCTCCCGGAGCGAATTGGAATACTCCTCGCCGGTGACCCGGCTTCCGTGTTCCAGCACCGAACGGACGTAGGAAGTCAGGTCGTCGGGACATTCCCTCAAGAGGTGCCCCCAGGCGGCGTACTTGTCGGCGTTTCGCACCGGGTCCGCGGCCTTGAAGAGATCGACGTCTACTTGGGGATCCTCGGCCTCCAGCCGGTAGCCCACGGTTTCCAGGGCCCTTGCCGCCGTTTCCGCCAGGCTTTGGGTCTCGGCGTCGACGTGAGCGAAACCCAGGTTCGGACTCCAGGCGACGCGCAGATCCTGGGCCGGGCGGCTCAGCGCCCGCACGAAGTTCGGCGGCGGCTGCCGTGTGGAGTTGGGGTCCCGTGGATCGTGGCCGCACAACACCGAGAGCATGAGGGCAGCGTCCCGGACCGAGCGGGTCAAGGGTCCGGCGCACGTATGGGGCGGCAGCCCCAGAAAGCCGCCGGACAAGGGAATTCGTCCGAAGCTGGGCTTGAAGCCGTACACGCCGCAGAACGCCGCCGGCGCCCTGATGGAGCCGGCCCCGTCGGTGCCGGTGGCGAACGGTGCCAAGCCCGCGGCCACCGCGGCCGCGCTGCCGCCGCTGGACCCGCCCGAGGTACGCGTGGGGTCCCAGGGGGTGCGGCAGTCTTCGCCCAGGCGGTTCCAGGTCTGGCCGTAGGAGCCGAACTCCGGCGTGTTGGTCTTCCCCAGTATGATGGCCCCGGCGTTTCGAAGCCGCTCCACCACCACCGAGTCTTCGTCGGGCACGTAATCCCGATAGGCCAGGGATCCGCCCGTGCTCCGAAGTCCCTTGGTGAACTCCAGATCCTTGATGGCCACCGGTATTCCGAAGAGCAGAGGCAGGCGGTCGGTTCGCATGGCCGCCTTCTCGGCGTCCGCGGCGGCCCGTGTCGCTTCCTCCTCGTTCACGGTGAGGTAGGCGTTCAGGGTGGGATTGAGCTCGGCGATGCGTTCGAGGAACAGCGCAACGAGCTCGCGGGGCGAGATCCGGCGGGTCCGTGTCAGGCGCGCTAGGTCGTGAACGGGCGTGAAGGCAAGCTCCGACATCGCCGCATTATGCGGCGGCCGGGACGAATTTGGAAGGCGGCGCCCGAACTGTCCGCTTAGACGTCGCTGTGATAGGCGAGAAGCCATGGAGGAGTCATGTGGGATCGGGGTCTTCGCTGGTTCGTGAGCCTGCTGCGGGAACAAGGCGTTTCTGTTCCACGCGGTCGAGGGACACAGTATCCCGGTGGCGGCGGGTCTGTACGGCAGCACGCGACGCCACCTTCTCGGGCTGCGCATGGGCGACATGAAGGAGTTCGCGGGACGGCTGGAGCAGGCCATCGCCCACCCGGTTCCTCCCGAGCGGCTCGGCGGTGCGGATGCAGCGTGCCAGCAGGTCCGCTTCGCTCAAGACGTAGGGCTGGAACAGCTTCCGATACCCACTCATTTCCCCGGTGACAGTGGACCCTATATCACTTCGGGTGTCGTGATACTCCACGACGGAACGAAGAAATGCAGGTGTTTACCACATTCAGGTTCACGGTTCACGTGAGCTTACCGTCATGACCAACCGCTTCCATGACGGCCACGGGATCGTGGGCGAGGCCCTTGCCGCGGGCCGTGGCGTGGACGTAGCCATCGCCATCGGGGTGGACCCGACGCTCTTCATCGCGGCCTTCTGGCCCGTGGGTCCGGCGGCCGACGAGATGGGGGTGGCCGGAGCGCTGCTCGGGCAGCCGCTGGAGGTGGTGCCGGCCCTGAAGGTACCGGCCCACGCCGAGATCGTCATCCAAGGCCGGATCCGTCCCGGCGGGAACCGGTTCGAAGGTCCTTTTGCCGACATCACGGGACAGGTCACGTCGGCGGGAGAGCAGCCCGTGGTGGAGGTCTCCGCCGTCACCACGCGGCGCGACCCCATCTACCATACGATGCTGGGGCTCAACTCCCGGGAGCACTTCAAGTCCCGCAACAACGACTTCTGGCACGACTACAAGGCCGCGGGGCGGGCAAGGGTCCCCGGGCTCGAGCTGAGGGCCGCCTACGACGTTCACTTCCCGCCCGCCGGACGCAACTTCCATGCGGTGGCGTCGCTTCACAAGCTGGACGACGGCATGCCGCGCCGGCTCATGCGTCCCGGCCTCTCGGAGACGGGGCTCGGCGAAGAAGACCCCTGAGCTCTCTTTTTCCATCCGCCGAAGTTCCCGTAGAACCGGTCATGGCACACTCCTCGCGGTCCTCCGTACCCGGTGCAGACTGTTCGCGTTCCTGAGGGTCGTCCAGTTCGCACTTGCCCACTTCTTTTTCTTCGGAAGCATCGAGCGCATTTCGGTGCAGGAGGCGTCGCTGATCGCCCTGATGGAGCCCGTTCTCAATCCGTTGTGAGTGGGAGAGGTGCCGTCCCTGGCAACCTTCATCGGCGGTGGGATGATCCTCGCCGGCTTGGCGCTGCGCTACCTCCCGTTCGGATTCTCCAGAACGTCGTGACGGTTACGACGCCCGGGCGCGCTCCACCGCGTCCTGGACGGCACGTCTGGTCAGGACCCGCGCCAGGTGGGCACGGTAGGTCTCGCTGGCGTGGATGTCGCCCAAGGGGGTGATCGAATCATCGAGCAGGCGCGATGCGGCTTCGATTCCTTCCGGCGTCGGCTGGGTTTCCTTGAGCGCCTCCTCCACGCCCCGTACCCGCAACGGTCGTTCGGCGATCCCTCCCAGGGCTACGGCCGCGTCAGCCACCGCGCCCCGGCCGTCCAGCGTGATCAGGGCCGCCGCGGCCACCAGCGCGAAATCGCCATGGCGCCGCGCCACCTCGTGGAACCCCCAGCCGGTACCTTCCGCGGGCGCCGTGAAGCTGATCCCGGTGAGCAGCTCGTCGGGCTCCATGCCGGTCATGAGCAGCCCCATGAAGAACTCATCCGCCGGGATGGTCCTCTGTGACCCGGCCGAGCACACCTCGATCCTCGCCTCGATCACCTGAAGCAGTATCGGCAGTTCCGCTGCGGGGTCGGCGTGGGCGACGCTGCCTCCTACCGTGCCGCGGTTGCGGATGGCCGGATGGCCGATGAACTCCGCGGCCGCGCGTATGAGCGGGCAGTGCTCCGCGATCAGCGGATCGGTCAATAGCTCGCACTGCCGCGTCAGCGCGCCGATTCTCACGCGCCCGTCGGCCGCCTCGATGGAGTCCAGCTCCTCCAGTCGGTTGATGTCCAGTAGCACCGACGGCTTCGCCAGCCGGAAGCTCATCAGCGGCACGAGGCTCTGGCCGCCGGCCAGCACCTTGGCGTCGTCGCCGTGCTCGCGCAATACCGCCAACGCGTGTTCCTGACCGCTAGCTATCACGTAATCAAAAATCGCTGGCTTCATCGAACGCTATGTCAGTAAACCGATCGTATGCGGTCCTTACTGGGGCTGAGGGACTGCCGGACTCAGTCGAGTCTGGCAGTGCAAACGCAACACTTGGTTGGCCTGGCTGCGAAATCAGGCTGGCTCCTTGAGCGATACTACAATCGGCGTGTTTGTCGTTGCTTCCACGACCGCAAGGCCCATCGTACCAAGTTTCTGGCTCATGCAATTCTCGTCGTTCAGCGCATCCAGCAGTTCAGTTGCAGGGTCCAAACTTTCGAGGGGTAAGAGTCGGAACTCGACCCCACCCGTCACGTCGATGCCGCGGCCTGTCAACTCGGCTAGCAACTCTGCCGGCGGCATATCGAAAAAAGTTTGATGTCGATCGATCTCGTCCAGCAGCTGCATTCCGCGAAGACGACACAAGGTGCTTGAGCCGTCTGTCATCATTCCACCGCCCATGAGCGCGACAGCCTTATCTCCGACGTTAACGGCGTGATTGACGTTCTTCCGTCGTAGTTCTTTGACTTGCTCATCGGTCAGGTTGGGGCCGGGTAATATCCCATGGAGCACCTGTTTTTCAATCAGTTTCGGCCAATTGGAATACGCAATATCGATAAGATCCTGCTGGACCCACTGGAGCCCGTCAGGATCATGGTGTGGTCTGATGTCCAAGAAATATGCGTCCGTATCCGTGACGATCGCGAAAAGCAGGTAGTCCGAACGTTTGACGAACCCCGTTGCTTCAAAGGTCGTATTGAGGTGGAAATGATGAATACCAAAGTCCCATAGAAGCCCGTCGGTAAACATGGGCTCATCGATCTGTTTGCTCAAGAAGCCCGTGACGTTGCGACCTTCGGCCAAGAGTTGACGAATGAGGAAGACAGCTCGCCATGCGTCTCGTGCATTCCGACGTGGTTCGGCACTTGGCTCTCGAAGGAGTTTGTCCAAGGAGTAATTCAGTTCGTTGGAAAAATGCACCTGGCGGGGCGTGGGAACAATCCGCTTGGTCAGGAGCTCGAAATAACGAGCCGTCAATAACCGGAGATCCAAGTCGTCTTCATATTCGATCCCCGCGTTATCGAGCTCTTGCCTAATGAGGCTCGCCAGATCAGATCGAAAGCCCATATCGCTCCACAACGCCGGCGGTCACGAGCAGTTGGCCACGAACTTCAGCGTTTATGCGCCGGCCGCCGCCACGTCGACAACGGTCGCTGTACATTGCGGTTCCGGCACCGGCTCGCCGTGTTCCAGCAGGCTCTCTATATGAAAGCGGATCGCCTCGCGGATCTCGCTGACAGCTTCCTCCCTCGTGGCACCTGTAGCGACGCAACCGGGCAAGTCTGGAACGTAGACGGCATAGTTGCGCGGTGATTTCTCGATCACGATCGTGTATTGCATCTTCTACCCCTTGAGTCCCGCTTGCTTCATGACGCTCTCCCATGTCCCGCGCGGAAGGTCGTCACTTGGCTTGCCGGCCACGGTCACAGTCCCCGGTTTTTCGGTATGGCGATACTGTCGATGGCTTCCTCTCGTCCGAACCAGCGTCCATCCGTTTCGTTCCAACAAACGGATCGCGTCTCGGACCTTGGGCATGTGCAGTACCTACATCCAGGAATGTGCGTCGAAACCGCGTCAACGTATTTCCAATCTAACAACCTCAACGTCCGTTGACGAGCCCGAACAGGATATCGGGCGTGACCGGAGTGTCCGTGATGCGGACGTTCGTGTGCCTGAGGGCGTCCTCCACCGCGCTCACGATGGCGGGGGGCGCGGGCATGTAGCCGCTCTCGCCGGCGGCCTTGGCGCCAACCGGGTTGCCGGGGGCCGGGGTCTCGTGCTCCTCCAGGACGATTTCCGGCACCTCCATGGTGGAGGGCAGGAGGTAGTCCATGAAGGTCTGGCTCAGGAGCTGGCCGTCCTCGTCGTATTTGAACTGCTCGTAGAGGGCGCCGCCGATGCCCAGGTTCACCCCGCCGTAGCAGAAGCTCTCCACCATCAGCGGATTGATGACCTTGCCGCAGTCGTGGACCACGTAGTAGTCCACGAGCTTGATCTCCAGGGTCTCCGGGTCGATCTCCACCACCGGCACGTGCACCGAGAACGTGTACGTGGCGAACCCGCCGGCGACCCTGCCGTCGGGGGTAGGCGGCACGAACCCCCGCGGGTGCTTGGCGATGGCGCTGGCCATGAGCCCGGGCTCCATGCCCGGCGACAGCATCGTGTCGCGGCGGTAGGCGTAGAAGCACACCTGGTCCCAGCTCACGGTCTTCTCCGGATCCTCGCGGTCGGTGAACATGCCGCCGGCGAGCTCGATACGCTCCGCCGGAACCTCCAGCGCGTTGGCGGCGATGGCCTGCATCTTTTCCTTGATCCTGCGGCCGGCGCTGAACAGCGCCAGCGGCAGCATCAGGTGCAGGCGGTTGCCGGAGGTGGCGCGGGTGACGATGCCCTCCATCGAATCGGCGCGGGCGATGCGCACCCGGTCCGGTGAAACTCCGAAGAAGTCGCAAGCAAGCTGGGTGGTGGTGGTCTCGTGGCCCTGGCCGCAGGACTGGAACCCGATGGTGACCGTGATCATGCCGGTGACGTCCACGTGGACGCGGATGCCTTCCATGTTGGTGTCCATGTTCACCATCTGAGGTCCCATGACCGCGAACACCATGCCGGTACCGCCGCCGGGCTCGATGACCGTGGAGAGGCCGAAGCCGAGCCACTTGCCGCGCTCGCGCGCCTCCCGGCGGCGCTGTTCCCAGGTGTCGGCGCGGGAGACCGCCAGCGCCTTCTCCAGGCACGTGGGGTAGTCGCCGCTGTCGTACTCCGCTCCGGTGGGGATCGTGTACGGAAACTCGTCGGGCTGGATGAAGTTCCGCGAGCGGATCTCCGCCCGGTCGATGCCGAGTTCCTTGGCGATGAGGTCCACCATGCGCTCCAGTACGTAACCGGCGGGGGCCTGGCCGAAGCCCCGGTAGGGCGACTGGTTGGTCTTCGAGGTCAGCGCGGAGATGGCGTGGTATCGCACCGCGGGGATCCGGTACGGGCCGACGATGGCGGTGATGGGCTTGATGAGCTGCATGGCGCCGCGCCCGGCGTAGGCGCCGGCGTCGTCGATGCAGCGGATGTCCAACGCCTGGATGAGGCCGTCGCCGTCGCAGGCGGCGCGGAGATAGTAGACCCGGTCGGGTCCGTGGCCGTCCCCCGAGCTCATGTTCTCGAGGCGGTCCTCGATGAACTTCACCGGCAGGTCCAGCATCCGGCTTATGGCCGCGGTGAGGAACATGTGCTTGCGGCCGCGCTTGACGCCGTGGCTTCCGCCCACGTCCAGGTGCTGGTGGATGCGGAGCTGGTTCAAGGGCAGCCGCAGCACCTTGGCCATCTGCTCCTCGATGTTGGGGGTCTGGTGGGAGGCCCAGAGGCTCATCTCCTGCCTGCCCCCGTCCCACCGGGCCACCGCGCCGAAGGTCTCCAGCGGCACGCCGGAATGGCGGTTCCAGCGGTAGCGTTCCTCGAAGACATGGGCGGCCGCCTCGAAGGTCTCATCCACCGGGCCGTAGGTCAGCACCCTCTCGTAAGCGACGTTGCTGCCGTGCTCCTCGTGCAGCACCGGCGCATCCGGCCGGATGGCCTCCTCCGGATCCACCACCGGGCCCAGCATCTCGTACTCCACCTCCACCAGCTCGGCCGCATCTTCGGCGACGTAGCGGTTCTCCGCCACCACCGCGGCCACCCACTCGCCGGCGTAGCGCACCTTGTCGAGCGCCAGCGGGTACCAGACCACCTTGGGGATGTCGAGGTTCTGGGGCACCGGGTCGATGACGTCGGGCAGCATCTCGCCGACGATCACCGCCGTCACGCCCGGAAGGGCCTCCGCGCGGCTGGTGTCGATGCTCCGGATCCGGGCGTGGGCGTGGGGCGAGCGGACCGTGGCCATGTGGAGCAGGTCCGGCAGCGTGAAGTCGTTGATGTAGGCGCCCTTGCCGGCGACGAAGCGGCGGTCTTCCACCGGCGGGATGCGCCGCCCGATGTAGGGGCCTTCGGTGTCGTCCGCCGCCAGGGCAGGGGGCTCGTCCACCGCGGTCGCGCCCCGGGCGATCCTGCCGGCGGCGTCCTTCACCGCGTCGACGATCTCCATGTAGCCCGTGCAGCGGCAGAGGTTGCCCGACAGGGCGGTACGGATCTCCGACTCGTCCGGGTCGGGGTTCGCGGCCAGCAGGTCCGCCGCCGCCATGATCATTCCCGGCGTGCAGTAGCCGCACTGCATGGCGTGCTTCTCGGCGAAGGCCCGCTGGAGCGGTCCCAGCCGTTCGGGAGAGCCCAGGCTTTCCACCGTGCGGACGTCATGCCCGTCCGCCTGCACCGCCAGCAGGAGACACGAGCGAACGACCTTGCCGTCGAGTAATACGTTGCAGCAGCCGCACACGCCGTGCTCGCAGCCGGCGTGGGTGCCGGTCTGGCCCAGTTCCTCGCGGACCGCGTCCAGCAGCGTCTTGCGCGCCGGCACCTCGGCCGTCACCGGCTTGCCGTTGAGGGTCAGGGAGATGCGGGCCGTCGGTTCGGTGTGCGAGCCGTTCATGGAGTCGGTCCTTCCTGGTGTTGAAGCGTGGGCGGTCGGTGGCGGAGGCGCGTCAGGCTCCCTTGACGTAGCGGTCGAGCCAGCGAAGGGCGGGCCCGGTGACCGCGTCGAAGCGGTAACCGAGGAAGTGCCGCTGGCAGAAGAAGTGCTCCACCTCGTCGATGATCTCCACGGACACGTGCTCGTTTCCCGCCTGCTTGAGGGCCTCGGCCATGTCCGTGCAGTGATAGGATGGGTTGACCCAGTCCTGGGCGCCGACGATGAAGAGCACGGGCACCTTGATGTCCGCGGCGTAATGGATGGGCGACCGTTCCATGAAGGGTTTCGGGTCCACTTCCGGCGGCGTCCCGCCGGTCATCTCCTTGACCGTGAGCTCGTAGAAATCCGGCTTCCACTCCCTGGCGCCCCGCAACGCCTTGATCCAGTCGGTCTTGGGGGCGAGGCTCAGGCACGCCTTTACGCGCTCGTCCCGCGAGCTGACGATCAGGGCCAGGGCCGCGCCGTTGGAATGCCCGCTCACCGCGATGCGGTCCGCGTCCACCGACGCGAGCCCGCTCAGGAAGCCGATGCCGTTGGCGATGTCGCCCTGCTGCAAGGGGCCGCCGCGGTCGTTCTGGCCGGCGGGACCCGAACCGTAGCCGCGCTGTTCGATGCCCAGCCCCACGTAGCCGGCCTCGGCGAACTTCCCGAGGTACCATTCGTAGTGCTTTGCCGGGCTCTTGTGGGACGGGTGGTGGACGATGGCCGGCGCGCCCTCGGTGACGCCAGCGGGCTCGAACAGGAGCGCGTTGACGTCGATGCCCCCGCTGGGGTAGCTGATCTGCCTCACGGTGTACTTGTCGCTGGACATGTCCGGCCGCGTGTCTGTGCTGAAGAACCTTGAGAAATCCGTCTTCCGTCGACCCGTTCTCGGTTATCCAAGGGAACCCGGATTGTCAAGGATCGTCCGGCGCATGCGCGTCCGCGCACAGTGTTGACAGACCCGCGATCATCCATATAGCGTTGATGCAATTTCTTTTTCCGAAGATCGGACGAGCAAACCGGGAGAAACAATGGACCACGAGAAGTGGAGAGGGATTCACACGATCTTGACGACGCCGTTCAAGGAGGATCTGTCTCTCGACAGGGAAGGGATGGCGCGCAACGTTTCGTTCGCCGCCGACAGCTCGGCGCACGTGCTGGTGGTGCTCGGCACCCAGGGGGAGTTCGCCGCTGTGACGGACGAGGAGCGCCTGGAGATCATGCGCATCGCGGTCGAGACCAACCAGGGCCGCAAGCCCATCATGCTGGGCGTTTCGCATTCCGGCACGGTGGCGGCCGTGGCGCTGACCCGCTACGCCAAGGAGTTGGGCGCCGACGCGGTGATGGCCACGCCGCCGTACTTCAACAACGTGAACGACGCCAGCATCCGCGACCACTTCCAGCGGATCGCCGAGGTGGGAGTGCCGGTATTCCTCTACAACGCGCCGCCACGGGTGGGCTACAGCATGCGGCCCGCCATGATCGCCGAGCTGGCGGACGTGGCCGGCATCGCCGGCATCAAGCAGGCCACCCAGAATGCCGTGGAACTGGACGAGACGGTGGCTCTTGCTGCCGACAAGATGGCGCTCATCGGCGGCGCAGAGTCCATGATCTGGACATGCCTCGCCCTGGGCATGATCGGCAACACCGCCACCACGGCGTCGTTCTGGCCGGAATCCGTGGTGGAGATCTACGATGCCGCGGTCCGGGGAGACGCCCACGAGGCGCAGGCCCTGTACCTGCGGCTGGCGGAGTACCGGATGCTGTGCAAGGCGGCCGGCCATGCGGCCGTGGTGAAGGCCGGCATGGACATGGTGGGCCTTGCCGGAGGTCCGGTCAGGCCACCGCTTCCGGTCATGACCGATGCCCACAGGGAACACCTGGCGCGTATCCTCCGGGAATTCGGGGTATTGCCCAGCGGCGTGAGGGCCGCGAAGGCGTAACGACGGTCCAACGACGCCAGGAAGCTGAGGCACCAAAAACGACAGCGAGGAGTCGTCAAGATGGCTGCAGGAACGACGCTGGGTCGACATCTCATGGAGGAAGGAAGCTGGCGCAAGGACGGGGCGGACGACCTGCGCGCCCTCCTGGAGCCCGTCGCGCTCGCCGGGAAGATTCTCGCCCGTGAGGTCGATCAGGCGGCTCTCGCCGGAAAGCTGGGACTGGCGGGCGACCAGAATGCCACCGGCGACATGCAGAAGAAGCTCGACGTCATCGGCAACGAGATCGTCATGGACGCCTTCTCGGGCTGCAGCGTGGTGGCGGGCATCGCCTCCGAGGAACTGGAAGAGGCCGTGATCATGAGCACCTCGGACGACGCCCGGTACCTGCTGTGCACCGACCCGCTGGACGGTTCGTCCAACACAGATGTCAACGCTCCGCTGGGGACGATATTCGGAATCCTCCGGCGCGGCCGCACCGGCGAACTCTCCGGCGAGGAGTTCCTGCAGAAGGGTTCGGAGCTGGTGTGCGCCGGCTACGTGCTCTACGGCACAAGCACCGTGCTGGTCTACACGGTGGGCGCGGGCGTCCACGGCTTCACCCTGGACAAGGGGGTGGGAGAGTTCGTCCTTACCCACGAGGATATCCGCTGTCCCGAGAAGGGGGCCGTCTACAGCGCCAACGTCGGCCGCCACAAGGACTGGGAAGCAGGGGTGCGGAAGTACCTGGACTACGTCACCGACAAGGACAAGCCCAGCGGCAGGCCCCATTCCTTGAGGTACACGGGCGCCCTGGTGGCCGACCTTCACCGCTGCCTGCTGGACGGCGGCATGTATTTCTATCCTGGCGACCCCGGCAGTCCCAACGGCAAGCTGCGGCTGCTCTACGAGTGTGCGCCGCTGGCGTGCGTGGCGGAGCAGGCGGGCGGCGCCGCCAGCACCGGGCGGGGACGCCTGCTGGACGTCGTGCCGGAGGCGATCCATCAGCGCACGCCCATCGCCATCGGCAGCGTCGAGAACGTCGCCCTTTTTGAACGGTTCGTGGCGGAGGAATGATCCCGCCCCAGGAGGACGAGTGATGACCGAGAGAGTACGAGAGGTTCTGAGCTGGTACGGCAGCGACAACCCCGGGACCCTGACGAACCTAGCCCGGATCCTCAACCACGGGCGGCTCGGCGGCACCGGCAAGTTCGTGATCCTGCCCGTGGACCAGGGTTTCGAGCACGGTCCGGCCCGGAGCTTCGCCCCCAATCCGGCGGGGTATGATCCGCGTTATCACTTCGAGCTCGCCCTGGACGCGGGCTGCAACGCGTACGCCGCGCCGCTGGGCTTTCTCGAAGCCGGCGCCCGGGAGTTCGCCGGCGAGATCCCGCTCATTCTGAAGGTCAACAACCACGATCTCCTCAACGACGAGAGGGATCCGACGCAGGCGGTCACCTCCAGCGTGGACGACGCGTTGCGCCTGGGTTGCGTGGCCGTGGGCTTCACCGTCTATCCCGGCTCGGAGCATCGCTTTGCGATGTACGAGCAGATCCGCGGCATCGCCAAAGAGGCCAAGCGCAACGGTCTGGCCGTGGTGATCTGGTCCTATCCCCGGGGCTCGGGGCTCAGCAAGGCGGGGGAGGCGGCCGTCGACGTGTGCGGCTATGCGGCGCAGATCGCGGCACAGCTCGGAGCGCATATCATCAAGGTGAAGTTTCCCTTGGAGAACATCGAGCAGGACGCGGCGCGCAAGGTGTTCGAGAAGGAAGGCGTCCCCATCGCCGATCCCGCGGACCGGATCCGCCACGTGGTGCAGTCGGCCTTCGACGGCCGGCGCATCGTGATCTTCTCGGGCGGTCCCGCCACCACCGACGAGGCTCTGCTGGCCGAGATCCGCGCCATCCACGCGGGGGGCGGATTCGGCTCCATCATCGGACGGAACTCGTTCCAGCGCAGCAAGTCCGACGCCATCGCGCTGCTCGACAAAGTGATGCGGATCTATGCCGGGGAGGAGGCGTGAGCAGGGGTTTCCCTCGGTCCTGAGCGTAGCGAAGTAAAGCCTCGCGAAGTCGAAGGGCGCCGGAGAGACCGTCTGACCCACACCGGGGGCGTGCTCGTCGGTAGGCCGACGGGGTAGGCGAGTTCCATTCGCGTAGCGCGCGCTTGCGGCCCGGTCATGCGTGTGTTAACCGTCGTCCGCATGCCTCTTCAGAGAACCATGGAGATCAAGCGGCGGCGCAGGCGGAAAAAGAGCTTGGCCAAACTGCGTGTGAAGCTTCAGGGGGCAAGGACCGACCAGGCGCGCGCCAAGGTGTTGGACAAGGCCTTCAAGATCTCCCCAACCGCCGTTCTGGAATAGCTGCCGATTCGACTGGGTCTGCCGGGTCCGGACGCGGGCGGGTTTGAAACCCGCCCCTACGAGGGCTTGTGTCCGATGACCAGGGACGACGTCAGCGGCGCCGGCAGCTCCACCCGCTCCACATCCACCAGACCGCTTCGCTCGAGCCAGCCGCAGACCTCGCCGACCGAGTAGCAGCGCCCGCCCGCCGTGGTCAGCAGCATCAACAGGCTGAAGACGGTGCCGCTGTCGGTTTCCGCGCGGCTTCCTTCCAGCATGTGGTCCTTGATGATGATGCGTCCTCCCGGGGCCAACGAATCCGCGAGCATACGCATCAATACCTCATTGGTCGCTTCATCTTCACCGTGGATGATGTTGGACAGGAAGACGACGTCCTGGCCGCCGGGCACGGCGTCGGTCCGGTAGTCTCCGGCAACGCACTCGATGCGGTCGGCCACGTCCGACGCACGGACGTAGCGCTCGGTGATGCGCAAGGTCCCGGGCAGGTCGTAGAGGGTGACGCGCAACGCCGGGTAGCGCCTGCACAGGGCGATGGGATAGGTGGCGGGTCCCGGGCCTACGTCCAGCAGCCGCCGCGCGCCGGCGAGGTCCAGGGCGCCGGCCGTGATCTCGGCATCGCCGCGCGCCCTGACCAGCGAGTCCATGGCTTCGATGAAGATCCCGGTCTCGGCCTCGTCGGTCTGGTACATGTCCGGAACCCTTGCGGGCCGTCCGGCACGCACGGCCTCTTCCAGCCTTCCCCAGGCGTCCCACGACAGAGCCTCGAAGCGCACCATGCCGCTGAAGTCCCTGGGCGATCCGGTGGTCAGGTAGGTGGCGGACAGCTCGTTCAGCCGGTAGCGGCGGCCGTCCTTGTCCAGCAGTCCCATCACCGCCAGGGCATCCGCCAACAGGCCGGTGGCGCGGGCCTCGGCGCCGATGGCCGCCGCCAACGCGGCCGCGTCCAGGGCTTCCTCGCCGCGGAGCGCGTCGAATACCCCGAGGGACACGGCTGCCTGGAGGATACGGGCCTCGGTATACGCGCCGGCGATTGCCGCCAGCCGGGTGAAATCCTCGCTCACATCGGCTCCACGATCCGGTAGGTCCGGCTCTTGGGCTTGATGGGGGCGAGAATGCCCAGTTTCACCAGGCTGCGAAGGTCGCGATAGGCGGTGTCCCGGTCGACTTCGGCGACGCGCTGGTAGTCGGCGGTCGAAAGCACCTTGTCGTGGGAGAGTGCGTACACCAGCAGCCGCTGTTGCCGGGGGTTCAGGCGGGAACGGTCGAAGTGGTCGAGCCACCGCAAGGTCTCATCGTCGTAGATGGGGGTGTTGCGCAGCGTCACGGTGAAGTAGAAACCCTCGGTGGAGAACTCCGGCGGCCGCAGCGAGTTGTGCTCCATCTCCTGGAACATGCGCGGGACGCCCTCGCCGATCTCGCGCATGTAGCCCAGGTCCGCCAGCACCCGCACCAGCAGCGGATTGCGTGAGAAGTGCACCCGCTGCTGCCGGTTGAGATGGTCGAGGGCGACGGGGGCCGGCAGCACCCCCGGGCTCCTCACTTCCAGGCGGTCGTCGAACATCCAGAACTCGATCTCCGCGCCGGTGATGGCGTAGTCGCGGTGTCCGACGGCATTGACCAGCGCCTCCTGCCACGCCAGCGAGGGGTACTCCAGGCGCTCCCGGAAGAACAGGTCGTGCCTGACCATGCGCTCGCGGATGTGCTCCTTGATCCGTCCCACGGCTTCGTGGACGAGGGTCCACAGGGGCGCGTCGATGCGTACCCGCTTGACCACGTTGAGGTCCTCTCCGTACTGCCTCTCGGTGCCCTCGTACTTGACGAAGTCGATGCCGCAGCGCGGATGCCATCGGGTCGGCTCCCGGGCGAAGAGAAGCAGCGCGGCCATGGAGATCTCGGGGTGGTCCACGGAGCCGCGGACGAGATGATACGGGCGCGACAACAACGAGCGCGGGTCCGTTTGCGCATCCATGCGCTCGGCAAAGGACTCCAGGGCGGCGTCGTCCAGGTCCTCCCAGGCGGCGGCGTGGACGTGCTGCCGTTCGTAGGAGTACGACAGCTTGGCGTCCTTCAACAGCCGGATCTGCTCGGGCGCCACCGCGGGGTTTTCCGCGGCGATGCGGTAGAACGTCCTGCCGCTGGCCACGCGGCGGATCTCCAGCCCCGGGCTCGCCTCGAACCGGAGCAGCAGCAGGTTGCCGAGGTCGATCCGTTCGTGAAGGGTGGGGAGGGGTGGATTGAGGAGGCTCTGGGGCACCTCGCCCAGCTCCTTGATCTCCTGCTCGGAGTAAGGAAGGCCGGTGAGGCTCTTGTCGGGCTCGACGCCTACCAGGAGCACGCCGCCGTCGGCGTTGACCATGCCGCTGAGGATGCGCGCGATCTCGCGGGCGAGGTCCTGGGGCCGCTTCGTTTGAGTTCCGCGCCTCTTCTGCTCATAGGCGCTGACGAACTCGAAGAACTGCCCGCGTTCTTCCTTCAAGAGCGTTTCGAGCTCACGTCCAAGCATTTTTGGCGCCGTAACGACGGTTCATGGGTTTCGGTCCCGGAAGCCTCGAAGGCCGCGAGACGGGCCGCTCATGACACCCGGCATCCCTCCAGCCGAACGACCTCGTGGATGAGCCGGGCCGCGCTCACCAGGTCGTTGACGTCAAGCCACTCGTTGACCGTGTGGATGTCCCGCATGCCGCTGGCCAAGTTGGCCACCTGGAGGCCGCGCTGGTTCAGCACGTTGGCGTCGCAGCCGCCGCCCTTGGCGATGGTGTCGACGGCCAGGCCGAGGTTGGTGGCCGCCTCGTGGACGCGCCGGACGATGGCGGTTTCGTGGGGCACGTCCATGCGGTCGTACTGCCGTTTGATCCGTGACTCCACGCGCGCTTCGTGGAGGCGGCCGTCGAGCTCCAGGGTGGCGCCGGCGGCGGCCTCCTCGAGGCACGCGAGCATCGCCCGCGTCTGCCGTTCGAGCTTCTCCTCGTCATGGCTGCGCACCTCGCCGGTGAGGGTCACCCGGTTGGGGACGATGTTCACCGCCGTGCCTCCGTTAACCAAACCGATGTTCGCGGTGGTGTCCTCGTCGATGCGCCCGAGCTGCATGGCGGCGATGCCCCGGGCGGCTACCTGGAGCGCGCTCATCCCCCGTTCCGGGCAGATGCCTGCGTGCGCTTCGAGTCCGTGGACCTCGAACTCCACGAGGTTGGCCGCCGGCGCCCTGGTGATCAGGAAGCCGATGGAGTCGCTGTCGAGCACCAGGCCGGTCTTCGCCCGCACCAGGCCCAGGTCCAGGTGCTTGGCCCCGAGCAGTCCCATCTCCTCGCAGATAGTGAAGACCACGTCGATGTGCCCGTGCGGCAGCTCCTCCTCGCGCAGGGACTCGATCACTTCCAGGATGATGGCGATGCCGCTCTTGTCGTCGCCGCCCAGCACGGTGGTTCCGTCGCTTCGGATGATGTCGCCCTCCACCACGGGCATCACCCCTTCGCCCGGGGCCACCGTGTCCATGTGCGCGGAAAGGAGCATCGGCTCGGCGCCGTCGACGGTGCCGTCGAAGTGCGCCACGAGGTTCCCGACCTCGCCCCCCACCGCGGCGCCGGCGTCGTCCACGAAAACCACGCCGCCCAGCCCTTCGAGGATTTCCTTGAGATGCAGCGCAATGGCCAGTTCCTTGCGGGAGTGGCTGTCGATTTGCACCAACTCCAACACGCGTTCCTTGAGACGCGCCTTGTCGATCAAGGAATACCTCCTCGGTCCGGATCGTTTAGTGTCCTGTCTGGTTAGTTAGCATGGCAATCTGCGGGTCTTTTTCGCCGTCGGCTGCGTTGCTCTTCCTCGCGTGGTGCCCGCCACTGCTCGTCATCGCGCCTTGCCGACGACGAAAAATCCTCCGCAGATTGCCATGCTAACTAACCAGACAGGACACTAGTTGTTCTGAAAGGCCGTGGACGGCGCAGCCGCCGACGGCATGAGCGAGTCGCCGCGGCCGCTCCCTGCGACGACTCGCCGGGCGAGTCTACTACGAAATGGGCCGGCAGGTCCATGATCTCGGCCCGGCGCGTCCATCGGGCGGCAGATTGGACGGTCCAAAACGGTCTGATAACATCCCCGTCCGGTGGCGCCCTTGCCGGCCCGCCTTCGTAGAGTCCGGTTCCCGGGAGGTCAAGTAAATGCAGACCCGCGATCCCGACCGCCGCTCCGGCATTCGTTACCAGCCCGATGAGACGCCGCCGCCGGCGCTTGCCTTCGGGCTGGGCCTCCAGCTCGCTGTCCTCTGCATCGCCGGAATCGTGTTGACCCCGGCCATCGTGATCCGGGCCGCCGGCGGCAGCGAGGGCTTCCTTTCGTGGGCGGTGTTCGCGGCGGTCGCCGTCAGCGGCGTCACTACCATCCTCCAGGCGGTGCGGGTCGGTCGCTTCGGGGCCGGCCATGTCCTTCTCATGGGCACCTCCGGCGCCTTCATCGCGGTCTGCGTCGCGGCTCTCGTCCAGGGCGGCCCCGCGATGCTCGCCACCCTGGTGCTGGTGTCGTCGTTCTTCCAGTTCTTCCTCTCGTCCCGGCTTTCGCTGTTGCGGCGGATCCTGACCCCCGCCGTGGCGGGCACCGTGATCATGCTGATACCGGTGACCGTGATGCCCATCGTCTTCGGCATGCTGGGCGATGTGCCCAAGGGCTCCCCGGCATTTGCGGCCCCGCTGAGCGCGCTTGTGACCATGGCGGTCATGCTCTGCATCGCGCTCAAGGCGACGGGCGGGCTGCGCCTGTGGGCGCCGGTCATAGGGGTCGTGGTGGGCTCGGTGGTGGCCGCTGCATTCGGACTCTACAACACCGGGATGATTGCAGGAGCGTCCTGGGTGGGCCTGCCGGACGGAGAATGGCCGGGTCTGGACCTGGGTTTCGGCGCGGTCTTCTGGACGCTTCTGCCCGCGTTCGTGTTCGTGACGCTGGTGGGGGCCATCGAGACCATCGGCGATGCCGTGGCCATCCAGCGCGTCTCCTGGCGCGGCGACCGGGCCGTGGATTTCCGCGCCGTGCAAGGGGCGGTAGGGGCGGACGGCGTCGGCAACCTCTTGTCGGGCCTCATGGCGACCGTCCCCAACACGACCTATTCCACGAGCATTGCGGTGACCGAGCTGACCGGGGTTGCATCCCGCAGGGTCGGCGTCGCCATCGGCATCATCTTCGTCGTGCTGGCCTTCCTGCCCAAGGCCCTGGCGGTCATCCTGGCAATCCCGAATCCGGTGGTGGCCGCCTACGCCACCGTGCTGCTGTCCATGCTCTTCGTGGTCGGCATGAAGGTAGTGGTCCAGGATGAGCTCGACTATCGCACGGGACTGGTGGTGGGCGTGTCCTTCTGGGCCGGGGTCGGCTTCCAGAACGGCGTGATCTTCCCCGAGTACTTCGCCGAGTTCGCCGGCGGCTTGCTGCAGAACGGCATGACCGCGGGCGGGCTGGTGGCCATCCTCATGACCCTGTTCGTGGAGTTGACCGCACCGCGCCCGAGCCGCGTCGAGGTGGAACTCGGAACCGAAGCGCTGCCGAAGATCCAGGAGTTTCTCGCCGGCTTCGCCTCACGCGGTGGCTGGGGGAAGGCGATGGCGGGTCGTCTCGATGCCGCCGCGGAGGAGACGCTGCTCACGCTCATGCGGCAGGATGAGGAAGGAGAGGAACGGTTGCGGCGCCGCATGCGGCTGACCGCCCGCAAGGAAGGCGGCGGAGCCGTGCTGGAGTTCGTTGCCGGCGCCGGCAACGAGAACATCCAGGACAGCATCGCGCTGCTCGGGACCGGTCCGGTGGAGGCCCCGGAAGAGCGGGAGATATCGCTGCGGCTGCTGCGCCACCTGGCCTCCAGGGTCCATCATCAGCAGTATCACGACACCGATATCGTGACCGTCCGCGTGGACGCGCCGCCCGCGGATCGTTAGTGTCCTGTCTGGTTAATTCGCGCCATAATCTGCGGGTCTTTTTCGCCGTCGGCTGCGTTGCTCTTCCTCGCGTGGTGCCCGCCACTGCTCGTCATCGCGCCTTGCCGACGACGAAAAATCCTGCGCATCTTATGGCACGAATTAACCAGACAGGACACTAGGAATCGTGAGCCCGGGCGAGTGGAAGGCGGTTTTGGGGGTGGATGGTGGCGGTGGCTGGACTTGAACCAGCGACGCCGCGGATATGAGCCGCGTGCTCTGACCAACTGAGCTACACCGCCATTGTGCGTGAATCGCGCTCGCCCGAGGAGAGACATCCATAATAAAACGCGGCCCGCCAACATGCAAGCAGCTACCTGCCCGACACGCGGGCGGTTCGCCTTGCAAAATCGCCGTCCTTTCACTATTAGTCAGCGGAAGCAGCCATTCGTCAGGGTTTGGTTGCGTTTGCCCCCGAACCGGACACGACCGCTCCGATCCAAGCCAGCTCGGGTTCGCCTGTCGCGGGAGATAAGGTTCACGTCTCTTCAAGGGAGGGAAGCGCCATGCGGGGTTGGGTGACACACGCGTTCAAGGACATGCGGCTGGAAGAGCTGCCGGAACCCGAATGCCGGCCCGGCTGGGCGGTCCTGAAGACCCGGGTCGTGCAGCCCTCGGTGACCGAGGTCCAGCTCTTCTACGGCGAGCGCTCCAACAGCTACGACAAGGTCAAGAAGAAGCTTGCCCAGGGGCCCGAGCCCCTGTTCGGCCACGAGTTCTGCGCCGAGATCGTCGAGATCGACAAGGACAACGGCTACGGTCTTTCGGTCGGTGATCGGGTAGGCGCCACCCATACCCACATCGGCACCATCGGGCGGGACTTCCCCGGCCTCTTCTCCGAGTATGCGGCGGTGCCGTTGGACGCGCTGGCCAAGATTCCCGAGGGCATCAGCGACTGGGAGGTGTCTGCGCTCCAGCCCCTCACCAGTTGCGTTCACAACATCCAGGTACTGGGCGTGACCCTGGGGGACACGGTGCTGGTGCTGGGGCAGGGCGTCATGGGGCTCAACTCGGCGCAGGCGGCCAAGGCGGCGGGCGCGGACACGGTCATCGGTACGGACATGCGGCCGGAGATCCTGGAGCTGGCCAGGGAACTCGGCGTCGACGTCACCATCGACGCCTCCAAGGACAACGTGGTGGACGCGGTGATGGACCTGAGCGGCGGCAAGGGCATTTCCTTCGTCATCGAGGCCGCCAGCGGCAGCCCGCAGATGGGCTTGTCGGGCGGCGCCACCGTGTCGGAAGCGGTGGCGTGCGTGGCCGCCGGCGGCAAGGTGCTCAGCATCCCGCACTTCCACGAGCCCGTGACCCTGGACTTCAACTATCTGCGGGCCAAGCGGGTAACCTACATGTTCCCGCCGGAGCTGGCCGCGCCCAGCGAGATGACGCTGGCGGCGCGGCTGGTGGCCCAGAAGCGCATCAACATCGATCCCATGATCACTCACAAGCTGGAAGGCATCGACAAGATGCCCGAGGCCCTGGACATCACCGCCAACAAGTCCAAGCACGGGGCGCTCAACCCGGCTCAGGTGCGATTTTCGTAAGCCAGTTTCGTAAGCAAGTAACCCGAGGAGGTAAGTAACATGAAGGTGGACGCCACGATCATTGACGCCGACGGACACGTCAGGGACCGGGACGCGGACATCCGCGCTCACATGGAGGATCCCTGGAACAAGCGGGAGGGTTCGCTGCTGCCCTCGGATGAATGGGACTCGAGCATGTTCGGCACCCTGGGCATGAACATCACCGACGTTCCCACGCGCCTGCGCGACATGGACACCGAGGGCATCGAGGTGTCGGTGCTGTTTCCCACCGGCGCGTTCCATGTCAACCGCATGCCGGAGAAGGCCTACGCGGGAGCGTTCTCGCGCGCCTACAACAACTGGATATCGAGCATGTGCGGCGAGGCGCCGGAACGGCTCAAGGGCATCGGCGTGGCGCCTTTCCAGGACGTGCCGGCGGCGGTGGAGGAGATCAACCGCGCGGTGACCAAGCTCGGCGTGGTGGGGATAACGGTGGGCACATTCGGCATGAAGGACCACCTGGGACAGGAGCTCTTCTGGCCCATCTACGAGGAGCTGGAGCGGCTCGACGTGCCGTTGCTGATCCACAACTCGCGCTCGGGCCCGGCCGGCGAGAACCGCTTCGACACGTTCCTCTTCAAGCACACCATCGGCCGTCCCTTCGAGACCATGCTGGACTGCGCCGCGCTCATGTACGGTGGCGTGCCCGAGCGGTTCCCGAAGCTCCGCATCGCGTTCCTGGAGTGCGGCATCGGCTGGGTGCCCTACTGGATGGACCGGATGGACGAGGAGTGGGAGCACCGGCAGTCGGAAGCGCCGCTGCTCAAGGACAGGCCCAGCGAGTACATGAAAGCGGGGAACTGGTACTACGCGGCCGAGCCGGAGGAAGAGAGCCTTCCCTACGGCATCGAGCGGGTCGGCGACAAGGTCATCGTGTTCGCCTCCGACTATCCTCACTGGGACGGCATGTTCCCCAACGTCACCAAGACCATCAAGGAACGGACGGACATCTCCGAGGACTTCAAGGCCAAGTTCCTGGGAGAGAACGCCAAGGGGCTCTACGGCTGGGACTAGCCGCGGGCCGGGCAACGGGATTTCACGTGCGATTGACACCCAGGATGGGCTTCAGCTTCCTGGTCCTCGTCTTCTTCTGCTACCTGGTCTGGGAGGCGGGCGAGTGGCGCCTGCAGGCGCGTCTCTACCCGTGGGCCATCGGCATTCCCATGATCCTCCTGGCGATCATCAACATCGTCCAGGAGCTTCGGGGGCCGAAGGAGGAGGGCGAGAGCGCCTCGAGCAACACGCCCGCCGACTTCCAGCTCACGCAGACCGTCGACTGGGACGTGGCGTTCAAGCGCACCGCGAACATCCTGTCCTGGATCGTGGGGTTCATGGCCGGTATCTGGCTTATCGGGTTTTCCATCACCGTCGCGGGCATGACCTTCGGCTATCTGAAGATACAGTCGAAGGAAGGCTGGCCCATGTCGCTGATCCTGACGGCCGCGGCGTGGCTCATCTACTACGTGGTGTTCGAGCGAACGCTGTTGCTGCCGTTTCCCGAGGGTCAGGTGTTTCGTTGGCTGGGTATCGAATAGACGAGAAAGGCGAGTCGTAACCCTGCGCCCGTTTGTGCGGTGCAGGGCCCTCGGTTCCAAACACGGAGGTGTGCAATGAAGCGAGCGATCTGTCGAATTTTTCTCGTGCTGCTGCTGGCCGGGTTCATCGTCATGAGCTTCGCGGGCCAGTCGGCGGCGAAGGACTTCTACGAAGGCAAGACCATCCGCATCCTCGTCTGCTGCTCGCCGGGCGGGTTCTACGACCGGTGGGCCAGGCTGTTCGCGCGGCACATGGGCCAGTACATCCCGGGCAAGCCCGACATCATCGTCCAGAACATGCCCGGGGCCGGCTCTCTCATCGCCGCCAACTACGTCTACAACATCGCCAAGCAGGACGGTACGGCCCTGGTGATGCCGTTGGCGGGGCTGTACCTCGACCAGGTCGTGGGGCGGAAGGAGGTGCGCTTCGACATTGCCAAGTTCCAGTGGATCGGCACGCAGGAAGTGAGCCACTCGGTGCTCTTCTGCCGCAGCGACTCGAAGTACAAGAGCATCGACGACCTGATCGCGAACAAGAAGGACCCGGCGAGGCTCGGCAACTCGGGCACCGCGGGCAACAGCTATCTCATGGGCAAGATCCTTGAGAAGGGCGTGGGGGCGAACTTCAATTTCGTCATGGGCTATCCCGGCGGCAGCGAGATCGACTTGGCGGTGGAACGGGGAGAGGTGCTGTGCCGCGGCATGACCATCCCCCCGCACTTCGGCCGTGAGCCCTATCTCACCTGGCACAAGAACAAGTTCGTCCGCCAACTCGCCCAGAGCGGGGACGAGCCGGACCCGAGGCTCAAGGACGTCCCCACCCTGTCCCAGTTGTTTGACAAGTACAATGCCCCGAAGCTGGTCCGGTCCATGGCCAAGGTGATCTTCGCCAGCGGCGACTTCGGGCGCCCGTTCGCCGTGGCGCCGGGCGTGCCGGCGGACCGCGTGAAGATGTTGCGCGACGCCTACGCCAAGACGTTGGCGGACCCGGAGCTGGCGGCCGAGGCCAAGAAGGGGCGGATGGTGCCGTACAAGCTGTTGAGGGGCGAGGACCTGCAGAAGGTTGCCCAGAGCGTCGTAAGCCAGCCCAAGGAAGTGGTGGACGGCGTGAGGGGGCTTCTTGGGAGGTAGTTTTTAGGCCATGATGCTCGACGCCTTCATTGACGGACTGCTTCACGTCCTTTCCTGGCCGGCCTTCGGGTTTCTGCTTCTGGGGGCGTTCGTAGGCTTCGTCGTGGGGATTCTCCCCGGCCTCGGCGGCCTAGCCACCCTGGCACTGATGCTGCCGTTCGCCTACAAGATCGGGGAGCCGATCTCGGCCTTTGCCTTTCTCCTGGGCATGCACGCCATCACCGGAACCACCGGTGACCTCACCTCGATCCTCTTCGGCATCCCGGGAGAAGGCACGGCCGCGGCCACCATCATGGACGGCTATCCCATGACCAAGAACGGGGAGGCCGGCCGGGCCATGGGCGCCGCGCTCATGAGCTCGCTGGTGGCCGGCCTTGAAGGCGCCATCATCCTGGCCCTCGCCATTCCCATCATGCGCCCGCTGGTGCTCTTCTTCGGCTCTCCCGAGCTGTTCATGCTGGCGATCCTGGGAATCACGTTCATCGCGTCGCTGAGCGGATCATCGCTCACCAAGGGCCTCCTGTGCGGAGGCATCGGGCTCATGCTGGCGTCCATCGGGGTGGATCCCCAAACCGGGACGCTGCGCTACACATTAGGCACGCTGTATCTCTGGGATGGCCTGAGCCTCGGACCCGTGGTGGTCGGGCTCTTCGCCATCCCGGAGATCATCGACTTGGCGGTGCGCGGCACGAGCATCGCCGAGGCTAAGATCGGCAAGATCACCGGGGTCATGGAAGGGGTCAAGGACACCTTCCGCCACTTCGCCCTGACCATGCGCTGCGGCTTCATCGGCGCGTTCATCGGCGCCTTGCCGGGCCTGGGCGGCGGCGTCTCGCAATGGCTGGCCTACGGCCACGCTGTGCAGTCGGCCAAGGACAAGAGCGGCTTCGGCAAGGGCGACGTACGCGGCGTCCTGGGGCCGGGGGCGGCCAACAATTCCCGCGAAGGGGGCAACCTCATTCCCACGGTGGCCTTCGGCATTCCCGGCAGCAGCGCCATGGCGATCCTGCTGGGGGCGTTCCTCATCGTCGGCCTCAATCCCGGTCCGGAGATGCTCACCAAGCACCTGGACGTGACCTTCGCCATGGTGTGGATCCTGGTGGTGGCCAACATCCTCACCGCGGGTGCGTGCTTCCTGTTCCTGAACCAGCTCGTGAAGCTCACCTTCGTGCGGGGTAACCTGCTGATCCCGTTCCTGCTCATGTTCGTGTTCCTGGGCGCCTTCGCCGCCCACAACAACTTCAGCGACATCATCGTCACGGTCATCTTCGGCATCGTGGGCTACGTCATGGTTCTGTTTCAGTGGCCGCGGCCTCCGTTCGTGCTGGGCCTAGTGCTGGGGACCATCGTCGAGAACTACCTGTGGATCTCCAGCAGCGCCTACGGCGCGGGCTGGCTCCTGCAGCCCACCGTGGTCTGCATCGCCCTCCTCATCGTCGGGACGCTGGTCTACTCCGCGATCCAGGCACGCCGGGGCAGTTCCCTGGAGGACGAGATCGAGAAGAGGCTGGGCGTGGAAACGCCGCGCGAGTAGGGGCGGGTTTCAGACCCGCCCGTGACGGGCGCCGCCCGCGCACGACGGATTCAAACGGCTCCGACCCCCTCTCCCTCCGGGAGAGGGCCGGGGTGAGGGCGCTCGCCCAATTCCCAAGTCCGCCAGGACACTAGACATGCTCGCCGTTGCCCTGGGCCTGCTGGCCTCCCTTGCCTTCGCCTGCACGGCGACGCTGGTTCATCGAGGCGTGCGAGACCTCGATCCCTTCAGCGGCCTGGTGGTGGACCTCTTCTTCAACGGGCTGGTGTTGTGGCTCTTCGTGTTCACCTTCCACGATCTCTCGGAGCTCTGGGCCGGGGCCAACCTGATCTTCGCGGCCTCGGGCCTCATCGTTCCGGGGCTTTTCCGCCTGGTGGCGTTCAAGGGCATCGAGAGGATGGGCGCCGCCGCGGCCACCGCGGTGCTCAATTCGGCGCCGCTCTTCGCGGTGCTCCTGGCCATGGTGCTGCTGGACGAAAGACCCGGTCCGGTGAACATGCTGGGGGCGGTGGCGGTCGTCTGCGGCCTGGTGTTCCTGTCGTGGAAGGGCGAATCGAGATCCTGGCGTTCCGGGGACCTGTTCTATCCGGTGGCGGGAGCGCTGTTCGCCGGGCTGCGCGACAACGTGGTCCGACTCGGGCTCCTTGCCGGCCCGGCGCCCATGGTGGGGGCGGCCATCACGGTGACCAGTTCGCTCCTGACCATGTCCGCGGCCTACTTCCCGGTGCACGGCCTGGCGCGCTTGAGGACTTGCGCGTGGGCGACCCTGGGGTGCTTCGCCCTGGTGGGATTCGTGCATTTCGTGGCCTACTTCTTCATGTTCACGGCGCTGGACATGGCGGACGTAGCGGTGGTCTCACCGCTGGTTCATTGCTTCTCGCTCTTTACCCTGGGCCTTTCCCCGCTTATTCTGGGTGACTCGGACCCGATCACCCGGCGCAAGGTGATGGCCACTTCCATGGTGGTGCTGGGCGTGCTGCTGATCGCGTGGTCGAGGTGGTCGAGCACGTAAGGGTCCGCCGTCGTCATGTGGACACTGCCCAACCTGCTGAGCCTCTTCCGGATCCTCCTGATCCCGTTCCTGGCATACCTTATGGCGTTCACCGATCCGGTGTCCTGCGCGCTGGCCGCGCTGGTCTTCATCATCGCCTCGGTCACGGACATGCTCGACGGCTACCTCGCGCGTCGGAACAAGAGCGTGTCCGACTTCGGCAAGATCCTGGACCCCCTGGCCGACAAGCTGCTGGTGGTCACCGCGCTCATTATGCTGGTGGCCATCGAGCGTCCGGGAGACGCCTACGTGCCTGTTTGGCTGGTGGTGATCATCGTCGCGCGCGAGGTGGCCGTGACCGTGCTGCGCGGCATCGCGCTGGCCGAGGGGATCGTCATCCCGGCCGACGAACTGGGCAAGTACAAGCTCCTGGTGCAGACCTTCGCCCTGATCGGCCTCATGCTTCACTACAACTACCTCGGGATCGATTTCTTCGTCGTGGGCATGTACTTCCTGGTGCTGTCCACGGTGTTGGCGGTGTGGTCCGGTGTCGAATATTACGTTCGGTTTCTTTGGTTGCTCCGCACGGGTTCGCGGCAACCGGCCGTCTCCACTGCCGCGGAGACCCGGCCCAAGAACGGATGAAGCGGACGCCGGTATGCCAGCGTCGCCGCCCATGACACCGGAGCAGCGCAAGGAGAATGCTGTTGAGGCCGCCAACCTCCGCTGGAGGCGCGAAACGGAATAGCTGCCTCCCTTGCAAATTCTTCGGACCTACCATATTGATAGGTTGAGATAGGGCAATGCATGACGAAAAATACCACTACCTGGAGTGCGGGCTGGACGACGTTTATTTGTTAAATGGGTTCAAGCGGCACGTGTCTGCGCGAGGGTCGAGTATCGCGATCCGAGACGTTGACAAGCTTCATCGGGCGATTGGCGAGTACCTGTGTCTCAAGAAAAAGGAATTGAATGGAAAAGAGATTCGGTTCCTGCGTCGAGAGCTTCTCATGTCTCAATCGGTACTAGCGCGCTTGTTGGATGTAGGCGAGCAAACTGTGCACCGATGGGAAACGGGCAAGACCACTATGCCAAGAGCAGCAGATGCTTTGTTGAGGCTCATGTATGGGAAAGACACCGCGCGTGGTGTCAGAGACCAACTGAATCGCATTGCCGATCTTGAAGATGAGATAGATCACAACCAGCAGATGATATTCGAGCTCATGACAGACAAGAAAGGGCAATGGCAGTTGGCTGCCTAGGGTCCTCCGCCCACCTTCAGGCCGGAGAATCTTCCTTGCAAGCGGGCGGCCACCCAAATTGACAAGAACCGGCGGATGATGTAGGAAAGCTTGCAGGATGCGGGTGTAGCTCAGTTGGCTAGAGCGTATGCTTGCCAAGCATAAGGTCGCCGGTTCGACCCCGGTCACCCGCTCCAACCCCCACCTTCTTCACAGCCTGTTCCCAGACTTGTCGTAGACTCCAGCCGTCACCGTTCCGATGCCGTGCAGAGACCTTTGACATTCGTCACCTCGAACCGACACAAGTTCAGCGAGGTGAGCGCCATCCTCCGGGACCACGAGATTCCCGTGGAGATGGCTTCCCTCGAGCTTCGGGAAATCCAGGCGGATACGTTGGAGGAGATCGCCGCGGAAAAGGCCCGCGAGGCGTGCCGGAGGGTGGACGGTCCTGCCATGGTGGAGGACACGGGTCTTTTCATCGACGGCCTGGGCGGTTTCCCGGGTCCCTACTCGGCGTACGTGTTCCGTACGGTCGGCAACGAGGGCGTCCTGCGGCTCCTGGAGGGGGCTCCGGACCGCGGCGCGACGTTCCAGTCCGTGTTCGCCTACTGCCGTCAGGACGGCTCGCCGGAGTGCTTCCCCTCCGCGGTGGCCGGCGTCATCGCACCGGAGTGCAGGGGAGGGGGCTGGGGCTACGACCCCATCTTCATCGCCGAGGGAGCCTCGGGAAGGACCTACGGCGAGTTGGGCGACGACAAGAACCGGCTGTCCCACCGGCGCATGGCGCTGGAGAACCTCGCCCGCTGGATTCACGACTCCGGAAACGCGCTCTAAAGGCGTTGATCCGTCCAAGAGCGCAGCAGCCACGGGTTGACTGGGTCCTCCCAGATCGGCGAACAGGTTGCCGAGCGTATTCCCCCTACAGACCGATCCAGTTGACCACATGACCGCAACTCAAGGCCGTCGGGGTGAGAGTGGGTTTAAAAACCTTGCCGGGTGCTGCGATTAACTAGGAGTGGCGATTACCCTGGCTGCAAACCGACGCGGATTGCCTGCCGAGCCGTTTGGAGTTATGGTGAGCCGTGGCAACTAGGACTAGTACGGTAACCCTAGTGAAGAGGTCAAGAAATCTCTGCCCGGCTTGTCAGTTTAAGTCTGCAGTTTTCCTTTGAAGCTCGCGGCGCAACAAGCACCCAAATCAACGAACGGGGTTGAGCAATGCCAATTTTCAATTTAGAACTCTCGAATTCTGGACCATTTGACCACATAAAATTCGACTTCGATAGACAAGTCAACGTTTTCGTGGGGCCCAACAATTCAGGAAAATCCACGGTCTTGTCTGTTCTCGGTGACATTGCTGTTTTTCCTTTCTTTTTTCCAACAAAATATTTGCGTACGCAACCATCAAAATTCAAGGTGAAATTCCGTGGATCACGCGGTCGACCGAAAACCGTTAGCGGCGAAGTCCCGATCCGTAAGTCGACCGACTATTGGACGACCGCACGTTTGAAACATTGGGTGGCCGTTCTACATGAGCTAGAATACGCAGTGTTTGTACCTGCGTTGCGGGAGTCATCCAACTACCGTTCTCCAGGGCCTACTTCCAGTGCAGAAGGTCGGAAAGAAGATTCGTTCACTCCGTTTGCCTTGACATTGAGTAACGCCGACCGCGACGAGTTAATCGCTCGCAGGGGGGCATCATTCGGCGAGTCGGGGTACCGCGCCGATGACAAGGACCTGATACAATGCCTTGTTGACCTTGATTATCGCGCCTATCGCGAAGACAAGCCGCTATTACGTGAGTTAATTGACAAAGTGGCAACTATAGCCTCCGAGATCACTGACGGTTATTCAATCAAATTCGACGCGATCCGTGACGATGATGGGGGGTTGGTTCCAAAATTTCTGACGCCTGACGGGGTGATGTCCCTAGGTTCGCTTAGCCAGGGGACATACTCTATATTACACACAATCTTTCAAATCATTTTGAGTTTTGCGCGATATTACGGGAACTACGAAGACGTCGCAGAACTTCCAGGCATTCTTTTGATCGATGAAATCGACGCCCATTTGCACCCCTCGTGGCAGCGACGCTTTCTCCCAGCGATGATCAAATCATTTCCGAATATTCAGATATTTTGTAGCACCCACTCGCCTTTGATACTGAGTGGCCTGGCGGCTGGCCAAATTCAACTCCTAAAGAGAGAACCTGGGGGTGAGGTCAGCGTATCCCGAACGGAATACGACATTCGTGGTTGGAGTGCCGACGAAGTGCTCCATAGTCTATTGAACGTACTTTCAAGTACGGATCTCGAAACGGACGAGTTGGTGGGCCGTCTAGACAACCTAGAAAGAATACGGAACCCTTCTGAGGAAATAAAAAATGAACTTACCCAACTTAGAAGACAGGTCGCCGAAAGACTCATCAATGACCCTACCGCCGCCCAACTCAAACGATTCGCGGACACTTTGAGAGTCACGGAAGACGCCAAGGTTTCGTTCAAAGAAAGGGACTCCGAAAAGGGACGCGACGAGTAGACTAGGTTGCAAGGGACGGCCGGGGGGTTGTGTAAATGCATTGGGTAGATCGCGGACAAGAGCCACAAGGATTGCCGGAAGTGCGGGCTCGGTATACCACAAAATGGATAGAATACTACAGACACAAACTCGGCGGGAAACCAACGGATTCGTATTGGCGCCAATTCAAATGCCAACTGAATCGTAGTTTTTTTCAGCTTTGTGGTTATTGCGAAGTGTTCTGCCAAACGGAGGTAGAGCATTTTCGACCGAAGAGCAAGTACCCAGAACTTGTGTATGTTTGGAGCAATTGGGTTAATTCCTGCCACGCTTGTAACAATGCTAAAAGCGAAAAATGGTCATCCCGTGGCTTGGTCGATCCATGCGCGCGTACACGCGCAGCCCGACCGGAAGAGTATTTCGTATTTGACATTACTACAGGAAGGATCAGACCGAAGAGCGACCTGAGCGTGGCGCGCTACCTGAAAGCAACGAACACCATTGAAATATTGAGACTAAACGCGTACTGGCGAACGAAACAGCGTTTGAAATGGATTAGGTTCTTGTCACACGTGTTTGGGGAGGCGCAGAGTGGAACCGCAATCCACCCGGACGCGATTTTGGATATTTCCTCAAGGGAGGCGGAACTCTCGAGTTGGACGCGAAGCTATCTCCAAGAACAGGGGATAGACTATTCGGGGGAGTAGTGGCGTGGGTTTGGTGAAATGGGGTGATAGCCGCGGAGATGTTCGGCATGGAAGAACTTGTCATTGCCGTGGGGGGCGAACGGTTGAGGGTAGCAGACAGCGGGTACGTACGACGGCGGCGACGCCGGTACCGGAAGGCGCGAGGTTTCGGGGCCAGACTCCGCTTTCGAGCGGCAACACTGAGGCCGGAAGTCGCTCAGTAATCCCTGACCGTCGTGACTTGACGGCGGGCGCACGCGAGAACTGTAAACTGCAAACACTATAGCTCATGCGGGCATACATACATCAACAGGGTATCATGTCGCGAGCGCGCGGGTAAAAACTGTTAGGTGGGGCGAAACCTGCGCCGCCAGGTGAGCTGAACAGCCATGATCACCACGATCGCGCTGATCCCGAAGATATCCGTCCGCAGATCTGGCACGATGAGCAGCGGCCCCACGCAGAACAAGGGCACGCGCAGGGCCATGGACAGGGGGCCGAACAGGTAGCCGCCCGATGCGGCGGCCATCACCGTCACGCCGACGAAGGCGGTGGCAAGCACTTGAAGAATCTCCGGCGCCTGGCCCAACAGCAGCAACGCCGGGTTCAGCGTGAACGCATACGGGATCAGGAAACCGGGCACGGCCAGGAGAAAGGCCCGCGCGCCGGTACGCCACATGTTGGCGCCGCTGATGCCTGCCGCGGCGAAGGCGGACAACGCCACCGGCGGCGTCACCATCGAGAGGATGCTGAAATAGAGGATGAACAGGTGCGCCGGCAGGGCCGGCACGCCGAGGGTCTGGAGGGCCGGCGCCACCAGGATGGCGGAAACCAGGTAGGCCGCCGCAGTCGGCATCCCCATGCCGAGGATGATGGTGAGGACCATGGCGCCGGCGAGCGATATGGCGAGCGAATCGCCGGCCATGTCGAGGAGCCAGCGCTGAAGCCGCAGCGCCATGCCGGTATGCACCAGGGTGCCCACGATGATGCCGGCGATGGCCGAAGGGATCGCCACCTCGGAGGCCGAGCGTACGCCGCCGGTGACGGCTTGGTAAATCGCGCCCGGTCTCATCCGGGTCGCCTTGCGGAGCACGCTGACGACGAGGATGAGGGCGATGGTGTAGGAACCGATGGTCATCAGGGAAAAGCGGGAGATGAGCAGGTAGACCATGAAGCCGAGCGGAATGAGCAGATGCCACCGCTCGGCCAGCCCGGCCAGGTGCTCCCGGATGGGCAGATCGAGGTCGGGCTTGAGCCCGTTGCGCAGGCTGTAGAAGTGCACCAGCAGGAACAGCGAGGTGTAGTACAGTATCGCCGGCACGATGGCCGCGGATACCACCTCGACGTAGCGCACACCCACCACGTCGGCGAGAATGAACGCGGCCGCCCCCATGATGGGCGGCGCGAGCTGGCCCCCCGTGGAAGCGGTGGCCTCGATGGCGCCGGCAAGCGTGCGCTGGAAGCCCGAGCGGATCATGAGCGGGATGGTCATCAGGCCGCTGAGCAGCACGTTGGCCACGGCGCTGCCCGAAACCGTCCCGAACAAGCCGGAGGCGATGACCGCCGCCTTGCCGGCGCCGCCCCAGGACCGCGCGGTGGCGCCATAGGCGATGTCGACGAACAGCTTGCCCGCCCCCGAACGTTCGAGAAAGGCGCCCACCAGCACGAAGTAGAAGACCATGTTCGCCGACGCCGACACCGGCGTCCCGAACATTCCCGATGTCGAGAGCACCTGAAGGTCGACGAACCGCTTGAGGGACATGCCGCGATGGGCGATCAGATCGGGCAGCCAGGGTCCGGTGAAGACGTAAACGATGAATGCCGCCCCGACCAGCGTGAGCGTGATGCCGGCCGCCCGCCGGCATGCTTCCAAGAGAACCGCGATGAAGACGATGCCGGCAACGTAGTCGAGAGCAAAGACGGCGTCCACACCCTCCGTGCGTTCCGCCACCCTCTGGCCCTGACTCACGAAATACGCCGTGCACGCGAGCACGGCGGCGACCAGGATC
>JAPPNF010000015.1 GCA_028818755.1 Deltaproteobacteria bacterium | reverse complement strand
GTGGCGTTCGCCAAGCTGAAAGCGCAGGTCCAGAGCGGCCACTACGAGTTCGACGTGATCGGCATCGGACGGTCCGACTCCATCCGCGCGCTTAACGACAACCTGCTGGAGCACATCCACTACGACATCATCCGGCTCACCGACTATCCGCCGGACACCATCGGCTACAACGGCATCTCGCGCCATTCCATCTCCACCAACCTCGTCTACAACAAGAAGAAGTTCCCCAACGGCGGCCCGCAGTCCTGGGCCGACTACTGGAACGTGGAGAAGTTCCCGGGCAACCGAGGCGCCTACAAGGACGCCGCCCGGATGCTGCCGTTCGCGCTCCTGGCGGACGGCGTGCCCAAGGACCAGCTCTATCCCCTGGACGTGGACCGGGCCTTCAAGAAGCTCGACGAGCTCAAGCCCCACGTCAAGGTGTGGTGGCGGCGCGGCTCGCAGTCGGTGCAACTCGTGCGCGACGGCGAGGTGGACATGATGCCCATGTGGAACACCCGCGCCGGAGTCGCGGTCGAGCAGGGAGTTCCCATCGAGGTGGTGTGGAACCAGGCCCACATGCGCCGGTCCAACTGGGTGGTGCCGCGCGGGACTCCCAAAGCGGCGGATTCCTGGCGGTTCGCGCAGTTCTGCCTCCAGCCGCAGTATCTGGGCGTCTTCTGCCGCCTGATGAACACCGGCCCGTGGATCGCCGCGGCCTACGAGCACATCAACGAGAAGAAGGCGCGGATGATGCCTACGTGGAAGGACAATCTTCCGCTTACCTACCAGCCTGATCCGCTGTGGGTGGGCACCAACCTGAGCGAGCTGACCAAGCGTTTCAACCAGTGGTTGGCGACCTGAGGCCGGAGGTCGATACGCGTTTCACCAGGGTGCACGCAGGGGCGGGTTGGAACCCCGCCCCTGCACCCCCGTGTTCCCGCGGCGCAGGCTCCCGCGTCCGGTCCGATTGACATGGCGACACTTGCCGGCAGAAGAGCGTTCAGGCCGTGGCGCTCCCGTGCCAACCTTTCGGCCTGGACGCTTTCCGCGCCGGCGGTGCTGTTCATCGCCGTCCTGTTCGTCTATCCGCTGCTGGACGTCGTCGTCATCAGCTTCACCGATCCGACCTTGTCGTTCGTCCATTACCGGGAGTTCTTTTCTTCGCCGCTCTACTCCAGGGTCCTGGGGAACACGTTCTGGTTCGCCTTCATGGTGACCGTGATCTGTCTGCTCCTGGGCTATCCCCTGGCCTACGTCATCGTCCGCTACGGCGGCACGCTGGGGTTCGTTCTGCTCCTGGTGGTGGGCATGAGCTTCTGGACGAGCTTTCTGGTCCGCACCTACTCGTGGCTGGTGATCCTGGGCAGCAAGGGACCGGTCACCAAGCTGCTCGCTTGGGTGGGCTTCGACCCGGTGCCGCAGATCCTGTTCAACAGCTTCGCCACCACCCTGGGCATGGTGCACATCCTGATCCCCTACATGATCTTGTCGATCTACGCGGCCATGCAGAAGATCGACCCCAACCACCTGCGGGCGGCGGCGAGCCTGGGCGCCACTCCCTTCCAGGGCTTTCGCACGGTCTTTCTGCCGTTGAGCATGCCGGGCGTGGTGAACGGCTGCACGTTGGTGTTCATCATATGCCTGGGATTCTACGTGACGCCGGTGCTGCTGGGCGGACCTCGGGACCAGATGATCGCCGGACTCATCGGCGAGCAGATCGAGGAGCTTCTCGAATGGGGCTTCGCCTCGGCCATGGCGGTGGTGCTGCTGGCGACCACCATGGCCCTCCTGGCCGTCTACAACCGGCTGGTGGGGTTGGACAAGCTCTGGGGATAAGTGCGCCATGAACCTGCTGAGAGCCATCGCCATCGCCATCGGCGCTTTCATCGCCGCGCCGATGTTCATCGTCATCCCCATGTCGCTGAGCGATTCGCCCTCCTTCGCGTTCCCGCCGACGGGCTACTGGCTGGGGTACTACCGCGAATACTTCACCAACGAGCTGTGGACCACGCCGACCATCAACAGCGCCATCATCGCCACCGCCACCATGTTCGTGACCATGGCGCTGGTGGTGCCGGCGTCCTTCGCGCTGGTGCGCTTCAGGTTCCTGGGCCGCGGCATGGTGAACTTCCTGCTCATGATGCCGCTCATGGTCCCCCACATCGTGTTGGCGCTTGGCTATTACGCCGTCTTCAGCCCGGTAGGGCTGACCAACAACCACATCGGAGTCATCATCGCCCATACCTGCGTGTCCGTGCCGGTGGCCTTCCTGATCGTCTCCGCCACGCTCAAGGGCTTCGACCGCAATCTCGAGCGCGCCGCCATGAGCTCCGGAGCCGGACCGCTCCGGACCTTCCTCCACGTCACCCTGCCGGTGCTGCGGCCGGGCTTTCTGGTGGCGGCGCTGTTCGCCTTCCTCCACTCGTTCGACGAGACCGTCATCGCCATCTTCATCGCCGGGCGCGACGCCTCCACCCTGCCTCGCAAGATGTACGAGAGCGTGCGGCTAGAGGCCGATCCCGTGCTGGCGGTGGTCTCGTCGCTGCTGTTCACGCTCGTCCTGATCGGCACGGTGATTGCCGCGACAACGCGAAAGAGGCCGGTGCATGCGACTTGATCGGCTGTTCAAACCGGACTCCATCGCGGTCTACGGCGCCAGCGAGAACCGCGGCCCCGGCCGCCGCATCCTGGAGATGCTCGACATGCTCGGCTACGGCGGCGCCGTCTACCCCGTCAACCCCAGGTACGAGACGGTGCTGGGCAAGCGCTGCTATCCGGGCCTCGAGGAAATCCCCGAAAGCATCGACGCCATCGTCTTCTGCGTCAACCACAGGCTGGTGGTGGAACCGTTCCGGATCGCCGCCGACCGGGGCTACGGCGCCGCGGTGATCCTTGACGGCGGCTTTGCCGAGGTGGGCGAGGAAGGCCGCGGGCGGCAGGACGAACTGGAGGCCGCTGCGCGCGGCGCCGGCATGGCGGTGTGCGGACCCAACTGCATGGGCGTGTTGAGCCCGCACCACCGCACCAGCCTCTACACCTCCAACCTGTTGCACCCCGAGAAGCTGCCGGGCAACGTCGCCATCGTCACCCAGAGCGGCTCCATCGCCATCGGGCTCCTGACCGACTGCCGCCGTTTCGGCTTCAGCCACGTGGTCTCCACTGGCAACGAGGTGGTGACCACCACCGCGGAGTTCATCGAATACCTGGCGGACGATCCCGACACGCGGGTCATCGCCACCTTCACCGAGACCATCCGCGATCCGGAACGCTACGTCGCGGCGCTGGACAAGGCGGCCGACCGGGGCAAGCCGGTGGTGGTGCTCAAGGTCGGCCGCAACGACCGCACGCGCCGGGCGATTACCAGCCACACCGGAGGGCTCGCCGGCGAGGCCCGGGTATTCTCGGAGGTGCTCAAGCGGCACCGGGCCATCGAGGTCGGCGACATGGACGAGCTGACCGAAGTGCTGGCCTGCTGCCAGGGCGAGCGCTGGCCCACCGGGCCGAAGATGGGTGTGCTCACGGCGTCCGGCGGCCAGGCCGAACTGATCCTGGACGTTGCCGGAGCGGCGGGTCTGCGCCTGCTGCCGCTGTCCGAAGACGGCCGCCGGGAGGCGGAGCGTGTCATCGGCCCCCTCACGGGCGACGGCAACCCCCTCGACGCCTGGGGCGACGGCAAGTTCGACGTGAACATACCCCACGGGCTGAAGGTGCTGGAGGACGAGCCCGACGTGGACTCCATCGTCATGGTGAGCGACAGCCGCGACGACTCGCCCATGGTCCCCACCCAGTACACGCAATACCTGGCGGAGACCGCCCGGCGGACCGCCAAGCCGTGTTTCTTCATGAACACCCGTCCGGGCCTGTTCCGCCAGGAGTTCGCTGACGCATTGCGCGCTGCGGGCGTCCCCACCATCGGCGGAGCGCGCCAGGGTCTGGGCGCCGTCGACCGCCTGGCGCGCTGGTCCACGCCGCGCCCCGAAATGCTGCCGGAGCCCCCGTCCACCGCCCGCGTCGCATCCTTCCTCGCCAACGGGAACCGGCCGTGTTCCCACCTGAACGAGGTGGATTCCAAGCGGTTGCTGCGCGAGGCGGGCCTGCCGGTGGTTCGGGAAGAAGTCGCGACGTCGCGCGAAGCGGTCCTGGAGGCGGCCCGAACCGTCGGCTACCCGGTGGTGCTCAAGGCGGTGTCCGACGGGATCCCGCACAAGTCCGACCTCGGCCTGGTGACCACGGGCCTCGCGGACGAGGCGGCGGCGGCGCGGGCCTTCGACGACATGACGGCCGCCCTGGAACGGCTGTCTCCCCCGCCCTCCGACGCCGCGCTCATCGTCCAGCCCATGATCCGCGATGCGGTGGAGTTCTTCATGGGGGTGAGCCGGGATCCTGATTTCGGCCCCGTGCTGGCGTTCGGGCTGGGCGGCGTTCTGGTGGAGATCTTCGACGATGTCGCGTTTCGCCCGCTGCCGCTGTGCGACGGCGACGTCAACTTCATGATCGCGGAGACGCGCTGCCGGCGGCTTCTGGGAGGCGTTCGCGGCCAGCCGCCCCGCGACGTCCAGGCGCTACGCGAATGCCTGACCGCCCTCGGGGAGTTCGCGTGGGCGGAGCGGGACTCCATCGCCGAGATCGACCTGAACCCGGTGATGTCGCTCCCCCGAGGCCAGGGATGCCTCGTGGTGGACGCGCTGATCATCCCGCGGGAGAAAACCACATGACGGACACCGAGAAGGTGCTCACCTACCGAAAAGAGGGCGACATCGGCATCATCTCGCTCAACCGCCCGGAGAAGCGTAACGCCCTCAACCGGGCCTTGTCCCAGGCGCTCATGGACGCCCTCGAAACGGCCGACCAGGATCCCGGCGTCACCGTCATCATCCTGCGCGGCGAGGGCAAGAGCTTCTGCGCCGGCCACGACGTCGAGCGCAACGACCCGGAGCGCGAGAAAGACCGGCACCACGCCATCCGCACGCACCACCGGTTGAGCCGGGGGCTCAGGCTGGCCACCGCCATCTGGGAACTGCACACGCCCATCATCGCCTCGGTGCAGGGGCACGCCCTAGGCGAGGGATGCGTCATGACCATGCTCTGCGACCTGACCATCGCCGCCGAGGACGCCCTGTTCGGGGAGCCCGAAATTCGCTTCGCCGGACCCGCCACAGCCATGATGATGCCCTGGGTCATCGGCCTCAAGCGCGCCCGAGAGCTGATCTACATGGGCGACATGATCGATGCGGCGGAAGCCCGGGAGATCGGCATGGTCAACCGGGTGGTGCCCGCCGACCAGCTTGAGGAAGCGACGCTCAAATATGCCCGGCGGCTGGCGCTGATCGGCCCGGAAGCGCTGTTCTGCGCGCGCACCACCATCAACCGTATCCTCGAAGCCCAGGGGATCCGCGCGGCCTTCAACAGTTCCGTGGACCTCATCGCGCCGACCTACGCCACCGAGTCGCAGGTACACCGCGACTTCCAGGCGAAGGTGGCGGAACTGGGGCTGGCGGGAGCGTTCAAGTGGCGCCGCGACCAGTTCGAGGAATGACCATGGTGCCCTTCGGCCCAGCTCGGCTATGCCGAGCGACGCTTACGACGAACGGAGAAAGACTGACCGCCCAGGACACCGAGCCATGAGCGACGCGTATCTATGCCTGCGAGACGTGGTCAAGTCCTACGACGGCCACGTCAATGCCGTGGACGGCATTTCCATCGACGTCCACAAAGGTGAGTTCCTGACGCTGCTGGGGCCCAGCGGCTCGGGCAAGACCACCACGCTTCTCATGATCGCGGGGTTCGAGGACCTCACCGACGGCACGCTGGAGCTGGAGGGCCGTTCGTTGGCCAACGTCCGCCCCTACCGGCGCAACATCGGCATGGTGTTCCAGAACTACGCGCTGTTCCCGCACATGACCACCGAGACCAACGTCGCCTTCCCGCTCCGGATGCGCAAGTTCCCGCGCGAGCAGGTGCGGCCCCGGGTGGAGAAGGCCCTGGAGCTGGTGGGTCTGTCGGAGTTCGCCGTCAAGTACCCGCGCGAGCTGTCCGGCGGCCAGCAGCAACGCGTCGCCCTGGCCCGGGCGCTCGTGTTCGAGCCCGACGTGCTGCTGCTGGACGAGCCCCTGGGCGCCCTGGACAAGAATCTGCGCGAGCAGATGCAGGTGGAGATCAAGCGAATCCACGGCGAGGTAGGCATCACCACAATCTACGTCACCCACGACCAGACCGAGGCCATGACCATGTCGGACCGGGTCGCCGTCTTCAACGACGGCAAAATCGAGCAGATCGCTCCGCCGCTGGAAATGTACCACCGGCCGGCCACCTTCTTCGTCGGCAACTTCATCGGCGACAGCAACTTCTTCGAAGCCACGGTGGTCGACGCCAACGTGGGGAGGCTGGCGGTGGAGGCCCTGGACGAGGTAACCGCGGCATGCCCCGACGGCGGTATCGGCAGCGCCCGTGTCCACGCCCTCGTGCGGCCGGAAGACGTCCGGCTCGTCCACGAAGGCGAGCGGACCGAGGGGCTCAACGTCTTCGACATGGCCGTGGAGGGCTCGGTCCACTACGGCGACAGCGTGCTGGTCATCGGCCGCATCGGTTCGCTGCCTCTCCGGATCCGGGTTCCGGGCGCGCAGGCGGAGGCCGTGGTGCACCACGGCCAACTGCGGGTGGGATGGCGCCCGGAGGACATGCACCTGATTCCGCGAGATTAAGAGCGATTGACAACCCCATGGGGATTTGTCATTCAGCGAAATAGCCCACCCACAGGAGGTCATCATGGCATACAGCGCCAAAGGTCGTACCAAGGACTTCCCTGTCTTCGACTGCGACAGCCACATCTACGAACCCCCGGAGGTCTGGGACGAGTACATTCCCGAGCGCCATCGTGCGTTCGCCAAGTCGCACTTCTACCGGGACGCCGACCGACTCGTGCTGGTACGGAACTCGCGCATCAGCTTCCGTAGCCCCAACGACTGGAAGTACCCCGCTGAGACGTGGCACCCGGGCCTGACCAAGGAAGAGATCGGCAGCGTCCAGCCCGGCACCCCTGAATGGGACGAGAAGATCGGACGCAATGCCAGCGCCCGGGACCCCCACGCGCGGCTCAAGGACATGGACGCCTCCGGGATCGACCAGGTCATGATCTTCCCGTCGACGTTCGTCTACCTGCCGCTGGTGGAGAACGCCGAGGCCGCCCACCTGTGTGCCCGGGCCTACAACGACTGGGTCTACGACTACTGCGGCGCCGACCGGAAGCGGATGTACCCGGCCGCGGTGCTGCCCCTGCAGGACGTGGACCGGGCCATCGACGAGCTGCGGCGGGTGGCCAAGCGTGGCTTCAAGTCGGCGTTGGTGCGCCCTATCATCGCGCTGAACCGCTATCCCACCTTCCCGGAGTTCGATCCCTTGTGGAAGGAGTTCGAAGAGCTGGGCATGGTGTTGGGCATGCACACCTTTCCGTCCCGCGCCGAGCCCCTGTCGCCGGGTCTGGCGGAGCGCATGGGCGCCGACCGAAAGCGACTCTTCGCCGACGAGGACGCCGTGCTCGTCTATTCACCGGGACAGTTCGTCGCCAACCTCATGCAGGCCATGGGGTCCAAGCAAGCCGGCGACGCCGCCTACGGCTTCATCGCCGAAGCCATGACCTGGACCGGCGTGGTGCTGATGACCGGATGGCTGGAGAAGTTCCCGCGCCTCAAGGTGGCGATCCTGGAATCCAACTCGAGCTGGCTGCCGCTGGTGCTGGAGAAGGCCGAGGGCTATCTCGAACTCTACCGGCACACCAACGAAAACATCGGCGACCCCAAGGAGGTCTTCTACAAGAGCTGCCACATCGCCTTCGAGGGCGACGAGGAGATCACCTTCCGGCTCTGGGACCTGTACGAGGACATCGGCCTGTGGTCCTCCGACATGCCCCACCTCGACGCCGCCGACGTGTGGGAAGCCATCGACAACATGAACAAGCACAACGTCCCGAAGCGCGCCCAGGAGAAGATGCTCGGCGGCAATGCCCGCCGCCTCTACGGCATCGAACCGGAGTTGGTGGTTACCCAGGCGCCGGACGAGTACACGCCCGTGACCATGTCACGCTTTGCGTCGTGACGGGCACCCTCGCCGTCTCTATGCGCTGACCACGGGACCGAGATCCGGCATTTCCGACAGGAGGCGGCCGTATCCCGTGATAGGCTGGCGGAAGCCCAGGCGTAGCTGGGTTTCCCAGCTTCGGGCGGTGAGGGGGTAGATCACCGGCACGCCCACGCTGTCCTCGATGTCTTCGAGGACGTCCAGGACCTTCCAGGCGGAGCCCAGCAGGTACAGGGCCTCGGCGCCGGGGTGGCGGCGGAATGACTGCTTCAAGTGCTCGGCGATGTCGGTGGCCGGGATGTTGGGCACCTCGTGGAACGGTGCGTCCATGCCCTCCATGGCGATGACATCGAAGCCGGCCTCCCGCAGGTATTGGGCGAAGATGTTGTTGAGGTTGTCGGGCAGGTAGGTGCCGCCGAGCAGCCGCTTGACCCCCAACGCCCTCATGGCGCGCACGTGGTTCTGTCCGGAAGTGAACATGGGCACGCCGTACTTCTCCTCCCAGCCCCGGATGACCCGGCTCTCGCCGTCGAATCCCAGGATCATGAAGGGCGGCGCGCCGAGCACGCGGATCAGGTCGGGCTTCTCCCCCATGAGGCCCGCGGCCTTGGCCTCGTAGCCCGGAATGGAGCGAGCGAACTCCTCTTCGGTCCCCTCCTGAAAGTCCATGGTGACGTGCACGAGCCGGATGGCCGGCGGCAATCTGCGGTCGAGCTCGTTGTCGCCGAGGGTTCCGGTGCGGTTGGTGGGCCAGACGGAGCCCACCACGAATTCACGCTCCCGTTCGGCCATGTCGGTTCAGTCCTCGTAGGGCAGGTGCGACTCGTCGGTGGACGCCCAGCCGGCGCGGCTGTCCCAGTACCGGTGCGCCGACGGCTGCTCGCCGGGCTCGTCGTCGAGGCTCCCCGCCGGAACGGTCATGCGCGAGCCGTCCCGGGTGGGACGCGCCACCGGGCAGTTGCACTTGGAGCAAATGGCGATGGCGAAGGCGCGCGCCTCCGGCATGTCCCACCGCGAAATCACGTCCTCGCCGGAGATCCACTTGAACTGCTCCGGCGGCACCGAGATGTTGCTGGACTTCACCCCGCCCGTGGCCTTCCGGCAGCGCATGCAGTAGCAGTGGGCAAAGCGAATGAACGGCGGGCTGATTTCGAATTGGACGGCCCTGCACAGGCAACTGCCCTTTAACGTGTCCTCTGCCATTCTGTCCTCCGTGGATCAGAATCCGTAGAGCCGCGCCGGATTGCTCTCCAGAATCGCGCTCTTCCCCGACTCGCTCACGTCGTCACGCTCCAGCAGCGTCCTGGCGGCGAAGCGCTCCCGGTCCGAGTGGGGCATGTCGGACCCGAAGACGATCTGGCCCTCCCCTACCAGGTCCAGGACCTGGGGCAGCAGGCTGTCCTCGACCTCGGCGCTCCAGTAAAGATTGCCGCGACGGACGTACTCATCGGGCTCGGCCGCGGCGTTGACGTTGATCTCCGGATAGAGGCTCGCCATGGTCCGGGCGTACGGGAAGCGATGGTTCAGGCGGTCGAGGACGAAGTGCAGCCACAGGCAGCCGCCCTCCAGGAAGACGACCCGCAGGTTCGGGAACCGGTCGAGCAGGCCGCCGGTCATGAACGCCACGAACCCCATCATCAGCGGCATGAGGAACGCCGTCAGCCACGAGGGGTAGAGATCGCTGTAAAGGTTGTTGAACGACGGCCAGGACCAGCCCACGTGCACCCCCAGGGTCAGGTCCGCCTCCGCCATGGCCTCGTAGAACGGGAGCAGCGTGGAGTCGTCGAGCATGCGGTCGCCGGCGGTGCCCAGCACCATGATCGCCGAGGCGCCCAGGCTCTTGGCCTCGCGCACCCCGCGCACGGCCCCGGGGACGTCGTCCAGGTTGGCCACGCCGGCCCACTTGAGGCGCTCGCTGCCCGACAGCGTGTCGCCCATCCAGCGGTTGTACGACTCGCACAGCGCGCTCCCGAGCGCCGGCTCCGGGGCCAGCGGGTAGGCCAAGAAGAGCGTCGGATAGATCACCTGGATGTCGATGTTCTCGGCGTCCAGCGCTTCGATCCGGGCGCTCACGTCCGTCAGCTCCTGGCTGTCCAGGCTGTCGAGGAGTTCCCCTTCGATGAACGCGCCGAGCCGGGTGGGCTTGCCGTCAACCCTGGCCGGCGTGCTCAGGTTGTTGCAGCCAATGCCCGCGCGGCGCGGGAACACCTGCTCGCCGATCCTCCAGCAGGATCGGCCCTCCGAGCTGGAGATGACCGGCCGCCGGGAGCGGAAAGCCGGGTCCAGGTACTTGTCGCTGAACGTGGCCGGGCACTCGTTGACGTGACCGTCTGCATCGATGACTTGCATGGGCGTAGCCTCTGCCTATTTTCAGTTGCCGGTCCGGGTTCGGAGCAGCCGCCGCTATCGTCCGTGTGCCCTGGAACCGGGAGAGAACCCCTAGGTCGGATTAGCGAAGCGTAATCCGACACACTCCTAGAACCCGTACAGCCGCGCGGGGTTGCTCTCGAGGATCGCGCTCTTGCCAGACTCGCTCACGTCGTCTCGCTCGCGCAGCGTCTTGGCGGCATCGCGCTCCCGGTCGGAGTGAGGCATGTCGGAGCCGAAAACGATCTGGCCCTCCCCCACCAGGTCCAGGACCTGTGGCAGCATGTCGTCTTCCACCTCCGCGCTCCAGTACAGGTTGCCGCGCTTCAGGTATTCGTTGGGCTCGACGGCGGCGTTCACGTTGATCTGCGGGTAGAGGTTCGCCAGCCGGTGGGCGTGCGGATACCGGTGGTTGAGGCGGTCGAGGACGAACGGTATCCACAGGCAGCCCGCCTCCAGAAAAACCACTCGCAGGTTCGGAAACCGGTCCAGGAGGCCGCCGGTCATGAAGGCGACGAACCCCATCAGCAACGGCATGGTGAACGCCGTGATCCAGGAGGGGTAAAGCTCGCTGTAAAGATTGTTCAGCGACGGGCACGACCATCCCACGTGCACGCCCAGGGTCAGGTCCGTCTCCGCCATGGCCTCGTAGAACGGCAGAAACATGGGGTTGTCGAGCATGTGGTCGCCTGCCGTCCCCAGCACCATCATGGACGAGGCGCCAAGGCTCTTGGCCTCGTAGACGGTTTTCACGGCCCCGGGGACGTCTTCCAGGTTGACTACCCCGGCCCACTTGAGACGGTCGCTCCCCGACAGCGTGTCACCCAGCCAGCGGTTGTAGGACGAGCACAGCGCCGTCATGAGCGGCATATCGGTGGTCAGCGGATAGGCGAGGAAGAGCGTCGGATAGATGACCTGGACGTCGATGTCCTCGGCGTCCATCGCCTCGAGGCGGGCGTTGAGGTCCGTCAGCTCCTGGCTGTCCAGGCTGTCCAGGTTCTTGCCCTCGATCAGCGCGCCGTGCCGGGTGGGCTTGCCGTCGACTCTGGCCGGGGTACTGAAGTTGTTGCAGCCCAGGCCCGACCGCCGCGGCACCACCTGCTCGCCGATCATCCAGTAGTACAGGCCCCCAGAGCCGACGATGGCCGGCCGCCGGGAGCGGAACGCCGGGTCCATGTACTTGTCGTCGAAGGTCGCGGGGCACTCGTTCACATGTCCGTCTGCATCGATGACTCGCATAGCCGTTACCCTTTGCCGATTTCGCCATTCAAGTCAAGACGATGCGGAAGATACACGTCGGTCCGGACCGGGCGAGCCGGAGCAGCCGGTTGAAGTTAGTCAAATAGCTGATCTATAATCAGGTCATGATTCGGGTCAACATAGCCGAGGCGAAGGCCAACCTTTCCCGGTATCTTGCCAGCGTGGAGGACGGGGAAACCATCCTCATCTGCCGCCGCAACCTGCCGGTGGCCGAGGTCCGGCCGGTCCCCAAGCCTCCAGCGGAAGCGCGGCCGACAGGAATTGATCGAGGGATGACCCTCCCGTCGACCTTCTTCGAACCCCTGCCGGACGACCTTCTCGACGCGTTCGAAGGCAAACACGGATCACCGTGAAGCTGCTGCTGGACACGTGCACGTTCCTCTGGCTGGCGGCGGATGCACCCGAGTTGACGCCAGTGGTGCGTGAGAGCTGCGCGAATCCGGGGAACGATGTCTATCTGAGCGCCATCTCGGCCTGGGAAATCACCATCAAGCACCGGATCGGCCGATTGCCCCTGCCGGAGCCGCCGAACCGTTACGTGACGAGCCGCAGACAATGGTTGCGGATAGAGGCTCTCCCCTTCGACGAAACGTGCGCCGCGCACGACGCCCTGCTCCCTTCATATCACCGGGACCCGTTCGACCGGGGCCTGGTCTCGCAAGCCATCCTGAACGGCATGACCATCGTGACCCCGGACGAAACCATCGCCCGCTATCCGGCGCCGGTTCTCTGGTAACAGACCGAATCCATTCCCTCTTTTCGGGCTGACGCGGTCGTGTTACGCTCCCGGCCATCACCACCAGCCGGGAGGACCCATGCAGCTCATCGAGCGCTTGTTCAACACCAAGGACCACGGCGTCGCCGGGTTCCTGGCCCATCCGCAACGGACGGAGCCGGGGCCGGCCTTGCTGCTGATCCACCCCAAGGGCGGGTTGACGGACTACATCAAGATCGAGGCGCGGAAGTTCGCCGCCCTGGGTTACAGCACCTTCGCGCCCAACGTCTTCGAGCAACTGGGCTACCCGGAGCCGACACATATCGTCAGCGGCGGCGAGATCCAGGCCAGGACTTCCGACGACCAGTTCGACGCCGCGCTCACCGAGAGCTGGCGCTTCCTGCTCTCCCAGCCCCACGTGGACAACAAGCGGGTGGCGGTGAGCGGCTACTGCATGGGCGGGCGCATCGCCATCAACTTCGTCGCCGCAACCCCGGAGGTGCGGGCGTTCGTGGGCTACTACCCCACGGTGCGGGACGAGCCCCCCACGGAAATGCGGCCGATCCCGCCCTGGGAGAAGGCAAGAATCATCCGCTGTCCTTCCATCAACCTATACGGCGCGGACGACGTGGTCACGCCGGTCCCGGTCCAGGACAAGATGATGTACGCGTTCCGGGAGAACGGCCAGCCGCTGGAATGGCACTTCTTCCCGTTCGGCGGGCACGGGTTCGTGGACCCGGGCGCGGTGGGCTACCACGCCCACGCCGCCCAGTTGGCATGGCCCATGGTGGTGGACTTCATGGAGCGGGAGCTCCAGTGGGCGCCCGAGCCCTGAACGAACACTCCCGAACCGTCCATTGCATGCATGAGAGGACCCTGATCCGGGGTCGACATTTGAACGCAGGAAAGGAGCTTCCATGGCCCGGTTCGTATCGGACAGCCTCCCCGACGATGCCTTGGCGCTGTTGCGGCCAGGCAACCTTGAGGAGAAGCGGAATCGCGTGGTCCAGATCATCACCGTGGACGAAGAAGGATGGGCCAACGCCGGCATGCTGAGCTACGCCGACGTCATCGCCAAGGACGGCGGAAGTCTCAATCTCGCGACCTGGGGCGACGGGGAATGCGCCGCGGACCTGCGGCGAAACGGCCGCATCACCCTGCTGGTCATCGACGACGACATGGCCTATTACGTGAAAGGCCGCGCCTCGGAGGTCCAGGTCCCCGGAGATGCGCTCACGGACGCGAACGACACCGGCGGCCATTCCACCCTGGCCTACTTCCACGTCGCCGTCCAGGGAGTATTCGAGGATCGTATCCCGACGGCCAAGGTGCTGGGAGGCGTCATCTTCGAGGGCACCGAATCCGAGCAGATCGCGCACGACGCCATCCTGAAGAAGCTCGCCTCCATCTAGCATCCCTTCCGTGTAGCGTCCCCGTCCATGGCCCATCGAGTTTCTTTCGGCCTGACCCCGATCCAGACCGGGGTCGACTTCGACCATATCCGGGAAGTCGTCATCCGGGCGGAGGAGCTGGGCTTCGACTCGGTGTGGCTGAACGATCATTTCTTCACGTCCAGGTTCTTCCACCCGCTGCCGCCGCCCACCGCCCCCTTCTACGAGTCCTGGGTGACCCTCTCCGCGCTGGCGACGCTCACCGGCCGCGTCCGCATCGGCACCCTCTGCTCCAACGTGTCGTTCCGCAACCCCGCGCTGCTGGCCAAGATGTCGGCGTGCCTGGACGTGATCAGCGGAGGACGATTGGAACTCGGCCTGGGCGCGGGATGGTTCGAAGAGGAGCACACGGCGTACGGTTTTTCCTTCCCGAACATGGTGCAGCGGGCGCAGCAGTTGACCGAGGCGGTGTCCATCATCAAGCGCATGTGGAACGAAGAGACCGTGACCTTCGACGGCAAGTGGTTCCGCACGGAGAACGCCTATTGCAGCCCCAAGCCGGTCCAGTCGCCCCGCCCGCCCATCACCATCGGCGCACGCGGGTCACGGACGATGCTGAAGGTCGCGGCACAATGCGCCGACCGCTGGAACATCCAGACCCCCATCAGCCCAGCGCAGTACCAAAGAAAGCTCGGATTCCTCGAAAGACACTGCGAGGAGGCGGGACGCGACCCCGGAGAGATCGGGCGCTCGCTGTGGGCCGGCACGGTCATCGGCCGGGATGCGGATGAATTTGCCCGTGCCGCCGAGGCCCTGAAGTTGCCGCACACGGTCTATCTGGACGCCCGGATCGCGGGGACACCCGAGGAGTGCATCCGGCGCATACAGGCATTCGTGGACCTTGGCGTCACAGAGTTCATCCACTACTTTACCCACGACGAGCTCCGCAGCGTGGAGCTCTTCGCGACGCGGGTCATACCGGCCTTCCGCTAGGCCCGGGAAACCGGATCGTCCAAGGAGCAACGAGATGGCGCAGAACGATGAATCAACCGGGTTGCCGGCGGGACCGGACCTTTCGGCGGATGTGGTCATCGTCGGATCCGGGGCCACGGGGCTGCCCGCGGCCATCGTCGCGGCGGATGCCGGGGCATCGGTGCTGGTGGTTGAAACCAACTACGACGTAGGCGGTCACGCAATCATAAGCGGCGGCAACGTGCCGCTCGGGGGCGGCACCAGCGCGCAACGCAAGTACGGCATCGAGGACTCACCGGACACGGTCTTCGCCGACCTGACGGACTGGTCCGTGGTTCAGGTCAACGGCTTTCCCGACTACCGCTACAGCGATCGCGCGGTAATCCGGGCCTTCGCCGACCATTGTGCGGAAACCTATGAATTCTTGATAGCTAACGGTGTGAAATTCAAGGAGATTCCACCCGACAGCCAAGGCGCTCACTCGACCGGCAACTCGGCACACCGGGAGAACCACACCTACTGGGAGCATGGCGCCGGCCTGGCAAGCCCCAACGGCAGGCCCGGCACCGGCCTGGTGCGTCCGTTGGAAGCCAGCGCCCGGGAGAAGGGCGTGAAGTTCCTGCTGAACTACAAGATGTCCGGCATCATCCGCGAAGGCGCACCGGGGCAGCCCTCCGGGCGGGTCCTGGGGATCACCGCCGAATACACCCCCACCGTGCTGCCCGGCAGCACCGAGCCGCTCCGAAGCTACCGTTCCGACGGCAACATCGAACGCACCGAGGCCAGCCTGACCATCCACGCCCACAAGGCGGTCATCGTCGCCACCGGCGGCAGCACCAGCAACGTGAACTTCCGGCGCATGTTCGACCCGCGGCTCACCGAAGTCTACCAGGTCGCCGGCGAGCCCTACTCGTTCCAGGACGCCAGCGGCGAGCTCACGGCCATGGCGGTGGGCGCGTCCCTCTGGGGTCTGGCCAACCAGATCCTGGAGAACGGCGACAACATCCGGGTGCAGCGCGCCCTGGGCACCCGCTACAACTACTTCCCGTGGAAACTGGAGTGCCCCATCTTCCCGATCGTGCGTGCCACGGGCCTGGCGGTCAAGGACTGGCACGACCTGATCCTGGTGAACCAGGTGGGCGAGCGTTTCTACGACGAGACCCAGGGCGATTACCCCGAAGGCAACAAGCACAAGGACATCGACCCCTACACGCCGGGCGACCACCGCAACACCCACATCCAGTATGATCCCCACCACTCCAACTTCTTCAACGCCGCGGTGGCCATGAACGCGGGCTCCAAGGCGCCCGACTACTCGGGCGGGCCGGTGTGGGCCATCTTCGACTCCGACGCGGTGGAACGCGAAGGCTGGAAGGTCGCCCCGCCCTACGTCGACCCGGACGGCTACTTCTTCACCGCCGACACCCTGGCGGATCTCGCCGCCGCCATCGAGAACCCCTGGCAGGCCGTGTCCATGAGCGGCGCCGCCCTGGAGGCCACGGTGCGGCGCTACAACGGCTTCGTGGATTCCGGCACGGACGAAGACTTCGGCAAGCCCTCCCCCAAGTACAAGATCGAGAAACCGCCCTTTCACGCCGCCTGGGGCACCCCCCTGGTCCACGACAGCCGCGCCGGCCTTCGCATCAACGAGAAGTGCCAGGTGCTCGACATGAACGGCGAGATCATCCCCGGTCTCTACTGCGGCGGCGAGTCAGCGGGCGGCTTCAACCAGCACGGCATGGGCCGCTGCACGGTGCAGGGCTTGATCGCGGGGAGGGAAGCGGCGGCGGAGCAGCGACACGGCCTTTGACAACCGCGGTCATTAGCGGGATAAGAGATCCCTGAGAACGATTAAGGGTTCAAAGGAGGAACCGCCATGGAACAAGCCATCATCTCGGCAGACTCGCATGTCATCGAGGTCCCGGATCTTTGGGAGAAGGGGTTGCCGTCGTCCATGAGGGACCGGGCGCCCAAGGCCTATTTCGACGAGGGACGCGATGCCTGGATGTTCGGATCGGACGACGTGATACCGCAGGCCGTGGGCGGGCTGTTCATGGCGGGGCAGCGGCCTGAGCAGGTGGAGGAATTCCGCCGGGCCGGCTTCTCGGTGGCGCGGCCCGGGGGCTGGGATCCGGTGGAGCGCATCAAGGACATGGCCACCGACGGCGTGTCGGGCGAGGTGCTCTACCCCAGCCTGGGACTGGGATTCTTCTGCGTCGAGGACGCCGCGTTCCAGGAAGGCCTGTTCCGCACCTACAACGACTGGCTCATCGAATACTGCCAGGGAGCACCGGACCGCCTGTTCGGCATAGCCCTGATCTCCGCCTTCGACATGGACCACGCGCTGGCCGAGATGGAACGCTGCAGGAAGGCCGGGATGCTGGGCACCCTGATCTGGCAGGTGCCCCACAAGGACCTGCCGTTCACCTCGGACCACTACGAGCGCTACTGGGCGGCGTCTCAGGACCTCGACATGCCGGTGCACCTGCACATCCTCACGGGCTTCGGCGACAGCATGCACCGCCAGACGGCCCAGGGAATGAGGCGCTACCGCATCGGCGTCGAGCAGACCCGCGAGATCGAGGACGCTCTGTTCGACATCACGTTCTCCGGCGTGCTCGAGCGCTACCCCAAGCTCAAGGTCGTCTCGGTGGAGAACGAGATCGGCTGGATACCCTTCTGGCTCGGCCAGTGCGACAAGAACTTCAAGCGGCACCGCCACGCGCATCCCCTGGCCATCGACAAGCCGCCCAGCGAGTACTTCAGCCGGCAAGTTTACGCCACCTTCTTCAACGACCACATCGGCGGCAGGCTGTTCTCCTGGTGGGGCTCGGACAATTGCATGTGGTCCAACGACTACCCGCACCAGAACTCGACTTGGCCCCACTCGCAGGACGTCATCGCCCGCGACCTGGGCCCACTCGACGCCGGCGACCGCGCGAAGCTGCTCAACACCAACGTGGCAAGGCTCTACAACCTGAACGTGTCGCCGCTGAGGAACGTGGCTTAAGACCGGACGCCCGAACCGGTCACCTGCCCCATCCCTCTGTCATTCCCGCTTTTCGCGGGAATGACAGAGGGACCCGATCCAAACCGAGGGATCCATTTCAGAGACGATCCGGCTGACTCGCTTTCGCCCTAGCGCCTACTCCAGGCGCTGATTTCCGCCACCAACTCCGCCCACCTCCTCTCAAGAGCCCGCTTCTCCTGAGGCGAGAACACGTTGGGCTCCGGGAACGAGTCCTTCCAATGGAAGGGCTTGCAGGCGTCGATGAGCACCCGGCCCATGGTGAAATCTCCCGATTGTTTCTGCTCCGGAGTCAGCCGGGGGTCCAGGTCGCTGGTCCAGGCGTCGTGGAGGAGGTTCAGGGAGGTGGCGGGGTTGGTGCGGGTGCACATGGCCCACAGTACGTCCTTCAGCTCCGACGGATCGATATCATCGTCGACGGCCACGAAGTAGCCGAACATGCTGCCGGCGGCGGCGATGCCGTTGGCGGTGATGAGCGCCTGTTTGGCATGGCCGGCGTAGCGCTGCTTCAGGGAAATGACCAGCATGAGGCCGTGGCAGTGGCCCCAGACGCCGGCGACGTCGGTGATGCCGGCGCGCTCCAGGTGGTCCCAGGCGCGGGCGGCGCTGTCGGGCAGGTCGCTGCCGAAGGACAGCATGGGACGCAGCGGCTGGTGGCCGAAGACGATGGGGTCGTCGCGGTGATGGATCGCCTTGATCCGCACCACGCACTCCGGGCCGCTGTGGGAATAATAGCCCGGCCACTCGCCGAACGGCCCCTCGTGGGCGGTCTCCTCGTCCGGTGACGGGATCTCCCCTTCCACCAGGATCTCGGACTCCGCGGGCACCGGAAGGCCGCTCTGCGGCGCCTTCACCACCTGGACCGGTGCGCCGTGGAGCGCGCCGGCCTGCTCGTACTTGAGGCGGCTGGTAGACGCCATGAGGGTGAGTGGTGCGCAGCCCAGCACCACCGCCACGGGGCACGCATCTCCCCTGGCCCAGTACTTCTCCGTGATGATGCGCCCGCGCTTGTGGGCGATGATCCACAGGCTCAGGCGGTCCCGGCCCTTCACACAGGCGCGGTAGGTGCCGAAGTTGATCCAGCCGGTTTCCGGGTCGCGGATGATGACGAGGTCGCCGGTGCCGATGTAGTTGCCGCCGTCCCCGGAATGCCACTTGGGCGCCGGAAACCGGCATATGTCCGCGTCTTCGTCGGCCAGACGGTGCGTCAGCACCGGCCCGTCCGACACCTCCTCCGGCTTGGCCGGGACTTGGCGTGCGCGCAGCTTCCGCAGGTGCTGCACCAGCTCGACGGGATGTGCATCCGAGGGGATGCCAAGGGCCAGGGCGTAGCGGCGCCGGCTGTGGCGGTAGACGTTGCTCGCGACCCGGAAGCCGGGCGGGAAGCCGGCGAAGTCGTGGAACAGCAGCAGCGGGCCGTCCGACTGCGCGGACAGCTCCGAAAGCGCTCCCACGTCGGTCTTCAGGTCCGCGCCGTGGATGTCCTTGACGTCGTCCGCGGCCCGGGCCGCGTCAATGAATTCACCCAGAGAGGCATGACCCATCGTGGGTTCCCCCTTTTCCTATCAAGTGAGATGCGGTCCTTCGACTTCGCTCCGCTGACGCTTCGCTACGCTCAGGACGAACGGCAACAAAGGCCCCACAACCGTTCGTCCTGAGCGTAGCGAAGCGAAGTCGAAGGACACCGTTCCCATCACAGGACGCCGATGACGTCCATCTGGATGATCGTCTTCCCCTGAACGTCGATCTGCATGACGTGGCGCGCCGGGCGGTCGTCCTCATTGGGAAACATGGCGAGCCACTCCTTGTTGATCAGCGCGCGGTGGCTGAAGTCCTTCAGGTAGAAGATGACCTTGCCGATGTTGTCGGTGCTGCCGCCGGCCGCTTCCATGACGTTCCGCAGGTTCTCGAAAGCCTGGCGGATCTGCTCCTCCGGGTCGTCCGAGATGCCGTCGGGCCCCGCCCCGCTTATCACCGACGGCAGGACCACGTTGCCGATGACGACTCCGGTGGGGATCGGATTGTTGTGCGAGCCGAGCTTGTCGCTCTTGATCATCTTGCGTCGGGCCATTGATTCCTCCTTTGAAGGTTCCACACTCGAACTTTAAAATTCTGCCCCTGGATTCCGGCCCCGTATCAAGTACGGGGCAGGCTTTTCGCCGGAATGACGGATGCCGGCTTCGTATCCATGACGGGTCTGCCCGCTACATCTGCATCCTGCCGCTGAACCGGCGCATGAGCAGCGCCACCCCCACGGCGAAGAACGCCAGGATCACGCTGATGATGGAAGCCGACTCCATTTGTCCGCCGAGCGCGTGCTCCATCATCAGAATCGCCAAGGGCCGGGTGGACGCGCCGGTGAGCAGCACCACGTTGTCCACGTCACGGATGGAGGCGATGAAGACGATGACGAAGATGGCGATGAGGGTCGGCGCGATGAGCGGCACCGTGATGCGCCACAGGGTGTAGAACCAGCCGCAGCCGCACACCCGGGCGGCGTGCTCCAGCTCCACGGAGATCTGGGTGAAGCTGGTCTTCACCAAGTGCACGCCGATGGGCACTTCCTTGACGATCAGCACCCAGACGAGGCTCATGAGGGTGCCGTAGAGCGGCACCAGGAACGGCACGGTCAGGAAGATCCACAGAAAGCCCAGCCCGCTCAGGATGCCGGGAACGGCCCAGGGCAGCCACAGGAATACGTTGGCGACGGCGCGGCCCTGGAGCTGGGTGCGCACCAGGGCAAAGCCGAACAGGCAGTAGATGGTCACGCCCAACACCGCCGTGGCCAGGCCCAGGATGATGGAGTTCTGCGCCGACTGCAGGAACACCGGATCTTCCAGCACCGCGCGCCAGTGATCCAGGGTGTAGGGATCCGCGATGTCGAAGTAGCCGAAGATCGTCATGCACGAGCCCAGGATCAGCGTGCCGATGGGCAGGTAGACCGCGATGCCCACCACGACGATCAGCGCGCCGCTCACCACGTAACGCATCGACCCCATGTCCACCTGCCGGAAAGAGGTCCCCCGCCCCGAGAGGGTGGCGTACTGCCGCCTGGAGGTGAAGTGCTGGTAGAACAGCGCCAGCACGAACAGCACCCCGAGAAAGAACGTGCTCAGTGTGATGGCCTGAGCGAACTCCGGCGGCTCCCAGGTGATGAGGTCGTAGATGCGGGTGGCGAAGACATCGATGTTGGCAGGACGGCCCAGTAACAGTTCCACCTGAAAGGACTCGAGGCCCCGGATCACGCCTGCCAGCCACACCGTCAGCATGGCCGGCGCCAGCACCGGGACCAGCACGTAACGGAAGGTGCGCCAGGGGCCCAGCCCGCACACCCGGGCGGCTTCCTCCAGAGACGCCTCCAACTGCCGCATGGCGGGCATGAGCAGGATCGTCATGATGGGGATGGTGCTGGCGGTGAGATGGACCCAGATGATGCCGGTGAAGGTGTACGGGTTCAGCGTGATCCCCAACGGGGTAAGGAAGCGGTTGAGCACCCCGTAGTTGGGATCCGCCAGAAGAATCCAGCTTATGGCCAGGGGCAGCGACGGCAGGAAATAAGCGATCCACAGGGACAGCTCGATGAAGGCCCGGCCCGGCACCCGCACCCGCACCAGCAGCCACGACAGCAGGAAAGCCGCACTGATGCCGATGAGCGTGCGCACGCTCAGCAGGAAGCTGTAGCCGATGGCGTCCAGCGTCTTCTTGTTGGCGAACCCGCTGACCCATCCGTCGAACCCGAACACGAAGGGGTCGGTGGGATCGGCCGTGTTGACGCTGTTCATGAGGATGAAGACCACCGGCGGCAGGCTCACCACGCCGGCGGCCGCCAGCAGCAGCGTCGCCAGGCTCCACTCCCGAGCGAGGAACCGCCCCCTTCGGGACACGGTATGGCCGGCCATACCTGTCAGGTCGGCCATACCTTCAACCGCCCGTCCTTCACCCGGAGCAGGACCCGGTCGCCGGCGACCCGCGAGCCGTCCTCCAGGGAAATGACGAACTCGACTCCGCAGGTCTCCAGGGCGAGCTCGTAGCGATCGCCCAGGTAGATGAGGTTGCGGACCGCCGCCTGCAGCTCGCCGGCTCCGGGCTCCCGCGCCTCGCCCACCAGCTCCAGGTCCTCGGGACGGAGCCCGACCATCAAACTTCCGCCGGCAGGGACGGCCTCCGCGTCCGGCAACGCGAGCCTGCAGCCGTCGGCAAGCCGGACGTATGCAGCGCCATCGTCATCCACCCGCTCCGCGTCCAGGTGGATGCTCTTGCCGAGGAATGCATGAACGAAGGGATTCACCGGGTCCTTGTAAAGCTCGCCGGGCGATCCCAACTGCTGGATGCGGCCGTCGCGCATGACCAGGATACGGTCGGCCAGGGTCATGGCTTCCACCTGGTCGTGGGTAACGAACAGGAAGGTGGCCTCGAGCTTGGCCTGGAGTCCCTTGAGCTCCACCCGCATCTGCTGGCGGAGTTGCGCGTCGAGGTTGCTCAGGGGCTCGTCCAGCAACAGCAGGTCCGGCTCGTAGACCAGCGCCCGGGCCAGCGACAGCCGCTGCTGCTGGCCGCCGCTCAGGTCGGTGCCGTTGCGCTCTTCCAGTCCTCCCAGATCGACGAACTCGAGCATCTTCCGCACCCGCTCGCGACGGTCCTGCCGGGGGTGCCCGCGCACCTTGAGGGGCAGCGCCACCTGATCGCCGCAGGTCATGTGCGGCCAGATGGCGAAGGACTGGAAAACCATGCCGGTGTTGCGCTTCTCCGGAGGGACGAAGATGCCCTTCTCGGGGGCGCTCACGACCTTGCCGCTCAGGACGATCTCGCCGGAGTCCGGGCGCTCCAGCCCGGCCAGGGTCCGTAGCGTCGTGCTCTTGCCGCAGCCGCTGGGTCCCAGGATGACCAGGATCTCCCCGCCGTAGACGTCGAAGCTGACGCCGTCCACCGCGCGCACGTCACCGTAGCACTTCACGAGGTCGCGGACGCTGACGATGGGCGCGGTGGACGGCACGGCGCCTTACCTTCCGAGGAGCTCCACCAGACGCTTGCGCGCCCGCGGACGCTCCTTGGTGTAGAACTCGTAGGCGTAGTCGTCGTGGTACTTGACGCCTTCCTTCGGAAGCACGTAGTCGTCAAGGCCCTCGCTCACGTCCAGCCGCCGGCTCTTCTGCCGCACATGCCGCTCGAACACCTGTTGGCCTTCCTGGTCCGCGAGCCAGTTGAGCAAGACTATCGCCCCGTTGGGGTTCGGTGCGCCCTTGACCAGCTTGATCACGCCGCTGCCGCCGGTGAGCTTGCCGGGAAGGTCCTTGAACCGCACCACGCCGATGGGCAACCCCTTCTTGCGCAGCGGGTCGAACTGCCGGGCCACGGCGCCCAGGCCCACCGAGTAGACGCCCCGCGCGATCCAGTCGGCGAGTTGGCGGTGATTGGCGGTGTAGACCACTTCCTGCCCCTTGTAGAGATTGACCACGTACTCGTCGCCGAGCATGGCCAGGAAGAAGGACGCGGCTCCCTTGCCGGCGCCGCCGCGCCGCGGATCGTAGCTGGCGATCTTGCCCTTGAGCCTGGGTTCCAGGAGATGCTTGACGGAATTGACCTCCTCGGCCTTGAGCTTCGTGGTGTTGTAGATGCCGGACACGTTCACGTACTCGATCAACTGGAGCATGTACTTGTGCTCGGGGTCGTTCCACTTGAGCGCGCCGCCGCGCCACTGCTTGCCGTCGGTCACCGAGGGCAGCAAGAGATTGGACTTCATCTCCCGCAGACACCCCTTGGGATAGAGCCTCGTGATCTCGCTGTTGCCCGACAACAGCACGTCCATGGAAGGACGGTTGGCGCTGCATTCGCGTCTGGCCACGGCCGTCAGCTCCGAGCCGCGCATGGAACGCAACTCCACGTCGATACCGTACTTGGCCTTGAACTTCTTGGTTACGTCCTGTCGGAACTTGGGCATGCCCAGGTTGGTGCCGAGCACGACCTTGCCTTCCTTCTTGGCCGCGGCCAGGACGTCGTCCCACTGCCCGGCCACGGCCGGGGCGGCCCCCGCGGCCACGAGGACCGCCCCGAGGGCGGCGGCAAACCAGCGATTGCGTCTCATGTCCTACCTCCTTGCTTGACGACAGGGATGGTTCCGGAAACCGGCCTCCCTCCCGTTACCAGTACCGGCGCCGGTACGTGTCGATGAGGATCTCGTCCTCGTCCTGCGAGAGAAACTCCATCAGCACCCGGTTGAACTCCGCGGGCTGCTCGAACTGCGGCCAGTGCGCCGCCTTGTCCAGCAGCACGAAACGCGATCCCGGCACGCTCTGGTGCACCTTCTCGGCCACGTGCCAGGGGCACGTGGGGTTGTGGGTGGTCCAGAAGAACAGCATGGGGCTTTGCAGCTTGGGGATCTTGGGGATCAGGTCGTAGCCGCGCATGCGGATGAATCCCTGGACCCGCTCGCGATACTCGGGGTTGGTGTAGATCTCGAGGCGGATGTCCACGAGCTCGTCGGGCAGCGTCGACGGGTCATGGAACAGCCACTCCATGCGCTTGCGGATGGTCTCCTTGGTGGGATCGCCCACCGCCGCCTTGGTGAGCGCGTCGAGCTGGTGCATGCCGGTGGTGTAGCCGTGCTCGTTGGAGGGGATGCCGCCCACGATGAGGCCCAGCTTGCTCACCCGCTCCGGGTGGTGATGCGTGGTGTAGACGCTGATCTGTCCGCCCTGGGACTCGCCCACCAGGCAACCCCGTTCCACGCCGGCCGCGTCCATGAAGTCCAGCAGGTGCTTGGAGAACGCCTCCATGTCGTAGGCGATGGCGGGCTTGTCGGTGAAGCCGTGGCCCAGGTAGTCGATGGCCAGCACCCGGAACCGCTCGGACAGGGGCAGCAGGTTCCTCACCCACGTCTCCGCATGGCCGCCGCCGCCGTGCAGCAGGATGACGGCTTCGCCCTCCCCCTTCTCGAAGCAACGCGTGCGCACGCCGGCGGCGTCGTAGTAGGTCTCGTACTTCATGAATTCTGCGAGCTCTTCGGAAAACATTCGATCTCCTTCAGGACGTTCGACGCGGTCCGTCGCGTTCCCGCGCTAGACGCGGCCCTTCAGCCAGTCTCCAAGCTGCCACTTCTCCCACGTGGCATCCCGCCGCTCCTTGCTGAACAGGTTCACCGGCGAGAACTCCTTCAACCGCTCGAACGGGCGGCAGCCGTTGAGGATCAGGCGCCGGTAGGGAAGCGGCTCACGGATCTCGCGCTCCTCCGCGGTGCGCAACGGGTCGAGCCGCCAGGCGCTCGGCACGGTGCTCTTGTGGACGCCCTCGCCGGCGTCCAGCCGCGTCCCAAGCGCCCAGAACACCTCGATGGGGTCCTCGGGGTTGACGTCGTCATCCACCAGGATGTTGATGCGGCACGGAGCGCGGCTCTCCTGCAGTGCCTTGATGATGCGCGGCACGTCGTCGGGCGTCTTCTGGGCCACGCTCACCACCACCGCGCCCATCTTGACCAGGTCCGTCACCCGGGTGACCGGTAGCCCGTCCTTCTCCAACCGCGACCACAATCCGGTCATGGAGCGCATGGGCAACGAGAAGGCGTAGGACTCGCGGTACGGCTTGTACGGCGGGGCGCCGAACAGGATAGGGTCGTTGCGGTAGTAGAGCGCCGTCACCCGGATCACGGGCTCCGGAACCGACGTAATCATGTAGTACCCGGTCCATTCGCCGAACGGGCCCTCCTGTCGCGACTCCACATCGGGCGGCGGGACCTCGCCCTCGAAGGCGATCTCCGATCCGGCGGATATCGGCAGACCGGTCATGCGGCCCTCGATGACGTCCACGGGCTCGCCGCAGAGGAAGCCAACGTATTCGTACTCCGGCACTCCGGGCGGACAACCCGTGGAACCGGAGGCCGTGAGGAACACCACCGGCTCCGGCGCCACCGACACGGCCACCGGGCACGCCTCGCCCTTGTCCCAGTACTTGCGCAGGATTGCGCTGCCGTCGTTGGCCGGCTCGCAGAAGAGGCCGGTGGTCTTGCCGTCGTGCACCTGGAGCCGGTAGCTCCCGAGGTTCACGAAGCCGCTGTCCGGGTCCTTGAGTATGACGGCCACCCCCGAGCCGATGTAGGGACCGCCGTCGAGCTCGTGCCAAATGGGGACCGGAATGCGGCCCAGGTCGACGTCGTCGCCGGTCAGCACGTTCTCCAGCAGCGGGCTCGTTTCCACCACCCGCGGAGCAATGCCCTTGTAGTCCACCCACCTCTCCTTCCACGCGCGCATGGCCTCGGCCTCGGGCGTGTCGGGATCGGTGCCGATGGCCATCAGCGAGCGCTGCCGCGTGCTGGCCACGTTGGATGCCACGCGGAACCCGGGCGGGTAGCCGGGAATCTCGTCGAACAGCAGCGCCGGGCCGCGGTGGTGAAATGCGATCTCGGCAATGCAGCCGATCTCGTACTGGAGGTCGGCGCCGTTCACCCGCTTGAGGTCGCCGCGGCGGTCCAGCTCTTCCAGGAACATTCTCAGGTCGGTGATCATGGCGCCGTCCCGCTCCACGTCATCCGTCGAACCGAGGCATATCGACCTTTACCCCATGCTTCGCCGTCTCGGCGTCGAAGATGCGGCGGATCTCCGGGTCCTCGTCCTCGTACTCGATCTGCGTGCCGCCCTCGTAGATGGAGGTGGAGACCCCGCCGCGGGTGGCCGCCTTGCGAACGCCGAAGGGGTGCTTGGCGCTGCCGTTCCGGAGCGCCATCTGCAGCGCCGGTATGTCGGTGACGTTGAAATGCTGGTGGAACCAGTTGGTGGGCGGGCTGAACACGCTGCCCTCCTTCCAGTCCACCCGCACCACCTTGTCGCCCTTGCCGTCGGCGAAAGGCCGCGGCCCCAGGTCGTTGGGCCACATGAGGCTATAGCCCTCCGAGCTCAGGATGGTCAGGATCGCGCCGCCGCCGTGGTAGTGGGCCTTGGTGTAGCGGCCGGTGGGGAAGTTGGTGAAGTGGCCGATGAGACTGTTCTCGCAGATCTCGAACTGGATGTTCAGGTAGCCCGAGCCCCGCCGTTCGTTCACCGGAAGCTCCACCGCGCGGGCGTCGGGGATGAAGTTGGTCTCCCAGATCCAGCCCGGCCGGAACACGTCCTTGGAGCGTTTGTCGAGCTCGAAGTAATCCTTGCGCCCGTCGTAGCGGTCGTCGAAGACCTTGTCGGTGCCGTAGATGAAGTCTTCGCGGTAGTAGAGGTCGAAGGCCAGCGGCGCCGTGTTGGTGGCCACCAGGAACGCCGGCTCCTCGCCCTTGTTGATGATACGGTGGGTCGTGTTGAGCGGGATCGCGAAGAGGCTCCCCTCTTTCCAGGTGACGGCGTTGGTGGCCTCTCCGGGCCCCATGTACTCGGTCTCGCCCTCCCCCTTCATCACGTACACCACCTTCTCGTAGAGGTGCTTGTCCACGGTGGTGGAACCGCCCGGCGGGATCTCCATCACGTACATGCCGGTGATCCCCTCCATGCCCTTCATGTGCACGAAGGAGGTGGGCACGCCGGTGCGGCTCCAGGTCTTCAGCGGATGCTCCTGGAGGTTGGTGACGCCGTAGCCCTCGATGATCGGGATGTCCTGGGAGCGCATCCAGGTCACGTAGGGGGTCTCGCGCGTGCTCATCTGTCCTTTCGCCTTCTCCTCGCTCATGGTTTCTCCTTGTTCGATTGACTCATTCCCATGACGGCACCTGGTGCGACAGTTCGATCTCGCGCCTTTCTTCAGTCGACTGGATCATGGCCAAGCACACCTCGAGGGTCGCTTCACCCCAGCGCCCGTCGTGGGAGACGGGCCGCTCGTGGACCACGGCTTCGTAGAGTTCCTGCACCTCCGCCTGGCGGCCAGCCATGGCGTTTTCGATGGCCACCTCCCGCCTGCCTTCCTCCCCGTAGACCAGGATTCCATCCGCCGATTGCCGCAAATCGCCCTTCTCGCAACTGGCGACCGTGAGGCCGAAGAACTTCTGGTGCTTGCGGTCGGTCGCCGCGTGGCCCCTGCCCCAGATGTTCCAGATCTCCGGGTAGTTCTCGGATTGCCTGGCGCCGTAGCGCATCTGGTTCTTCTGCTCTTCCAGGGCCGACTCGTCGCCCGAGACCTGCCGCAGGTTGGTGCGCATCTTGCGGTTGGTCTCCGGGTCGCGGTAGTAGCCCCCCTCGCCCACCCAGTCGTAGAGCTCGGCAGTGTCGAAGAAGCCGTAGCCGTTGTACACGAGGGTCGCCGGGACGCCGTCGTCGAACTCCAGGTAGCATACGTAGGCGCCTTCGCCCGGACGGAAGTCGTCCCAGACTCCGGTCATGGCGCGCACGGTCCGCACCAGGCCGCCGCCCAGCAGGCGCACGATGTCCACCTGGTGCGGCGCCTGGTTGAACAGGATGCCGCGGCTCGTGACCAGTTCGTGGCTCGGCCACGGCCGGTACATGAACTCGTTGAAGTTCCAGGTGTTGACCATGCGTAGCGCGCCCAGCTCACCCCCGCGGATGATCTCCCGCATCTTCCGGATGGGTGGATCGAAGCTGTGGGTATGGCCCGCCAGCAGCTTGAGCCCGCGCCGCTCCGCCGCCTCGTTCATGCGCTCGCAGTCGTCGATGGTGAGCGCGATGGGCTTCTCCACGATGGCGTGCTTGCCGTGCTCCATGGCCAGCAGTGCATGCTCGGCGTGCATCTCTGGGGGTGTCGCCACGTAGACCGCGTCAACGTTGGGGCTCTTCACCAAGTCTCTGACGTCGTTGTAGCCCTCGGCGCCGAATTCCTCCTGGAATTGCGCCAGCGCATCGTCCCGGGGGTCGGCGGCCGCGGTCAGCTTGATATGCGGCAGGTCGGTGATGCCGGGGCGCTCGGTGAAGATCCGCGTCACCGCCATGCCCAGCCCGATGAAACCCAGTCGCAACGTTTCCATCAACGTGCGTCCCGCGACTCCCCTTCCAGCCCCCGGTGGTATTCCTTCCAACTCATCCCTTCCGGCAGGAAGCCGTAGGTGGAAATGATCTTGAAGCGGTTGGCTTCCGGATCCCGTACCACGTTGGCCGGATCGCGCCCCTGCTCCACGTCGGCGATACCCTTGAGCAGCACCTTGCGCGACGCCACGATGGGCGCGTCCGACGCCACCAGGTGCTCTTGGGTGCGGTCCTGGATGGCGGCGCTCTCGGTGACGCACAGGTCCTGGGCCTGGAAGACGTGACCGATGCCACTGTAGCTTTCCGTATTCATGGAGTCACGGTCCTGGAGATAGCGGTTGGCCCTGTTGCGCAGCGACTTGTAGCCCGAGTCGGTGGCCTGCCGCTCCCGCAGCACCGCATCCTTGTCCAGGGCGCGCTCGCGGTTGAAGATCAGCACGTACTTCCAGTGGTTCTCGTCGTCTATGGGGACGTGCCAGTTCACGGTGTAGCCGCGTCCGCCCTCCTGGCGCGCGGGCACGGCGCACAGGTTGGGCATGACGAAGGTGCAGGAGCGGATGTAGGTGCGGTCCGGCGGCACCTTGCGAAGCTTGCAGACCCTCAGACCCACGTCCACCAGCTCCGCGTCCGTGGTCTCCGCGCCCGGCGCCCCTCCTCTGGGGCTGAGCCCGTTGCCGCCGGAAACCGTGTTGGCCTGCACGTCGCGGTCCGTGTAGTGCAGGATCGACACGTGCAGCAGGTCGATGTTGCCCTCGTTGCCCTGCAGGTAGTTGCACTCGCTGTAGAGCTTGGTGCAAAAGACCTGCTCCTCCGGCAGGGTCAGGAACTCGTAGTTGGGCAAGAGCGGGGGCTCCCCCGGCCCCATGTAGGCGAATATGATGCCCACCCGCTCAACGCACGGGTACGCCGGCTGGCGAATCTCGCTCCGGTGCGGGCCGCCGCCGGGCTCGCCGGGCTGGTCCAGGCAGTTGCCGTGAATGTCGTAGAGCCAGCCGTGGTAGATGCAGCGGAGGCCGCCGTCCTCCACCCGGCCGTAGCTCAGATCCGCGCCCCGGTGGGAGCAATGGATGCCCAGCAGCCCAGGACGCCCCTGGTCGTCACGGAACAGCACCATGTCCTCGCCCAGCAGCCGCACCGGTAACGGCGCCCCTCCGCGCGGCAACTCCTCGGACAAGGCCAGCGGCTGCCAATAGCGCCGCATCAGCTCGCCGCAAGGGGTCCCGGGCCCCACCTGGGTCAGTCGGTCGTTCTCTTCCTGCAACATGATCCTATCCGTTCGCTCCTTCGGGTTCCCAGTAGCCCGCTCCCATGCCCATGACGGCGCTGTAGAAGGGCTGATAGTGCAGGAATCGAGGCCGCACGTTGCCGACGGCTCCCAGAAGCGTGATCCAACTGCGCATCTCGATGCCGCCGTTGTCCAGCAGATCCCGCGAGGTCAACTGCTCCAGCCTGTCGCCTTCCCCGTCCTTCATGGACTCCAATGCCCTGCGGTCGAACTCCTCGCTGATGGACCCGACGCCATAGGGCCCCGAGTAGTGCTTCCACGGGTAGCCGGCGGTGAAATGGGACAGGCCCCCCGACGCGTAGATGGCCACCCGCTCGTCTCCCGGACGGCTCTCGATGATCTCGCGCATGGCCGCGCCCAGCCGGTAGCAGCGCCTGGGGCTCGGCGCCGGCACGTGGATGGCGTTCACGAACACCGGCACGACGGGAATGTCCGCATCCGGAAGGACCCGGCGCATGATCGGTCCGTGGGCATGGGACAGGAGCTCGTCCTTGGGAAAGGTGCTGCAGGAGGCCACGTCGAACTCGCGGTCCACCAGGCCGTTGAGGAGATCAAGGGCCAGGTCCGCGTGGCACGGGTACTTCGGCCCACGCAGACGCGAACCGTCGCTGGCGCGCTCGGTGGTATGGATTTCCGCGCCAGTGTAGACGGCGATCTGCGGCAGGTTGTCGTCCGTGAAGTTCTCGTCCTGGTCGTCGCCGACGATGATCACGGCATCGGGCCGCGTCTCGCGCATCTGCCGCTCGAAGAACGCCAGCGCTTCCCGGATGTGCCGGTAGCCCCGTTCCCTCACGTCCGGAGTCTCGTCCGCGATATTGGGATGGAGCTCCGGCTCCACGCCGTAACGCGCCTTGTACCGCGCCCGCGTCCGCCCCCGCATCACGTCCCAGCCCGTGGGCTCCACCAGCGCGTAGGCGTGGGAAGAGGCCATTCCGGCTATGATCCTGCCCATCTATGCTTCCCCTTCGGTGTCCCTAGTCGGTGTTGCCCGTCATACGGCGGACAGCTCCGGACCTATCGTTCGTAGGGGACCGCGCCGACTTCCTCGATGCGCTCGTCCCCGGTGAAGCGCCAGATGCCGACGTGGCCCCGGCGCAGGTCGCCGTTCTCGTCCCAGTCCATGGTAACGGCCGCACCCTCGTAGTCGATCTCCTCGCCGTCCGCCAGAATGCGCAGCGCGTCGGCGACGCCTTGCGGGCCGGCGGTCACGGTGGTTCCCGGAGCGGCGCCGACCGCACGCAGCCGGTCACGGATGGCGGCGCCATCCAAACTGCCGGCCGCCTGGGCCGCCAACGCCAGCGCGACCGTTGCGTCATAGGCCTCCCGGACATAGGCCAGCACGGGCAAGGCGCCGTGCTCGGCGATGTAGGCCGCGTCCCACGCCCGCGACGAAGCCGTGACGACGGAGGTGCCGGTTCCGCCGCCGCTGCCAAACATGCCTCCGAGGCGAGTGCCGCCAAGGGACCGGACCAGGCGCTCGCGCTTGGCGGAGTCGCCGAATGTGAACAGGCGATAGATTCCGTGCTCGATGGCTTCCCGGACTATCTTTTCGGCTGCCGATGCGAAAGCGATCACGACCAGCGCCTGCGCTCCTTCGCTCGCGGACTCGCGCAGAGGGCCGACAAAGCCGGCCTGTTGACGATCGAACGCAACCGCCTTTACTTTCCCCGCCCATGCGGCCTTGAAAGCGCCTGCGAGTCCCCTTCCCCATGCGTCATCCACGTACAGCAGGCCGACATTGTCAACTCCTCTTTCGCGTGTGATGCGGGCAAGGACAGGACCCTGCGCGATGTCGGACACCGCGGTCCGAAACAGGAAATCGTGGTCGGCCGCGGCCGTCAGCCTCGGCGACGTGGCCGAGAAGGTGATGGTAGGTATGCCCGCCGGACCGATGACGCGCTCGGCCACCGGCAGGGCGTTGGCGCTGGAGTTCGGGCCGACGATTGCATGGACGCCCTCGACCTCCACCAGACGCCGGGCTTCGGCCACGGCCTTCTCGGGGTTCCTCGTGGTATCGCCGATGGCGAACTCCACCGGCTGGCCCAACACGCCGCCGCCCTGATTGACATGCTTGATCGCGAGCTCGAAAGCCCGTTGCCGGTTCCGGACGGCCTCCTCGTTTCCGGTGCTGTAGTCCATCAGCAGCCCGATCTTCAACGCGGAGGCAGGAGCGGCGCTTGCCGTAACCGTACTGCCGTACGCGAAGGCCACGAGGCCAAGCAACAAACCCATCCGGCACAGGTTGATCCGGTTCCGGGTCGATTCAGTCCGCATCCGCGTCCCCGGTGAGGTTGCGGCTCTTCCGCAACAGTCGTGCGGCCGCCTCGTCCATCCGTCCTGCCTCGGACAACGCCACCAACTCGGCTTCGGCATCGGGCCAGTGGCCCAGGGACACGCCGTGCCACGGGGCCTTGGGCCGGAGTGGCGGCAGCTCCAGTTCTTCCCACAGTTCGCGAGCGCGCTCCATGTAGTCCCGGCGCGGCAGCGAGATGGGCGGATTCGCCCACTTGCGGGTGGCGTCCATGAGCATTGCTGAAGCCCCTTGGGGACTCGTCAGCGAGGTAGGGTAGCCGCGCATGCCGCCAGAAACGTCCCGCGGACCCACGGACTCGTCCAGCCCCGCGCTCCGGCCCTGGATGACCTTCAGGTCCCGGTGCGGCTGGTACCGGTTGGTGACGGCCCAGAACACCGACTCCAGGTCCCAGGGATCGATGTCGTCGTCCACGCCGATGACGATCTTGGGCCAGGCGGCGTCCGCGGACATGACCGTGAACAGCGTATGCCAGACCTTGCTGTTGGGGGTGCGCACCCCGGCGACGTCGTGGAACCGCACGACGCACAGGTTCTTGGCGCTGCCGCAGTCGTGGAAGGCCACGTCCTTGACCTGCGAAATGCCGTGGGCGCGCAGCAGGGCCGTCACGTGGCCCTCGCTGTTGACACAGCGCATGACGCTGGACTCGCTGGGCGGAAGCTGGCAGATCACGTCGTGCCAGATGGGGTCGCGCCGGTGGGTGATGCAGGTCACCTCGAAGGCGTGCACCCAGTGGCCGGGCATCACGTGCCCGCGGTTCTCGCCGCTGGGGCCGTCGAGGTCCATGATGTCGATGGGGATGGTGCCCTCGATGACCACCTCCGCGGTGGCCGGCACCAGGATGTCCGACATCTCGCACTGAACCACCGGGATGGCCTCGCCGATGAGGCCACCGGCCGCGTCAAACTCGGATACGGTTTGGGGCACGTTGGTGGCCGCCACCAGCGACAGCACCGGCGGCACCCCTACCGCGATGGCCGCCGGCAGCGGCTCGCCCCGGGCCCGGCACTTCTCCCAGTGCCGGCGCAGATGGCGGGCGGTCCGCACGTTGGCCCGCCCGGCGCCGAGCACGATGCTGTTGTACATGCCGGCGTTGAGATGCCCCGAGTCCGGATCGCGAGTGACGCACGAGGCCGCGGTCACCCGCGGAAACGCCTCCCAGCCGTTGGTGGCGAACGGAATGCCGAACTCGTGCAGCCCGCCGTGCTCCAAGAGCCCGTCGCCCTTGTGAATCTCTTGCTTCACCGGCCCGGTAGCCACGCGCTCGGGTGGAATGAGCCGGTCCAGCGCGTGGGACCAGCGCTCGTGCAGTTCGTCCACCGCACAGCCCATGGCCAAGGCGTACATCTCGCGGTTGGCCGCGATGACCGACGACGCGACCCGGCCGTTGCACGGCCGTCCGTCGCGGTCGGTCACGCTCTCGAACAGAAAGCCGAAGCGGTCCTCCTCCGCCAACCCCCGGTACTGCCACTTGACCAGCGGGTGAAGCTCCCGGTCCTTGTCCACGGAGCGGGTGATGCGACGGAGCCTGCCCGTGACTTCGAGCTTGTCGAGGTAGTCGCGGAAGTCTGCATAGTAGCTCATGGCCTCAACCGCTCCTGATCATAAAGGGTGCCCCGATAATTCGGCGAGCGGCCACCCTGTCATACGAAATACCTAGCGGAAGGTCTACAGGAACAGACGAGGTGTATCGGCTTGGCTCGTCCGGCGCTGAGGGTACCCAAGCCTCCCTAAATGCCTTTCGACGTTGATCCCAATATGGGACCATGATATGGTTCTCGTCATGAGGATCATCGCGGTGTCGACGCTGAAAGCCTTCATCGACGCCGACGCCGCGCGCGCCGATGCCCGTCAGCCGGTGATGGCGTGGTACCGCCAAATCAAGGCCGCCGACTGGGCCAGCCCTGCAGACGTTAAGCGGGAGTTTCGCAGCGCCAGCATCCTCAAGGACGGCCGGGCGGTGTTCAACATCGCCGGCAACAAGTACCGCATCGTGGTGTGGATCAACTATCCGTACCGCGTCGTATATATTCGGTTCATCGGTAGCCATCGGGATTACGACGCTATCGATGCCCAGACAATTTGAGGCTCGGGCCATGGATATCGAACCGATCAAGACCAAGCGGGACTATCATCGGACGCTGAAGGAAATCGAGGGTCTGATGACGGCGAAGCGCAACACGCCGGAAGGCGACCGCCTCGACGTACTGGTGACCCTCGTCGAGGCCTGGGAAGCCAGGCACTATCCCCTCGATCTCCCGGACCCGGTCGCCGCCATCCACTACCACATGGAGCAGAACGAGTTGGCGCCCAAGGATCTGATTCCCTATATCGGCAGCCGCGCCCGAGTCTACGAAGTCCTCAACCGCAAACGCTCGTTGAGCCTGAGGATGATCTGGCGTCTTCACCAAGGTCTCGGCATTCCGGCGGAATCGTTAATCAAGGGCGACGCTGACGCTACCGCCAAACAAGTGGCAAGAGTGAGTTCCCCCGCATGAAGACCGCGATCTTCCTGCAGGCTGGTTCATTGGCGAATCTTCAAGTGCTCAGGAACCGCACCGCGATCTCGTTGAACTTCTCCGGCTGGTCGTTCTGGACCTGGTGGCCGGAGCCCTCCACCAAGTGGAATTCCGTCAGGTTGGGCAGGGCCGCCTTGAGGCCGGCGGCCAGTTCCGGGGAGGCGAACTGATCCTCCTTGCCCCAGATCAGCGCCAGCGGGAAGGTGGCCTTGGGCAGGCGGGAGCTGAGGTCGAACCATTGCTGCAGGTTGGGGTCCTCGCGGATCCTGGCGCTGTGGGCACGGTAGGACTGCTGGGCCTCGACGGCTCCCGGGAGGTTGCCGTAGGCGACGCGGCGCCGGACCAGGTCGTCGGTGATGCGGTCCTTGTTGTGGAGCAGCATGCTCAGCCAGTCGCGCATAGTCTCCTCGGTGACCTCCGCGCCCACCGAGCGGCGGACCGTGGCGCCGCGCTTGGTAGTGGTGCCGATGTTCATGGCGTTGGCCACGGTGGCGGTGGCCACCATCAGCACCTTGTCGATGCGGTCGGGGTGGTCGAGGGCATAGCGCACCGCGATGTAGGCGCCCATGGAGTTGCCGCCGATGGAGAGGCGATCGAGGCACAGGGTGTCGACGAGACCCGCGATCTGGTCGACCTTGGCCTCGTAGCTGTACTCGATGGCGGGCTTGTCGCTTAGGCCATAGCCGATGAGGTCGACGGCGAAGACGTGGAAATGCTCCGCCAGCGCCGGGATGTTGTGCTGCCAGTTGTGCTCGCCGCAGGCGCCGGGGCCGCCGCCGTGAATCAGCACGACCGGGTCCCCGGACCCGGCCTCCACTAAATGCGTCTTGATGCCGTTACAGCGGATGAACCATGAACGATAAGCCGTCATTTGCCTCACTCCCGTGCGAAGTGCTCTGGTGGCTAACCCCTGCTGCCCTGTTCCAGCGGCTCAAGCCGCACGGTCACGCCGTTCTTTTCCAGCTCGCGGTTGTACTCCTCCCGGATGGAGGGGTCTTCGTTCTCGTAACGGATCTTGAACGACTCGGCGAAGAGGTCGGTGTCCTGGGCGGTGCGGGCCGGGTGGAAGCTCCGGCCCGAGCCATAGCGCAGTCCGGTGCCCCGGAACGCCAGCATCCGGTAGCCGCCTTTGCCGCTGTTGAAATGCTGATGGAACTCGTTGGTGCGGGGCGCCACCACGGCGTAGGGAACCGTGCGGACCTTGCGGCGCTCCTTCTCCTGTCCCGGCATGAACATCAACTCGTAGCCTTCGCCGCCGATGACGATGACGTGGGCGCCGGCGCCGTGCCGGTGGGCGGTGACGTAGGTGCCCTCGGACGCCTCCATGATGTGCATGCCGATGGAGCAGCTCGCCATGGAAAGGCGCATGATGGCCGTGCGGTTGCCGCGCTCCGGATAAGGATCGAGCCTGAAGGACCGGATATCCGGGATGAAGTTGGTCTCGAAAAGCCGCAGGTTCCACTGGCGGCCCTCGTCCGTGAAGAAGTCGGGCATGGACATCGAGAACCGATCCGTAAATGAATACGTATTGTTAAAGACGAAATCGAGATTATGATAGAGGTTTATAACGTGCGCTGCGTTGGTGCCGAACAGCAGCCGGCAGGGCTCGTCGCCGGAACTGTTGAACTCCTGGTGCCAGGCGTTCAGCGGGATGGAAAGCAGTGCCCCTTCCTCCCATTCCACCGTGTGCTTCTTCTCACCCTCCTGCCAGATGACGGAAGCGCCGCGCCCCTGCATCACGTACATGATCGCGTCATAGATGTGGTGCTCGGGCTTGAGCTCCCCCTTGGGCGGGATCTCGACGATCTGGAGGCTGTTGGTCTCCTGCTCACCCAGGCGCGTGTAGGCGGCCTTGCCGCCCCGCCGCTCCCACTCGCCCAGCTCCAGCGTGTTGAGGTTCTCCAGGGCGCTTCCTTCGTAGAGCGGCACCCCCTCCTGCTTCACGAAGTCCTGGTAGGAGCTCTTGACGTACCACTGATCGAAACCGGGCCGCGCATCCGACATCGTCGATTCCTCCGTATGCCTCTGACTCACCCGGCGTCGCGCTTGGAACGCACCGGCTTGCCCGCCCGGACATCCTGGGTGAACTGCTCCGCCGCCTCCAATAGTGCCACCGCTACCGGGCCGTAGTTGGACCGGCGCCGGCCCAACTCCTCGGCGGCGAGGCCGATGGTAGGATGGGTCACGCCGATCTGGCCGTCGCAGTGGTCCCCGGCGCCGAAGCCGGCGATGGTGGGGACGTGCACCTCGGCGGTGATCCGCTGGGCCAAGTCCGCGCTGATGCCGGTGAGCAGGAGCGAGAACGACCCCGCCTTGACCAGCTCCCGGGCGTCGCGCCACACCTGATCCTCGTCCACCGAGCTGGAACGGAAATCGCCCGCGCCGATGTTGGCCATGGGGGTGCTGCCCATGTGCGCCATCACCGGAATGCCCGCCTTGACCACAGCCGCGACAGTGGAGGCGTACTCCGCCCCCACCTCCAGCTTCACCGCCTGGACTCCCGCCTCCTGGATGAAGCGACCGGCGTTGACGACGGCCTGCTCGTCGTTCACCTGGTAGCTCATGAACGGCATGTCTCCCACCACCATGGCCCGCTCGGAGCCGCGGGCGGCGGCGCGCGCCATGATCACCATCTCGTCCACGGTGACCTCGTTGCTGTCGTCGTGGCCCAAGGCGTACCGTCCGCCGCTGTCGCCCACCAGGATCACGTCCACGCCCGCCCGGTCGACGATACGCGCCAACGTGTAGTCGTACGCGGTCATGACGACGATCTTCTGCTTCTCCGCCTTCATCCGCTGCAAATCCACGATGGAGACTCTACTCATTTTCACCTCACATGTGCTTTAGACCTGTTTCACTGCACCACCGGCACTTGGTGCGACATGTACACCTCACGCCGCTGCCTTGCCGATTCCAGGACGCCCAGACACACCTCCAGGGTCGCCTCGCCCCAACGGCCGTCGTGGAACGGCTGGCGGTCGTGGAGGATAGCGTCGTGGAACTCGCGCAACTCCGCTTCACGGCCGCGGGCCCCCTGCTCCACCGGAATCTCGCGGCGGCCGTTGTCATCGTAGATGTACAACCCGTCCCGCGACTGGCGGACCTCGCCCTTCTCGCAGGTCACGATGGTGAGTCCAAAGAAGGGTTGATGGCGGGGGCCTGCTTCGGCTTCGACGCCGGGACCGCCGCCCTCGCCGCCGTAGCGCCACGCCTCCAACTTTCGCTCCAGCCCGTCGCTGCGCTCGGCGCCTTCGCCGAGGCTCCGGAAGAACGCCCGCGCCTTGGGGTGGCGTTCGGGGTCCTTGGGAAGGCCGCCCTCGCCGATACCCCACACCAGCTCGCCGGTGTCGAAATAGGCGTAGCCGCTGTACACCAGACTCGCCGGCACGCCGTCCTCGAACTCCAGGTGGCACGCATAGTGCCCTTCGCCGGGTCGCGTGGGGTCGCCGACCCCCGCCGTGGCCCGGAGGCTGCGCACGAGCCCGCCACCGATGAGCCTGACGATGTCGAACTGGTGCGGCCCCTGGTTCAGCACCACGCCACGGCTCATGCCGATGTCGTGATCGGAAAAGGGCCGGTACATGTGGTCCTTGTAGTAGGCGGTGGAGATCATCAGGAGCTTCCCCAGCTCGCCGCTGGCCACTACCTCCGCCATCTTCCGCACCGGCGGGTCGAAGCTGTGGGTGTGGCCCGACATGAGCTTCACACCGTTTCTCTCGGCCGCGGCGTTCATGGCCTCGGCCTCATCCAGCGACAGCGCCATGGGCTTCTCCACGATGACGTGCTTACCCCGCTCCATGGCCGCGATGGAGTGCTCGGCGTGGTATTCGTGGGGGGTGGCAACGTAGACCGCGTCCACCTCGTCGCTGTTGCACAGGTCCTCCACGGACTCGAACGTCTGCGCGCCGAACTCCCGGGCGAACCTGTCCAGGGCATGCCTGCGAAGATCCGCAGCGCCGGCGAGTTGCACGAAGGGCAGCGGCGCGATCTCGGGCAGGATGCGGGCCGCGGCCATGCCCAGGCCCGCGATACCGAGCCGCAGCCTGGTGTCCGCGCCTTCGCTCATGGAGTCGCCAAGGTTTGCCAGCCGTGCCCGTCGGCCACGAGCTGCTCCAGGTGCTCCTGCCACGGGGTGTTGCTCGGGATCACGCCGTAGGTGGCGACGATCTGGGGGAACCGGTTCGCCTCGGGGTCACGTATCACGTGGGCCGGATCGTTGCCTTGCTGAACGTCCACGATAGCCTTCAACAGGACCTTGCGCGACGCCACGATGGGGACGTCGGACTCCACCAGGTGCTCGTTAGTGCGGTCCTGCACCAGCCCGGCCCCCTCCACCACGCACAGGTCCTGGATCGGGTTGGGGTAGTCGATGCCGCAATAGACGCGGTCCTTCATGAGACTTCGGTCCTGGCCGTAGCGGTTGGCCTTGCTCACCATCGGGCGGTAGTCCGGCGCCGGCGCCCACTCGCTGGCCCGCATGGTGGCGACTTCCCTGTCCAGCGCCTTGTCGCGGCTGAAGGTGATGACGTACTTCCAATGGTGGGTGTCGTCGATGGGCACATGCCAGTTGATGGCGCCGCCGGGAATGACCGTCATGCTCGGCAGCACGAAGGTGGCGGCGCGGATGTAGTTCCGTTCGTCATCCATGCGCCGCACCTTGCAGATGCGGATACCCAGGTCCAGGAGCTGGGCGTGGGTCCGCTCCGTGCCGGGCGACGGCCCGCGCCCGTTGACCCTTTCGACGTCGCCGAAGCGGTCCCGGACGTTCCGCACCTCGGCCTCGCTCATGGCCGACAGGTCTCGCTTCACGAAGTGCAGGTAGTTGTTGTGGAAGATGTCGATGTTGCCCTCGTTCCCCTGGAGGTAGTTGCATTCGCTGTAGAGCTTGGTGGGCGCGACGTGATCGTCGGGCACCGTCAGCCAGTCGTAGGCGGGCAGCAGCGGCGGCTCGCCGGGACCCATGTAGGCGAAAATGATCCCGCCCTTCTCGCGGCAGGGGTAGGCGGGCTGGCGGATGGCGTCCCGGTGCTCGCCGCCGCCGGGTTCGCCGGGCTGGTCCAGGCAGCGCCCTTCGACGTCGTAGAGCCAACCGTGGTAGATGCAGCGGAGCCCGCCGTCCTCCAGGCGGCCATAGCTCAGGTCGGCGCCTCGGTGGGCGCAGTGGATTCCCAGGAGACCGGGCCTGCCGCGGTCGTCCCGGAACATAACGAGATCCTCGCCCAGAAGCCTCACGGGCAGCGGCGGGCCGCCGGGCGGGAGCTCCTCGGAGAGCGCCGCCGGCTGCCAGTAGCGGCGCATAAGCTCGCCGCAGGGGGTGCCGCGGTCGGTCTGTGTCAACAGCTCATTTTCACTGCTGTCCATTGCTCGCTCCTGCCGGTGGACGGTTCAGCCATGTCGAATTCCGTGTATCGCGACCCTCCCGTTCAGCGCGACAGCAGATGGCCCCACCTGGCGCGGATCTTCTGCCGCAGCTCCGGGCCGTTGACGCACACGGGCGGGAACGCGTCGATCCAGTCGTAGGGACGGCACGCATCGATCACGAGGTTGTGCGCCGTGTAGGAGGCGCGGCCGTGCGCCGCGTCGGGATTCGAGCGCTCCTCGGGTGGAATCCGTGGATCCAGTTGCCAGACCGCGGTGCCGGGAATGACCTGGACGCCCTCCTCGGGCCTGCACCGGCTGGCCACGGCCCACAGCACCTCCTTCGCATCGGTGACGTCGATGTCGTCGTCCACGATGATCCACGTCTGGTGCCCGTTGTAGCGGTCGCCCCCGGGCACGAGCACCTTGATGATGTCGCGCACGTGGTCGCGATACATCTGCTCCACCGCCACCGCGTAGAGATGCGGGCGGGCCAGAGCCACGATCCGGCCGATGCCGGGTATGCCGGCCTTCTCCAGACGCTGCTTCGCCTCGAGGTTGTCGCCCCCGAGGCTGGCGAAGTAGTCGCATCCCACCGGCCGCGTGGGCGAGGCGCCGAAGATGATGGGGTCGTTGCGGTGGTAGACCGCATGCACCTCGATACGCGTCTCGGGCCGGCGGCCATGGGCATAGTAGCCGGTCCACTCGCCGAAGGGACCCTCGGGCAGGAGGCCTCCGTCGGCGTCGTCCGGGGACGGGATGAAACCCTCGATGACGATCTCGGCGGCGGCCGGCATGGGCAGGCCGGTAACGGCGCCCCGTACGACCGGATAGGGGCTGCCGTGGAGGTAGCCCGCCACCTCGAACTCGGACACGCCCTCGGGCGTGCGGTAGACGCTCGACGACCCCAGCGCGGTCAGCACCGGCTCCTGGCCCACGGAGATGAGCACCGGGCACTTCTCGCCTCGGTCCCAATACTTGCGGCGGATCACGTCGCCGTGCTTCCCGTGCTCGGTGAAAATGGTGCAGGTGGACTTGTCGTGGACCGCCACGCGATAGGCGCCGGAGTTGACGAACCCGGTGTCGGGGTCCTTCTGGATGACGCAAACGCCCGTGCCGATGTAGCGGCCGCCGTCGTTCTCGTGCCACTTGGGCGTGGGGAACCTGAAGAGGTCCACGTCCTCGCCGGTCATGACGTTCTCGAGGACGGGCCCGTCCCGGACCTCCTCGGGCAGCGTCGCCCGGAAGCCCTTCAGCTTCCGGGCGAAACGCTCGGCTACTCCGTCGATGGAGGGTTCCAACGCGATCCCTAGGGCCGTGGCCGTGCGCTTGGGCGTATTGAACAGGTTGACGGCGACCCGGTAACCCTTGGGGTAGTCCCGGATCTCGTCGAACAAGAGCGCCGGCCCCCGCTGCTCGGTGACGAGCTCGGCGATGCCGCCGATCTCCTCCTGCCAGTCACAGCCGAGCACGGTTTCGAGCTCGCCGAGTTCATCCAGCCTGTTCAGATATTCCCGGAGATCGTTCCAGAGCATGATCCGCCTTTCCCAGGCCCGTCAGGGCAGCCCACGATTACTAAATGCCTTCCAAGGGTGTCAAGAACGGCTAACGGAGGGCCAGCCGGTTCTTGACAGCCTCGAAACGACTGTGGTCTAAGGGGCGCTGCGTTTGAGTGATACATCTCATGCAAACCAATTGAGTAGCGCGGAGGGTAACGTGAAGAAGACGTTCTTATCGATACTGGCTGTTCTGTTCGTGTTCTCCCTGCTGGCCTCCGGCGGCGCCGATGCCCAGGACAAGAAGAAAAAGGGCAAAAGCACCAAGGAGATGGAGCTGGTCATCGCCGACGTCGGACCCGCGACCATCGAGTACCAGTACCAGCGCGGGGGCAAGGGCAGGATCCGGAAGGCCTACATCGGCGTCGGCGACGACACCAAGATCCAAAAGAAAGCGGGCGACGCCTGGCAGGATATTGCCATCGGCGACCTGAAGAAGCGGGACAAGGTCACCGTGAAGGTCGAACGCGACCCCGAGGAGGCCGGCCTGCTGGCCCTTACCGTGCGCGTGACCGGCAAGGGCGAGCTGCTCTCCGACAAGAAGAAGAAAAAGAAGAAGTAGACGAGCCGCACGACTCGAAGGAGGAACATGGTTATGAGCCCGAGATATGGTTTAGGCGGCCCGGCCGTTCGTTACTTCCGCTACTGTGTGCTCGCGCTTTGCGGCGTCCTGGCTCTCGCCTCCTACGGCGTCGCCGCGGACGCCGATGCGAAGTGGGAAAAGACCCTGGCGGCGGCGCGCGCCGAGGGACAGGTCAACATCTACGGCGGCGACGAGATCACCCACCACGAGATCCTCGGCGCCTTTCAGAAGCGCTATCCCAAGATCAAGGTCGTCAGCGTGTCGGGCCACTCCGAGCTGATTCAGCGCATGATCGCGGAGCGCAGGGCGAAGAAGTACCTGGTGGACCTCTTCTCGTACGGCCCCAACGCGGCGCGGACGGCATACATCCTGAACTACCTGGCGCCCGTCAAGCCCTTGCTCATGCTCCCCGAGGTGACCGACCAGTCCAAGTGGTACAAGGGACAGCACTTCTACCGCGACCCGGACGGCAAGTTCATCTTCCTCTACGAGGGCACCCCGGGCACCGCCAGCATGGCGTACAACAGCAAGCTCTTAACCAGCCTCAAGGGGATCGATTCCTTCTGGGATATCCTCGACCCCAAGTGGAAGGGCAAGCTCGGCTTCTACAGCTACGGCCGCGGGGGCTCGGTGCCCACGCCCATGCTGCAGCTCTACTACAACCCCGACGTGGGCCCCAAGTTCCTGGAACGGCTGTTCACCGAGATGGACCTGACCATCTCCCGCGACCGGCGGCAGGCAACCAACTGGCTCGCCCGCGGCAAGTACCCCCTGTGCTTCATGTGCCGCGACGTCGAGAAGGCGCAGAAACAGGGGCTTCCGGTCAAGACCTACCCGGCCGAGAACATCAAGGAAGCCGGCGCCATGGGCAGCGGCAACAGCAGCGTGCTGGCGCACCTGAAGGGCGCGCCCCACCCCAACGCGGCCGCGGTCTTCGCCAACTGGTTCCTGTCCCGTGAAGGCCAGTCCACCTGGCAGCGGGTGATGAACCAGGTGGTGGTGGAGCCCTCCAACTCCATGCGCACCGACATCCCCAAGGACGACGTGCTAACCGACGGCAAGCGCGTCGAGGGGAAAAAGTACCCGATGCTGGGGTTCCTGGACCCCCGGCCGGTGAGCAAGTTCTACTGGAAGCTGGTCAAGGAGGCGACCAAGAAGCAGAAGAAGTAGCTGCGGACACGCAATACCGACATCCACGCCCTTGAACCCGAGAGCCCGAGCGCGCCATGCCTCAGCCCGATAGCGCCGCGCCAGCGGCGCCGCGTGCCCGCATCACTGCGCTCAACTGGGGCCTGTACCTGATGATCGTGCTCATCGGGTTCATGGGCTTCTACATCCTCTATCCGCTCGCCCTCATCCTCATCAACAGCTTCAACGTCGCCACCATCGGCGAGCCGACCCGGTGGGGCTTCGGCGCCTGGATCGAGGCGTTCACCGAATACGGCGCGGGCGAGGCGCTGTGGAACACCATCCACCTGACCGTGGTGCGCCAGGCCATCGTCTTTCCGCTGGGCGTCTTCCTGGCGTGGATCCTGTCCCGCACCAACATCCCCTTCGCCCGCGGCTTCGAGTTCCTGTTCTGGATCTCGTTCATGCTGCCCAGCGTGGCGTCCACCTACGGCTGGATGCTGCTGCTGGATCCGGATTTCGGCCTGGTCAACACCTGGTTCGACGATCTCCTGGGGGTGATGCCCTTCGACATTTATTCCTTCTGGGGCATCGTGTGGGTCCACACCGTCGCCGGCCTCGACACCAAGGTCATGCTGCTGACCCCGGCCTTCCGCAGGATGGACGCCGCCATGGAGGAGGCGAGCCTCTTGTGCGGCGCCGGCACTCTGAGGACCATGTTCCGGGTGACGCTCCCGGTGATGACGCCGATCCTGGTGGTGGTGCTGCTCCTGAGCCTGGTGCGGCTGTTCGAGTCGTTCGAGACCGAGCTCCTGCTGGGAACCCCCTGGGGCTTCTTCGTCTACTCCACCATGATCGTGGACCTGGCCCAGCAGGACCCGCCCCTCACCAACCAGGCCGCGGCCCTGGGAAGCATCATCCTGGTGTTCCTGGCGGTGTTCATCCCGTTGCAGCGTAAGCTCATCGGCGCGCGCCAGTTCACCACCGTCACCAGCCATTTCAAGACCAAGCTGATCGACATGGGTCCGGGGAAGTACCTGGTGGCCGCGGGCATGGGCGCCATCTGCTTCCTGGCGGTGGGCGTGCCCATCCTGAGCGCCCTGGGCGGCAGCCTGATGGTCCGCTTCGGGTTCTTCGACCTGCCCCAGACCTGGACCCTGGAGTACTGGCGCCTGGCCCTGAACGACCCGCGGCTCATGCTGGCGCTCCAGAACACCCTGATCATCGCCGTGGTCTCCGCGGTGGTGGGGCCGATCCTCTTCTCGCTCATCGCCTACATCATCGTACGCACCCGCCTGCCGGGCCGGAGCGTGCTGGATTCCATCTGCTGGCTGCCCTCGGCCGTGCCGGGTGTCCTCGCCGGATTGGGGCTGTTGTGGATGTTCCTGGGCACGCCGTTCTTCCGCCCGCTCTACGGCACCCTGTTCCTGCTCATCATCGCCTCCATGATGGGAGGCATCACCCTCGCCACCCAGGTCCTCAAGGCCAACTTCATCCAGCTCGGCAAGGAGCTGGAGGAGGCGTCCCTCACCTCCGGCGCCGGCTTCTGGGGCACCTACTTCCGCATCGTGCTGCCGCTCATGGGGCAGACCATGGCCCTCATCGCCGTGCTCAAGTTCCTCTTCGCCGCCCGCACCGCCTCCAGCGTCATCCTGCTGGCCACCTCCGAGACCCGCACCCTCGCGCTCCTGGCCCTGGACCAGATCGCTGGCGGCTACCGGGAGCCCGCCAGCATCACGGTGCTGTTCATCGTCCTGCTCACCACCGGCGTAGCTCTAGTGGCGAGGTCGTTCGGGCTCAAGGTGGGGATACAGGGGGCGTGACAGTCCGCCCCGAGACAAACCGACCGTCCTCTGCTTCCCCAAAACCGCCTCATCCACTACTTCCCCGGCCACGCGTATCCCGAGACGCTCCGTGTCCGCCCTTGTCGCAACCCCAAACTCCACAAGCTCGGGTAACGGGCATGTTGGTTTTATTTCTTGGCGACCGGGACTTCCGGCCTCAATACCTCAATTCCCAGTTGTTGACAAAGCGGCGTGTTCTGCCTAGATAGGCCGTACCGTATGGTACGTCTAGCCCCAACGTAGCGGTCCCTCAAACAACCGGCACGTATTCGAAGGAGCGCCCATGTCTAAACAAGGTGAATTGCTTCCCGTCATTGAACACTCAGTAGGGACTGAGTAAGTAAACCAGCACGCAAAGGACCCGGAGCATTTGGTCAGGGCCATGCTCGGTGCGGCAGACAAGAAAATCGTCTTGTAATCCCTTCTCTTCGAAACCATGTACACAACGTTGCGCCTCAGGCAATTGAAACGGAGGGCAAAATGTCCAATGACTCACACCACGCTGCCGGAGTTGTCCCCTCAGGAAAGGTTGTCGAGCGACCTCAGTTATACGTCACATTGAGCACTTCCATATTTGGGGTTCTCGGAGTCTTTCTGGGAGCCTTTTTGCCCCTAATCTATTGGCTCGACGCCCAAAAGACTACCTACTGGATCGTCGCGACCGCAACGATGTTCATCGTTCTTGGCGTTGTCCTGCCACGAATCTTCTCTTTGAAGTCCTCGACCCGTTTTCTCGTCAGTTTTATTCCATTCGCAGTCTTTTGGACTTTTTTGCCGATCTTGTCATGTAGCGTAATCTTCTTTTTCGGTGACGCTTCAAAAGATTGCTACTGCAACGATTATGAAGGTGTTGACTTCCACCTCCAAAAGTTTAACGACAAGGTGGGCATTACGGACCGCAAACAACTTAACCTGCTATTGGAGCGTACAAAGAGGGGAGTGGTTGCTTTTCCAGTCTTCCACCACCCTCCAGACGTCAAGCGATTGTTGACAAAGCTTCGAGCTGACCCCACCAATCACGCTCTCATCAATTTCGCCAACTCGTGGCAGAATTACCAGGACGAGACTGCAATAGCGCTGATGAGAATGCTTGCGGCGTTTTCCTCAACGCCTTTGGCCCCATCAGATTACTCCACGGCCTATCAAGAACGACTGAAGTACCAGCTGAGTCGCCGCCCTAACGAGATTGTCGTTATAAGTGACACCAGCGCCATACTCTCATTCTTGAAAGCTTTGGCGGAAAGAGCTGTCGACTACAAGCCACTAGCAGACAAGCTTCTAGTGGAGTCCGCCGACAAGTTGTTATCTTTACGTTTTATGAAACTATACTCACGTATTGCACGTCTAAAGCAAGAAAACAGGGCGAACATGGACGACGGCTTTTGGACTTTCGTGTCAACAATTCCTGGGCATGATGAAATTGTGAAACGCGTGGGTTATCCCGGTGTTGCCGGGCAATTCGTTAAGTTCGAAGCGGGCAATCCACCCATATACGCCATTTCATCATACTCCAGGTTCTTGGTACCGAGGTCAGTTGTCGAGAAATCGGTCTTGGAACGTAGATTGAAAGGGCCTTGGCCGATGGGTAAACCGCAGAAGTACTTTAGTGAGAACTGGTGGTTGAAACATGCCACCTGGCAAATGTTCGGTCGAGAACAAGGGCGGTACTTGGACAATCTAGCTCTACGTATCTACGACTTTGACGTTGTTGGGGCACCATGAAACCGTTCCTGCCGTAGGAGGTGAAGCGACGAAACATTGAGCGTTGGGCGCCGAGGACATCAGCAAGCGCCGACAGGTTAGGCCGGCGTCTCCGGTCTGTTCGTACATGCGCACCCACGTCAGCCGTGCTGAAGGTGTCATAGAGGCCTCCTACAGTGGTCGTGTACGCCCCTTCAGGTGCCGTTTCAATCAGCTGGGCGTTGAAACCATGTAGGCAGACTTCACATCTATTCTTGCTGGTCCGTGCAGGATGGCCCGCTCCCGCCGACAATCAGGACGGCCCGAGCTGGGGATCGGATCGGTGCTGGGGAGGTGGCCCGGACGACGGAGAGGTAGCCCGGAACGGCGGTGTAGAGGCGAGATGGCGGTTCTATTCCACCCCCTGCTCCTTCTCCTTTGCCAAGCTCATGGCGATCTCAACCAGGATGTCTTCCTGGCCTCCGACGGCTTGGCGTTTGCCCACTTCCACCAGGACGTCGCGCGGGTCGACGCCGAACTGGGCGGCGGCCTTGTCGGCGTGGAGCAGGAAGCTCGAGTAGACGCCGGCGTAGCCCATGGTCAGGCTGGTCTTGCCGATGCGCACGGGCTTTTGCATCAGCGGCTTCACGATCTCCTCGGCCACGTCCATGATCTTCCACAGGTCGATGCCGGTTTCGTATTGCCCGAGCTTGTCGAGCACGGCCACCAGCACCTCGGTGGGAGTGTTGCCCGAGCCGGCGCCGAGGCCGCAGGTGCAGGCGTCGAGCCAGCGGGCGCCTTCCTCGATGGCCACCAGGCTGTTGGCCATGGCCATGGAGAGGTTGTTGTGCCCGTGGAAGCCCACCCCGATGTCGATGGCGTCGCGCAATGCCCGCACACGCTCGCGCACGGTGGGGGGCAACAGCGCGCCGGCGGAATCGGTGACCAGCACCACGTCGGCGCCGTAGCTCTCCATGAGCCTGCCCTGCTCGGCGATCTTCTCGGGAGAGCCCATGTGAGAGAGCATCAGCATGCCGATGACCTCCATGTCCATCTTCTTGGCCAACTCGATGTGCTGCTCTGAGACGTCGGCCTCGGTGACGTGGGTGGCGATCTGCGCCACCTGTGCGCCCAGGTCCTTGGCCCGGGCCAGGTCGTCCTTGGTGCCGATGCCCGGCAAGAGCAGCACCGCCAGCTTGCCCCGGTCCACGACCCCCGCGGCGGCGTCCAGCAGCTCGAACTCCGACTGCCTGGAGAAGCCGTAGGTGATGGTGGAGCCGCCCAGCCCGTCGCCGTGGGACACCTCGATGATCTCCACGCCGGCGTCGTTCAACCCCTGGGCGACTCGAGCCACCTGCACCGCGGTAAGCTGGTGGCTCAAGGCGTGGCTGCCGTCCCGCAGCGTGCTGTCGAGAATATGGATGTGGCTGTCGTCGCTCATGGCGATCTCCCGTTGGAGGCGATTTGCGAACCCGTCGGCACCCGGTGCATGAGGACACGGGCGGGTTTGAAACCCTCCCGTCATTCAACAGCACGGATGCTCAGACCTTCGCCCTGTGCGCCAATATTACCACTATTACAGCATGTTATAAAGGGATTCCAACAGCCAAGCCTTGCCGCACGATCTCTCCAATGCGCTCCGTTTCGTTCTGCTGTGTTGACTTTGGGGTTGACTCTTATTCGGTCCACGTTTAAGATACCTCGGTTGTTTGTTGTTTGTTTTCTTCGGTCGTCCAGCCGATACCGAATACGCGAGGTACCACCATGCAACACTCCGCAAAACTCATGGCCAAGGTCAAGCTCACCCTCAGCAAACGCACCGTAGACGCTCTCGAGCCCGAAGACAAGCCCTGGATCGCCTGGGACGACAAGCTTACGGGCTTCGGCGTGCGTGTGCACCCCTCGGGCGCCAAGTCCTACGTTGTAAACTACCGCGCGGGGAACGGCGGGCGCAAGGCGCCCAACAAGCGTGTGGTGGTGGGCCGTGCCGGGCGGGTCACCCCGGACCAGGCAAGGCGTCTGGCCCAGGAACTGCTGGGACGCGTGGCCGCGGGAGACGACCCTGCGGAGGAGCGAGCGGAGGCGCGTTCCGTGCCGACCCTGGGAGAGGCTTGCAAGGACTACATGGAATCGGGTAATGGGCGCGCGGCCAGCACCGAGCGGGGCTATCACCGGTATGCGGCCCTCTACCTCGGTGACTGGTTGTCCCGCCCACTGGATGCGATCAACCGCCGGGAGGTGGAGAACCGGTTCAGGCTTCTTACCGAGCGCCACGGAGAGATGCCGGCCAACCAGTGTCTGTCGTTCCTTCGCTCGGTGTATCGCAGGCCCTGCGTGGACTACGAGGGTCTGCACAATCCGGTGGAGCAGTGGCTCGCGGCCGGCGGGCGGTACCACCGGAAGAGGCGGAAACGGATATCGTCCCCGGCCGAAGTGCTGCCGTGCTGGCGGAAAGGACTGGAGGCAGAGGTGAACAATGCGGTTCACCGGGACGTGTTTCTGTTCGGGCTCTACACGGGGATGCGGCGGGGAGAGATCCAGCCGCTAAGGTGGGAGGACGTGGACCTGGATGCCGGGCTTTTCCGGGTGGAGGAGACCAAGACGGGAGTGCCGCTCGAGTTACCGGTGACGCGGCAGCTTGGGGAGATACTGGCGCGGCGGCGGGCGGAGGGCCACTCGGCAGCGGAGGAGCTTCGTGTGTGGGTGTTTCCGTCGCCGATGAGTGCGTCGGGACACGTGGAGGAACTCCACCGACACTACGAGGCCATCGAGCGGGCGGGCGGAGCAAAGTTCTGGTTTCACGCGTTGCGGAACTGCTTCATCACGGTGGCGGAGCGGGAGCTGATGCTGCCGCGGTCTTTGACCAAGCGGTTGGTGAACCATGCCCGGCCCGGTGACGTGACCGAGGGCTACGCCGCGGACTGGACGGTGGAGCAGCTGCGGGGTCCCGCGCAACGGGTCGCGGATCACATCGATGAGCTGATGGCGCGACAGGCGCCGGCGGTGCCTCATTCGCCTGGGGAGTGAAGTGTCCGGCATGCAAGGAGGTCTCCCGGACTGGAGGCGGCCTCTTCCACGTTCGCGGTTTCCTGTTCGCCTGAAGTCCAGAGGCTGTTGGTGAGATCGTAAGCGATACGAGCGCCCCACCTTCCTTTGCCGGAGGCGATGATGGATGCTGG